>NZ_CP009920.1:2722500-3377653 GCF_000832985.1 Priestia megaterium NBRC 15308 = ATCC 14581
GAGTAGCGAAAGACAAGTGAGAATCTTGTCCACCGAATGCCTAAGGTTTCCTGAGGAAGGCTCGTCCGCTCAGGGTTAGTCGGGACCTAAGCCGAGGCTGAAAAGCGTAGGCGATGGCCAACAGGTTGATATTCCTGTACCACCTCCCCGCCGTTTGAGTAATGGGGGGACGCAGTAGGATAGGGTAAGCGCGCTGCTGGATATGCGCGTTCAAGCAGTTAGGCTGATGAGTAGGCAAATCCGCTCATCATAAAGGCTGAGCTGTGATGACGAGGGAATTATAGTACCGAAGTTCCTGATTCCACACTGCCAAGAAAAGCCTCTAGCGAGGCGGGAGGTGCCCGTACCGCAAACCGACACAGGTAGGCGAGGAGAGAATCCTAAGGTGATCGAGAGAACTCTCGTTAAGGAACTCGGCAAAATGACCCCGTAACTTCGGGAGAAGGGGTGCTCTGGTAGGGTGTATAGCCCGAGAGAGCCGCAGTGAATAGGCCCAGGCGACTGTTTAGCAAAAACACAGGTCTCTGCGAAGCCGCAAGGCGAAGTATAGGGGCTGACGCCTGCCCGGTGCTGGAAGGTTAAGAGGAGGGGTTATCCTTTGGGAGAAGCTCTGAATCGAAGCCCCAGTAAACGGCGGCCGTAACTATAACGGTCCTAAGGTAGCGAAATTCCTTGTCGGGTAAGTTCCGACCCGCACGAAAGGCGTAACGATCTGGGCACTGTCTCAACGAGAGACTCGGTGAAATTATAGTACCTGTGAAGATGCAGGTTACCCGCGACAGGACGGAAAGACCCCGTGGAGCTTTACTGTAGCCTGATATTGAATTTTGGTACAGCTTGTACAGGATAGGTAGGAGCCTGAGAAGCCGGAGCGCTAGCTTCGGTGGAGGCGTCGGTGGGATACTACCCTGGCTGTATTGAAATTCTAACCCGCGGCCCTGATCGGGCCGGGAGACAGTGTCAGGTGGGCAGTTTGACTGGGGCGGTCGCCTCCTAAAATGTAACGGAGGCGCCCAAAGGTTCCCTCAGAATGGTTGGAAATCATTCGTAGAGTGTAAAGGCACAAGGGAGCTTGACTGCGAGACCTACAAGTCGAGCAGGGACGAAAGTCGGGCTTAGTGATCCGGTGGTTCCGCATGGAAGGGCCATCGCTCAACGGATAAAAGCTACCCCGGGGATAACAGGCTTATCTCCCCCAAGAGTCCACATCGACGGGGAGGTTTGGCACCTCGATGTCGGCTCATCGCATCCTGGGGCTGTAGTCGGTCCCAAGGGTTGGGCTGTTCGCCCATTAAAGCGGTACGCGAGCTGGGTTCAGAACGTCGTGAGACAGTTCGGTCCCTATCCGTCGTGGGCGTAGGAAATTTGAGAGGAGCTGTCCTTAGTACGAGAGGACCGGGATGGACACACCGCTGGTGTACCAGTTGTCTTGCCAAAGGCATCGCTGGGTAGCTATGTGTGGACGGGATAAGTGCTGAAAGCATCTAAGCATGAAGCCCCCCTCAAGATGAGATTTCCCATAGCGCAAGCTAGTAAGATCCCTGAAAGATGATCAGGTTGATAGGTCAGAGGTGGAAGCGTGGCGACATGTGTAGCTGACTGATACTAATCGATCGAGGACTTAACCAAACTTTTAAAAGCGTAAGCTTTACTCAGCGAACTGTTATCTAGTTTTGAGAGAGCAATCTCTTGTCTGGTGGCGATAGCGAAGAGGTCACACCCGTTCCCATACCGAACACGGAAGTTAAGCTCTTTAGCGCCAATGGTAGTTGGGACTTTGTCCCTGTGAGAGTAGGACGTTGCCAGGCAATGAATAAGACCCCTTTTTATGCTCTTATAAAAGAGTCTAGGGGTTTTTTATTTGGCTCATTTATAAAAATCTTTTATACAATGAATATTGTGTATGATACACGGAGGATTAGCTCAGCTGGGAGAGCACCTGCCTTACAAGCAGGGGGTCGGCGGTTCGATCCCGTCATCCTCCACCACCGTGCCGGTGTAGCTCAACTGGTAGAGCAACTGACTTGTAATCAGTAGGTTGGGGGTTCAAGTCCTCTTGCCGGCACCATTTATATCGGAGGGGTAGCGAAGTGGCTAAACGCGGCGGACTGTAAATCCGCTCCTTCGGGTTCGGCAGTTCGAATCTGCCCCCCTCCACCATTTTTATTGGGCTATCGCCAAGCGGTAAGGCAACGGATTTTGATTCCGTCATGCGTTGGTTCGAATCCAGCTAGCCCAGCCATAGAGAGCCATTAGCTCAGTTGGTAGAGCATCTGACTTTTAATCAGAGGGTCGAAGGTTCGAGTCCTTCATGGCTCATTTTAATAAGCGGAAGTAGTTCAGTGGTAGAACACCACCTTGCCAAGGTGGGGGTCGCGAGTTCGAACCTCGTCTTCCGCTCCATATAAAGCGCCCGTAGCTCAATTGGATAGAGCGTTTGACTACGGATCAAAAGGTTAGGGGTTCGACTCCTCTCGGGCGCGCCATAAACGGGAAGTAGCTCAGCTTGGTAGAGCACTTGGTTTGGGACCAAGGGGTCGCAGGTTCGAATCCTGTCTTCCCGACCATTTATGGGGCCTTAGCTCAGCTGGGAGAGCGCCTGCCTTGCACGCAGGAGGTCAGCGGTTCGATCCCGCTAGGCTCCACCAATTAAACTGAATAATTGTAACAAATAATATGGCGGTGTAGCTCAGCTGGCTAGAGCGTACGGTTCATACCCGTGAGGTCGTGGGTTCGACTCCCTCCGCCGCTACCATATAAGTTACGTTTGTTATAAATATACGGAGGAATACCCAAGTCCGGCTGAAGGGATCGGTCTTGAAAACCGACAGGGGTGTTAAAGCCCGCGGGGGTTCGAATCCCTCTTCCTCCGCCATTTATTTATATCATATTCATATCATCGCGGGGTGGAGCAGTTCGGTAGCTCGTCGGGCTCATAACCCGAAGGTCGCAGGTTCAAATCCTGTCCCCGCAACCAAAGTGGTCCCGTGGTGTAGCGGTTAACATGCCTGCCTGTCACGCAGGAGATCGCGGGTTCGATTCCCGTCGGGACCGCCATTTTGTTTGGCTCGGTAGCTCAGTTGGTAGAGCAAAGGACTGAAAATCCTTGTGTCGGCGGTTCGATTCCGTCCCGAGCCACCATTTTAAGACGGCGATTGTGGCGAAGTGGTTAACGCACCGGATTGTGGTTCCGGCATTCGTGGGTTCGATTCCCATCAGTCGCCCCATCTTAAGTAACGCGGGTGTAGTTTAGTGGTAAAACCTCAGCCTTCCAAGCTGATGTCGTGAGTTCGATTCTCATCACCCGCTCCAAATGAAGGGCCTATAGCTCAGCTGGTTAGAGCGCACGCCTGATAAGCGTGAGGTCGGTGGTTCGAGTCCACTTAGGCCCACCATATTCCACAGTAGCTCAGTGGTAGAGCTATCGGCTGTTAACCGATCGGTCGTAGGTTCGAGTCCTACCTGTGGAGCCATACTGGCCCGTTGGTCAAGCGGTTAAGACACCGCCCTTTCACGGCGGTAACACGGGTTCGAATCCCGTACGGGTCATCTTAAAAGCAGTTTGCATATGCAAACTGCTTTTTTTGTTTGTAAACAGAGTTTATTCTTTTGTCTAAACTCTATTTTCCGTTTTTCTATGATTTCCTCGCCCCAAATTGCATTTCTTATAGCATATCTATAAACGCTTGTTCTAAATTTCGAAAAAAAACCTACAATAGTAATAACGGCATACTGTTTGTACAAAAGGAGGGGAATGCGTGAAAAAAATTTTTTGGTGGTCCATCGGAGTTTTTCTTGTGTATGGAGCGTGTATTTGGGTGTATTTATTCTATATAAGCGATACCTCTATTCCACAATCATTAAAAGGCACCAGCGTAGACCCAGCTACGTTTATGAATGCACGAGAACTTATGTTGACCGAAAAATATTCAAAAATTAGAGATGCGCTCTTTTTTATCCGAATTCCATATGAGTGGCTAGGGTTTATCTTAATTTTAGTGTTAGGTGTGTCTAAGAAAGTTAATAAGTGGTCTAAAGACGTCAGCCGTTTCAGTCTTCTCCAAACTGCTATTTATGTATTTTGGTTATCTGTTCTGCTGCTGATCTATTCTTTCCCTATGGACTGGATTAGCTATAAGCTTTCAAAGGCTTATCATATTACGACGCAACCTTTCCAAGGATGGATGAAAGATCTTTTTACAGATTTTTGGGTAAACTATGCCACCATGTTTTTAGTGATTGCTGTGTTATATGCATTCATTCGTAAGTTTTCAAAAAGATGGTGGCTGTATGCGTGGCTAGTATCTATTCCATTTACGCTATTTTTGACGTTTATTCAACCGGTGGTTATCGATCCGTTATATAACGATTTTTATCCATTAAAGAATAAAGAGCTGGAGACGAAAATTTTACATTTAGCAGACGAAGCTCATATACCTGCTAAGCATGTATATGAAGTAAACATGTCTGAAAAAACGAACTCCCTTAATGCATATGTGACGGGAATAGGTTCTAATTCAAGAATTGTGTTATGGGATACCACTCTTAATAAATTAACGGAACGTGAAATTTTGTTTATCATGGCGCATGAAATGGGTCATTATGTAAAGAAACATATTTATGTGGGGATTGCTTCAGCATTAGTTTTATCGATCGTAGGCTTATGGCTAACGAAACATTTAGCCAGCTTTGTGATTAAGAGATGGGGGAAAGCATTAAAAATTACTTCTCTTAGTGATTTAAATTCTTTACCGCTTATTTTACTTATTTTTTCTATTCTTACATTTGCTGTGAGTCCGTTAACAAATATGCAGTCGCGTCATCATGAACTTCAATCTGACACGTACGCTATGGACCTAACAGGAGATAAGCAAGCTGCTATTAAAACGTTTCAGGACTTAACGAAATCAGGACTATCTCAGGTAAATCCGCCGTATTTAGTGAAGATTTTCCGATATGGTCACCCAACAATACTGGAAAGAATTTCATTTGTCGAGAAGTATGAAAGAAATGAATAAGTGATATAAGAAAAAGTAAAGGATATATGAAGCCTTTTATACGTAGGTATTAATAGAAAAGCCTCCTTGCGAGTAGGAAAAAAATTCTAAAAGGAGGTTTCATTTTCGAAAGTACTGTTATATAATAACGTATGTAAAATAAAAACTGTTTTATAACAATAGGGAGGAATAGTTATTTGTGATTGAAAAGATAGCAGTCTAAATTCTCAGCGTATATTCACCTCAGCTAAGTCTTACTACATGTCCTTCAACTACTTACTTATTTCATCTACGTTCTTGCTCATATTATGGCAAGCTGCTAATTTACTTCATCATGAAACAGACATATTCTAACTGCTGCGTTTTATATTTTTATGAATATAGAATTTTAAATTTATTAGGGGGTATAAAGAATGAAAGACATTCGTGTAAAAAACCTTGAAGAGAACTGGAAAAGCGATGAGCGTTGGAAAGGAATTGAACGTCCATATTCTGCAGAAAAAGTCATTGGGCTAAGAGGGTCCATTGATATTGAACATACGCTTGCTAGAAGAGGAGCCGAAAAGTTCTGGAACTTATTAAAAACAGAGCCATACGTTCATGCCTTAGGAGCTTTAACAGGGAATCAAGCAGTACAACAGGTAAAAGCAGGGTTAAAAGCAATTTACTTAAGCGGATGGCAAGTAGCTGCAGATGCAAATCTTTCAGGAAACATGTATCCTGATCAAAGTTTATACCCGGCAAACAGCGTGCCGCATGTTGTGAAACGAATCAATCAAGCGCTGCAGCGTGCCGATCAAATTCAGCATTTAGAAGGAGAAGGGGATATCGATTACTTTGCTCCAATTGTAGCAGATGCAGAAGCAGGGTTTGGAGGACAGTTAAACGTATTTGAACTCATGAAAGGAATGATTGAGTCGGGAGCATCTGCCGTACACTTTGAAGATCAATTATCCTCTGAGAAAAAGTGTGGTCATCTCGGCGGCAAGGTATTGCTTCCAACTCAAACCGCTGTGAAAAATTTGATTGCTGCTCGTTTAGCTGCTGATGTAATGGGTGTTCCAACACTTCTGATTGCTCGTACCGATGCTGATGCCGCTGATTTAATTACAAGTGATGTTGATCCTGTAGATCGCCAGTTTATTACAGGTGAACGCACTGCTGAAGGTTTTTATCGCACGAGAGCCGGAATCGATCAAGCTATTGCTCGTGGCTTAGCATATGCGCCATATGCGGATCTAGTATGGTGTGAGACGTCTGAACCAAACTTGGAACAAGCACAAAAATTTGCAGATGCTATTCATGAAAAATTCCCAGGTAAAATGCTTGCTTATAACTGTTCACCATCTTTCAACTGGAAGAAAAAGTTAGATAAGAAAACGATTGAAAAATTCCAAAGAGAAATTGCAACAATGGGCTACAAGTTCCAATTTGTTACGCTTGCTGGCTTCCACGCTTTAAACCACAGCATGTTTGAGCTGGCACGAGGATATAAAACAAGAGGAATGGCAGCTTATTCAGAGTTACAAGAAAGAGAGTTTGCTAGTGAAGTAAATGGATATACAGCTACAAGACATCAGCGTGAAGTAGGAACGGGCTATTTTGATGAAGTGGCACAAGTAGTTTCTGGTGGGACTTCTTCTACAACAGCTTTAAAAGGTTCCACAGAAGAAGAGCAGTTTCAGACGCATAAATAACAAAAAAACCTATGAGTGGAATGGTCGGTTACGTCCACTCATAGGAAAGATTCTACTAAAAAAGATTCTTACAGGTGTAAGAATCTTTTTTTATGTAGTAAACACGATTTAACAGACAGCTGTTCTTCCTGAGAAGAAAGGATCTGCCTGTTAAACGTACATATAAATCATTAACATGAATTAAGTTCTTAAAATATTAAGTAGATGTTTGAAGCAGGGATTGGTACTGTGCTGATAGCTCATAGAAAGCAATTTCATCACGTTGATCTAATGCCGTGTTAATGTTTGTTTCTAACAGTTCTTTTTGACGCTTAAAAAGCGATTCATCAATTACCATTTCGATATAAACATCCAACATACTCACAGTATCAATTATTTTTTTCTTGCGAGCGAGGGACTTCATCATTTCCGTGTACGATTTTTCATTGTTCATACCTCATCACCTCTGCACCCTTTTTATTATTATATAGATTAAAAGAAGAAAAAACAACTAATTTTCTAAATTTTTAGATTTTTATTTTTAGAAATGATAAAGTAAGAGGGAAACGCTACTTTCGTTTTTATCGATTGACTATTTGGTTTAAAAATGAGTGCTTGGGGGCGAAGAAATTGAATCATTTAAAAAAGCGTACGGTAACGATAGAGGATTTGTATGAATTGAAGTCTGTTTATAATCCTCAGATTTCTCCAGATGGAAAAAGTGTAGTTTATACGGTTCGAGAAACGAAGAAAATAGAGAACGCGTATGAAACGCAGCTGTTTATGCTAGATATTGAAACGAAAGAAACTAAGCAATTAACGTACTACAAAGGAAATAATCATTCTCCCGCCTGGTCCCCGGACGGCAAGTGGATTGCTTTTTTATCCGATCGCAGTCAAGCTGTTCAGCTATACCTATTAGCAGTGGCAGGAGGAGAAGCAGAAGCACTCACAGATCTTGAAAAAGGCGTTAGTAATCCGGTGTGGTCTCCTTATAGTGACGAAATTATGTTTTCTACAAAAGTAGGAGAAAAAGCTGTAAGAGTTGAACAAAATTATGAATATCCTCAGCCTTACGAAGTGGAGCGTCTATTGTACAAATCCGATGCCAGCGGTTATTTAAAAGGTGAATATGCTCAAGTTGCTGTCGTTAAACTTAAAAACAAAGAAGTGACGTTTTTAACGGATGGACCTTATCATCACTCTGTTGGGTGCTGGTCCCCTGATACAAACTCAATTGTATTTTGCAGCAGCCGAGGAGAGAATCCGGATTTATCATTAACTATGGACGTGTTTATTTTGCATCGCGATACTAAAAAAGTAACATCTATTACAGGAGAAACAGGATATTTTCATCAAGTTTCGTGGTCACCGGATGGGTCATACATAGCATACATTGGAAATGAACGTACATATGGATCAGCTTCAATGAATGACATATACATTTATCAGATCTCTAACCAAAAAACAGCTTGTATCACTGCTGGCATAGACTTAGAAGTAGGAGATATGGTAGCAGGAGATTTTCACTTTGGAAGAACCGCAGCGGGAATTATGTGGGGCCGTAATGAAGAATTTTATTTTGTCGTAAGTGAAAAGGGGTCTGTAGGCATATATAAAGGAAATGTGAATGGAAAGTTAGACCCTGTATTTATGGATAATGCTCACGTATATGGGATATCTGTTCTTCCAAATTGTGAGGAAGCTATCGTGGCAATCAGTACATTTACACATCCCGGAGATCTTTATTCTCTAAATTTAAAAACAGAGGAATTAGTGAAGCTGACAAACGTTAATGATTCATTTTTAAAGCATGTGCAGTTAACGGAAGCAGAATCTTTTTACGCGACTTCTACGGACGGTATACATATCCACAGTTGGGTCGTAAAAGCGGCTGCTACCAATGATGTATCTCCAACCATTTTAGAAATTCACGGAGGTCCGCATCTTATGTATGGTCATACATTTATGTTTGAATTCCAAGTACTTGCATCAAAAGGGTTCAATATCCTCTTTTCTAATCCAAGAGGCGGCAGAGGATATGGTCAAGCATTTACAGATGCGGTTCGAGGGGATTACGGAGGCATGGATTATACGGATTTGATGGCAGTGACCGACGAAGCAGTTAAGCGCTACTCTTATATTAATGAAGATAAGCTTGGCGTAACAGGAGGAAGCTACGGAGGGTTTATGACAAACTGGATTGTAGGAAGTACAAATCGATTTAAAGCAGCGGTAACGCAACGGTCTATTTCAAATTGGACAAGTTTTTACGGCGTTAGTGATATTGGCTATTATTTTACCGAATGGGAATTAAAAGCTGATATTTATGAAAATCCGGAAAAACTTTGGAACCACTCGCCGCTTCGTTTAGCGGAGAACGTTAAAACACCGCTGTTAATCTTGCATAGCGAACAGGATTATAGATGTCCAATTGAACAAGCTGAACAGCTTTATGTGGCACTGAAAAGAAAAGACAAGGAAGTAGAATTTATTCGTTTTCCCCAGTCTAATCATGAACTTTCTAGAAGCGGTAAGCCTAATTTACGAACGGCAAGACTAAAATATCTAACAAGCTGGTTTAAACGTTATTTAAAACAGTCTCAGTAAAAAGTGCATGGCTGTTCAACCAAAAATGTGTGTGCAAATAAAGGCTGTATGGCAAACGTAAAAGAACAGGAAAGGTAAAACGCTGTAAAACTTTTGTTTGGTAAAGGAAAGTAGTACAATAAGTGAAAAGTAGCACAGTTGTTTAAATAAGGAGAACATTCGATGGATTTTGAAACATTAAAGCATTATTTGACATTAGACGGCGTCCTCGAGTTATTAAAACAATATCAATCATTTGGAATCATTCCAGGGCTGCTGTTGCCTATTTTAGAAGCGTTCATCCCCATCTTGCCGCTTTTTGCGTTTGTAATGGCCAATGCTGCTGCTTTTGGCTTATGGTTAGGTTTTTTAATTTCATGGGTTGGCAGCTGCGTTGGATCACTGCTTGTCTTTTTGATTTTTAGAAAATATGGACAGGCGAGGTTTTTACATTTCATCAGCCGGCATGCGCAAATTCGAAAGATTATGATTTGGGTAGAAAGACACGGGTTCGGACCGCTGTTTATTATGCTTTGTTTCCCTTTTACCCCGTCTTCGGCAATTAATGTAGTAGCAGGACTATCACGTGTTAGTATGGCTCAGTTTATGCTTGCTGTATTAGCCGGTAAAATGGTGATGATATTTATGATGAGCTTTATTGGGGCCGATTTTGTTTCATTTGTGAAACAGCCTCTAAAAGCAGTACTTGTTTTAGTCATCATTTTTGTTCTATGGCTTGTTGGAAAACAAATTGAACGAAGATTAAATGAAAAATCTAAAGTGAAACAGTATGACAAATAGTTTGTTTATATATAACAAATAGTGATGAAAGACTGCTTTTTAATAGGCAGTCTTTTGTTATACATACAGCCAAAAGGGGTATTGTAAACTATAGAAAAGCCTTTTCTTATAGGGATACAACAGCATTTTTGAAAGGATCTTAAAATTTTTCTTAAAGAAGTTATTTGTCTGTTTATTCGGTTGGCAGAACAATGCATATACAGAGTATCTGTCCAGTAATGAACAAGTTTTTTGTTTATCAATTGTGAGAAATATGCTAAAGTAAAAGAAAAAACTGGGAATAAATTAGACGTCTATTCCTAGTTGCACCTAAGTAATGAACCCTTTGTTTTCTAGAAATATACATGTTTTTTCTCAACATGTATTATCACCTCATGTATTTCAAAACGTTTTCTTAAAAATTATATGAATGATTTTTGAGCTTGGCTACTAAGATGTAAGTAGAGGGATCATTACTAGAAAAGCACCGAATGATCATTAAGACGTGCTTGGCGTCGTTTTGAGGAGGGGAATGCGCTACTAAGATTCAAGCGACTTGCTGATTAATCGTTGTTAGTAAGCATCTTATAGCGCGGGTGACATGAGATTAAAAGATAAAGTGGCAATTATTACGGGTGCAGCAAATGGATTAGGGTTCGAAGCTTCTCGAATATTCGCACAAGAGGGTGCAAAGGTCGCTATGGTTGACTACGATGCAAAAACTGGAGAAGAACGAGCAGCTCAGCTAAAAGAAGAAGGCGGAGATGTAGCATTTTTTCAAGTGAACGTAGCGGATCGAGACAGTGTAGATGCAATGGTAGAAGAAGTAGTGAAACACTACTCTAAAATAGATATTTTAATTAACAATGCAGGTATCACCAGAGATGGAATGCTAACCAAATTATCAGTTGAAAATTTTCAAGCAGTAATCAACGTAAACCTTACAGGCGTTTTTCACTGTACACAAGCAGTGGTACCGCATATGATTGCTCAAGGTAAAGGGAAAATTATTAGCACATCTTCGGTATCTGGCGTATATGGAAATGTTGGTCAAACAAACTATGCGGCGACAAAGGCAGGCGTAGTAGGAATGACAAAAACATGGGCTAAAGAGCTTGGACGAAAAGGGATTAATGTAAACGCTGTAGCTCCCGGGTTTATTGAGACAGATATGGTGAAGGCGATGCCAGACAAAATCATTGATCAAATGAAATCCACTATTCCTTTACAAAGATTAGGTCAGCCTTCTGACATTGGTTATGCTTATCTGTATTTAGCATCTGATGAGTCCAACTATATTAACGGTACAACACTTCATGTAGATGGTGGAATCATGATGTAAAAGTAGAAAATAATTCGCTTTTCTAAAACTTTTCAGCGGTCTTTTGACTACTGAAAAGTTTTTTTGTTGCATCCAGCATTTCACATATCGGCAAAGTGGAATTTTGTCTGCAAGTTCAGTAAAATAATAAGGAGAGAGATAGAGAGATTTAGATGATGATCACTATAAAATTTTGACGACTGCGTCACGTGTTTACGTGGCGTTTATCCATTTTGTACTTAAACAAATGAAAACATAGAGAAAAAAATGAAGGGGTGAAAACGTGGGGCTACAGTTTTTATTAGGACGTTCAGGAAGCGGGAAAACGGAATATCTTTTAAATAGCATGCGCCAAGAGCTGTTAAATGCTCCGCTTGGGCATCCACTTATTTATATTGTACCTGAACAGATGACATTTCAGTCGGAGTATGCGCTTGTTCAAACACCTGGGTTAGAAGGCATGATGCGTGCTCAAGTTTATAGTTTTACACGTCTTGCATGGCGTATCCTGCAAGAAGTGGGAGGTATTAGCCGCTATCATGTGGATCAAACAGGTATTCATATGATGCTTAAAAAAATTATCGAACATCAAAAAGAAGAGCTTCGACTGTTTGCGAATTCTTCAGAACAAGCAGGGTTTATTGAAGAACTAGAAAAAATGGTTAAAGAATTTAAACAGTACACAGTAGATGCCCCGTCTCTCGAAGAGATGAAGAAAAAGCTTCAAGCAGAAGATGAGAAAGTTCTTGCTGATAAATTACATGATTTACATCTCATTTACGGAGAATTAGAAAAACAGCTGATGACGAAATATGTAGATGGGGAAGATTATTTGAAGCTGCTGAGTGAAAAAGTAGCGTCTTCTGCCTACCTTACTCAAGCAACAATTTATGTGGATGGATTTCATCACTATACTCCTCAAGAATTAACCGTATTAGTAGAGCTGATGAAAGTTTGTAGAGAAGTAAAAATAGCGGTGACTTCTGATTATTCATATCAAGATTTTATTCCAAATGACTTGCACTTGTTTCGATTAACGAGCGAAACGTACCAAGAACTAATGGGCCTTGCGGCTGAAAACGGGATAGAGATTCAAGAGCCAATCGTATTTAACGAACAAAAAAGACATCAAAACAGTCCAGAGCTTGCCTATTTAGAACGATATTATGATGAACGGCCAACGCCGGAATTTCAGTCAGAGCCCGAGAACATTCAGCTTCTGCCGGCTGTTAGCCGAAGAGCAGAAGTTGAAGGGATTGCAAGAGAAGTGCTTTCACTTGTGCGCGATCGCGGCTATCGCTATCGTGATATTGCCTTGATTGTTAGAAATGCAGAAGACTACCATGACTTGCTTCAAACCATTTTTCAAGATTATGAAATTCCGTACTTTATTGACCAAAAGCGAGCGATGTTTCACCATCCACTCGTTGAATTTATTCGCTCAGTCTTAGAAGTGGTAAGCGGGTCATGGCGATATGAAACCATCTTTCGAGCAGTGAAAACAGATCTTTTATTTCCTTTGTCATCTGATGTGCACCAGCTTCGCGAAGAGATGGATGAATTAGAAAACTATGTACTTGCTTACGGTATTCAAGGATCTAAGTGGACGAGCAAGGAACCATTTACCTACAGAAAATATCGTTCACTTGAAGACATGAACCTTGGGAAAACGGACGAAGAGCTTGCTTTTGAGCAAAAAATAAATGAATTAAAAAATATGATTGTTCCTCCTATTTATTCGCTTCAGCAAAAATTAAAACAAGGGAAAATAGGAAAAGAAAAAGCAGAAGCGCTCTATCGTTTTTTAACGAATTTAGATATTCCACAAAAGATAGAAGCGCTGCGCAATCGATGTGAAGAAGAAGGAAAGCTTCAGGAAGCCAGAGAGCACGAGCAGGTATGGAAAGCAATTCTTCACTTATTTGATCAGTTTGTTGAAATGATGGGAGAAGAGAAAGTATCGATTTCTTTGTTCGCAGATCTATTTGAGACAGGGCTTGACAGCATGCAGTTTGCACTTGTTCCGCCTGCACTGGATCAAGTGGTTGTGGCAAGTTTTGAGCGTTCGCGTTTATCCGATATCAAAGCAAGCTTTGTGTTAGGTGTAAATGACGGTGTGATTCCAGCTAAACCAAAAAGCGATGGCCTGTTATCTGAGAAGGAGAGAGAGCAGCTGCTTGAATCAGGTTTATTACTTGCGCCAACCGGAAAACAAAAGCTGTTTGACGAACAATTTCTCATTTATTTAGCACTTTCCAGCTCTTCGGAAAAACTTTATGTTTCGTATCCTCTTGCCAATGAGGAAGGGAAGACCCTGCTGCCTTCACTCGTTATTAATCGAGTAAAAGAGCTATTTCCGCTCCTGCAGGAAAAGCTGTTAATGACGGAACCTACAGATTTAGAAGAAGAAAAGCAAGTTGATTATATCACAAATCCTTTAACGAGCATCGCGCATTTAGCCAGCCAGCTGCAAGGATGGAAACGCCATTATCCGATGAGTTCCACTTGGTGGGATGTGTATAATTTTTATGTGGAAAATCCAGATTGGAACTCATACAGTGGGAAAGTACTAAGCAGCTTATTTTATAAAAATGAAGCAAAACGGTTAACAAAGAAAACGAGTCAGCGTCTGTATGGAAAGCATATTCAAGCAAGCGTATCAAGAATGGAAAAATTTGAAGCCTGTCCATATGCGCATTTTGCTTCTCACGGGCTCAAGCTTAAAGAACGAAAAGTTTTCAAATTGGCGGCTCCTGACATAGGCGAGTTATTTCACGCGGCGTTGAAAATGATTTCAGACGAACTTCGCGGCGGTCAAAAAGAATGGAAGAACTTAACGAGAAAAGACTGTCAGCAGCTTTCTACGGCTGCAGTGCATGAACTTGCTCCGCGCTTGCAAAATGAGATTTTATTGAGCTCGAATCGCCACCACTATTTAACACATAAGCTGCAGCAAATTATTGAACGTGCGTCGCTTGTGTTAAGTGAGCACGCTAAGATGAGCGGCTTTGTTCCTGTTGGATTGGAGCTTGGATTTGGACCTAGTGCAGAGCTGCCTTCTATGCAGTTCACACTGCCAAATGGCCATACGATGGAACTCGTTGGACGAATTGACAGGGTAGATAAAGCGGAAAGCTCAAAAGGACTTTTACTGCGTATTGTCGACTATAA
The DNA here is from genome assembly GCF_000832985.1 of Priestia megaterium NBRC 15308 = ATCC 14581. GTDB lineage: Bacteria > Bacillota > Bacilli > Bacillales > Bacillaceae_H > Priestia > Priestia megaterium. Next base: position 2,737,035 of record NZ_CP009920.1, read on the forward strand.
ATCAAGCGATAAAGCATTAAACCTAGTGGAAGTGTACTACGGTTTATCTCTTCAAATTTTAGCTTACTTAGACATAGTTGTGACGTATGCTGAACAGCTTCTTCATGATAATAGAGGAGCATTGCCTGCTGGCGTTCTTTATTTCCACGTTCATAATCCAATGATCAACAGTACTAAAGCATTACAGCCTGATCAAATTGAAGCTGAAATCTTTAAGAAGTTTAAAATGAAAGGACTGCTTTTAGGAGACGAGGAAGCAGTAAGGTTAATGGACGAAACGTTAGAATCAGGACACTCACAGGTTATATCAGCTGGCATTAAAAAGACAGGGGGCTTTTATTCCAATTCTTCGGTTGCGAGCGAAGAAGATTTTACACATCTCCGTCAGTATGTGCGAGGTAAATTTGTGGAGGCAGGTACAGAGATTACAAATGGGAAAATTGATATTTCGCCTTATAAACTAAAAGATAAAACACCATGTGCGTTTTGTGAATACCGCTCAATTTGTCAGTTCGATGAATCAATGGAAAACAACGAATATCGTCAGCTTAGTACAGAGAGTCAAAGTGTTATTTTAGATAAAATTCGAGAGGAGGCCAAACGAGATGAGTGAAGATATACACGTAAAACCGGCCGACTCCCAGTGGACGGATGATCAGTGGAACGCCATTGTTTCATCCGGTCAAGATATATTAGTAGCCGCGGCGGCTGGCTCAGGAAAAACAGCGGTTTTAGTTGAACGTATTATTAAAAAGATTACGATGGGTGATGAGCCAATCGATGTTGATAGATTACTCGTTGCTACGTTCACAAATGCTTCTGCAGCCGAAATGAGAAATCGAATTGGAGAAGCATTGGAAAAAGAGTTAAAAAAGAATCCATCTTCTTTGCACTTGCGCAGACAGCTTAATTTATTAAACCGTGCGTCGATTTCTACGCTCCATTCTTTTTGTTTAGAAGTCATTCGAACGTATTATTATTTGATCGATGTAGACCCTGGTTTTCGGATTGCAGATGATACGGAAGCGGATCTTCTGCGTGAAGAAGTATTAGAAGAATTGTTTGAAGAACAGTACAGTATTGAACAGAACGAGCGATTCTTTGATTTAATTGATCGTTATACAAGTGACAGAAATGACTTAGATATTCAGCTTATGGTAAGAAAGCTGTATGACTTTGCAAGATCTAACCCTGACCCAAACGGCTGGCTTGAAATGATCGTGAGTCAATATGATGTGACAGAAGAATCTTCTATTGATTCACTTCCGTTTCTATCTTTTCTTTTACAAGAAGTAACAACGCAGCTGATGGGCATTGAGTCGATTTTAAAACAGGGCTTAGAGTTAACAAAGCTGCCAGGAGGGCCTGCTCCTCGCGCCGTTAATGCAGAGGAAGACCTGGCTCAAATTCATCGGCTGATCAGCGCTTCTAAGCATTCTTTTGCTGATTTGCATGAGGAAATGCAGAATTTGAATTTTACTCGTTTAAAGCCATGTAAAGGAGAAGCATACGACTCGCAGCTTTTAGATGATTTCGGAGAGCTTCGCAAAAAAGCTAAAACAAGTCTTGAAAAACTTCATGCTGATTTGTTTTCTAGGCCTTTGCACGGCTACATGGCTGATTTTGAGAAAATGAAACCCGTTATTGAAACGCTAATCTTTTTAGTTCAGCGCTTCGGTGAACGATATGAAAATATGAAAAAAGAGAAAGGGTTAGTGGACTTTTCTGATTTAGAACATTATTGCCTGCAAATCTTGAGTGTAAAAGAAGATGGAGTGCTTAAGCCTTCGTCCATTGCCCAAAAATATCGTACTCAGTTTGAAGAGGTGCTTGTTGACGAATATCAAGATACAAATATGGTTCAAGAAACACTGATTAAATTAGTGACGAGAGATAGTGAAGAACAAGGGAATTTATTTATGGTTGGAGATGTAAAACAATCCATTTACCGCTTTCGTTTAGCGGAGCCATTTTTGTTTTTAACAAAGTACAAGCGCTTTACACAAGATGGTCGCCAGTTCGGAAAACGTATCGATTTGAATAAAAACTTCCGTAGTCGTTCTCAAGTGCTTGATGCTACAAACTTCATTTTTAATCAGCTGATGGATGAAGAAGTAGGAGAAATTGCATATGACGATGATGCTTCTTTAAAATTAGGAGCATCGTATCCAAAAGTGGAAGGAATGGAAACGGAGCTTCTGCTCATTGCAAAAGAAAATGCAGAAGAAGGAGGGGAAGAAGAATCGGATTCTTCTCTCGTGGCTTTTTCAGAAGCAGAGCTTGAAACGGCTCAGTTAGAGGCAAGAGCAATGGCGCGTAAAATTAAAGAACTCGTTCAAAACCGCTTTCAAATATATGATCGCAAGCTCGATATCATGAGAAATGTGACGTATCGTGACTTTGTTATTTTGCTTCGTTCCATGCCTTGGGCTGCGCAGATTATGGATGAATTTAAGCAAGAAGGCGTGCCCATTTATGCCGATTTATCAACAGGTTATTTTGATGCTACTGAAGTGATGATTATGATGTCTTTATTAAAAGTAGTAGATAACCCACATCAAGACATTCCGTTAGCTTCTGTTCTTCGCTCACCGGTAGTAGGGCTTTCAGATGAAGAGTTAGCTACACTGAGAGCAGAGCAAAAGAAAGGAACGTATTACGATGCGTTAAAAACGTACTTAGCGGTTTCAGATGATGAAGAACTTCGCGATAAAGTAAAGTATTTCTATGAGCAGTTAAAAGCATGGAGAACACAAGCTAGACAAAGCTCTTTGTCAGAACTGGTATGGCAAATTTACCGCGATACGGGTTTCTTTGAATTTGTTGGCGGACTTCCTGGCGGGAAACAGCGTCAAGCCAATTTACGTGCTCTTTACGATCGCGCTCGCCAGTACGAGGCAACTTCATTTAGAGGTCTGTTTCGATTTTTACGCTTTATTGAACGCATGCAGGACCGAGGGAACGATTTAGGAGCTGCTCGAGCACTGGGAGAACAAGAAGATGTGGTGCGTTTGATGACGATCCACAGCAGTAAAGGTCTTGAGTTTCCTGTTGTTTTTGTAGCTGGTCTTGCTCGTCAGTTTAACTTAATGGACTTGAATAAAGCATATTTACTCGATAAAGAACTAGGTTTTGGATCTAAATATATTGATCCAAAACTGCGTATTACGTACCCTACTCTTCTTCAGCAGACCATGAAGAAAAAAATGAAAAAAGAAAGCATGGCAGAGGAAATGCGGGTATTATACGTAGCTTTGACGCGTGCGAAAGAAAAACTTATTTTAGTTGGAACAGTAAAAGATGCAACAGAAAAGCTCAGACAATGGAGCTCCGTTATGGCACATGAAGATTGGACGCTTCCAGCTCACGTGAGAAGAGATGCAAAATGTTATTTAGACTGGATTGGACCTTCTTTAATTCGTCACCAAAATGTTAGTCATATGGTTGAAGGAGAGGTCCAGCCGGCTGAGATGATTCATCAGCATGCTTCAAGATGGAAACTTTCAACGTTATTAGCAGGTGATTTAGCCGAACAGCCTCTTGAAGAGCAGCAGCATCATGAAGAGCTTTTAAACGCTCTTCAAAAGCATGAGCTAGTTTCAGAATCGAGCGATTATAAAGACGAAGTGTATAGACGCTTAAATTGGTCTTATGATTATCGTGTAGCTTCCGTTCATCGTTCGAAGCAATCTGTTTCTGAACTAAAAAGGCAGCAGCAGCTGACGGACGCAGGTGGAAGCGACGATCTCGTTCGGGGATCTAAAGCACCTCTTGAAAATCGTCCGCTGTTTCTTCAAGAGAAATCTCTGACAGGAGCTGAAAGAGGAACAGCTACACATGCCGTTATGCAGCAGCTTCCATTAAATAAAGCTTATACCCTTGAAATGGTTCAAGACTTTATTCAATCAATGGTTACCAAAGAATTATTGACGCAAGAACAAGCGGATGCTGTTGATGCAAATGATGTAGCAGACTTTTTAGACAGTGACATTGCACAAGGTATTCGAACGGCTCGCACGGTTTATAGAGAGATGCCTTTTAGTTTAGGTGTCTCCGCTAAAGAAATCTATGATCATTGGGAGCAGGAAGACGAAACAATTTTAGTGCAAGGTATTATTGATTGTTTGTATGAAACGGAAGAAGGCCTCGTTTTACTTGATTTTAAAACCGATAACATTTCAGATCGTTTTCAAGGGGATTTTGAACGAGCAAAACCATTTCTAATTGACAGATACCGCATTCAGTTAGAGCTTTACGCAAAGGCCATTGAGCGGATTGTAAAACAACCTGTGCAGCATCGCTATCTGTACTTTTTAGATGGTGGATATGCTGTTGAAATATAAAAAAAGAAGAAGGCGATAGTCTTCTTCTTTTTCACCAATAAGGAGAGAGTGACATGCGTTTATTACATACAGCGGATTGGCATTTGGGGCGAACGTTAGAAGGTCGAAGCCGCCTGGCTGAGCAAGCACAGTTTTTAGATGAACTGGCAGACATTGTGGAAGAAGAAAAGATAGATGCTATTCTTATGGCGGGAGATGCCTTTGATACGGTTAACCCTCCAGCAGCGGCAGAGCAGCTTTTTTACGAAAGTATGTCTAGGTTGAGCAACAATGGAAAACGTCCGATTATTGTTATTGCAGGTAATCATGATAACCCAGATCGGCTGTCGGCGGCTTCTCCATTAGCTGTTCATCAAAATATTACGCTTCTTGGTTTGCCTACTACCGATGTAGAGAGCATTTACATTCCTACATCAGATGAAATGTTAAAGGTTGCGGCTCTTCCTTACCCATCTGAATCAAGGTTAAAGGAACTGTTAGCAGAAGAAAATGATGAGCTGGCTCTTCGAAACTCATATGATGCCAGAGTAAAAGGTATTTTCGACAAAATGAGTGAGCAGTTCACCACAGATAGCGTTAATATTGCCATGAGTCATATTTACGTAGCAGGCGGAAGTTCAACGGACTCAGAACGTCCAATTGAAGTAGGAGGAGCTTATACGGTGGCGGCAACTAGTTTACCTGCTAATGCTCAATATGTAGCATTAGGACATTTGCATCGCCCGCAAATGATCAATCGCGCCAGCACCTTTGCAAGATATTCCGGTTCACCTCTTGCCTATAGTTTTTCAGAGTCAGGCTATGCAAAGTCCGTTACCATTTTAGATGCTAAGCCAGGAAAAGAGATCGAGATGACTGAAATTCCATTATCCAGCGGAAAGCCTTTGACACGTTGGAAAGCGAAAAACGGATTGTCAGAAGTATATACGTGGCTTGATGAGCAAAAAGATACGCAGGCATGGGTTGATTTAGAAGTTCACGTAGAAGATGCACTTTCACTAGAAGAAATCCATCGCCTTCGCAAGCTTCATCCAGGCTTTATTCATATCCGTCCGGTATTCAAAGCAGAAGAACTAGCGCTTGAAACAAGTTCACAGCGCGAAGTGCCGATCGAAGAACTGTTTACAAAGTTCTACAGCAGGCAAACCGGCGGAGGGGCACCTGATACTGAATTAGTCAAACTGTTTTTAACCTTGATTAACGATGAAGAAGTATCGGAAAAGGAGGATGAAAAATGAAACCTATTAACTTGACCGTTTCGGGGCTTCACAGTTTTAGAGAAAAACAAACTGTCGATTTTGAAGCGCTGTGTTCAGGCGGTGTGTTTGGAATATTTGGTCCTACAGGAAGCGGGAAATCCTCCATTTTGGATGCCATTACACTAGCTTTATATGGAAAAGTAGAGCGTGCAGCCAATAATACACAAGGAATTTTAAATCACGGGGAAAATGAACTGAAAGTATCGTTTACGTTCGAGCTGGAAAACGCTAGTCATAAAAAACGCTATACTGTTGAACGAAGCTTTAAACGGACTGATGAGCTTCGTGTAAAATCAGCTTCAAGTCGATTGATTGAAATCGAAGATGAAACGTACGTATTAGCAGATAAAACAAATGATGTAAACCAGCAGGTACAGGAGCTTCTTGGTTTAACAATTGATGATTTTACAAGAGCTGTTGTATTACCGCAAGGAAAATTTGCGGAGTTTTTATCGTTAAAAGGAACGGAGCGTCGTCAAATGCTTCAGCGTCTTTTTAATCTCGAGCAGTACGGAGATCAGCTTAGTAAGAAAATACGCTATCAAGTTCAGCAGCTAAAGACAGACCTAGATAAAATCACGGCAGAACAAACGGGATTAGGTGAGGCTTCAACAGAGAAAGTAACGGAAGCGGAGCAGCTTGTAAGTGATAGCATTATACTTTTGGAAAAACGAGAAAAAGAAGCGTCTGATTTGCAGGAAAGATACGATCAGCAGGCGTCTCTTTGGAAAGCGCAGCAGGAAAAAGCACTGATAGAAGAAAAACTAGTACATGCTTCTAAGCAGGAAGAGGAGATTAGACAAAAGCAAGATGTGGTGACGAAAGCTCAGCAGGCAGAACGTCTTTTTCCCTATTTAGAAACATTTGAACAAGCTGAAAAGCAGCAGAAGCTTTACGAAGATAAAGTAGAAAAATTAAAAGCACAAATTGTTCAAAAAAGTGAGGAATATAAGCGATCAAATAATTTATATGAGCAGGCTCGCTTACAAAAAAATGAACAGCAGCCCAAATTAGTTGTTCAAAAAGAACAGCTTCAACAAGCTTCTGATCTTCAAAAACAAATTAAAGAAGGACAGCAAGAAATAAAAGAAGCGGAAGTTTCTCTTCAGCAAAAGCAGCAGGCACTTCAAGCGAAAAATGATGAATTAATGGAAGCAGATAAGCGGTATCAGCAAGGCTTGACTCTTCAAAAAGAGTTAAAAGAAGCATTAACAAAAGTGGAAATTCAACCTGATTATCGGCAGGCTGTTCAGCAAGCATTTTATCGTTATCAAGTATGGAATAACGATAAAAAAAATCTAGATGAAGGTCAAAAAACGTATAAAGAAAAAGCCGAACAGCTTAAGCATTTGCACACACAAAAACAAACACACCAAGAGAGATATCAGCAAACAATAGAACAAAGTAAAGGGTTATTTGCAGATATTCAAGGCTTGTATCACACCGTATGTGAGCGTGAAAAAGAGTTTCAGCAGCTTTTTCAACAAGCAGATCGTTTAATGAGCGATCTAAAAAGACGCAAAGAAAAAGAATGGTCACGCCGCCTGGCTCATCAATTAGCTGAGCAGCTGACCCAAGGTGAGCCTTGTCCAGTTTGTGGCTCTGAGAATCACCCTAACCCCGTATTACACCAACAAGAAGATGACATCACAACTGAATCAGCGGATCAGTTCGAAGATCAAGTTAATCAATTGCGTGAACAGCGATTTAGCTATTCGTCGCTCAAAATGCAGCTTGAACAGCTAGCTAAACCTCTTGTTGAAAAAATACCTGAGTTAGCTGAGTTTATGAACGAAGCTGGCGAAGTTCCTGCTTTAGGAGAAATGGATACAGATGCCTTTGGGCATTATGCTAAGAAAATAGAAGTTGAAATCAAATCTCTTGAGCAGGATTATTTGCAGGTAAGTGAAAAACAGCAAGCAATTCTCGGGCAGATACAAAAGGTCCAGCAAAGTCTTGAAAAGATTGAATTAGAGCTTGCTCATTATCAAAAAGAACAAGCTGAATTAGAAGGAAAAGTAAATCAGCAAAAACAGGTGCTACAAGCAGGAAAAGAAGCTTTTCAACAAGACTATCCTTCCTTTGTATTTAAAGAGATGGAAAAAATTAATGAAAGGCTGACTGAAAGAGAAAAAGAAGAGCAGACAATAAAGGCTCGAATTGAAAAAAGCAGCGTATTTTTTGAAAATCAGCAAAAGAAAATCGAACGTCTAAAAGAAGAGAAATATGCGGGCGAAAAAGAATTTACAGAATTAAAAGCAATGCTGTCTCATAAACAATCTCTTGTTCACTCGCAAATTGAACGCTTGCGTACGCTTACAGATCAAGAAGATATTGAACAGGCGTTGCAAAAAACACTTCTTTTACTTGCGGAGTTAGAGACGAATGAACAGCAGGCATATCAACATTGGCAGACTGTTCAAAAAGCGTATCAAACGCTGCAAATGGATGAAAAAGCAGCGAGCGAATCTCTAGAAACAGCTTATATGCAGTATAAAAAAGCAGCTGAAAAATGGGAAGAAGCGGTAGGGAATTCTTTATTCAGCGAAGGAAAAGAAGTTCAGCAAGCTTTGTTATCACATGATGAGATGAAATTGTTGGATGAAACTGTTCAGGCTTATTGGGACAATATAAAACAGATGAAGTCATCAATTGAACAGTTAAATATTCAGCTGAATCACCGGTCCATAGAAGAGCACCAATTTGAAGAAACTCAGCAGCTGCTTCATGATATAAAAGCGGCTGTGAAAGAAGCGGTTCAGCTCAAGGGAGCAGCTGAGCAAACGTTAAAAAGCGTCAAAGAACGGCATGAGCGATTTTTAGTGCTTGAACAGGACCGTGAAGAAAAACAAGCGTTATTTGAACAGTATCAAAAGCTTCAAACAGTATTTAAAGGAAATGCTTTCGTGGAATATATTGCTGAAGAACAGCTGATGTCCGTTAGCCGAGATGCTTCAGAGCGTCTGGGTATATTAACACGTCAGCGCTATGCGATTGAAGTTGATTCCCAAGGCGGCTTTATTATGAGAGATGATGCAAATGGAGGAGTAAAACGTCCGGTTTCAACTTTATCTGGTGGAGAGACGTTTTTAACTTCCCTGGCTTTGGCCCTTTCATTATCTGCACAAATTCAGCTAAGAGGAGAGTATCCGCTGCAGTTTTTCTTTTTAGATGAAGGATTTGGAACGCTTGATGGAGAGCTTCTTGATACCGTGGTAACAGCGCTTGAAAAACTTCAGTCCAATAATTTATCAATTGGAGTCATCAGTCACGTGCAAGAACTTCGCGCTCGTCTGCCAAAACGTTTGATTGTTGAGCCGTCCGAGCCTTCTGGCAAAGGAACTAGTGTAAGAGTAGAAACTTTATAGGGAAGGAAATCTATATGAAGAAAAAAGACAGGCGGATAGGAACATGCGAATTATGCGGAAGGCAGGATGTCTTGACGACCGTACATCATTTAACGCCAAAGGAAATGGGCGGAGCATTTGAACCAACAGCAAACTTATGTATTCCGTGTCATAAACAAATTCATGCGTTATACACAAATGATGAATTAGCCATTCGTCTTAATACGATTTCTTTATTACAAGCTGATTCTAAAATTAGCTCTTTTATTAAATGGATTCGTAAACAGCCTTCTTCTAAATTACCTAAAACTAAGAAATCAAACAGCCGAAAATCCAAGTGAATAAAAAACCCCTTATCTGCTTTAATAGCAAAGATAAGGGGTTTTTTTAAGCATTTGCTGCTATATTTTGATCGAATAAATCTGGATCTAACGTATTTGTTCCTGAAATGCCGTTATTAGTATTAACAAAGTTACCTGTATTTAAAGAACCAGAGCCTGACGCTGTTTTAGCGGCACTTTTTGGAGAAACATAAAACGTATCTCCAAACGTTACGACACCGCCTCCGACGCTCATGATACTAACGGGTCCAATTATTGCTGGCATGAGATTCACACCCTTTTTTCATGATATTAATTTAGTATATGAGCAGCTTTTTAAAAGGTTCACTCACTGCTGCTAGCTTGTGAAGAAGCACTACTTGATGTTCCTGTTTCAGCTTCCTTTGAAAGTTCATCGTTGATCAGTTCTCGAATATGCTTAATGCGGGCTTCTGCATAAACATTGCACGTTGATCCAATATGAATAACTGATGAGAATGAGCACCCTTTTATATCAATTCTGTTAACGCGGATCAAAGGTATTTCATTCCATGTTTGAACGGGAATAGGTTCGTAATCGCCATGAGGAATAGGCTCATTAAAGATAGCGTAATCATCAAAGTTTCCTTCTCGACCGTAGAAAAACGGATACTGTCTCCGATCAGCTAAAGCTTTATTAAGTAGATGAATTTCTGTTGAATCTCCAATTTGGCAAAAGGAGCTCGCCGACAAGGAATTAATTTCTATATAATTAACAGAAGATGTGCGTGAAAGCATAGGTAAGCTCCTTTATGATAACGATAGTGGCACATAAGGTCCGATAATCAATGATTCAGCCGGCGTATCAAATGTTGAGGATAGAGAGATGTAATTGGCATCACCAATTAAAAAAAGAGAAGAAGAAGATACGCCTGTAATACTAACGTCTCCAACAAGCAATTCGCGGTTTACAACGTTAAAGTTCATGAAGGGGGTCCACCTTTCTTTAAAGATTCAGGTAAATACGTTAAAAATGCATCAATTCCTTTTTTCATATCTTCATAAAGTTTACCGATAATTTGAGGTTTAATTTGTTCAAAATTTCGTTCCATTTCTTCCGGCTGAACTTGCTGTATATAAAAAGTAATCCGCTGCTGCAGCTGCTTTTTAATATCTTCTAAAATAAACTCGTAGTACGATTCATCAATCATCATCGAGCGCTCATCAAGCACATGTTGAACTATAGAAAATCCATATTGATTAAGCTCAGCTAAAATCGTTTCGTGGATATCAGAGACCCACTGTTTTTCTAGCTGGCGGTCCAATGGTTTTAAGCTAGGATTTTGTGGTCCAGGACCTCCGGGTTGTCCCGGCTGCTCACCTTGAGGCGGCTGCCCTTGTGGCTGAGCTCCTTGCGAAAACGTTACTTCTGGTTTCTCATTGATAATGATATCTTCTAAATTATCAGGCGTAAGAGGGTTTAATCCAATATTTAATGTTCCATCTAATGAATCAATTTTTAACTGTTCAAATTTATATTCAATTTTATCAATTTTAATAGGTGGCTGTTCACCTAACTCTTTTATTTTTTTCTGAAGTTCTTGTACGTTTTTTTCAAGCTGAGCAATGCGTCCTTCTTGCTGCTGAATATACGAAGACATTTGCTGAACATACTGATGTACCTGCTGAATATAGTCCATGTTATCCACCTTCAATCACCTTGATTCCCTTATCTTCTGATAAAGAAAATAGTTATATATATACATATGGCGATGAAGGTTGTAACATGTCAGTCGTTGTCTCGAACTGGGGGAGTTAACGACTGTGAGAAAGGAGCTGGGGCAGTGCCCGCGCCGGTTCCGGGAATAAAGGTAGAAGGGGAAACAGATCCAAGAATGCCTTTTTTTGTTTCAGTAGGTGCAGCGCCTGTAAACCCTCCTGTATTAAAGAGATTTGAGTTTGGTTTAATAACACCGACACTTCCAATTTGAAGTACCGAAGAGTTACTTACAGCACTGATTTTCATACTTTGAATACAGATACTTTGATTCACATAAAAGTTCATAAGCATCCTCCTGTATGAGCTTCATTTCTATTATAGATTTCCAGCGACATTTTGATCATTTACGTCATTGTCTGACGTATTGGTTGAGCTCTGCTGATTCACAACATATAATCCGTCACCTGTATTAAACGAACCTGCGCCAGCAAATGTTTTAGCAGTGGAAATAGGGGCTATTGTATAAACATCTCCAATATGAAAGACGCTGGCTGAACCAACACTGTTAAGATTAACAACACCAACAATGGCAGGCATAGGCAAACACCCTTTTAATTTAGTCTAGTAACAGCATATGAAGCCTAGACAAAAAGGTGATTAATGCTTTTTTCTTATCTATATGCCGAGAGTAAGCAAAACATTAAAGAGAGGAATGGAAATAGTAAACATTGAAGAAAAACTTTTGCGTTCGATATAATGTGAAAGCAATAATGAAATAATGTAAGGTGTGAAAGAATGAAACGTTTCAAAATGAACGCAGCTGATAAAGAACAGCGCATTGAGGCAGCAGATGTATTAAAAGGAATCGCGCTTATTGGTATTTTGCTCATGAACATGCCGAATTTTTATTCACCTGCTTCCTATTACGACCATAATTTGTTGGACGGTTCAAGAATGAATTATGTTGCTAATGGATTGGTTGATGTAGTTGTAGGGCAGACAGGCTACGCGCTGCTCGCTATTTTGTTTGGATTTGGTTTTATGAAAATGTTCCAGCGTACATACGAAAGGCAAGTAAGCTTTACTCCTTTTTATGTACGAAGAATCACGGCTTTGCTTCTTGTTGGTGCTATTCATGCTTTATTTATTTGGCACGGTGATATGATTGTGATGTACAGCTTCTTCGCTTTGATGATGCTATTTTTTCAAGAAGCAAAGAAAGAAGTGTTATTAGCGTGGGGAATCGGAATATTTAGCATTTATGCTGTGATTATGATTGTTATTTTAACAGCAGCGGCTTTTGTTAACGAAGGAGAGACAGCAGCGGGAATTCACCAGCCTATTATTGACCAGGCGCTTCAAGCATATGGACACGGAAGTCTTGTGTCAATCTTTCATCAGCGCTTGCTTGATTGGTACTACGCGTATAATTTAAATACGGTTCCTTTTCTGTTTTTATCGCTATTTCCACTGTTTTTATTAGGCGGTTTTATGGCAAAAAGCGAGTGGTTCGAAGAAATAGAAGAATATATAGTGGAGACAAAGTGGCTTTGTCTTATTTCATTCATCGTGTATGCAGCATCATCTGTATTGCCGTATGTTTTAGATCACAATGTAGCGACATCGTATATTCACGATACAATCGGAGGAACGGCAGGAGCAATTTTTATTGTAACGTTGGTCACATTAGCTATGCGAAGTGTATCTATTCAAAAAGTCATGCAGCCATTTGCCCTTTTGGGGAGAATGATTTTAACTAATTATATTGTCCAGTCCATTGTATGCACATTTCTTTTTTACTCATATGGGTTAGGATACTACGGACATATTTCAATTGTAGAAGGCTTGGCTATTGCGGGGATTATCATTTTTATTCAACTGCTGGGAAGCCGGATATGGATGAGCCTATTTTCAGATGGACCCCTTGAAAAACTCATTCGGTATGCTACTTATGGACGCAGCCGCTAAAAATCCTTTTCCTTCCTTATATTATTGGTGAAGGAAAGGTTTTCATGATATGATATTTTCAGAAAGGACGTGAGATGAATGGCTCCACTACATATTCATGTAACGCTTTGGACATTATTAATTATCTCGTTTGTGGTTTCGTTGATTTTACATCGAGCAGGTAAAGCTAAAGGTCAAAAAATCCTACATATGGTGGCGAGACTCCTATACTTATTAGTATTAGTATCAGGTCTGCATATGTTAGCGGCTTGGTACCATTTTCAAGGCGCAGCGCTCATTAAAGGAATTGCCGGAGTGTTAGTGCTTGTGGGAATGGAAATGGTACTTGTTCGTACTGAAAAAAGAAAGCGTACAGGCGTTGCTTGGGGAGTACTTGTAATTGCGCTTATCTTAGTATTCTATTACGGATATGTCGTACTAGGATAAGAAAAAAGCTATCTTGGATAAGATAGCTTTTTTCTTTTGCTTTAATCTAAAAAAAGATTCATTGAACGTTCTCCATCATTAACGGTATATTCAAATCGATCTAGGTGATGTGTGCCTCGTTCGAATAAATGCTGAACGGCACAAATTTTTTCCTCATTGTCATAAATGATAAAATTAGCACCTTTTGTATCACCGTCTGTCGGTAAAAAACATAATGTGTTGTGACAGTAAATACAATCATAAAGAGAGAATTTTAATGAATTTAAGTGCTGAGTGAATGATAAAAAGGTCTCTTTCGGTAGTGATTGAAGAAGCTGTTCGTATGCATAAGGTAGCTTTTTAGTCAGTCTTAGCTTATCCCCATTTCGCAATAAATACGTTCCATCGTGAAGCTTTATTTGACGGTCATCAACCATAATGGCTTTTTCCCAGCGTGTATCAATAAGAAGTTCTAAGGTATCATCCATTACTTCATGGAGCATGGAAGCTTCGTCACTTTCATCTTCAAAGAAAATCCACTGTGAATCAACACATTCAACCGTACCAATCACGAAGGAACGCGGCTGATTGTTCAGAGCTTGTTGTTTAGAATAATGATTCATAATCAAACCTCCGTGTGAAATTTATCCATATTTTTTTATTGCCTAAAAAAGCTCTCTTTATAACTCGAAAGTGAAAATAAAATATAAGGACAATTCAACTGTAACTATTGCGTGCATACAATGGCATTATTTCATTCATAAACAAGAGCGTGAAAGAAAGGATGATAAACGATGTGTGGTATAACGGGTTGGGTCGACTTAAAGCGATCGCTTTTAAATGAAACAGCAACAATAACAAAAATGGCTGACACTTTATCGAAAAGAGGTCCTGATGACACCAACGTATGGACACAGCAGCATGTTGCTTTTGGGCACAAACGCTTAGTTGTAGTAGATCCTCAAGGCGGAAGACAGCCCATGACAAGAGAAAAAAATGAACAGCTCTATACGCTTTGCTATAATGGAGAGCTTTACAACACGGAAGATATTCGGAAAGAATTACTAAAAAGAGGTTATCAATTTCAGGGACATTCAGATACGGAAGTACTTTTAACATCTTATATAGAATGGAAAGAATCATGCGTAGATCATTTTAACGGTATCTTTGCTTTTTCAATCTGGGATGAAGCCAATGAAAAGTTATTTATAGCACGCGACAGAATGGGAGTGAAGCCCTTATTCTATCGATCTTATGAAGGTGGAATTCAATTTGCATCGGAATTAAAAGCGATATTAGCTCATCCTGAGGTGAAAGCGGAAGTAGGATTAGATGGATTAGCAGAAGTGTTTGGCTTAGGACCTTCTCGTTCTCCCGGCCACGGCGTATTTAAAGAAATAAATGAATTACGCCCGGCTCACGCGCTCACGCTTACTCGTAACGGGTTGAAAATTTGGCGATACTGGAACGTGAAAAGTGAGCAGCATACAGATGATTTAGGTGAAACTACAGAAAAAGTTAAATTTTTAGTGCAAGACGCGATTGTAAGACAGCTAGTGTCGGATGTCCCGGTTTGTACATTTTTATCAGGTGGAGTAGATTCAAGTGCCATTACAGCAATTGCTGCAAATGCGTTCAAAGAAAGCGGCAAGGGCTCTCTTCATACGTATTCTATCGATTATGAAGATAATGATAAATTTTTTAAAGCAAATGAGTTTCAGCCAAATTCTGATGGAACTTATATCAAGCTCATGTCGGATACGTTTCAAACAAATCATCACCGCTGCATTATTTCAACGGAGGACCTTGTGCAGCATTTAACAGAGGCTGTAGAGGTGAGAGACCTTCCTGGAATGGCTGATGTAGATTCATCGCTGCTTTGGTTTTGCCGTGAAATCAAACAAGATTTTGTTGTGAGCTTATCAGGAGAATGTGCGGATGAAATTTTTGGAGGATATCCGTGGTTTCACCGAAAACATGATTTGTCTTCGGATACCTTCCCGTGGATGCGTTCATTAGACGCTCGAATTGATTTGCTGCAAAGTTCATGGAGAAAGAAATTACAGTTAGAAGATTATGTGCGTGCAAGATATGAAGAAACATTAAAGGAAGTGCCTGAATTAGAAGGTGAATCGTTAGAAGATGCGCAGCGGAGAAAGCTGTTTTATTTAAATCAGATTTGGTTTATGACAACTTTATTAGATCGTAAAGATCGTATGAGCATGGGCGCGAGCTTAGAAGTACGCGTACCTTTTGCAGATCATCGTCTTGTGGAATATGCATGGAATATTCCGTGGGAGATGAAAATGACGGGCAATAAAGAGAAGGGGATTTTACGAAAAGCGCTTGAAGGAATTTTGCCTCATGACGTTCTTTATCGCAAGAAAAGCCCTTATCCTAAAACGCATAACCCAGCTTATACAAAAGCTGTAACTGTATGGCTTCAATCTCTTTTACAAGATAAACAGTCACCTCTTCATGAATTTTTTGATAAGCAACAGTTAAAGCATATTATTGATACAGGCGGAGAAGGATTTAAAGCACCGTGGTTTGGTCAATTAATGACAGGACCTCAGCTGCTAGCTCATCTAGCTCAAATTCACGTCTGGTTTAATCACAATAATATTCAAATTGTGGAATGACAGGACCCTCTCAGTACAGAGGGTTTTTTTTATGAAATAAAGTCATCTGTTTCTCTTTTTTGTACGTTTAACTAGAGAAGAAGACCGCAGTCTATTTTTGTATAACTTTACATAGATATAAAATAAAAGCTTGAAAGCACCGAATAAAGGGAAAGTGTACTGAAACTCTGGAAAAATGGTACAAATGTCATATTTTAATGGTTTAGTTATTGGTAATTTTATGATTCGAATAAAGACAAGCAGTTTATCGTTGTGTTTAATAATAAAGATTTGTATAATGTTTGTATAACTATTGTATAGGGTTAGGAGTGTATGTATGCAAAAAAACGTAATCGTGATTGGAGCAGGTCCAGGAGGACTAGCGGCAGCGATGCTGTTAGCAAGTCATGGCTATAAAGTAGATGTATATGAAAAGCAAGGATACGTGGGCGGGCGAAATTCAGCGATTAAAATGTCGGGTTATACGTTTGATATGGGTCCTACATTTTTGAGCATGCCACAGATTTTTGAAGAATTATTTCAAGCTGCTAATCGCAATGCGCATGATTATATGGACTTAAAGCGTCTAAATCTCATGTATGAGCTTATTTTCGATGATGCGCAGATTCAGATGACGGATAACCATAAAAAGATGAAAGAAGAAATCGAACGTTTATACCCAGGAAACGGAGAAGGCTATGAGCGCTTTATGAAAGACACCGAAGCAAAGATGGCGGCTTTGCTGCCTTTATTGCAGGGCGAGATGGATCGTTTTCATCACTATTTAAAGCCTGAAGCAATTCGAGCACTGCCGCATTTATCCTTAGGTAAAACGCTCTATGATGTACTTGGCAAGTATTTCACTGATGAGAAATTGAAATTAGCTTTTACTTTTCAATCGAAGTACTTGGGAATGTCCCCTTGGGAATGTCCAGGAGCCTTTTCTATTTTATCGTTTATGGAACACGCTTACGGTATCTTCCATCCAATAGGAGGAGTAAACCAACTATCTCAAGCAATGGCAAAAGTAGTGGAAGAACATCAAGGGCACATCCACTTAAACCAAGGGGTCCAAAAACTATGGATTGAAAATAAGAGAGTAAAAGGAATTATTCTAGAAAATGGAGAGCGAATAGGGGCAGACGACGTCATTATCAATGGAGATTTTGCTCATGCCATGACGAATTTAATAGATGAAGGTACCCTTAAAAAATATGCAGTTAAAAAACTTGAAAAGAAAAAATACTCTTGTTCTACTTTCATGATTTATCTAGGCATAGACAAACAGTACAAAGACCTGCCTCATCACACGATTGTGTTCGCTGAAGATTATAAAAAAAATGTAGAAGAGATCACAAAAACGCTAGCTCTTTCAGAGGACCCTTCTATCTACATCCAAAACCCAGGTGTAACAGACCCAACTTTAGCACCGGAAGGAAAGTCTGCTCTTTATATTTTAGCGCCGGTTCCAAATAATTTCAGCGGTGTAAACTGGGATGAAAAACAAAAAGATTTTCGGGATGCAGTATTAAAAATTGTAGAAAAGAAAACGGGTTTCAAGGATTTAGAGAGTCATATTGAAGTTGAAAAAATCATTTCACCAAAGCAGTGGGAAGAAGACGTGCTGGTCTATAAAGGAGCGACATTTAACCTTGGACATCAGCTCACTCAAATGATGGTGCTGCGTCCGCATAATAAATTTGAAGAATTAGAAAACTGCTGGCTAGTTGGAGGAGGAACTCATCCAGGAAGCGGTCTACCAACTATTCTGGAATCATCTCGCATTACGACAAAGCTCATCTTAAAAAGAGACGGACAATTACTGAATGAGCCGTTTAAAACCATGAAGGAAATGGAGAGTGCATTATGAGAACAGCAATTGTTGGAGGCGGCATAGGCGGTTTGATTACCGCTTTGTTATTAAGCAAACGAGGATTTTCTGTTGATATTTTCGAAAAAGAAAACAAGCTTGGCGGCCGGTTGGCGTTTGTAGAAAAAGACGGTTATAAAATTGATGAAGGTCCCACGATTGTCTTACTGCCTTTAATGCTTGAACGTATTTTAGATGAAGCAGGCATTTCCGCTTCTCAATATGAACTAATACGCTGTGATCCACTTTATGATATTCATTTTCCAGACGGTACGACCTATACAAAAAAAGCGATTGAAAAAGATCAGTTAGAGGAAATTAGCCGTTTGTTCCCAGGCGAACAGCAAAACTACCGGCGTTTTATGACTGAATTAAAAAAGCGATTTGAATTAGGAAGTAAGGCATTTTTGGAAAAAACATTTGTAAATAAACGAGATTTTTGGACATGGCAAAACATCAAGGCATTAAAAAAAATGGATGCAAATAAATCAATGAGAAAATTTGTTTCAACGTATTTCCGTGATGAACGTCTAGTAGATGCCTATTCCCTGCAATCTCTCTATATTGGAGGAAATCCTTATTCGGCGCCAGCTATTTATTCCCTTGTTCCTTACAGTGAGCATGCTCATGGCATCTATTACGTAAAAGGCGGATACGCAAGTCTTGTGCCACTTCTTGAAAAGGCGCTGATAGAGCAAGGTGTAAACATTCATTTGAATAAAGCGGTTCAAGAGCTTTCTATATCAGGAGACAAAACGGAAGGGGTTATTGTTGACGAAAAACTTTATTCATTTGATCAAGTTGTTTTAAATGGCGACTTTCCTAATATGGCGAAAATTGCTCGAAAAAAAGAAAAGAAGTATGTGCCTTCGTCCAGCTGTTTACTGCTTTATCTTGGTTTGAAGAGAAAATATGATCATCACAATGTACATCAATACTTTATGGGCAATGATTTAGCTAAACATATGGAAGCAGTGTTTAAGCATAAAACGATTCCTGAAGATCCCGCTATTTATACATTTAATCCCTCTGTTATTGATCCATCGTTAGCCCCTGAAGGGAAAAGTGTGCTATATGCACTTATACCGGTTCCATCAGGTGGCCACATTGATTGGAGCAATCAGCAAGATTTTGTTGATGGAATCATTCGAACTTTAGAAGAAAAAGGGTTTGATGAGCTTCGTAAAAAAATAGAGTGGGTAAAAGTACGCACGCCAAATGATGCTCAAGAATTTGGACTTTACGAAGGAGGAAGCTTTGGTATTGCTCCTGAGCTATTTCAATCAGGCGTATTCAGACCCCAGTACCAGCCGTACGAATATAAAAATGTTTTTGCGGTCGGAGCATCTATTCATCCAGGCGGAGGCGTGCCAATTGTTATGCAAGGAGCAAAAATGTTAGCTGATCATCTTATTGAACAATCATCTGTTCAAACGGTTGCAAAGCTTTCTTAAGATCTTGTAAGCCATAAGGAAATGATGGTTTATCCTTTAATAGAGAAAGGGGTCCTATATGATGAACATTTCGTTAGACAAAGCGTACAATCAGTGTGAAGAAATTATTAAAGAAAACTCAAAAACGTTTTACAAAGCTTTTTCCATGCTGCCGTCAAAACAAAGAAAGGCAGTATGGGCAGTATATGCATTTTGCCGTCAAGTCGATGATATTGTAGATGAAGGATGCAACCCTGAAATAGAGCTGCAGCAATTCGAATCAGAATTTGCCCGATTTAAAAATGGAGAACTATTAAACGAAAGCGCCATGTGGGTAGCTCTGCGCAATGTATTTGAACAATATGAGATGAATGTTCAAGCGTTTGATGATATGATTACCGGCCAGAGAATGGATTTAGTAAAAAAAGAATACGATACGCTTGATGAAGTGAAAACATACTCTTATCATGTAGCGAGTACGGTAGGGTTAATGCTTTTACCGATTTTAGCTCCAACTACTCATAAAGAATTAGAAGAAGAAGCAATTGCATTAGGCATTGCGATGCAGCTGACCAACATTTTAAGAGACGTTGGGGAAGACTTAGAGCGAGGGCGCATTTATTTACCGAAAGATCTTATGAATTCTTACGGATATACGCGCATGCTATTAGAGAACCGGTGGGTCACTTCTGAATTTATAGAGATGTGGGAGCACCTGGCCAAAGAAGCGGAGATGTATTATATAAAAGGACTTCAGTCGATTCATAAATATCCGGTCGCTTCTCGTTTGCCTCTTACAGGAGCGGCGCATCTATACCGAGCGATTCTTGATAAAATTCGAAAAGAAAATTATGACGTATTTACAGAAAAGCACTTTGTCACAAGTCAAGTGAAAAAGAAAATTATGACATCTATTTCTACGGGGTAACGCAAAGGAATTACTTTTCCTTTGCGTTACTTTTTTTTGAAAAGATATGAAAACGTTAACTATTATGTAAATAAGAAAAAAGTCTCAGCCAAGAAGAAATTGCTGGTTTAGATTTTGCTGAACACGGTTCATCCGCATACGAATTTCGTGAAAGTTTCGTAGCGACAGAAGATGGTAACCTTCATCCTGAATTTGGTGTTGGATTGATTGATCGATTAAATAAAGTTGGTAAAGTATCGGATAAACCTCATATCTCGAACGTAAATGAGACGGTATAGCAGTATATAGATGGAAAAAAGTGATTAAAAGTAAAAACTTTTAATCACTTTTTTTGTTTTTATCAACTTATTTAACAATAATGTAAGCGTTAACGTTATAATGGAAACAAAAGTGAGTTTGAAACAGTTCGTCTATAGGAGGGGAATAGATGAAATGGAAAAGGACAAGTATGCTGCTTATACTATTATTGCTTTTTGGAAGCAGTGCCTCAGCGCAAGATCATAAAGATATACGTGATGAGGTAATATACTCATTGATGATCAACCGTTTTTATAACGGAAGTGAACAGAATGATCGAAATGTTAACTATGAACGTTCAGATGCCTATTATGGAGGCGATTTACAGGGAATAGCACAAAAGTTAGGCTATATTCAAGAGATGGGATTTACCGCTGTTTTATTAACTCCTTTTATAGAAAATGATGAGACAGGCTATCATGGATATGCGGTGACCGACCATTATAAAATAGACGATCATTTTGGAACGTTAAAAGACTTACAAAATCTTGTGAAGAAAGCACATGAGCGCAATATAAAAATTATGGTTGAATTTCCTTTGACAATCAGTAACAATCATCCCTGGGTAGCAGATAAAGAAAAACAAACATGGATAAGTAATGAATCCGGTACAGATAACGAAGTAATTAAAGCATTGCCTCACCTTAATTTAAAAGAAAGCGCTGTGCAGAAATACCTTATTAAAAATGCTGCTTGGTGGAGCAAACAAGCAGATATTGACGGATATTACGTTAAAGATATCGATCAAGCTCCTTCTGCATTTATTTCATCCTTTTCTAAGACGCTAAAAAGCATGGATCCTTCTTTTCTATTAATAGGAGAAATAAACGGGCAACCATTAAAAAAAAATGAGCAGGCTGATTCATTAGGAGTAGATTTGCTTGTAGATAGAACGCTAGCCGAAGCCACTGCTGCTACGTTTAGCGGTACTAGTCTTCCGCAAAAAATGTTGTATGACAAGTGGGGAAAAGAAAGTAATCAGCCTTTAGCCAATTTTTTAGATGATGTTCATAGCACACGTTTTACAGCACAAGCATTAAAGAGTGAAAATCATCCTGGAGCCCGAACAAAGCAAGGGCTTTCCTATCTTTATACTTCGCCGAGTGTACCAATCGTTTTTTATGGAACGGAAATTGCGCTGAATGGGGGAAAGGGAGCAGAAAATTATGGCATGATGAATTTTTTAGCTAATCCCGATATTATAGATCATTTAAAAAAACTGTCTGAACTTAGAGCAAAGTCGCCTTCTCTTCGAAAAGGAAGCTTTACCCTTGTGTCTGAGCAAAAAGGTGTGGCTGTATACAAGAGAAGGTATAAGGACGAAACGACGTTTGTTGTGATTAATAATACAAAGGAAACGTCGGCCATTAATGTTCCGCTTAAAAAAGTTGGAAAAGAAAATGAACTAAGAGGGTTAATAACGGAAGGAATTATACGACCCGTTGACGATGTATACAACATTTCATTGGAGCCTGAGACCACAAATGTATATAAAGTAGTGAAAAAGTCAGGGTTTAATATTGGATATATCGCAGCGGTTGCTGCTGTTTATACGGGATTTGGCATCTTTTTGTACAAAGCATCTTCAAAAAGAAGAAAAGAAAAGAAAATTTCTCAATCTCGTAAAAAGGACAGCGCGTCGTAGTTGTCAAATTATATTGGATAAGTATTAATGAAGAAAACATAATTAAGAGGTGGAATTATGGGTGTAACAATAAAAGATGTGGCAAATTTAGCAAATGTAGCCCCTTCGACGGTATCTCGCGTCATTGCAGACAGCTCAAGAATTAGTGAAAAAACAAAACAGCGCGTGCGATCGGCTATGAAAGAACTTGGTTATCACCCAAATATTATTGCGCGAAGTCTAGCAAATCAAACGACAGAGGCAGTCGGCCTAGTGATGCCGAGCTCAGCAGACAAGGTGTTTCAGAATCCATTCTTTCCCGAAGTGCTAAGAGGAATCAGCACCGGAGCTCACGAAAACAAAAGAGCGATTTATATGTCCACTGGAGAAACGGAAGAAGAGATTTTTGCAGAAGTTGTTCAAATGGTACAGGGAAGACGAGTGGATGGATTAATTTTGCTGTACTCCAAAGTTGATGATCAAGTACTTTCTTATTTGCAAGAACAGAGCGTGCCGTTTGTAGTTATTGGAAAGCCGTTTAAACATAGTGAAAGCATCACGTTTGTTGATAATGATAATTTTAAAGCTGGAAAAGAAGCGACGGAATATTTAATTGAATCTGGACATGAACGTATTGCTTTCATTGGCGGAAGTCTTGAATTAGTCGTTACCATTGACCGTTTAACAGGCTATGATAAAGCGATTCAAAAAGCAAACATTCCTTACCGGGACGAGTATGTAATTCATGAAGAATTTCTACAGAAGGGAGGAAAAGAAGCTGTTTGCGAACTTTTATCTCTAAAAGAACGTCCAACGGCTTTGGTAGTAGCAGACGATCTAATGGCATTAGGCGTTTTAAATACATTGGATGAAATGGGGATTTCGGTTCCTGAAGACATTTCGATTGTCAGTTTTAATAATGTTCTGATCGCCGAAATGGCTAGACCTGCTCTCACATCTATTGATATTAATATTTTTGAACTTGGTTATCAGGCTGTACGCTGCTTGATTAAGCAGATTGAAACGCCATATGCTGTTGCAGAACAAGTGCGCGTTCCTCACAAAATGATTAAAAGGCAATCCTGTAAAACCATTCAAATGACGAAGAGATAACTTTATAAACGAATAGAAAGAGGCTGGAACAAAAGTATTGTAGTTGAAGGAAGATCCGAACGAGTTTGATTCTTGATGGAGAATCAAACTCGTTCGGATTTTTTCGTTTGTAGGGTAAACGTAGGTAGCTGCTTCTTAGCTGTTGATTTAGGTATGTCTTAATATATTCTTATGCAAAATATATTGGCGTTTGAAGTGCAAAAAAAATAAACACCTGCAAATTATTTTTCCCTTTATCAAAAAGAAAGAATGATACAAGTGGTGAAAACCTTGATGACAAATAGGCCGTAAAGTTTTATTAAAAGTTGGCACGCTATTTGCATAACTATAAAGTAAACAAAGATTTGCATACTAGGAGGTATATATCATGGTAGTTTCTTATTCTCATGAACCATTTACAAATTTTAAGGACGAAAACAATAAAAAGGAATTTCAAGAAGCATTAACATATGTAAATACACAGCTTGGCAAAACATACCCGCTTGTGATCGACGGTGAAAAAGTGGAAACTGAAGAGAAAATTACGTCTGTTAACCCAGCGAATATAAAAGAAGTGATTGGATATGTCTCTACAGTAAATAAAGATCTAGCAGAGCAAGCGATGCAGTCAGCTTTAAAAGCTTTTGAAACGTGGAAAAAATGGAAAGTAGAACATCGCGCGGATATTCTTTTCCGTGCAGCGGCCATCATCCGTCGCAGAAAGCATGAATTTTCTAGTTATCTTGTAAAAGAAGCAGGAAAGCCTTGGAACGAAGCAGATGCTGATACAGCAGAAGCAATTGATTTTTTAGAGTACTATGCACGTCAAGTCCTGACGTTAAAAGATGGTTCTCCAGTACAGAGTCGAGACGGTGAGTATAATCAGTACAATTATATTCCGCTTGGCGTAGGTATTATTATTTCACCATTTAACTTCCCGTTAGCTATCATGGCTGGAACAGCAGTAGCAGCTATCGTAACAGGCAACACGATTTTATTAAAGCCAGCTGATGCCACTCCTGTAGTAGCAGCGAAATTTGTAGAAGTAATGGAAGAAGCAGGTTTACCGAAAGGCGTATTAAACTTTATTCCTGGTGCTACACCTGAAATCGGTGACTACTTAGTTGAACATCCAAAAACACGTTTTGTTTCGTTTACCGGCTCGCGCGCAGTAGGTTGCCGCATTTACGAAAGAGCAGCAAAAGTACAGCCGGGCCAAAAATGGCTAAAACGCGTTATTGCTGAAATGGGCGGAAAAGATACGGTGGTTGTAGACAAAGATGCGGATCTGGATTTAGCTGCTTCTTCAATTGTATATTCTGCATTTGGTTTTGCAGGGCAAAAGTGCTCCGCTGGTTCTCGTGCTGTTGTGCATCAAGATGTGTATGATGAAGTGCTTGAAAAAGCAGTTGCGCTAACAAAAACATTAACCGTTGGAAACCCGGAAGAAGTTTCAACTTATATGGGACCTGTTATTCATGAGGCGTCGTATAACAAAGTATTATCGTATATTGAAATTGGAAAAGAAGAAGGACGGCTTGTTGCGGGAGGAGAAGCAGACAATTCAACTGGATACTTTATTCAGCCAACTATTTTTGCGGATGTAGATGAAAAAGCTCGTCTCATGCAAGAAGAAATTTTTGGTCCGGTAGTAGCATTCTCTAAAGCGCGAGATTTTGATCATATGATGGAGATTGCAAACAATACAGAATATGCATTAACAGGCGCTTTATTATCAAACAACCGCGAGCATATTGAGCGCGCTCGTGAAGAGTTCCATGTTGGAAATCTGTATTTTAACAGAGGATGTACAGGAGCGATTGTTGGTTACCAGCCTTTTGGCGGATTTAATATGTCAGGAACGGATTCAAAAGCAGGCGGACCGGATTATCTTGTTCTTCACATGCAAGCAAAAACAACATCTGAAACATTCTAATTAGAAAATAAGGAGGAGTAAATATGACAACTGAAACACAAAAAACGGTGAAAATCATTGAGCAAACAGAAAAATTTGGGGCACACAACTATCATCCGCTGCCGATTGTAATTGAAAAGGCAGAAGGCGTATGGGTACACGATCCAGAAAATAATAAATATATGGATATGCTAAGTGCTTATTCCGCTGTTAACCAAGGACATCGTCATCCAAAAATTATTGAAGCATTAAAACGTCAAGCTGATAAAGTAACGTTAACGTCACGAGCGTTTCATAATGATCAGCTTGGTCCATGGTATGAAAAGATTTGTAAATTAACAAATAAAAATATGGCTCTTCCAATGAATACGGGAGCAGAAGCGGTGGAAACAGCCATTAAAGCTGCACGCCGCTGGGCTTACGATGTGAAAGGCGTTGTTGAAAATCAAGCACAAATCATCGCATGTGTGGGCAACTTCCACGGTCGTACAATGACAGCTGTTTCCTTATCGTCTGAAGCAGAATATCAACGTGGTTTTGGACCGATGCTTCCAGGGCTTCAAACCATTCCTTATGGTGATTTAGAAGCGTTAAAAGCTGCTATTACACCAAATACAGCCGCATTTTTAATTGAGCCAATTCAAGGTGAAGCAGGTATCGTTTTACCTCCAGAAGGCTTCTTAAAAGCTGCAGCTGATTTATGTAAAGAACATAATGTGCTCTTTATTGCTGATGAAATCCAAGTTGGCTTAGCGCGTACAGGCAAAATGTTTGCTTGTGATTGGGAAGGTGTAGAACCAGATATGCTGATTTTAGGTAAAGCGCTTGGGGGAGGAGTTTTCCCTATTTCTTGCGTAGTTGCTAATGAAGACATTTTAAATGTCTTTAACCCTGGCTCTCATGGTTCAACATTTGGAGGAAACCCGCTTGCTTGTGCCGTATCATTAGCTGCTTTGGAAGTAATTGAAGATGAAGAACTTCCAGCGCGTTCATTAGAATTAGGTTCTTATTTCAAGCAGAAGCTCCAAAGCTTAAGCAATCCAGTTATTAAAGAAGTGCGCGGCCGAGGTCTATTCATTGGGGTAGAATTACACGAAGAAGCTCGTCCTTATTGTGAAAAATTAAAAGACCAAGGTTTGCTTTGTAAAGAAACGCACAGTACGGTTATTCGTTTTGCTCCGCCGCTAACGATTTCAAAAGAAGAGTTAGACTGGGCAATTGAACGAATTGAAAAAGTATTTGCTGAGTAATCGGTTTAAAATAAATAAAAATAGTACGATATGTATATATCGTACTATTTTTATTCATATGCAGCTAAATGACGTTTTTATTTGATAGGCAGGAGGAATAGAAGTGTATATCCAACTCTCACAGCTAAGCATGGAAGAGCAAGTTGAATGTTTAACAAAAACGTTAGTGAAAATCAAAAGTATCAATGGGACAAGCGGCGAAGTAAAGATTGCTGATTTCATTAAAAACACGCTTCAAAGTTTTCCTTATTTCAAAGAAAATCCCCTCCACGTTTGGGAACAGAAAATTAATGGCGATACGCTAGGTAGAAAAAATGTATTTGCTTTTATTCAAGGCAGCAAAAAAAATGCTCAAACAATGATTTATCACGCTCACTTAGATACGGTTGGCATTGAAGATTTTGGTCCATTAAAAGACATAGCATTAGATCCAGAAGAACTTCAGCGCTATTTCTCTACGCATAACATTAATGAAGATGTACAGCGAGATGCTCGCTCAGGTGAATGGATGTTTGGAAGAGGAGCCGTTGATATGCAAAGTGGAATTGCTGTACATTTAGCCAATGTGCTGCATTTTACTAAGCATCCAAATAAATTAGAAGGAAACGTCCTTTTTATGGTCAACCCAGATGAGGAAAGTCAGCATGCTGGAATTATTTCTGCCGTTTCTGAACTGAACCGTTTGAAAAAAGAAAAAAATCTTTCATATGTAGCAGCGATTAATACCGACTTTATTACACCTCTTTACGATGGAGATTCCACGCGCTATATTTATACAGGAGCTGCTGGGAAACTGCTTCCATGTTTTTATATTTACGGAAGGGAGGTACACGTAGGAGATACGCTTGCTGGTATAGATCCTAATTTGATTGCATCTGAGATCACAGGAAGCATCCATAACAATATTAATCTAACTGAAAATATTGAAGGAGAGCTGGTACTGCCACCTTCCTGTCTGTATCAACGAGATAATAAAGAGGCTTATAATGTGCAAACTGCTGTAAGCAGTCATTTGTATTTTAACTATTTCATCTATGAACGAACGGCAAAAGAAGTGATGAGTCAATTAATTGGATTATCAATCGAAGCATGTGAAAAAGTGGAGAAAAAACTTTCTGATTATTACGAACTTTTTGTTCAGAGAACGAATTTACCAAAGCGAAACTTGTCTTGGAAAGTGGATGTTGTGAGTTTGGAAGATTACCTGGAAGAATTGGATCAAAAAGGGATAAATGCTCAGGCTTGTATTGAACGAGCTTTCGAACAGTATGCGTATTTAGAACTTAGAACAAGGTGCTTTAAAGTAATTGAAGAACTTCAAAAGTTAGATCCGCATCAAAGTCCGCGCGTAATTGTCTTTTTTGCACCGCCTTACTTGCCTCATAATCACTTGAAGAAAGACGAAAGTAGAGATCAGCAGCTTCTTTATCCCTTGCAAGCAGCTGTGGAGAAGGTTGGAAAACAGACGGGAGAGACGTTTCAGTTTAAAAAATTTTTTCCCTACCTAGCGGATGGCAGCTTTTTATCTCTTCATGAGACAGATGAGGAAATCGATGCTTTTACACGTAACTTTCCGGGGTGGGGGATTGCAGGGGCGATTCCTTTCCGTGAAATTCGAGAGTTAAATATTCCGTCCATCAATATAGGAGTATATGGGAAAGACGGACATAAGTGGACAGAGCGAGTGTATAAGCCTTATTCGTTCGGAGTTCTTCCTAAGTTGATTCAAGAAACAACCGTTCAGATGCTAAAAAGTAGGCATGCTTGTACAAACCACATATAAGAAAATGAAGAACGGAGGTACCGATGAATAGACATACAGAACAAAACCAATTACAGAGAACAATGAAAAGCAGACATTTATTTATGATTGCGTTAGGAGGCGTAATTGGAACAGGCCTATTTTTAGGTTCGGGTTTTACTATTAGCCAGGCAGGGCCGGGAGGAGCCATTCTTGCATATATAATAGGCGGCTTCCTCATGTACTTAGTTATGCTTTGTTTAGGAGAGCTAGCGGTAGCAATGCCGGTTTCAGGTTCCTTTCAAGAATACGCTACAAGGTTTTTAGGACCTTCTACAGGCTTTATGATTGGATGGCTGTACTGGTTCAGCTGGGCAAATACGACGGGGCTTGAATTTACGTCAGCAGGAATTTTAATGCAGAGGTGGTTTCCTGATGTACCTATATGGTCATGGTGCTTGATTTTTGGTGTCATTACATTTTTAATTAACGCTCTTTCTGCTCGAAGCTATGCTGAAACTGAGTTTTGGTTTTCGAGTATTAAAGTTACGGCTATTATTCTATTTATTTTAATTGGAGGAGCTGCTGTTTTTGGTTTTATCGATTTCAAGGGAGGAGAACCCGCCCCGTTTCTTTCACATTTCACCCAAGGCGCAGGTCTTTTTCCAAATGGAATACTGGCAGTTTTATTGACTTTAGTAACGGTTAACTTTTCGTTTCAAGGAACGGAGCTTGTCGGCATTGCAGCAGGAGAAAGTGAAAGTCCTGAGAAAACGTTGCCGAGATCTATTCGAAACGTCATTTGGAGAACGCTGTTTTTCTTTGTATTAGCTATGTTTGTTTTAGTCTCTATTCTGCCATACAAAACAGCAGGCGTCATTGAAAGTCCGTTTGTTGCCGTATTAGATCAAATTGGCATTCCATACGCAGCGGATATCATGAACTTTGTCATTTTAACAGCCGTTCTATCAGTGGCGAACTCCGGCGTTTATGCTGCTTCTCGTATGCTTTGGTCACTGTCAAACAGCAATATGGGGCCAAAACCTTTGAAGAAATTATCTACAAAAGGTGTTCCAATTAACGCATTAATTGTGACAATGATTATTTCAGGGTGCTCGTTGATTACAAGTGTCGTGGCTGCTGAAACCGTATATCTTTGGTTTATTTCGATTTCAGGAATGGTAACCATTATTGTTTGGATGTCCATTTGTGCCTCTCAATTTATGTTCCGCCGTCGTTTTTTAGCGGAAGGAGGAGACATAAAGGAATTGAAATTTAAAACGCCACTTTATCCATTCGTTCCTATTCTAGGTTTTTGTTTGTATGGACTTGTATTAATCAGCTTAATTTTTATTCCGGATCAACGAATTGGTCTTTACTGTGGTGTCCCTTTAATCATTGTACTCTACGTGTATTATCACGTAGGAATCAAGAAAAATATTGATCAAAAACAATCGGATTCACCGGTTTATAAAGCAAAATAAAAAAGAAGTGCACTGTGCACTTCTTTTTTATTTAGAGCGGATGTTTAATCGTTTCATACGATATTGCAAGCTTTGTCTGGTCAGCCCTAGTATTTTAGCACTTTTTGAGATGTTGTGGCTGTGTTGTTCAAGCGTTTGTTTAATACATTCTGCTTCGAACGCTAACAGCTGTTCCTTTAAAGGAAGAGAAGGCTGAAAAGCGCTTGGATAAGAAGGTGCGTCACTGCTTGCTTTATTTTCAAAATGTTCATGCTGCTTTAGCTGGAACTTCGTTCTGTATTGGAAAGGAAGGTGAGAATAGTGAATAACATCTTCGTCCATTACTAAGTTCATTGCACCTTCAATAATGTGTTCTAATTCCCGTACGTTCCCTGGCCAGTCATAAGAGAGAAAAGAAGACATAACTTGGTGATCTACGGTTTTTACATTCATCTGAAATAAATCATTGTATTTTTTGATGAAAAACTTTGTTAATTCAATAATATCTTCTTTTCGTTCACGAAGAGGAGGAATAAAAAGCGTCACGACGCCAAGTCGATAATATAAGTCTTTGCGTAATCGGTTTTCTGCAATTGCATCGATTGGATCTTCATTCATGTTCGCGATCACTCGAACGTTAACCGGTTTGTCCACTGTATCCCCAATTCTTCGTACGGTTTTTTCCTGCAGCACTCGAAGAAGCTTAGCCTGAAGATTTGGGTTTAACGAGTTGATTTCATCTAGCAGTAATGTGCCTCCTTGCGCTTGTTCGAAAAGACCAGGATTATCCATTGCACCTGTAAAAGCTCCGCGTTTCGTACCGAACAAAAGGCTTTCAATTAAATTATCCGGTAGCGCAGCACAGTTTTGTGAAATAAAAGGCGCAGAAGAGCGGCTGCTGCCATTATGTATGCTTTGAGCAAACAGTTCTTTTCCCGTGCCTGTTTCTCCAATAATTAAGACATAAGAAGGAGTTCTAGTAGCGCGCTTGGCGTCTTCAATCACATCATGAACCGCTTGACTGTTTCCGATGATGCTATCAAACGTAAAGCGTGTGTTTCCTTTTTGCCTAATGTTTTGCCGGATTAGACGCTCTAGTTTCGTCACGTCCTGAGCAATTTCAACCGCTCCTTGAATGACCCCGTCTTTTAAAATAGGGAAGGTATTATTAATCGTCGTGATTTCTTGTCCTTGATTGTTGAAATACGTTTGCTTGACGTTAACCGTTTCTTTTCCTTTTTGCAGCGCCTGTACAAGCGTGCTTTGCTGATTTTCTTTGAACATAAACACATCTAACAAGTTTTTATGTAAAACGTCTTGTTCATCCATCAGCTCCATCTTTGTCATCTTTTCATTATAAATAATAGTTTTTCCTGTTTCATCGACCGCGTGGATACCGGCATCGACTTTATTTAAAATGGTTTCGTATATATGTTTAAGAGTGCTTAATGTATCGGTCATTCAAATACTCTCCTTTAGCGGTGTTCATATCTCTATTTAAACAAAAATAGCTGAATTCTGATAGTGTTTCCCCATAAAAATAAATGAATGACCGAAGAGAAATGTTATCCGTTTACAATGGATCCCCCATTAATGTGTAGAACTTGCCCGGACATATAAGAAGAATCAGAGCTTGCCAAGTATACATAGGCCGGTCCGAGCTCAGAAGGCTGTCCTGCCCGTTTCATAGGTGTATTAGACCCAAATGTCGCAACTTGCTGTTCGTCGAACGTAGACGGAATAAGAGGTGTCCAAATGGGTCCCGGAGCTACGCCGTTTACGCGAATGCCTTTTGTTGCGAGCGAAGCTGATAAAGAACGTGTAAAAGCAACGATAGCACCTTTGGTTGAAGAGTAATCAATCAGCTGATCATGTCCATGGTAAGCTGTCACAGACGTTGTATTAATAATAGCGCTTCCTTGTTTTAAATGAGGCAATGCAGCTTTGGTCAGATGAAAAATTGAAAAAATATTCGTTTGAAACGTACGAGTAAGCTGTTCAGTCGTAATATCCGTAATACTTTTTTGAGGATGCTGTTCAGCTGCATTATTGACTAAGATGTCTATTTTTCCGAAAGTCTGAATCGCCTTTGAGACGACTTCTTGACAAAAATGCTCATCTCCTATATCGCCAGCAAGCAATAAACAAGAAGCTTCCATTCGTTCAACTTGTTTTTTGGTTTCATTTGCATCATCGTGTTCATTAAGGTAGGTTATGACAACATTTGCGCCTTCTTTAGCGTAATGATAAGCGACAGAACGTCCGATACCGCTGTCTCCTCCGGTGATAACAGCTACTTTGTTCTGTAATTTTCCGCTTGCCTTATAATCTGGAGCGATAGAGGTAGGGATTGGGTGCATATCTTTCTCAATACCTGGCTGAGTTTGCTGATGCTGAGGAGGGAAGTTTTGTTTTTGATTTTGATTCATTAGTATACACTCCTTAATTAATATGAGTATGTAAGCGTATACTAGTATTTGTTAAGAAAGTGTATCTATGCATAGGAATAAGTCTGAACGAATAAAAAAAGGCTTTAAAAGAAAAAATGAATGCCGTGGCATCCATTTTTTAGCGGTAATTAATAAATTGTACGTCAATAGGTAAATCAGCGCTGCGAATAGCTGAAATAATTTGCTGCAGGTCATCACGATTTTTACCGCTTACGCGAAGCTGATCATCTTGAATCTGGCTTTTTACTTTTAAACCGGTATTTTTAATAATTGTATTTAGCTTTTTAGCGTTGTCTTTGTCGATACCTTGAATTAGCTTGGCACGTTGTCTAACCGTTCCTCCAGAGGCGTTCTCAATTTTTCCATATGAGATATTGCGTGTAGGTACGCCGCGTTTAATAAGCTTGGAGATCAGTACGTCTTTTAACTGTTCAAGCTTAAATTCATCATCAGAAATAAGAACAAGCTCTTCGTTTTCAAGTGAGATTTCGCTTTTACTGCCTTTAAAATCGTAGCGGGTTTTAATTTCTTTTGTTGCCATGGTAATGCCGTTTGTTACCTCTGATAAATCGACTTGTGACACAATGTCAAATGAACTATCTTTAGCCATAATAACCTCCATATGTAAAGAGTTTGTTCTTTTATTATAAATAAAACACAAACTGTATACAACTGATATTGAATAGAGAGCCGGTAATTGATACAATACAAGTTATGCTTTTTGTTGTAAGCTATAGAAGCAGCTTTTTTAAACAATGCATGCATTTAAGTTGATTTGAAATTTAAAATGCTGTTCGATGCAAAGGGAGAAGGTATGTGGTGACGGAATAGTCACTACTAATTTATATAAAGGATGGATAGAACGATGAATGTAGAAGCTGGGATGAAAGCGTATTTAACAGTAAACCGGGAAACGCCGATTGGTTATATGTTAGCAGAAGGTGAAGAAGAAATTTTGCTACATAAAAATGAAACAACAAGAGAACTTGCTGAAGGAGAAGAAGTAGAAGTTTTTCTATACCTTGATCAGCATGACCGTTTAACGGCAACGATGCACTTACCTCTTGTTGAAGAAGGTGTTTATGAGTGGGTCGAGGTCGTAGATGTTAATCCAGGTTTGGGCGTGTTTGTAAATATCGGCATGAACAAAGATATGTTAATTGGTTCAACAGACTTACCTGCGCTAGAAGATCTGTGGCCAGAAGTCGGAAACAAGGTTTACTGTACAATGAAGATTTCAAAGCGCGGTAAGATGTACGGAAAAATTGCTACAGATGATGTGATGAAAGCAATGGCATTAGATGCTCCGCCCGAACTTTTTAATCGTGAAGTGAGCGGATACATCTATCGCGTACTGCGCGTAGGTTCATTTATTATGACAGATGAAGGATATGTTGGATTTATTCATGAAAGCGAGAGACGCAAAGAACCAAAGCTTGGTACATATGTAACAGGCCGCGTAATTAATGTAAAAGAAGACGGAACGCTAAACGTATCGCTTCTTCCGCGCAAGCAAGAAAGCATGGATGAAGATGCACAAGTACTATACGATTACATGGAAAGCCGCGGTGGCGTTATGCCATTTTGGGATAAAAGCTATCCGGAAGATATTCGTGAGCGCTTTAATATGAGTAAAGCTGCGTTCAAACGTGCGCTTGGTAAACTGATGAAAGAAGGAAAAGTTTATCAAGAAGAAGGATGGACATATTTTAAAAAAGAAGAAAACTAAAAGGAGAAGCCGCTGAAAATTCAGCGGCTTCTTTTTATAAGTGATCAGTTTTTTTAGAAAATGAATGTTTTCCAAGCTCACGGTTATGCTTAGCTTGCAGATTCTTTTCGTGAAGCTTTGCGTTATTATCTTTTGCTTTTTTATCGTTATCGCTCGTTTTTGGCATCGTGATACACCCCTTTTTGGTCGTACCTTTAGAATGCCCTGACCTCTTTAAATTATTCGATGTTTTCGTTCAAAAAGAAGACTGCAATCGTCCCTGGGCCAGAGTGAGAACCTATGGCTGCACCAATAATATTAATGATAAAATGTTTGGTTCCAAAACGTTCTTGAATCATCTCTTTCAGCTGAAGAGCTGTTTCTAAATCATCTCCATGGCTAATTCCAATGGTTTGAGAAGAGAGGTTTTTTCCTCGCTCTTCCATTACATCAAGCATGCGCTTAAATACTTTTTTACGGCCGCGGATTTTTTCGATTGGAATCAATTTTCCATCTTCCACATGAAGCAGCGGCTTAATATTAAGCAGACCTCCTACAAAAGCAGAAGCTTTGCTCACGCGTCCTCCTTGAGCAAGAAAATCTAAGTCATCGACCGTAAAAATATGTTCCATATGCAGCGCGTATTGTTTTATTTTTTCTGTCATCTCTATTAGTGAGAGGTTTTGTTGTAGTAATTGTGCTGCATAATAAGTAACTACTCCTTGGCCAAGAGATGCACATTTCGTATCGATTATCTCTAATTGAAAATCGGGATACTTTTCTAGGAGTTCTTCTCGAATCATCATTGCTGTTTGATATGTACCGGATAATTCTGAAGAAAAAGCTAAATAAACGCACGAATCACCTGATTTAGCTATGTCTTCAAAGACTTCATACATAGTAGTTGGAGCCGCTTGAGATGTTTTTGGCATCTTGCCTTTACGGATAGCTTCGTAGACAGAAGCTGGCTCAATCGTTTGTAGATCTAAAAATTCTTGATTATCCAGGCTTACGCGAAGTGGTAAAAAGCCAACGTTATTTTCTTGAAAAAAGGATAAAGGCAAATCGCTTGCACTATCGGTTAAAAGTTTAATTGACATAAATGTCACCTTCCTAATTGCATTTATAAAATATTAAATGAATTTGATGTATAAACATTGAGAAGCGTTATATACGATATAGTATTAGTGTATAAGCACTTTGAGGAAAATACAATTTTTGAATAAGTTTTTTTAATTCTGCCAAATCGTACATACTATATGTACTAACTATTTTAAAGATGCTGACTTTATTCATTTTATAAATGGGTATAGGAGAGTAAGAAGTTTTAAAAAAGCGGAGGTCGGTCATTTGAATATGTGGCTTGAAACAAAAAAAGCGATAGTCGTCTTGGTAGGAGCATTATTGAATGCGCTTGCGCTCAACTTGTTTTTGATACCTGCTAATGTATATTCGAGCGGCTTTACAGGAGTAGCGCAGCTTGTTTCGAGTATCGTGACAGATTACACCCCTTTTACTATTTCCACGGGAGTGTTGTTGTTGTTGTTAAATATTCCTGTAACTATTTTAGGGTGGAAAAAAGTTGGGAAGTCATTTACTGTTTACAGCTTTATCAGCGTTGCTGCAACAACTTTGTTTCTTGGAATTATTCCTATTCAAGCACTTTCTAAAGACATCATCCTTAACGCAGTTTTTGGAGGCGTTATTTTAGCGGTAGGGGTAGGGATTACATTAAAATTTGGAGCTTCAACTGGTGGGCTCGATATTATTGCCCTGATTTTGTCTCGAGTAAAAGACCGACCAATTGGCACTTATATGTTCATATTAAACGCAATTATTATCGTGCTAGCAGGTCTTTTATATGGTGCTGAGAAGTCACTCTATACGCTTGTGACGCTTTATACAACTACTCGCGTCATTGATGTTATTCATACGCGTCATGTCAAACTCACAGCAATGATCGTAACAAAAAAAGGAGTGGAGCTAAGAAAGGCGATTCACGCCAAACTCGTGCGAGGGATTACGGCGGTACCGGCTAAAGGCGGCTTTACAAATGAAGATAAAGAAATGCTGATGATTGTTTTGACCAGATATGAATTATATGACTTGGAACGAGTGATTAAAGAGGTAGATCCTAAAGCATTTACCAATATCGTTCAGACAACGGGAATCTTTGGTTTGTTTCGCAAGGATTAAAAAAGGTCCAGGTATTAATTACCTGGACCTTTTGTATTAATGTGTACCTTTTAAGTCATTAGAAAGTTCTTGAAGCTGAGCTTGTTCTTCAGGAGAAGCATTTTGCTGCGCATGAGACAGCATATCAGCTGCAATGTTTTCACCCGAAGCTGCAGACGTATGAGCCTGAGACGTTTGATGATTTTGACCAGCAGCTCCCAATGTATTCTGAAGCTGCTGAAGCTGAGCTTGTTCTTCAGGAGAAGCGCTTTGCTGTGCATGAGATAATATATCAGCTGCTACGCTTTCACTGGACGTGTGAGCTTTACCGTGAGCGTGAGACTGACCGCCTTCTAAAGTGTTTTGAAGCTGTTCAAGCTGTGCCTTCTCTTCGGAAGAAGCATTCTGAACGATATGAGACAGCGTATCAGACGTAATGTCTGCGCTTTTCTCTTGTGAATGTGATTCTCCATCTGTATCGTACGCTTGATGCAATGAGTTTTGGAATTGCTTCAGCTGCTCTTGCTCCTCAGGAGAAGCGTTAGAAGCAATGCTATTTAATACACCTTCTGAAATATCAAGTTCACCGTTGCCGTGCTTTTGACGGTGAAGCTGATCTTCTGAATGGCCGGATACTGCATTTCGAATCGCATCTTTTACTTGACCAAAAAGTGAATTTTTCATAAGTTACTGTCCTCCATGAGGAGTTTGGCGCTGCTGAGCTTGAAATGCTTCTGCCTCTGCCATAGTCATATGATAAGGAATTCGTTCATCATGTTTTTGAACTGCGTCTGCACCTTGTTTCACAAAACGTTTTGATCGATTGCCTCTGCCCATCATAAATTCCTCCTCGTAATATAAATAAAACCGACACCTTAAGAAGTGTCGGTTATAGTGTGTACTAAATAAAAAAAATGATAGCGATAAAAATTTACCTTGCTTTTCAAAAAAAGCTAAGTTATAAATTTAACGTTTTTTCCAAATAATAAGCAATACCATCATTTTCATTCGATTTTGTTACTTCACGCGCTAGCTGTTTTAATTCGCTAATACCATTTTCCATGGCGATACCGTGTCCTGCAAATTTAATCATTTCAAAATCATTGTCTTCATCTCCAAACGCAATAATTCGTTCGCGTGGAATTTGATAATGATTAGCTACGCGCTCAAGACCTACAGCTTTATTAAGTCCTTTTTTTACAATTTCAACGACATGCCAAGGTGCTCCCCAGCGTCTATGTTCTAGTACTTCTGCATGAACATCTGAAAGGTGAGAGCGTATATCTTGTACATGTTCTTCATCTGCGTGAATTAAAATAGACGTTGGATCGTGCTGCAGCGTATGACGCAAATCACCTGTTTGTAATTTAGGATCCCCTAGGCTAAGTACATCCATTAATTTTCGATCTTCAAAATGAAGATACACATCATCTTGTACTTCTGCCATGATATTGTTGATGCGATAGTCTTGCATAGCTGTCACAATGTCATGGACAGTGCGGCGGTTTAAAGGTTCGTGATGCGTGCCGAAATCAGGCTGAAGGGGGTGATGGACAAGCGCTCCGTTAAAGTTTACGATAGGCGTGGATAAATCTAATTCGCTGTAATACATAGCACTGGAACGATAAGGTCTTCCAGTTGCAATCATTACAATATGTCCTTCTTGTTTGGCTTTTTCTAATACCCGTTTCGTTGTAGGTGAAATGGTTTTTTCATTCGTTAACAATGTTCCATCCAGATCTAAGGCGATTAAGTGTTGATCGTTTCTCATATAGGGCTCCTTTTAAATTGAAGTAGTTATACGATTATATTGAATTCTACTAATATTCATGCTTGTATTCCCATATTTTACACAACTTTTCCTTAGGAGCAAAGCAGAACGATTGACATGCAAAAGCTGTCTTGTTACGGTGTAAGACATAGTTATTGATTGCTTACGATAAATTGTTTAAGGGTATATTTAATACGTGAAGATAATTACGGAAGTAAAAGAAAGGAGAATGAATATGGATAAACAGTTAGAAGATAAAATCATGGAATCACTAGAAGAAGTAATTGATCCAGAGCTTGGCGTTGATATCGTAAATTTAGGCTTAGTGTACGGTGTAGAAATGGAAGAAAACAACACGGTTATCGTGACGATGACGTTAACTTCTATCGGCTGCCCGCTGGCTGGTGTGATTGGCGAACAAGTGAAAAAACAATTAATTTCGCTTGAAGAAGTAGAAAATGTAGAA
Source organism: Priestia megaterium NBRC 15308 = ATCC 14581 (assembly GCF_000832985.1). Classification (GTDB taxonomy): domain Bacteria; phylum Bacillota; class Bacilli; order Bacillales; family Bacillaceae_H; genus Priestia; species Priestia megaterium. The sequence goes on from NZ_CP009920.1 coordinate 2,775,180, forward strand.
GTGAATATCACATTTAATCCGCCATGGGATAAAGATCGCATGACGCGCTACGCTAAAATTGCATTAGGTGTTCAATAAGAAAAAAGCCATCAACGATGGCTTTTTTTCTTATTCAATTCTGCACAATTCCACAGGGCAGTCCTCACAGTCTATTTCTTTCTTTAAAAAAGAAAGCTTATGAATGATGATTTTTCCATCTGCCATTGAAATCACTTCGTTTTTTCGCAACTCAGCGAGCATGCGATTGACCACTTCTCGAGATGTCCCGCATAGATTGGCGATTTCTTGATTGGTCAACGTTACGTTTAATAAAATACCATCTGGCTTCATTACTCCAAAGCTATTAGACATGCGGATCAGAGTAGAATAGAGAGCACCTTTTTTCCATTTAGAATTAAGTCTCTAAATTTTGTCTGCATTCGTTTAATTTGTAGTCCCATCCACTTCATGTACTCCATAGAAAGAGCAGGGTATTGTGCTAGTTCGTTTTCTAACACCCGTTTTTGAATACTGATTGCCGTACAAGGTTCAATAGCTTTTGCTTGAAGCATATGGGGAGTAGATCCGCAAAACAGCATGACTTCCCCGACTAAGTCTCCTGAACTCGCCAGCTGAAGCGTCAGCTCGCGTCCTTCCGGTGTCACTTTACCTACTTGCACGGCCCCTGATGTAATAAAAAATAAATGAGTTGAAGTCGAACCTTCTTGAAAGAGAAAGTCACCTTTTTTAAACGAAATTTTATGATCAAAGCTCATAAAAAATTGCTGCAGCTCATTCGAAAAAGAATCCGTTGTGATGTTCATCATGTTATCACCTTTTAATTAAAATTTTTGCGACTGCTACTTATTAATCTATTAAGTTAGAACAGTCTGTATATGCTGTACGTCCACTAGCCGTATAAAAAAATGTCATACGGATGATTTTATCGATATTCTTATTATACACAAAAACAACCAGTGTTTTCCAAAACTATCTGTGAACAATTTCTAAACAAAAATAGAAAGATAGTTATAAAAATAAAAACTTATGAATAAATAAAAATGTTTAAAAATATAGAATAAAGTGTTGGATTTTTTAAATATTCATTTGATTTTATTTTTATACGGTATTATAATGATAAATAATTCAAATAGATACGTGGAAAAAGGAGTTTTAAAATGAAAGAATACAAGGTAGGAATTGTTGGAGCAACAGGGTATGGAGGAGTAGAACTGATTCGTTTGTTAGCGAATCACCCACATTTTCATGTTTATGCAGTTTATTCATCCTCTCAGGATGGGATGGAACTAGCAGAAGTTTATCCTCACCTTTCTAATACTGTATATACACTGCAAGATATAAACCCTAAGAAGATGGCTGAAGAATTAGATTTAGTGTTTACAGCAACTCCGTCCGGTGTTTCTAGCAAACTTGTACCTCAATTAATAGAAGAAGGAATAAAAGTGGTAGATCTATCTGGAGATTTTAGATTAAAAACAGAAGCGCTTTATGAAAAATGGTACAAAAAGCCTGCTGCGGATGGAATATTTTTGCATCAGTCTGTGTATGGATTATCAGAATGGTTTGCAGACGAAGTTGAAAGCAGTACGTTCGTTGCGAATCCGGGTTGTTATCCAACAGCTACACTGCTTGGGTTAGCTCCCCTCGTTAGTAAACAAATGGTGAAATCAAACTCTATTATCATTGATGCAAAGTCCGGGATCTCAGGAGCAGGACGCGGTCTTTCGCAAATGGCTCATTATGCTGAAATCAATGAAAATATGAAAATATACAAAGTTAATCACCATCAGCATATCCCAGAAATCGAATCTATTTTAGAAAAGTGGGATGAAGAAATTGGCCACGTTACGTTCAGTACGCACTTAGTTCCAATGACGCGAGGGATTATGAGTACAATATACGCTGAACTTTCTGAAGAAAGCTCAGTACAAGAGCTTCATCAGCTATATGTAGATACATATCAAAACTCCCCGTTCGTTCGCGTTCGAAAAGCTGGTGAATTTCCGTCTACTAAAGAAGTAAGTGCATCAAATTATTGCGATATCGGTGTTGCATTTGACGAACGAACAAAGCGTGTCACGATTGTTTCTGTCATTGATAACTTAGTTAAAGGGGCAGCCGGCCAGGCCATTCAAAATGCCAATATCATGATGGGATTTGAACAGCAAGCGGGTATCGGGCTACTGCCTGTCTTCCCATAAAGTCAACAGCATCACTAATCACGATAAAAGCAGGAGGGAACGTATAGTGATTACGGTTAAACAAACGAAAGAAAAGATAAAGAAAATAGAGAACGGTACAATTGTAACGCCGCTAGGTTTTTCAGCAGACGGCGTTCACGCTGGTTTACGTTATGCTAAAAAAGATTTAGGAGTTATTGTAAGCGATGTGCCAGCTAATTGCGCAGCTGTTTACACGCTTAACGCCTTCCAAGCGGCGCCTTTAGCTGTTACAAAAGAAAGTGTAGCGGTGGAGCAGAAGCTGCAAGCGATCGTTGTGAACAGCGCATGTGCAAATGCATGTACTGGAGAACAAGGATTAAAAGATGCATACCAAATGCGAAATACATGTGCAAAAAAGCTTAATATCCTACCTCATCATGTAGCGGTAGCTTCTACAGGCGTAATTGGAGAGCTTCTAGATATGGAAAAAATCGTGAAAGGCATTGGGTTGTTAAGTCCCTCGTCGAACAAAGAAAAAGCAGAAGAATTTCAAACGGCTATTTTAACAACAGATACAGTGATGAAATCAGCTTGCTATGAAACAAAAATTGACGGCAAAGTAGTCACCATTGGCGGCACAGCGAAAGGATCAGGCATGATTCACCCAAATATGGCTACGATGCTTAGCTTTATCACAACGGATGCTAAGGTTGAAGCTTCAGTGCTACAAGATGCGCTAGGTTCTATTACAAATAAAAGCTTTAATCAAATTACAGTGGATGGTGATACGTCCACCAACGATATGGTTGTTGTTTTAGCAAATGGAAAAGCTGATCACCAGTCGCTTACACCAGATCATCCTGAATGGAATTCGTTTTATGAAGCACTGCGCTTGACGTGTGAAGATTTAGCCAAACAAATTGCACGCGACGGTGAAGGAGCAACAAAACTAATTGAAGTAAACGTATCTGGTGCTCATACAAACGAAGAAGCAAATGTGATTGCTAAACAAATTGTGGGCTCGAACCTAGTGAAAACGGCCATGTATGGAGCCGATGCTAATTGGGGACGAATTATTTGTTCAGTTGGATACAGCGGAGTAGCGCTTAATCCAGAAACAGTGAATGTTTCGTTAGGCAATATCCAGATGTTAGAAAACAGTCAGCCTGTTTCATTTAGTGAAGAAGAGGCAAAGGCTTATTTAGAAAATGATACGGTCGAAGTCTATGTGGACTTACAGCAGGGAAGCGGGATCGGCAAAGCGTGGGGCTGCGATTTGACTTACGATTATGTCAAAATCAATGCCAGTTATCGAACGTAAGGAGAGAGTGAAATGAGCAATGAAAAAATCGTCGTTGTAAAATGCGGAGGCAGCATTGTCAACCAGTTAACAAGCGCTTTTTTTGAAAGCATTCAGCAGTTAAAAGCAAATGGATATCAGATCATTGTTGTGCACGGAGGCGGACCTGATATTCAAGATACGCTTACCAAACTTCACATTGAAACGGAATTTGTAGATGGGCTTCGAAAAACGTCCAAAGAAGCATTAGAAGTTGTGACGATGGTATTAGCAGGCAAGGTTAATAAGCAGCTTGTAAAAGATCTACAAAAATCGAACTTAAAAGCGGTAGGACTATCAGGAATTGATGGATTATTGCTTAAAGCAGAGGCAATTGATGTGGAACGTCTAGGTTACGTTGGAGAAGTAAAAGGCGTAAACGATACATTATTAAAACAACTAACTGACAGTAAGTATATTCCAGTTGTTTCTTCCATTGGAGCAGATGAAGAAGGTAATAGCTATAATATTAATGCTGACGTGGCAGCCGGAGCCGTTGCACAAGCAGTAAATGCTGAAAAGCTGATGTTTGTAACGGATGTAAAAGGTGTGTTAAAGGATGGAGCATTGCTTCCTGAGCTTACAAAGTCAGAGATTGATGCACTTATTGAAGAAAAAGTAATTTATGGCGGAATGATTCCGAAAGTAACATCAGCGGTAAATGCGTTATCTCCTTTGCTTGAAGAAGTTCATATTATTAGCGGAACTGATGGATTTTTAGATAAGGAAGGAAAGCTGATTGGTACAGCAATTAAATATAGTGGGAAAGGTGGAGAAGATAGCGATGAGTTCATTGTTTCCAACATATCAACGGTTTGATATCCATGTGGAAGAGGCGCAAGGAACAAAATTAATAGATAACAAAGGAAATGAGTATTTAGATTTTATTTCAGGTATCGCTGTTTGTAACGTAGGTCATCGTCATCCTGATGTTCAAAAAGCGGTCGAAGAGCAGTTAAATAAAGTGTGGCACGTGTCAAATTTATTTCATCAATCGATTCAAGAAGACGTAGCAGGTAAGCTTGTGGAACGCTCAAACGGTGATGCAGTATTTTTCTGTAACAGCGGTGCAGAAGCCAACGAAGCGGCGATTAAATTAGCGCGCAAGTACACACAAAAACACAAAATTATTACGTTTACAAAATCATTTCATGGACGTACATTTGCTACAATGACAGCTACAGGGCAGGCAAAAATTCATGATGGCTTCGGTCCTCTTGTTAATGAGTTTGTTTACGTGCCCTACAATGATGAAGAAGCATTAAAACAGGAAATGGACGACAGCGTAGCAGCAATTATGGTTGAAGTCATTCAAGGAGAAGGCGGAGTGGTTCCAGGAACCGAAGCATTTTTATTAACCATTCAAGAGCTATGTAAAAAGCACGAAGCACTGTTTATAGTTGACGAAGTGCAAACTGGAATCGGCAGAACTGGAAAACCATTTGCTTATCAGCATTTTAACGTTTCACCAGATATTATTACAGCAGCTAAAGGATTAGGAAGCGGAATGCCGGTTGGTGCAATGATTGGCAAAGGCTATCTCAAAGAAGCATTTGGACCTGGTACTCACGGAACAACCTTTGGAGGAAACCCAATTGCACTAGCTTCAGCCAAAGCAACCTTAAACATTATTTTTAATGAAGCATTTTTGGCAGAGGTTACAGAAAAAAGCCTTTATTTTACCAATGCTTTGAAAAATAGCGTAGCAGATTATTCATTTGTAACCGATGTTCGTGGAAAAGGTTTTATGATTGGAATTGAATGCGGAGAACATCAGTCAGCATTGCTTGCAGCTATGCGTGAAAAAGGATTGCTAGCACTGGGAGCAGGACCGCATGTAGTACGATTGCTGCCGCCTTTAACTGTAACAAAAGAAGAGTTGGACCAAGCGATTCATATCATTGAAGAAGCGTTTAGCCAAACAAAAATTACTTCATAATACAAATTTTTTTGAATATGTTTGTATAAAAATTCTGTTTTATAAATAATTATTCGAAGAGGGATGCACAATGAACGGATATTTACACTTAGCAAACGGCGATTCGTTCGCCGGACACATTGAACATACAGCAACGCACCAGGCAGAAGGAGAAATTGTTTTCTTTACTGGAATGACTGGTTATCAAGAAGTTGTGACTGATCCATCTTACAAAGATCAAATTATCGTCTTTACGTACCCTTTGATTGGGAACTATGGTATCAATGAAAAAGATTATGAAAGCAAAAAGCCTCACGTAGCAGGCGTTGTCGTATACGAATGTTCAGATGAAGGGTTCCATTACGAAGCGATGTACAGCTTTAAACAATATTTAAAGAAATGGAACATTCCGCTTATTACACATGTGGATACGAGAGCGGTCGTAAAACGAATTCGAAAAGAAGGTACGATGCAATCTGCCTTTTCGACATCTGCTGAACCACCAGCATTTACTGCTGAATGCGATGGATATGTAGTAAAAGAAGTATCAACAAAAGAGCCTGTTACTTACGGGAACGGTGAAAAACACGTTGTATTAATGGACTTTGGCTATAAAAAATCAATTTTACAAGAGCTGTTAAATCGAGGCTGCAAAGTAACAGTTGTTCCTTATTCTACAAGCTCTTCAAAAGTAAAAGAGCTGCAGCCGGATGGCATTGTCTTATCAAACGGACCTGGAGATCCAACCCAAGTGAGCAGTCAGCTGGATGAACTAAAAGAAATTATTTCATCGTATCCAACTTTGGGAATTTGCTTTGGACATCAGTTAATTGGGCTTGCTTTTGGGGCACAAACCAAAAAGCTGGCGTTCGGTCACCGAGGAGCTAATCAGCCTGTAATTGATTTAACGAATAACAAAGTGTGTATGACGTCTCAAAACCATAGCTATGTCGTAGATGAACAGACGATTACGTCTACGCCATTAAACGTTCGATTTAAAAATGTGAATGACGGATCGGTTGAAGGTTTAATGCATAAAGACCTTCCTGTTATGTCGGTTCAATATCATCCAGAAGCACATCCTGGACCAAGTGACAGCACGTATATCTTTGATGAATTTATGACGAAAGTACAGCAAGTAGGGAGCGGAAAAGTATATGCCTAAAGACCAAACGTTAAAAAAGATTTTAGTAATCGGATCAGGACCAATCGTAATCGGGCAAGCAGCAGAATTTGATTATTCAGGAACTCAGGCATGCTTGTCATTAAAAGAAGAAGGTTATGAAGTTATCTTAATCAATAATAATCCAGCTACAATTATGACGGACACTCACGTAGCAGACCGAATCTATTTTGAACCATTAACAGTAGACTGCGTAGAGAAAATTATTGCAAAAGAAAAGCCGGACGGTTTGTTAGCAACATTAGGTGGACAGACGGGTTTAAACTTAGCACTTGAGCTTCATGAACAAAACATTTTGCCAAAATATGATGTGAAACTTTTAGGAACGCCGATTGAATCAATCAAAAAAGGTGAAAGTCGTGAAGAGTTCCGCGCATTGATGAATGAACTGAATGAACCGGTGCCGGAAAGTGAAGTTGTTACAAAAGTAGAAGAAGCGTTAGCTTTTGCCAAGAAAATTGGTTTTCCTGTTATTGTACGTCCTGCTTATACGCTAGGCGGAACGGGCGGAGGAATTGCTCATTCTATGGAAGAGCTTGAAAAGCTTTCAGCGTCAGGTTTGCGTGAAAGTGCTATTACTCAGTGCTTAATTGAAAAAAGCATCGCCGGATTTAAAGAGGTTGAGTACGAGGTTATGCGTGACGTAAACAATACGTGCATCACAATTTGTAATATGGAGAACATCGATCCCGTAGGCGTCCATACTGGAGATTCGGTGGTCGTTGCTCCTTCTCAAACACTAACAGACGTGGAATATCAAATGCTTCGCTCTGCTTCAGTTAAAATTATTTCATCGCTTGGCATTATTGGGGGTTGCAACATTCAGTTTGCGCTTGATCCAAAAAGCAAGCAGTACTATTTAATTGAAGTAAATCCGCGTGTGAGCCGTTCGTCTGCTCTTGCATCAAAAGCAACTGGCTATCCGATTGCCAAAATTGCTGCAAAGCTATCGGTAGGCTACACGCTTCATGAATTATTAAATCCTGTGACAGGAGACACGTATGCAAGCTTTGAACCTGCTCTTGACTATGTAGTAGTGAAATTTCCAAGATGGCCGTTTGACAAGTTTTTCTACGCTGAAAGAACGCTTGGTACGCAAATGAAAGCAACTGGAGAAGTAATGGCTATTGACCGTAACTTTACACGTAGCTTCCAAAAAGCATTATCTTCTTTAGAAATTGACTTACAAGGATTAGAAGTAGAAGAACTGCAAGAACTTTCAACGGATGAATTAAAAAGCAGGCTAGGCGAACAAAGCGATGAGCGTATTTTTGTTATCCTTGAGCTTTTACGCCGCGGCACAACGCCTGAGTATATCCATGAAGTAACACAAATTGATTATTTCTATTTAACACACTTTGCACAGCTGATTAAAATGGAAGCATCTTTAAAAGAAGTACGTTTTGATTCGATTACAGCTGAACAATTCAAGCAAGTGAAGGAACATGGTTTTACAGATGCGTATCTAGCAGACGTATGGAATGTGCCAGAACTTGAGGTAAGAGCGAAACGTAAAGCACTACATATTACGCCAAGCTATAAAATGGTGGATACATGTGCAGCGGAGTTTGAATCTTCAACGGCGTATTTCTACTCTAGTTACTACGGCGAAAGTGAGATTGAACCATCAACGAATAAAAAAGTTGCGATTATCGGTTCTGGACCAATTCGTATCGGGCAAGGAGTAGAGTTCGACTACAGCTCTGTACACGGTGTGCTAGCTCTTGAAAAAGAAGGATACGAAACGATTTTAATTAACAATAATCCAGAAACGGTAAGTACAGATTTTGAAGTAGCAGATCGCTTATATTTTGAACCTGTAACAGTAGAGGACGTATTAAATGTTCTTGATGCTGAAAATGTGACGGATGTAATTGTTCAATACGGAGGTCAAACGGCTATTTCGCTTGTTAAAGGTCTAGAAGAAGCTGGCGTTAATTTACTAGGGATTACAAATGATGTCATTGATGCACTTGAAGATCGTGACCTGTTTTATAAGCTCTTAGATGACTGTGATATTCCGCATATCCCAGGTGAAATGGCGAAGGACGCGAAAGAACTTGTAAAAAAAGCAAAAGATATGGGCTTCCCATTACTTATTCGTCCTTCTTACGTGATTGGCGGAAAAGGAATGCTGACAATTCAAAACGAAACGGAGCTGCAGGCTTGTTTACCGGCTATTAAAGCTTCTCATTTCCCAATGCTTATTGATGCTTACTTCCCGGGAAAAGAAGCAGAAGTTGACGTGGTAGCAGATGGAAAAGATGTGTTGATTCCGACAATCGTTGAACATATTGAAAAAGCCGGCGTTCATTCAGGAGACAGCTATGCGCTTTTACCAGCAAAAACAGTAGAAGCAGCGCATAAAGAAAAAATGGTGAGCTACGCTCAAAAAATTGTAAACAAACTTCAATATAAAGGGATTATGAATATCCAATATGTTATTTACAACGATGAAGTCTACATGCTGGAAGTTAATCCGCGTGCCAGCCGTACAGTGCCTGTAGTAAGCAAAGTGTGCAACACGCCGCTTGTTTCGCTATCAACTCAAATATTGCTTGGGAAATCATTGTCGGAAATTAGTGAAAAGCTAGGTTTATTGCCGGATCCGGCTTACACAACTATCAAGTTTCCAGTGTTTTCGACAAGTAAATTATCAGGAGTTGATCCACTTGTTGGACCAGAAATGAAGTCAACTGGTGAAGGAATTGCGATTTCTTCAACGATTGAAGAAGCAGCAAAAAAAGTATTCCATCAGTATGTGTTAAGTAAAAAAGGTGCTGCAGAAGTGTATATCAACGGAGAGGCGCAGGGCCTTGAAGAGCTTGCGCAAAGCGCGGGATTAACTCTTGTTAAAGATAAAGAAGTTAGTGAATGGGTGAAAACGAAAGAAGCTTTATTATATGTAAGTTTACAGCCTGAAGATAAAGAAAGCCGTATGTCAGCATTAAAACACGGTTTAATGGTTATGACGGAGGCAGAAACGGCTTCGCTATTTTTCCAATCGTTCCAAGTCGATGAATATCACGTTTCATCACTGCAAGAATGGTTTCAAAAAACTAAAAAGGAAGTGACAGTATCATGAGTACAGTCTCGGTAAATACGAATTTAAAAGGAAAAGATTTGCTTACACTTAAAGATTTATCATCAGACGATATTATGTCACTTTTAGAAAGCGCCATTGAACTGAAAGAAAAGCATAAAAATGGTGAAATCGTAACATCGTTAAAAGGAAAAACGCTGGGGCTCATTTTTGAAAAATCTTCAACAAGAACAAGAGTCTCATTTGAAGCGGGAATGATGCAGCTTGGAGGAAACGCCCTCTTTTTAAGCAGCCAAGATTTACAGATTGGACGCGGAGAAACGATTGCTGATACAGCACGCGTACTATCTGAATTCATCGATGCTATAATGATTCGTACGTTTGAACACAGCAAGATCGAAGAGCTTGCAGATTACGCATCCATTCCCGTTATTAATGGTTTGACAGATGATTATCATCCTTGTCAGGCTCTAGCTGATTTATTAACGATCTACGAGCACAAGAAATCATTTGAAGGGCTAAAAGTAGCGTATGTTGGAGACGGAAATAATGTAGCGCATTCGTTAATGATTGCCTGTGCAAAAATGGGGATAGATATTTCAATTGGATGCCCTGATGGATATGAGCCAAAAGACTTTGTAACAGCTTATGTTCATGAAATAGCTGCTACAACAGGTGCGAAGGTTACGATTACAAAAGATCCTATAGAAGCTGTGAAAAATGCCGATGCTATTTATGCAGACGTATGGACAAGTATGGGACAGGAAGAAGAAGCACAGCAACGCTTGAAAATATTTGCTCCTTATCAAGTAAATGAAGAACTAGCTTCCTATGCTAAGTCAGACTATTTATTTCTGCACTGTTTGCCTGCGCATCGTGAAGAAGAAGTAACAGCAAGCGTTATTGACGGACCAAATTCTGTTGTTTTTCAGCAGGCTGGAAATCGTATGCATGTACAAAAAGCTTTGCTGCAAGCCATTTTAGCTTAAGAGAAAAACCCTTTCTGAGAATATCAGAAGGGGTTTTTTGTTTAAAGGGAATTAATTGTGGGAACATCAACTGTATACTAAACAGAACGAAAGGTGATTTATGATGAAAGTATTAGTTGTTGGAGCAAACGGAACAACGGGAAAACAAGTGGTAGAAAAAGTTGCAAACAGCAAGCATCACGAAGCTTATGCGATGATTCGCGACGAAAAGCAAGCAGACGCGTTAAAGAAGCTGGGTGCCAACGTTGTGCTTGGTGACTTGGAGCAAGATGTTTCAGATGCTTTAAAAGGTATGGACGCTGTCATATTTGCAGCAGGTTCTGGAGGACATACGGGAGACGAAAAAACAATCGCTGTGGATCAAAACGGCGCTAAAAATATCATTGATGAAGCAAAAAATCAAGGTGCAAAGCGCTTTGTTATGTTAAGTTCAATGGGAACAGACGCACCTGAACAAGGACCAGAAGGCTTACAGCTTTACCTGCGTGCGAAAGCGATAGCGGATGAATACTTAAAGCAGTCTAATCTACAGTATACAATTGTACGACCAGGAACTTTATCGAATGATCAAGCTACTGGGAAAATTGATATCAATAATGATATTGAAGATAAATCTCAGACGATTCCCCGAGCAGATGTAGCAGCCGTGCTTGTAGAATGTCTAAACGAAGAAGCTACGATAGGAAAAACGTTTGAAATGCTAGCTGGAGAAACTGAAATCGAACAAGCTATCAAATTTACTCATTAATATAAAAGGGCGGATCTAAAGGTCTGCTCTTTTTCTCTGCCTAATATGAAAACATCTCCATTATGAAACAGAAATCTTAAGGGAATAGTATAGGAGAACATTTCATTTCAGGAATGAGGAGGCAGGACAATGGGACAAAATCGTCATTTCACACCGGGTCAAAAAGCTCCTAATAACGGAGTGTATATTGAAATTGGTGAAACAGGAAGTAACGTAAATAATCCTCAAAAGGTTAAATTAAAAGCAGGAGAGCGTTTTCCAGAGACGGCCAACGATGATCGCCACTGGACGTACATGCGTAAGCCTTAAATAGTAAAAAATAAAGAAGCCATTCTAAATTGAATGGCTTTACTTGTTTTCCTATTGCTGGGTATAATGAAATAAAGGTCAATAAAGGTCAAATGTATCGAAGGAGGATGTTCAATGGATATAAATAAAATGACCCAAAAATTGCAAGAAGGCGTGATGGAAGCGCAGTCCGAAGCTATTAAACGAAATCAGCAGGAAGTGGATATTGCTCATTTGCTATATACGCTCATTCATCAGCAAGATGGTATTGCTCCTCGCATATTAGATCATTTACATATAGATCATCAATCTTTTCAGCAGCAGGTAAATCAATTGCTTGCGAAAAAACCAGCCGTTACAGGAAGTGGTGCTGAAGCAGGGAAGGTTTATATTACGAATAAACTTCAGCAGCTGTTTGTTAAAGCTCAAGAAGAAGCATCTCGTTTGCAAGATGATTACGTTTCAGTTGAGCACATCTTTTTAGCATTAGCACAGGAACCGTCTTCTAGTGAATATGGCAAGTTATTTTCAAGTCACGGTATAACAAAAAAAGCTCTGCAAGATGTGCTTACCAGCCTTCGAGGAAATCAGCGAATTACAAGTCAAAATCCCGAAGTCACATATGAAGCGTTAGCTAAATATGGAAGAGACTTAGTAGCAGAAGTACGAGCAGGCAACATTGATCCAGTCATTGGACGAGACGGAGAAATTCGCCGCGTTATCCGCATTTTATCGCGAAAAACAAAAAACAATCCAGTTTTGATAGGAGAACCTGGCGTTGGTAAAACAGCGATTGTTGAAGGTCTAGCACAGCGTATTGTTCGCCGAGATGTGCCTGAAGGATTAAAAGATAAAACCATCTTTTCATTAGATATGGGAGCTTTAGTAGCAGGAGCGAAATTCAGGGGAGAATTTGAAGAGCGTTTAAAAGCTGTTCTTCAAGAAGTTAAGAAAAGCAACGGTCAAATTCTTTTATTCATTGATGAGCTTCATACAATCGTTGGAGCAGGCCGTACGGATGGAGCGATGGATGCAGGGAACATTTTAAAACCAATGCTTGCTAGAGGAGAACTTCACTGTATAGGAGCTACAACTCTTGATGAGTATCGTCAGTATATTGAAAAAGATCCAGCGCTTGAAAGACGCTTTCAACAGGTACTGGTTGAAGAACCTTCCGTAGAAGATACAATCTCTATTTTACGTGGTTTAAAAGAACGATTTGAAATTCATCACGGCGTGAATATTCACGACCGAGCGATTGTTTCAGCAGCGGTTATGTCTGATCGTTATATATCAGATCGCTTTTTACCTGATAAAGCAATTGATTTAATTGATGAAGCATGCGCAACTATTCGAACAGAAATTGATTCGATGCCATCAGAATTAGATGAAGTTACACGACGTGTCATGCAGCTTGAAATTGAAGAAGCGGCATTAAGTAAAGAAACAGATCAAGCAAGCATCACAAGGTTAGAGGCAATTCGAAAAGAAGTCTCTGATTTAAGAGAACGTGCAGATACAATGAAGCTGCAGTGGGAAAAAGAAAAGCAGTCGATTCAAACGGTGCAAGATGTCCGGGAGCAGCTTGAAAAAGCGAAGCGAGACCTAGAAGAAGCTGAAGGGAAATATGATTTAAATAAAGCAGCTGAACTTCGCCACGGACGCATTCCAGCTCTTGAAAAAGAACTAAAACAGCTGGAAGAAACAGCTGCTGAAAAAGCACAAGAAAACCGTTTGTTAAGAGAAGAAGTAACAGAAGAAGAAATTGCTGAAATTGTAGGAAGATGGACGGGAATTCCGGTATCAAAACTAGTTGAAGGGGAAAGAGAAAAGCTGTTGAAGCTTGAGTCAATTTTACAGCAGCGTGTGATTGGACAAGATGAAGCTGTATCCTTAGTGACGGATGCTGTGATTCGCGCACGGGCAGGCATTAAAGACCCGAACCGTCCGATTGGGTCATTTATTTTCCTAGGACCTACCGGAGTAGGAAAAACGGAGCTAGCCAAAACGCTGGCACATTCTTTATTTGACAGTGAAGAACAAATGGTTCGTATTGATATGTCTGAGTACATGGAAAAGCATGCGGTCTCTAGGCTTATAGGAGCGCCTCCTGGCTATGTAGGATACGAAGAAGGCGGCCAGCTAACGGAAGCGGTGAGACGCAAGCCTTATTCAGTCGTTTTGTTAGATGAAATTGAAAAAGCCCATCCCGAAGTATTTAATGTGCTCCTTCAAATACTAGATGATGGAAGAGCAACAGATTCAAAAGGAAAAGTCATTGATTTTAAAAATACAGTTATTATTATGACGTCGAATATCGGTTCTCAATTTTTATTAGACGGTTTAACAAGTGAAGGCGAGATTACTGAAAAAGCCAGAGAGCAAGTGATGGCTCAATTAAGACAGCATTTTCGTCCAGAATTCTTAAATCGAGTAGACGACACGATTTTATTCAAACCGCTAACTGTTCATGAAGTAAAAGGGATTATTGATAAGCTATTGGTTCAGCTTGAAAAGCGTTTATCCGATCGTCATATTTCGTTAACGTTAACAGAAGAAGCAAAAAATTATATTGCAGCCTCCGGATTTGATCCGGTATACGGAGCTCGCCCTTTAAAAAGGTTTATTCAAAAATATATTGAAACAAAAATTGCCAGAGAATTAATTGCAGGGCAAATTGAAGATTATAGTCAAGTGACAGTTGATGTAAAAGATGATGAGTTTGTTGTCAGCGTATAAGTTTTCTAAAAAGATCATTCATGATAAATTGAATGGTCTTTTTTTGCTATTAAAAGCAGCTCTTCTTTTAAAATAAATGAAAAGAAATGAAAGAAAATACGTGAAAGCTAAGCGTAAAAACTTATTCAGTTTTAGGTTGTAGAATATATCTAATTCATTTATGATAATACAAAATGGGCAAAGGAGCATGAATGAGCACATGAAGGACCGTATAGAGCTTATATATGACGAAGCATACGATTTTATAGATCAGGCATTAACTAAAATAAGAGCGCTGGATAAAAATGATCTTCAAGCTGAAAATGAAGAAGTGCAGGAAAAGGCAGAACGGACAGAGTTTGCACTTCAAGCTGCACGAGATATTTTAGAAAATATGATTATCCCGGGTAAAAAATTGACTTTTATTTACGAAAAAGGTTCTGTGGTAGTAGAAATTCCCGATAAAAAATAAAAACGACTTCCTTTTATGGAAGTCGTTTTTATTTTGGCAATGCAAAGTGCTCATCAATGGATGCATCACTTTTTCGATACTGCCCGGGTGTCATATTGGTCGTTTTGCGAAATACTTTTGTTAAATAATTGGCATTTGCATAGCCGACGTTTTCAGCAATTTCTTCGATTGAGTACTTGGTTTGATGCAATAGCTCGGCCGCTTTTTGAATGCGAAGCTTCGTTAAGTATTGAATCGGCGTAATCCCAGTCGTTTGTTTGAATAACCGGCTAAAATGATAGCGAGATAAATGAGCTGCATCTGCCATTTCATCCGGACCGATTTCTTCATGATAATGATTACGGGCAAATAAAATAGAGCTAATGATACTTTCAGGCCAATCCTCTGTAAAACTATCCATGCTTTTAATATATTGATACAGCTCCATTACAAAGCGGTAAGATAAGCTTGAGGCATGAAATGGATCTGCTATATGTTTTTCACTTGCCCGCTTATATATTTGAGCAAGCAGCTGAACAGGTGCTGATTCAGGGTGAAATCGAATTACAGGGGAGTGGGTTGACTGAATATAATCCCAGCATTTTTGTACTTCATCTCCGTATAATGTAAGAAAAATAAACTCCCAGTTTTCACTTTCCTTTGGTAAGTAATAGCGATAATTTCCAGGTATATTGACGATGAATGCTTTTCCAGCATCCACTTTATATTCTTTTCCATCTATTTCAATCATCCCGTACCCAGAAACAGTGTATTGAAAAATATATTTTCCTACATCTTTTCGCTGGTTTCCGCTCCAGTTATAAAGGGGAGAGAACACTTCATCCCATCCAACCGACCATAGCTGCGCAACTTCATTTGTGCGGGATTCTAAAAACCTGTATGCGTACGTTGAATATTCTTGAGCTTGGAAATGTGAGAGCAAATTTTCACCTTCTTTTTGAAATAAAGTAGTACTTAATTCTTACTTTAACGTAATCGCTTTCATTTTTCTATAATTTTTTGAAAATATCGTGATTATTTTTAGGGGATGTCTCTAAATCTATTATTTTCATATCATTTGCAAGTCAAGGCTTACATAAAGATAACACCTTTTTGGCGTAAGAGTAGTTCATCGTCAATTCAAAAGAATCATTTTTAAAGTGATAAGCAAAAAAGTACCGATTATCAATAGTAATTTTACCATTGAGGCAAAGAAAAATGGACTTTACAATGTACATATGAATCCGTTTCCAAAAAAATACTTAAAATAGGTGATAATAAATGCTGGGAAAATTAATCGAAGAGTTCAAACAAATATTTCATTCGTCAGAAGCTATTCGCTACTTTTTTGCGCCAGGACGTGTCAATTTAATTGGAGAACATACTGATTATAATGGAGGGCATGTTTTTCCTTGTTCATTGAGTATAGGAACGTATGCGGTAGTACAAAAACGTCATGATCGAAAAATACGTATGTACTCTAAAAACTTCTCTGAAGCAGGAGTTATTGAATCCTCTCTAGAGCAATTAACGTACAAAACCGAAGATGATTGGGCTAATTATCCAAAAGGAGTAATGGACACCTTTAAAAAGCACGGATATGATCTTCCTTTTGGTTTTGATATCTTGTTTTTTGGCAATATTCCTAACGGAGCAGGGCTTTCATCATCAGCATCAATTGAGTTAGTCACATGCGTACTTTTAAATAAAATTTTTGAATTGAATATTGATATGATGGACCTTGTAAAAATGGCGCAGCAAGCTGAAAATGAATTTATCGGCGTAAGCTGCGGGATTATGGATCAGTTTGCAATTGGAATGGGAAAGGAAAATCAAGCCGTATTGTTAAACTGTCAAACTCTTGAATACCAGTATAGCCCGCTGCAATTAACAGATGCTGTGCTCGTTATTTCTAATACAAATAAGCGAAGAGGACTGGCAGACTCAAAATATAATGAACGCCGCATGGAGTGTGAAAGAGCGCTGTCAGATTTGCAAACGTCACTTTCTATTAATTCGCTTGGTGATTTAACCAAAGAGCAATTTGAAAAGTACAAGTTTTTGATACAAAATGAAGTAGATTGTAAGCGCGCTAAACATGCGGTATATGAAAATGAACGCACAAAAGAAGCGGTTGCTAAATTGCAAAACGGTGATTTAAAAGGGTTTGGTCAATTGATGAATGAATCGCACTGCTCACTGCGAGATGACTATGAAGTAAGTGGGAAAGAACTAGATGCTCTTGTAGAAGCAGCTTGGTTGCAAGAAGGTGTGATTGGATCACGCATGACGGGTGCAGGCTTTGGCGGCTGTACAATTAGCATCGTACAAAAAGCACAGGTTGATAGGTTTATTGAACAAGTAAGGGATACCTATTATGAGAAAACGAGTTTAGAAGCTGAATTTTATGTGGTTACCGTTGGAGAAGGAGCGCGTGAACTCACATTAGAAGCAGTATAAGAGAAAACACAGATAGAGAAAGGAACGAGTGTATGTCAGTCAACATTCATGAAGAAATCACCCGACTTATTCAATATGGTTTACAAAAGAATCTATTAACAAAATGGGATATAGATGTGGTGAGAAATAAACTGCTGGAAGTGTTAAAGCTCGACGAATGTATTATAGTAGAAGTCAAAGAAGAACGTCTGGAACATCCAGCTGCTATTTTAGACAACATGCTTGATTGGGCTGCAGAAAACAATCGAATCGCCGAGAATTCTATCACGTATAGAGATTTATTCGATACCAAAATAATGGGATGCTTTGCAAGCATGCCTTCAGAGGTTAATCGGACATTTTATGAACACTATCAGCAAAGCCCCCAAAAAGCCACAAGCTATTATTATAAGCTGTCAAAAGACATTCACTATATTCGCAGAGACCGAATTGCTAAAAACGAAAGATGGGTAACAAACACTGACTTTGGAGAACTTGAAATTACTATTAACTTATCCAAGCCGGAAAAAGATCCCAAAGCAATTGCAGCAAGCAAATCATTGAAGGAAAGCAACTATCCGCTGTGTCTGCTCTGTAAAGAAAATGCTGGTTATGCAGGTCGTATTAACCACCCAGCTCGTCAAAATCATCGGATTATTCCTGTGGAATTACAGGAAGAGCTGTGGTACATGCAGTTTTCACCTTATGTTTATTATAATGAACATGCCATTGTTTTTGCGAGTGAACATACACCCATGCATATTTCAAGGCAAACGTTTAAGCGGCTGCTTGCCTTCGTTGAACAATTTCCACATTATTTTTTAGGATCAAATGCAGATCTACCCATCGTAGGAGGATCTATTTTAACTCATGACCACTTTCAAGGCGGCTATCATGATTTTCCTATGGCTAAAGCAAAAATAAATAAATTGTTCTCTCTTAAAGCATATCCAGACGTGAAAGCTGGAATTGTTCATTGGCCGATGTCGGTCGTTCGTCTTCAAAGTTCGCACCTTACACCATTAGTAGAAGCAGCGGATTTCATTTTGAAGAAATGGAAATCATATAGTGATCAAAGTGCTGATATTTTAGCTTTTACAGATCAAACTCCTCACAACACGGTCACGCCTATTGCTAGGAAAAGAGGGGATTTGTACGAATTAGATTTAGTACTGCGAAACAATCGAACAAACGGCAAACATCCAGGTGGCATTTATCATCCGCATGCAGAAGTTCATCATATCAAAAAAGAGAACATAGGTTTAATCGAAGTAATGGGGCTTGCGGTTTTACCTGGTCGTTTGAAAGACGAAATGAGTCTAGTGGCCAAAGGGTTAGTTCAGAATAACCTGAACGAGTTAGCCAGCAGACATGATCAAGTGCAAAAACACGTAAAATGGGCCGAACAAATCGAGAAAAAATATCCACATATTGAAGAGCAAAATGTCCAAAGCATTCTCCAACAAGAGCTCGGTTTGGTTTTTGCAACTATCTTAGAACATGCAGGTGTGTTTAAACAAAACACTGAAGGACAGCTCGCATTCAGTCGTTTTATGAATTCGTTAAATGAAGCGTAAATCATTAATAAAAGCAGGCAGCTCATTATGAGCTGCCTGCTTTTATACAGTTAGGGCATGCTGTTTTAAAAGGGTATACAGAGCCTGTGTTCCTTTATTATCATCGCCTTGTTTTTCGAGCTGTTCATAAAGCGATTTTGCTAACTTTAGCCCTGGTGTATACAGCTCCATTTCTTCAGCTGATTCAATGGCAATTTTCATATCTTTAATAAAGTGTTTAATATAAAAACCTGGTTCGAAGTCTCCTTTAATCATGCGAGGAGCTAAATTGCTTAACGACCAGCTTCCAGCTGCTCCTGTTTCAATACTTTTTAAAACGGTGTTTGGATCTAACCCAGCTCTTTCAGCATAGAGTATCGCTTCACACACGCCCATCATATTAGAGGCAATAGCAATTTGATTGCACATTTTTGTATGTTGACCAGCACCAGAACTTCCTTGAAGAACGATATTTGTTCCCATTTTTTCAAGAATAGGCGTAACGGCAGAGAATGCTTCAGAATCCCCTCCTACCATAATCGCTAATGTTGCTTTCTGAGCCCCAATATCCCCTCCTGAAACAGGAGCGTCAAGCGCATGAATGTGCTTCTCTTTTGCTGCTTGATAAATCTCACGAGCAAGTATAGGGCTTGATGTCGTCATATCAATTGTATAGCAGCCTTTCTTTGCATTATGTATAATGCCGTCTTTGCCTAAATAAATCTCTTTTACATCGTGAGGATAGCCTACCATGGTGATAATAACATCAGATTGTTCGGCCACTTCTTGAACGGTTTCTTTCCAGTTGGCCCCTTTTTCAAGTAGTGCTTGAGCACGAGTTTTTGTTCGCGTATAAACAAGGACTTCATATCCTGCGTCAATTAAATGCCCGGCCATGCTTTGACCCATAACGCCTGTTCCGATAAAACCAATTTTTTCTTTAGTCACAGCAGTATTCACTCCTATAATTAATAGTTTGATTATTCTAAAATTATATAGTTAAAGGTTAGGATAATCAATGATTATGAATGTATATAAATGTAAAAAATAGCTTCAATCATTTGTTTTGAATACGAGTTAACGAAAGAAATTGCTGAGAAGAGCTTATGCTAAAAGATAAAAAAAGCGCTGGCTTTACAGCCAACACTTTTTAGTGATGATTATTTGCTGGTTTATTCGGTACACCCAGTTCTCCAATCAAAATTACAACTAGCGTGAAAACTACTCCAAGGATGGAAGCGGTTGCGAAACTGTAAGTACCGCCCGTCATTGCAGAGATTACGTACACTGCCATATTCATTAGTAAAAAGCCCCAAACAAAAGCCATTACGACACGCATTCTATTCACCTCGTTTACAGTACAGTTTGATTTCATTTTAGCATATAGCAGTCAAATAAGAAATTGAATTTTTTATGAATAAATAAGGGGCGTGTTCCCATGCAGAAACAAAAGAGCAATAAGTCAGAAATAGGCATTATTCTAGTGCGCTTTTTGATGGTTCTATCATACACTGTATGGAACAACTAGTAAGTTACGGAGGAAGAGCTATGATACATCGACGCTTTTTTAGCTTAGATACGCAATGGAATGTCGTACATGTCCCTGAACGACCGAATGGTTTCGGTGTGTTAGTATTGGGTGATAAAGATCATTTTGTTGAAAGTTCAACTAGCTTATGGATTCAGCACGGCGGAAGGTCACAGCTGTTGCAATGTTTACAAGATGAAGGATACACAGTATTTTATTCCAATTTATATGGCCGGCATTGGGGGTCTCCAGAAGCATATCACCTTGCAAAACAACTTTATCATTTAGTAATGAAACAAGAAATTTTAAATAAACGAATTCATATTTTAGCTGAAGGAATGGGGGCTCTGTTAGCGCTGCAGCTAATGGAAAATGACGGGAATACGTTCGTTCGATCAGCTGGTTTACTAAATCCATGTATTGATCTTCATACGCATGCAGAACATGA
Source organism: Priestia megaterium NBRC 15308 = ATCC 14581 (assembly GCF_000832985.1). Taxonomy (GTDB): domain Bacteria; phylum Bacillota; class Bacilli; order Bacillales; family Bacillaceae_H; genus Priestia; species Priestia megaterium. Next base: position 2,795,990 of record NZ_CP009920.1, read on the forward strand.
AAAAAACAATAAATTCTTTTATAAACAATTCACGAAGGACTTGACTCAAGCTTATAAAGTGGAGCGGAAGCAAGTATCAAAGTTAATTAAGGAGTACCCTTCTGTTACAGAATTAAAATCAACGCTGCCCGTGAAAATATGGACGGCGCCTAATGCCTCTACTCATTATCCAATTGCACACAGTAAAAAATATGAACTACATCGTGAAGAACTTCACTCTCCTATTATGCTTTCACTTTATTTACCGGAAAAAAACTATTTGTTTGAACGGTCCCTTCTCCAATTTTATAAACAGCATGAAAAAGTGTTATAAGCAAAGCTTCTATGATTATACATATCATAGGGGCTTTTTGTATAAGAGATAAAATGAAAAAAGAGTTCATGATGCTTTTACAGATGAGCTTCTTTGAAATAAGGAACGAGTGCCCTCTATAACTATAGGGATTTAAGCTTTTTGTTGAGTAAATGATGAATGAAGAATTGGAGGAAGCGATATGGGAAATGTAGTAGTAATAGGGGCAAACCGCTTTATTGGTTTTCATTTATGTATGGCTTTTTTAGACGAAGGTACAGAAGTAAAAGGGTATACACATTCTGCTCATAAAGAAGAAGATGATTTGCAGGAAGAGATGAAATTTTTCTTAGGGCGAAACGCTAATTATGCATCGACTGAAGTAGGAGAGTCATTAGATATGATTACCTCAGAAACGGATGTTGTCTACTTTACGTATTTCGATGGAGGAGACTTTTATCATCCTGATTTTTTAAGACAAGAAATGCAAAAAGCGCAGCAAGTGCTCATTCAAGCGCTTAACAAATGCCGTCAATTCAACATTCGATTTGTGTTTGTTTCTACCATGCGCGTATTTGGAGACCAGCAGCGAAAGATTGAAGAAACAACGATTCCAGAACCGGACAGTAGTGAAGGAAGGCTATACGTTCATTTTGAGCGAATGATAGAAAAATATAAAGATGATGGATGGCCCATTATAATTGTCAGAACGCCGACTCTTTACGGACCTTGGCAGCCTTTGTCAATGTGCTATTCCAAAAATATTGCCGGGTACGAAGAGGCTTTTGACATTATGGAAGGCACGGATTTTATTATTTATATTGAAGATGCCGTCAGTGCACTTAGACGCTGTAAAACTGCTGCATATTCATATGAAGTGATTCATTTAGTTGAAGAAAAGTTACAGCCTTGGAGCGCAGGAGCAAACATTACTCATATGGAGGTGAAGGAAGAAGCGGCTCAAGAAAAATATGAAATCAGCAGGAAAGCGAAAGAACTGCTGCAATTTTCTTCAAAAGTAACGGCTAAAGAAGGCATTTATCTGCAAAAAAAACATATGAGAACATTCTTTTTACCTCTTCATTAAAAGGAGAAAGTTGTACTTATAGAATAGATTCGCTAATATAAGGAGGAATAAATGTTTTTAATAAAGGAGATTTCACTATGGAAGAGCAAAATATGCAATTCATGCAAATTGCAATGAAGTACTTGCCAGAAGCAAAACAGATCTTAGATGAAACAGGCGTTGAGTTATCAATGGAACACGTACAGCCGGTATTGACATTACTAACAAAAGTAATGAAGGATGCCTATGAGCTTGGCAAGCAAGATGCATTAGCTGAAAATGAAAACAACTAAAGAAAACAGCTCGGTAGAATCCGAGCTGTTATTTTTGTTTGGAAAATAAATCGACTAAAGGGGCAAACTGTTTAAGAAGAGGAGCTAGTTCTTCGACAGCGAGTACAATTTCATCGATTTGTTTAAATAATCGTTCCCACTCCTCTCGCTCTCTTTCTTCTTTTGATTTTCTGCGCCCAGCTCCAAACATAAAATCAGAAAAACCTTCATTTCTTTGTCTTCTTGCCATGATACTCATTCCTTTCACTATTTTAATGGTGGGTAAGTTCTTACTTAATGTCCCATACTAGAGTAAGAGGGTCCCGTATGATTACTATATGTAGCATGATAGATACCTGAGTAGGACGAACACCTATATAGACAAAAAATAAAAAATGAAGTAAAATTAGTACCAACTCATAATAATTGATTATATAATCGATAAATGAAATGACGGATATAGGTTTTATAGGAATATAAGCCTTTTATTTAAAGGAGAGGTTGATATGAACGCTGGTGTTCTAGGAATTGGACGTTATGTACCAGAGAAAGTTGTAACAAATTTAGATCTTGAAAAAGTAATGGATACATCAGATGAGTGGATTCGTACGCGCACAGGTATTCAAGAGCGCCGAATTGCAGCCGATAACGAGGACACATCTGATTTAGCTTATAAAGCAGCAGTTGAAGCTTTACATAAAGCTAACGTCGAGGCAGAAGATATTGACATGATCATTGTTGCTACGGTAACGCCAGATCAACCGTTTCCTACAGTATCATGTATGCTACAAGAAAAATTGGGAGCAAAAAAAGCAGCTTCTTACGATGTGAGCGCCGCATGTGCAGGGTTTATGTACGGCATGATTACAGCTAAGCAATTTATTGAAACCAATGCTTACAGGCATATATTAGTGGTCGGTGTAGAAAAGCTTTCTAAGATTACAGATTGGGACGACCGTAACACGGCTGTTTTATTCGGAGACGGAGCAGGTGCAGTTGTAATGGGACCTGTATCAGAAGGACGAGGTATTTTATCCTTTGAACTAGGGTCGGACGGTACGGGAGGCAAGCACTTGTATCAAAACGAGCTTGATCATATTGTCATGAACGGACGTGAAGTATTTAAGTTTGCTGTTCGACAAATGGGGGAATCTGCTGTTAATGTAATTGAAAAAGCAGGTTTAACAAAAGAGGATGTTGATTTTCTCGTACCTCATCAAGCGAATATTCGTATTATGGAAGCTGCAAGACAGCGATTAGACTTGCCTGAAGAAAAAATGTCTAAAACAATCCAATACTACGGCAATACATCAGCAGCATCGATTCCAATTTCAATTGTTCATGAGCTTGAAGCAGGGAAAATTCAAGATGATGATTTAATTGTAATGGTTGGTTTCGGAGGCGGCTTAACATGGGGAGCTATTGCTATTAGATGGGGAAAATAACACTACATTTTTAAAGCAACTGAAGGAGATGAATGTACGATGAATAAAAAACGTGTAGTTGTAACAGGACTTGGTGGGCTTACACCAATTGGAAATGACGTAGAAACAGCTTGGAAAAACGCAGTAGCAGGCGTGTCTGGCGTTGGTCCTTTAACAAGACTAGATGCAAATGAATTCCCGGCTAAAGTAGCGGCTGAAGTAAAAGATTTTAACGTGGAAGATTTTATTGACCGCAAAGAGGCTCGTAAGATGGATCGCTTTACTCAATATGCAATGGTAGCTGCATTGGCGGCTGTTAAAGATGCGGATTTGACTATTACAGAAGAAATTGCTCCAAACGTCGGCGTTTGGATTGGTTCTGGAATTGGCGGTATGGAAACGTTTGAAAACCAATATTCAACGTTATTAGAAAAAGGTGCCCGCCGTGTAAGTCCATTCTTCATTCCGATGATGATTCCTGATATGGCAACAGGACAAGTTTCTATTGCTTTAGGGGCGAAAGGCGTGAACTCTTGTACGGTAACGGCATGTGCAACAGGTACAAACTCTATTGGTGATGCGTTTAAAGTCATTCAACGCGGAGATGCAGACGTGATGGTGACGGGCGGTACGGAAGCGCCAATCACGCGTTTATCTATTGCTGGTTTCTGTGCGAATAAAGCACTTTCTACAAATCCAGATCCTGCAACAGCATCTCGTCCGTTTGATAAAGAGCGCGACGGCTTCGTTATGGGAGAAGGTGCAGGTGTTATTGTGCTTGAAGAGCTTGAACATGCACTAGCGCGCGGCGCACGTATTTATGCTGAAATTGTGGGCTATGGTTCAACAGGAGATGCTCACCATATCACAGCGCCAGCTCCAGGAGGAGAAGGCGGCGTTCGTGCAATGCGTCATGCGATTGAAGATGCAGGCCTACAGCCAAGTGATATTGATTACATCAATGCTCACGGTACAAGTACAGGATACAATGATAAATTTGAAACAATGGCTATTAAAGAAGTATTTGGCGACCACGCTCAAAAAGTAGCGATTAGTTCAACAAAGTCAATGACTGGCCACTTGTTAGGAGCTGCTGGCGGAGTAGAAGCTATTTTTAGTGTGAAGGCAATTCAAGACGGTATTCTTCCTCCAACAATTAACTATCAAACACCTGATGAAGAGTGCGATTTAGACTACATTCCAAATAAAGCGCGTAAGCAAGAAGTAAAAGCGGTGCTCAGCAACTCACTTGGATTTGGCGGTCACAATGCAACAATCATCTTTAAAAAATACGAAGCATAATGAAAAATTCTAGGCTGATGCCTAGAATTTTTTTTATTTTTAATAACCAAAAGAGTAGCTGTGAACATATCATGAAACAAAAGGAAGAAGAAAGTGAGGGGAAAACATGCCGATTGTTTCAACTTCTACTTGGACGGAGCCGAAAGAAATAAGCCGTTATCTCGCGCGCTATTTTAAGAAATTAAAAGAAAAAGAATATATGGAATTACTTTTTAACTATGGAATGTGTCCGCCTTCTTTAATGTTTATAAAAGAATTAGAAGAAATGAAGAAAAGACAGGTTTGGAAGAAAGTTAAAGCACATTATGAGAAGCTTAAAAAAGCATGGAATGGGCCCGATGTAGCGGTGCTAGTGCTTCCAAGCAATCCTAGAAATCGAAAAATGCAGCGTGAATTTAATGGAAGAGCAGGTGTCGCTTTTACCGATAAATTATTTGTGTTTATGACAAGTCATACATCCGATGAAGAAATGTTAGCAGTGCTTACCCATGAATACCATCACGTTTGCAGGCTAAAAGCCATTAATAAATCTGATGAAACGATTACTTTGTTAGACGCTATGATGATGGAAGGGTTAGCTGAAAGAGCTGTAGAGGAGTATTGTGGTAAAAAATATTTAGCTCCGTGGACAAATTATTATACCATTGAAGAAGCTAAAAAAATGTGGGAAAAGCATGTTAAACCTTATTACAATCTGCGCGCCGACGAAAAGAAATATGATCAACTGTTATTCGGCCAAAATTGGTATCCAGAAATGATGGGCTACAATATTGGTTATCATCTTGTTACTTCATGTATGAAGCCTCACACTTTAACTACTACCCAGCTGCTTCCTCTTAGCACCAATACTATCTTAAAAAAATCTGCGTTCCAACTGTAAAAAAACAAGTTCTATATACCTAAAGTTAAAAATAGTAAATTTTATCCTATTTCCAACAAAAAATTAGGAGGTTTATGCGTTAAAGTGCCGAAGAGATATTTAGAAATCATTATTTTAAAAATAAAAAATATAATTAATTTTCAAAATATATTGATTTTGTAATGAAATTGTAATAATATCTTATTCAAATATAACAATTTTTAGAAAAATGAGGTGTGCACTATAAATGGATAAAAAGCCCGTCGAATTAACACCTTTACTAGAAGTGAAAAATTTACAAACTGCTTTTTCCATTAATGATTCCTGGCATAATGCTGTGGACGACGTGTCGTTTCAAGTCGGACGAAAGCGAATTATAGGGGTTGTAGGAGAATCTGGCTGTGGAAAAAGCGTATTGTCTTTATCCGTCATTGGGCTGTTACCTAAAGTAAATAGTCAAATTAGAAGCGGAAGCGTTTTATTTAACGGAAAGAATCTTACGCACTTATCAGAAGATGAGATGAATGATGTTCGGGGGAAAGATATCTCAATGATTTTCCAAGAACCAATGACATCCCTTAATCCTGTGTTAACCATTGGGTATCAGCTGCAGGAAGTATTGTTTAACCATATGAATATATCCAAAGCGGAAGCGCGTGAAAAAAGCATTGCGCTTTTAAAAAGCGTTGGTATTTCGAGATCCGAAAAGCTCATCGATGAATATCCGCATCAGCTGTCAGGAGGAATGAGGCAGCGTGTCATGATTGCCATGGCGGTAGCTTGTCAGCCTAAACTTTTAATTGCTGATGAGCCGACAACGGCCCTAGATGTTACGGTTCAAGCTCAAATTTTAGAATTGCTAAAAGAAATTCAAGAAAGCAATGATATGTCTATTATTATGATTACACATGATTTAGGAGTAGTTGCTGAGATGTGTGATGAAGTGATTGTCATGTATGGCGGAAAAATTGTGGAGCATACAGATGTTGATACGTTATTTTATGCCCCAAAACATCCGTACACGAAAGCGCTTCTTCACTCAATTCCACGCATGGAAGATGATGTAGAAGTATTAAATACGATCAAAGGAATTGTGCCTTCTCTTGTAAACATGCCGCGGACAGGCTGTCGTTTCGTTAACCGATGTCCTCATGCAATGGAAGACTGCAGTTCCGTTACGCCTGTTCTTCGCCAGGATTCACAGGGGCATGATGTCGCATGTCTGCTGTATAAAAATAGCTATCCGTCAAAAGGAGTGAAGACAAGCTAATGACTAAAGCAGTGAAAGATGTATTGCTAGAAGTTCAGCATTTAAAAACCTACTATCCTATTCACGGCGGATTTTTCCGAAAGAAAATTGGTGATGTAAAAGCAGTTGACGGTATTTCTTTTGCTATTCGAAAAGGAGAAACGCTCGGTCTAGTAGGAGAATCTGGCTGTGGAAAATCCACGGCAGGAAGAACGATTCTAAGACTGTTGGAACCAACTAGCGGAAAAATTATTTTCGATGGTAAAGATATCACAGAAGCAAAAGGAACTTCTCTCCGTAAAATTAGACAAGATTTTCAAATGGTTTTTCAAGATCCCTATGCTTCCCTCAACCCAATGCAAATGGTTGGAGATGTTATTTCTGAACCAATTCGGAATTTTACAGGAAAATCAACCAATCAATTAAAATCAGAAGTTATGAATCTACTTACAAAAGTAGGGTTACCGGAAGATGCATACTATAAATATCCTCACGAATTTTCCGGTGGACAGCGTCAGCGGATTGGAATTGCACGTGCACTTGCACTTCGTCCAAAACTTATTATTGCTGATGAACCGGTATCGGCACTCGACGTTTCTGTCCAATCACAAGTTTTAAACCTTCTAAAAGAACTTCAACAAGAATTCGACCTAACCTTTTTATTTATTGCCCATGATTTGAGTGTTGTTAAACATATGAGTGATCGTATCGGTGTTATGTACCTAGGCGGTTTAGTGGAAATTGCTGATAAGAAAAGTCTGTACGCAGAGCCATTGCACCCTTATACGCAAGCGCTTGTATCGGCTATACCTGAACCAGATCCGCGAAAGAAAAAACAGCGTATTATTTTACAGGGAGATGTGCCAAGTCCAATTGATCCGCCAAAAGGCTGTGCGTTTCATCCTCGCTGTATACATGCAATGGCGGAGTGCAGCCAAACGAAACCTGCCTTAAAGGAGGTGAGACCTGGCCATCAAGTAGCTTGCCATTTATATAACTCGTAAAAGCTACATACGAACAGATTATTAGTTAAATAGGGGGAACGTCATGATGAAAAAGAAATCGTTTTTATCACTTGTTTCCATTTTGCTTGTGCTATCGCTTTTTCTAGCGGCATGCAGCGGTGGAAGCAGTTCTTCATCTTCTAGTAATAAAGAAGGCGGAGAAACAAAAACTGAAGGTGCAAAAACAGACAAGCCAAAAGATGGCGGAACGATTACGTATGGGATTGACGGAGCGCCGGAAGGGCTTTTTGAGTACGCATTGTATGGTAGTGCATATGATAGCCAAATCTTAGAATTTATCAATGAAGGTCTCTTTACTTATGATAAGAAATTAAAAATTAAATCTGACTTAGCTACTTGGAACGTGAGTGGTGATAAACTAACTTACACGTTTAAATTAAAAAAGGGGATTAAGTGGCATAACGGAGATCCATTAACTGCAGATGATTTTAAATATACGTATGAAACGATTGCCGATAAAGACTATACAGGTCCACGCTATGTAAACGTTGAGCACATTAAAGGCGCTCAAGAATATCACGACGGCAAAGCGGATTCTATTTCCGGAGTTGAAGTAGTAGATCCACAAACATTTAAAGTAACGTTTAAAGAAGTTCGTGTAAATAACTTAGACAATCTATGGCCGTATCCAATGCCGAAAAAGTACTACGAAGGAATTGCTGTAAAAGATCTTGCGGAGTCCAAACAAGTTCGTAAAGAGCCTATTGGTGTTGGGCCGTTTAAAGTGAAAAAAGTAGTAGCAAGTGAATATGTCCAAATGGAACGTAATGATGATTATTGGAAAGGTAAACCTCACCTTGATGGTGTTGTTGTAAAAGTACTGGATCCATCTGTTTCCGCCGGAGCATTGAAAAAAGGCGATGTCGACATTATGGATGTTCGCCCAGCTGATCTAGGGCAAGTTGAAAAAGCAGAAAACTTAGACTTTTTGGAAGGGAAATCAACTAGTTATTCGTATATTGGTCTACGATTTGGACATCGTGATCAAAAAGCTGGTAAAAACGTAGATGATTACGAAAAGTTCAAAGATCTAAAACTTCGTCAAGCATTGCTTTATGCAATAGATAGAAAAGCAATGGTAAAAGCATTTATGAACGACAAAGCGGTTGTTTCTAACACAGTTATTCCGTCTGTATTCTGGATTGCTGCTGACCAAAAAGATTTAACAAAGTACAAGTATAGTCCTGAAAAAGCTAAAAAATTATTAGCTGAAGCTGGTTATAAAGACAAGAATAATGACGGTTTTGTAGAAGATCCAAACGGAAAACCATTTACGATTTCATTCGGTCACTATGCTGGTCCAGCTAACTTCGAGGGTCGTGCGAAGGCTATTATGCAAGCATGGAATGATATTGGTATTAAAACAAAATTAGCAACGGGTTCACTTGTTGAATTTAACTTGTACAATGAAATGAAAGATAACGACGATAAGGCGTTAGAAGCGTTCTTTGGTTCTTGGGACACTGGTTCAGATCCAGATCCTACAGGATTATGGAGCTCTGATGCTGAATGGAACTATGGACGTTGGGTAAATAAGGAATCTGATGAAATGCTTAAAGACGGTTTGAGTGAAAAATCATTTGATGATAAATACCGTAAAGATGTATATGTAAAATGGCAAAAATTCTTTAATGAGCAGCTGCCAGTACTTCCTTTATGGGAAAATATCAATATTTATGCTGTGAATAAGCGTGTGAAAAACGTAACTCTAGATCCATCAACGGTAGTTGTAGATCCGGAGAAATGGTCTGTAACGGAATAAGTATTTTACATGTAAAGGAGAGTCAACGATGCTGCAATACTCACTAAGACGTATTTTAGGGATGATTCCAATGTTGATTCTGATCTCCTTTGTTGTGTTTTCCCTGGCAAAAATGATGCCAGGGGACCCTTTTGGGGGAGAAATCAACCCTAGTAATACAGATCCAAAATACATTGAGGAAATGCGTGATAAGCTAGGATATAACGATCCTATCTACGTTCAATATTGGAACTGGGTAAAGGGAGTGGCACAAGGAGATTTAGGAAAGTCAACAACTCATAAGTTACCGACATTAGATATTATTTTAGAGCGTATGCCTAATACTATCTTTTTAGCTTTGACTTCGCTTTTGATTACGTATGTGTTTGCATTTATTTTAGGTATGTATGCAGGAAGAAAACCGTATACCTTAGCAGATAACTTTATTGCAGGATATAATTACTTTGCATTAGCGGTTCCATCGTTTATCGCAGGGATCGTAGGCATTTATTTATTTTCCTTTCAGTTAGGTTGGTTTCCATTTAGCGGTTCTGTTGAAGTAGGATTGAAAGAGGGATCATGGGAATTTATTCAAAGTAGAATTCATCACGTTATATTACCCGCGCTGATTCTTGGCTTGATGTCGACCGCGCAGTATACCCAATTTTTGCGCAATGATATTATTGAAAACAGTCGCAAAGATTTTGTGCGCACTGCTAGAGCAAAAGGGACAAAAGAATCTAAAATTTATAATGTTCATATCCTACGCAACTCAATGATTCCGCTTATTACGTTTTTAGGGTTTGATCTTGTAACAATCATTAGCGGTTCTATCATTACAGAGACGATCTTTACGTATCCAGGAATTGGAAAATTGTTTGTTGACTCTGTAGCAACTCGTGACTACTCAGTTATGATGTCGCTTACAATGTTGTTTTCAATTTTAACACTGGTTGGGAATCTGGTTGCTGATTTGTTATACGGCGTAGCAGATCCGCGTATTCGTTTGGATTAGGAGGAGAAAGTATGGAAATTGTAACGAAAAAAGATGTACAGCCAGAAGTGAATATGAAAGCTCCTAAAAACCTTTCTCCATGGGCGATTGCGCGAAAGAAGTTTGTTAAAAATAAACTAGCCATGATAAGTTTAGCTTTCATGATTGTGATTACGCTTCTTGCCATTTTTGCACCGCTGCTTACAAAAGCAGATATTACACGTATCGACTATATGGCGATGAATGCAGCGCCTTCTAGTGGGCATTGGTTTGGAACGGATACAAATGGGCGAGACGTATTTGCACGTACATTGTATGGAGGAAGAACTTCGTTACTGATTGGAGTTGCCTGTACAACACTCGTTATTTTAATCGGAACTCTTATTGGTTCGATTGCGGGTTATTACGGAGGCAAAGTGGATCAATTCTTAATGCGTTTTACAGACTTTGTATTAAACTTTCCGCTAATTGTTTTCGTTGTAGTGTTAAATACAATCCTAATTGGAAAGATCTCAGGCGTTTGGACGCTCATCCTAGTTGTTAGTTTCTTAAGCTGGGGAAGTACGGCCCGACTGGTGCGAAGCAAAGTCTTGGCTGAAAAAGAAAATGAATATGTGCTTTCAGCCGTTTCCATTGGGTGCAGCCCGTTTAAAATCATCTTTAAACATTTGCTGCCAAATGTGTTTTCAACGATTGTGGTTCAAGCCAGTTTGCAGATGGCGATCCTTATTGTGTTTGAGTCAGCGATTAGCTTTATCGGTTTTGGCGTGCCGGCTGATACGCCAAGCTGGGGGAATATGCTGACAGAAGCAAGGGAATCAGATGTGCTGCAGAATAAGCCTTGGATGTGGGTTCCGCCAGGTTTAGCTATTACATTTACGATCCTAGCTATCAACTTCATTGGTGAAGGATTAAAAGATGCTTTGAATCCCAAATCTCTTCGTTAAAAATCTATCACAAAAGTGTGATAGATTTTTTTAGGTTTGTCAGACCTCCTGACAAACCTATTACTATAGAAGAAACTCGGATTTTTTTCTGCTTATAGGGGTGAATATAGCTCATGAAGCCTTTAGCAATCATTAGCACTGGCGTTATATCTGAGCTTCGAAACAAGTGCATTTGAATAATGACCAAAAACGAAGGCATTTTACAATTAATTTTTAGAAAAATAACATCATTTGGAATAAAAATTCCTTTCTCTGCCTATACTGATGGATAACAAACAGATAGTAAGTGAGGGGTAAATTATGCTATATCTTCATGATGTATGGGTTAATTGGTTTGAAGGCGAAGAAAACGGTTATAATGTGTGTCATTTCCATGAGTGGAGAAAAGACGATTGTGTAGAACTGCTCGATCAAGCACCGTTATTAAAAGTAAATCCGCTTTTATTTCATTACATTGAAAATGATCTTTCCGAGCTACCTCAACAACTACTACAAGATGTCTATCAGAAAGCATACATTCGGAAAAATCATGAACGCACGCAGGTTGAATATTGTTTTATTGTTACAGATGGAACGAATATTTTAGCAATTGATACGATGGGATATCATATTCCGATTCGAAAAAGCCGCTTAATTCCAAGACAGGAACAGTTAGTCTATGAGATGATTGCGGATCAAGAAGAGCTAGAATATAAGTTCAGTGAAGACGAGCTGAATAAAAAAGAGCATCATATTCTTTCACCGTCTCCTGAAACGATGAGAGGACTAACACGTAAAGAACGTCAGCTAAAACAGCTGTTATTTATGGCACTTGATCAGCTACATACCACAAAAAATACAGCTCAAATCCGCTACTGGTACACGGAGTGGAATCCAACGAAGTACGAAGATATTCAAGAGATGCCGTTTCAAGACGTGTGGAGTCAGCTATACGATGAAACGAAGTCAGGGTGGTCACCGAAGCATAAATTATTATGCGAGCGCTTAGTAAAAGGACAACCTTTCTTTGAAAAACTTTGGGAAATTGAACAAGAGCCAAAAGTTAATTAAAAAAAAACGACTGCATAGCAGTCGTTTTTTTTAACGTTTACGGCCAATTCCCATTGCGTTTCGCATTTTGCGAAGCATTTTATTAGCTGTTGTATTTGCTTTATCGGCACCTTGATCTAAAATATCATCTAGCTCGCTAGAATCAACTAATTCATAATATCTTTTTTGAATTGGAGCGAGTGCTTCAGCTACCACTTTGGCTGTGTCAGCTTTAAAGTCACCATAACCTTTGCCTTCGTACATCGCTTCAATGTCTTCGATCGATTTATTGGCTAGGATCGAATAAATACTTAATAAGTTTGAAATGCCTGGCTTATTTTCTTTATCGTAGCGAACAATACCTTCTGAATCCGTTACGGCACTTTTGATTTTCTTTTCAATTGTTTTAGCGTCATCCAAAAGCGTAATGAAAGCTTTTTGGTTTGGATCGGACTTGCTCATTTTTTTCGTAGGATCTTGAAGAGACATGACGCGTGCGCCCACTTTTGGAATACGTACTTCAGGAATAGTGAAGATATCATTGTATTTTTTGTTAAAGCGCTCAGCTAAGTCACGCGTTAATTCTAAATGCTGCTTTTGATCTTCACCAACTGGAACCAAATCGGTGTTGTATAAAAGAATATCCGCTGCCATTAATGGAGGATAAGTTAGTAATCCTGCTGATACTGCTTCTTTTCCAGCGGACTTATCTTTAAACTGAGTCATACGTTCAAGTTCACCGATATACGCTACGCACTGTAACATCCATCCCGCTTCTGTGTGGGCAGGCACTTCCGATTGAATAAATAAAGTCGATTTTGCTGGATCAATTCCTACCGCTACATACAGAGCAGCAAGGCTGCGAATGTTTTTACGAAGTGCTAAACGATCTTGAGGCGTTGTAATCGCATGCTGATCTACAATACAAAAATGACAGTTATAGTCATGTTGAAGTTCAACAAATTGCTTCATCGCTCCAATGTAGTTACCTAAAGTGATTGTACCGCTTGGTTGAATACCTGAAAAAATTGTTTTCATCAAATCTTCCTTTCATCTGCTCATATATGATGCTAATTTACGGATACAACATAAAAAGGCCCATCCGCTCCTAGCATAAGCTAGGGGCGAATGGACCGCGTTGCCACCCTAATTAGTACACATAATTGTGAACTATCTTTATTCATGTAACGTTGAGGTCAACGTTCAAGCTTTGCACTTGAAAGCTCCAAAGTCCATTCTGCAGGTTTCAATGTTTGTTCTCACCAGCCACAAACTCTCTGAAAATGAAAATTCTGCATACTACTCTTTTTCACAGCTTTAATTATATAGTTATTCGTTATTATAACGCGAAAAAGCAGGAATTTAAACATCTTATCACTAAAAAGTTTTATAAGACAATTTACTGGGATTTTTCAGCGGCAAAAAAAGACAAGAACCTTTTAATTAAAGCATTTCTTGATGAAAATTTGGTGGAGGATTTGGTAAAAATCTTTTATTTAATATTTCTAATGGCTTTGTAATACTATCGTAATACCTATACTACAAAAAAGATTTTAGAAGTCTGACAAGTAGGCACAATCCTTATAAGATAAGGTTTTTTCCCCCATGACAAAAAAATACCATTAAATAATAGTATTGCAATAAATTTTTAAAATATTTATAATAGGCGTAACAAACATATTTTTTACAAAGGTATTACAATTTCTTAATTTTTCAGAAAACACAAAATAGACAATGTTTTGTTTCAATTAGCGAATTTTGTAATGAATGAGTCTTCTACATATTAAGCGCATACATTGGATTTACAGCATGTAAACAATTGATGACAGTTTCATAGAGTAGAAGAATAATTTTGCAGTGAGGTCTTTAATGCTCTACTACATGAAAAAATAACTGATTATTTTGTATTGAAAGAGGATTAAGAAATTAGTGCATATCAAAAAAATATGGTTGCCACACAAACAAAATTTAATAGGGGGTAACACGCAATGAAGAAAAGGTTGTCGATTCTTTTCAGTTTGCTGCTTGTAATGAGCTTGTTTTTAGCTGCATGTGGATTTAACAAAGAATCTGGTGGCAGTGAAAATGCTAGCAGTGATGGCGGCGAAAAGAAAAAAGAGCAAGAGCTTCGCGTAAACATTAAAACTGAGCCTTTTTCATTAAACCCAGGCTTAGCTAATGATTCAACGTCATCAAACGTATTATTACAAACATTTGAGGGTTTAACTCGTATCGGTAAAGATGGAAAACCTGAAAATGCAATGGCGAAAGATGTGAAGGTCAGCGATGATCAAACTAAATATACGTTTACGATTCGCGACGATGCAAAATGGTCAAATGGTGACCCTGTAACAGCAAAAGATTTCGAATATGCATGGAAATGGGCGTTAGATCCTAAAAACGAATCTCAATATGCATATCAATTATACTATGTTAAAAATGCACAAGCTGCCAATGAAGGAAAAGGTTCATTAGATGATGTTGCCGTTAAAGCAACAGATGATAAAACGCTTGAGGTAACATTAGAAAACCCAACGCCATATTTCTTAGAATTAACAGCTTTCTATACGTACTTCCCAGTGAATACGAAAATTGCTGAATCAAATGAAAAATGGTACACAAATGCAGGCGAAAACTATACGTCAAACGGTCCTTTCAAGCTTAAAGCTTGGAAACATAATGACAAAATCGAGTTAGTTCCTAATGAAAACTATTGGGATAAAGATGCTGTAAAACTTAAAAAAGTTGAAATGTACATGATCAATGATAACAACACTGAACTTTCAATGTTCAAAAACGGTGAATTAGACTGGGCGGGTATGCCTACTGGTCAATTACCGGCTGATGCACTTCCTGAATTAAAGAAAGACGGTTCATTAAACATTCAAGAGATTGCAGGTACTTACTGGTACAAGTTTAATACAGAACAAAAACCTTTAGACAACGTGAACATTCGTAAAGCATTAGCTTATGCAATTGATCGTAAAGGTATTACAGAACAAATTACAAAAGACGGTTCAGTTCCAGCGATGGCGGCTGTACCACCAACAATGTTTGAAGATAACAAAAAAGGTTACTTCAAAGACAATGATGTGAAAAAAGCAAAAGAATATTTAGAAAAAGGCTTGAAAGAAATGGGCCTTAAAGATGCTTCAGAACTACCAGCAATTAAGGTTTCATACAACACGGATGAAAAACATGCAAAAATTGCACAAGCTGTTCAAGATATGTGGAAGAAAAACCTTGGCATTAAAGTACAGTTAGACAACTCTGAGTGGGCTGTTTACATTGAAAAGTTACACCAAGGAGATTATCAAGTTGGACGTATGGGCTGGTTAGGAGATTTTAACGATCCAATTAACTTCTTAGAATTGTTCCGTGATAAAAAAGGCGGAAACAATGATACAAACTGGGAAAACCCAGAATATAAAAAGTTATTAATTGACTCTCAAAAAGAAACAGATCCTAAAAAACGTCAGGCAATGTTGAAAAAAGCAGAAGGTATCTTCATGGATGAAATGCCAGTGGCACCAATCTACTTCTACACAAACGCTTGGGTACAAGACAAGCAGCTGAAAGATGTTGTGATGTCTGGACTTGGAGACATTCAGATTAAGTGGGCTCATTTTGAGTAAGTAACATCAATTATGACAAAGGGTATATGGGGCCTGGTGCTCCATATACTTTTCTTTCTTGTGCGCGAATTTTGTAAAAATATGGAGGTGTGTCAGGGTGTTCAAATATATAGGAAAACGACTTATTTATATGTTTCTATCATTATGGCTAATCGTAACAGCAACCTTTTTCTTAATGCGTGCTGTTCCGGGAGGTCCATTCACATCAGAAAAGCAGCTTCCCCCTGAAATTCAAAAAAATCTAAATCAGTATTACGGTTTAGACCAGCCTTGGTACCATCAGTACTTTGATTATTTAACATCAATTTTAAAGTGGGATTTTGGTCCATCTTTCAAATATAAAGGCCAAACGGTAAACGATTTGATCAACGGCGGATTCCCTGTTTCATTCATGCTAGGGATGGAAGCTATTTTAATAGCAATTGCTATTGGTGTAGTACTTGGTGTTATTGCTGCCTTAAAACATAATAAGTGGCAAGATTACACGGCGATGGTTATTGCAGTTCTAGGAATCTCAGTTCCGAGTTTTATTATGGCAGCGGTATTACAATACGTTCTGGCTATGAAACTACAAATTTTTCCGGTTGCACGCTGGGAATCTTGGGCACACACGGTGTTACCAGCTCTCGCGCTCGCTTCAACCCCTATGGCATTTATCGCACGGTTAACTCGTTCGAGTATGCTTGAAGTATTAAGCAATGATTATATTCGTACAGCGAAAGCAAAAGGTTTAAGCAGAGGCGTTATTACAGTTAAGCACGCCATGCGAAATGCGATGCTTCCAGTCGTATCCTATATGGGACCTTTAGTAGCAGGGATTTTAACGGGTAGCTTTGTTATTGAAAAAATATTTGGTATCCCGGGATTAGGTTCACACTTTGTACTCAGTATCTCAAACCGAGATTATACAACGATTATGGGCGTAACGGTGTTCTACAGTATTTTACTACTTTTTTGTATCTTGCTTGTAGATATTGCATACGGATTCATTGACCCTCGAATTAAACTTACAGGTGCTAAGAAAGGAGAGTAACTATGCAGCAACTTCCAAAAATTCCTAAAGAAATGTTTGAAACAGCAGGGATTGACCACGCTCAGGCAGAAAAGATTGAAAAACCGAGTCTTTCATTCTGGCAAGATGTTTTTATTCGTTTTCGCAAAAACAAGCTTGCTATGTTTGGTGTAGTACTAATGGTTCTCCTTGTTTTTATGGCTATATTTGGTCCATTGATGGTGAAATATGATTATGCAACCAATGATTTGCTGAATGCTAATCAGGCTCCATCTTCTGAGCACTGGTTCGGTACAGATGAATTAGGGCGTGATGTTTTTGCTCGCACGTGGGAAGGCGCTCGTATTTCATTATTTATCGGGTTAGCAGCAGCTTTAATTGATTTATTCATTGGCGTAGTTTGGGGAAGCATCTCTGGATACCGCGGCGGCCGTACGGATGAAACAATGATGCGTGTTGCGGATATCTTATATGGTGTTCCTTACCTTTTACTCGTTATTATTTTAATGGTTATGCTTGGCCAAGGGTTAGGCACGATGATTTTGGCGATGACCATTACCGGCTGGATTAACATGGCCCGTATTGTACGTGGACAAGTATTGCAGTTGAAAAACCAAGAGTACGTAATGGCTTCACAAACATTAGGAGCAACAACAAAACGTATTTTATTTAAACATCTTATTCCTAATGCGACAGGTCCAATTTTAGTAACAATGACACTAACGATTCCTTCAGCAATCTTTACAGAAGCATTTTTAAGCTACTTGGGACTAGGCGTTCCGGCACCGCTTGCAAGTTGGGGAACAATGGCTTCAGAAGGCTTACCTGCTTTGGAATACTATCCTTGGCGCTTATTTTTCCCAGGTTTGTTTATCTGTTTAACAATCTTAGCGTTCAACGTAATTGGTGATGGATTACGAGATGCGTTAGATCCAAAACTACGTAAGTAAGGAAGTGGACTCATATGTCACGTTTATTAGAAGTAAAGAATTTAGCTGTATCATTTAAAACATATGGCGGAGAAGTTCAAGCTGTTCGCGGCGTTAACTTCCATTTAAATAAAGGTGAAACTTTAGCAATTGTTGGTGAGTCAGGATCTGGTAAAAGTGTAACTTCACAAACGATCATGCGCCTTATTCCGATGCCTCCTGGCCGAATCAAAAGCGGTGAAATGCTGTTTGACGGCATTGATTTAGCTAAGAAAACGGATAAAGAAATGGAAGCTATTCGCGGTAAAGATATCGGTATGATCTTCCAAGATCCGATGACTTCCTTGAATCCAACGATGAAAGTTGGGGCTCAAATTGGTGAAGTCGTAATTAAGCATTCCAAAGTGTCTAAAGCAGAAGCGAAAAAACGGGCAGTCGAGTTATTAACGCTTGTAGGAATTCCTTTTCCAGAACAGCGTGTGAATCAATATCCGCATGAATTCAGCGGCGGGATGAGACAGCGTGTTGTCATTGCGATGGCTCTTGCTTCTAATCCGAAGCTATTGATCGCTGATGAACCAACAACGGCGCTTGATGTAACAATTCAAGCCCAAATTTTAGAGTTGATGAAAGACATTCAGAAAAAAACGGATACCTCTATTATCTTTATTACCCATGATCTTGGTGTAGTAGCAAATGTAGCAGATCGAGTAGCCGTTATGTACGCTGGTCAAATTGTTGAAATGGGCACAGTGGATGAAGTGTTTTACGATCCAAAACATCCGTATACGTGGGGACTGCTAGCTTCTATGCCAAGCTTAGACAACGAGGCAGAAGAAGAGCTGGCTGCTATTCCTGGAACGCCGCCAGATTTAACGAATCCTCCAAAAGGAGATGCATTTGCAGCGCGAAATCCATACGCAATGAAAATTGATTTTGAGCAAGAACCTCCAATGTTCAAAATATCTGATACGCACTATGCGAAAACATGGCTGTTACATCCCGATGCACCAAAAGTAGAGCCGCCTGCTTCAGTTCAGCGCCGCATGCGTAAAGTTGATAATGTATACAGTACACCTGTACTCGTAGCGAAGGATGGTGAATAACATGACAGATAAATTATTAGAGATTAAAGACTTAAAGCAACATTTTTTCACAAGTAAAGGAACAATTAAAGCAGTTGATGGTCTGACGTTTGACATCTTCCGCGGAGAAACATTAGGGCTTGTAGGTGAATCCGGTTGCGGAAAGTCAACGACAGGCAGAACGATTATTCGTTTATATGACGCTACTAGCGGTGAGGTACTATTTAATGGCGAAAATGTACATGGTCGCAAATCACGCTCAGCGCTTAAAAAATTCAATCGTAAAATGCAAATGATTTTCCAAGATCCATATGCGTCGCTTAACCCTCGTATGACCGTAGCAGATATCATAGCAGAAGGCATTGATATTCACGGTTTAGCTAAGACGAGAAAGGAGCGTATGGCAAAGGTTCACGAGCTTCTTGAAACAGTGGGGCTTAACAAAGAACATGCAAATCGCTATCCACATGAGTTTAGTGGCGGCCAGCGTCAGCGTATCGGTATCGCAAGAGCACTGGCAGTAGAACCTGATTTTATCATCGCAGATGAACCAATCTCAGCTTTGGACGTGTCTATACAAGCTCAAGTTGTTAACTTAATGAAGAAGTTACAGCGTGAACGTGGACTAACATATTTATTTATCGCCCATGATTTGTCAATGGTAAAATACATCAGTGACCGCATCGGCGTTATGTACAGAGGTAAGATTGTAGAGCTTGCACCAAGTGATGAACTTTATCGAAACCCTGTTCATCCATATACAAAAGCGTTACTTTCAGCTATTCCGCTTCCCGATCCTGACAGTGAAAAAACGCGTCAGCGCAAAATTTATGATCCAAGTATCCATGACTATAACGGTGAAGAACCGGAGCTTAGAGAAGTATCTCCAGGTCACTACGTGTCTTGTTCTCAAGCAGAGTTTGCCACATATACAACATAACAAAAACGATCTCACAACGAGGTCGTTTTTTATTTAGTTATCAAAGAACACTAAGCTTCAAGTTGCAAAAAACATGTAAGAACAAGTAACATTAGCGCTTTACAGGTATTATACAGTAAAGGATTGAAAAATACTATTGAAAATTTTCAGAATTTTATATTTAAGACAAAATATCTATGTATAAATCTTATAACTAAAGGAATATAAGTGATTAATAATGTTTTGTATTGAATAATAATTCAAGATTTATAAAAAGAAGGTAGACATGCGTCTACCTTCTTTTTATAAATCTGCTAAGATATCGCCGTCTTTACGATTTTTGTCAATTTTTAATACTTGATCTGCCGGCTGATAAGACGCACCATATATTTCTTTGTCTTTGTACGTATGAATTAACTCGTACGTTTTTTTCATTTTATTTAAAATGCTTTCCTCTGTTTCAGAGGTAGGAGACCAATATAGAATTTCCATCTGGTTAATTTCATTTGTAGCTAATGACCGGCGGTTATAGCCAATTGTTTGAGCATGCTTAAAGTCTGCACGTTTATAAAAATGCAGTCGTTTTGCTGAGTCTGAATCTTTATAGTCTACAGGCTCTACTTCTAAGATAATTGGTTTGTTATGCTGTTTTAACTCATCAATTAATTTACCTCCAAGCCCTTGACCTCGAGCATCTTTTGAAACAAAGAGGTAATCAATAAAGATAAATTGGTCTGTTTCCACGTACATTAATACGTGATGAGGTCCTTCGTTTTTATGATAAATATCGCTGCGTTCTTGTAAAAGCGTTTCGATATGCTTCTTTGATTTCATTTCTTCAATGGGAAAATATTGACTTAGTTTTTCATACCAATTCATAGCACCCTCCTACTGATCTTTTCATGATGATGTTCATAATAGTGTTTAAACAGTTATCTTATCTTTACCCTTTTTAGGGAAAAGTAAGCATCTATAATTGAAAATATTAAGAATAATCGATCGATTATTCTTAATATTTAGATAACTATAGCAGAATAAGAACATATAATGTAAAAAATGGTTTTTATTATATTTCACCCGTAAGTTTATTTGTGAAAATCACAAAAAACTATCGCATTTTTTGTGATTTTTGATAAAATGAACAAAGTGAAGTTTTTTTAATATTGTATTTTATAGATGTGAGAGCGGTAAAAGTATAGGTGTGAAACTTGCAATATCAGATTTTTAGTACATACACTGCCTAGAATTATTTGGCTGAAAAATAAGTTAATACTATACACGTAGCCGCTATCGCTATTAAATGAAATGGATATGTTAGGAGAGAGAATTATGCAAGGGAACACGCAAGAAAAAGAATTAAGCCGTGGACTTGAGGAAAGACATATTAGCTTAATGTCTTTAGGTGCAGCTATCGGAGTTGGACTGTTTTTAGGTTCTGCATCCGCTATTCGGTTAGCGGGTCCTGGTATTCTTATCATGTATGGAATCAGTGGTCTTATTATGTTTTTTATTATGAGAGCGCTAGGTGAAATGGCAGTACAAAATCCAGTAGCCGGTTCTTTTAGTAAGTATGCTAACGATTATTTAGGGCCACTTGCTGGTTATTTAACAGGCTGGAACTACTGGTTTATGTGGATTATTACATGTATGGCTGAAATTACAGCTGTTGGAGTATATATGGAGTTTTGGTTCCCAGGTGTACCTCAGTGGATATGGGCACTTGCAGCACTCGTTATCATGACAGGGGTTAACTTTTTAGCTGTAAAAGCATATGGCGAACTAGAGTTTTGGTTTTCTCTTATTAAAGTAGTAACGATTATCCTTATGATTGTGTTGGGCCTAGGCATGATTATCTTTGGAATTGGAAATGGCGGTATTGCAACAGGAATCAGTAATTTATGGAGTCACGGGGGCTTTTTCCCGAATGGCATGAAAGGCGTTCTTTTATCACTTCAAATGGTTATGTTTGCTTACCTTGGTATTGAAATGATTGGGGTAACAGCAGGAGAGGTGAAAAATCCGGAAAAAACACTAACAAAAGCAATTGATAATGTACTGTGGAGAATTTTGATTTTTTACATCGGAGCTTTGTTTGTTATTATGTCTATTTATCCTTGGCCAGAGATTGGAACGCAAGGAAGTCCATTTGTTTTAACTTTTGATAAAGCTGGAATTCCCGCTGCAGCAGGGATTATAAACTTTGTAGTGTTAACAGCGGCTTTATCTTCTTGTAACAGTGGAATTTTTAGTACAGGCCGTATGTTATTTAATTTAGCTCAGCACGGGGAAGCTCCAAAACGCTATGCTAACTTAACAAAAGGCGGCGTGCCTGGTGCAGCAGTTATTGCTTCAGCTGTTGTACTGCTAATCGGAGTTGGCTTAAACTATGTTGTTCCTGATAAGGTGTTCACCTGGGTGACGAGTATTGCCACTATTGGAGCAATTTGGACATGGGGAATTATTTTACTTTCTCAAATTCGCTTCCGCAAGGGATTAAACGATCAGCAAGTAAGTAATTTAAAATATAAGCTTCCATTTTTCCCGTATACGTCATATCTCTCTCTTGCTTTCTTAGCGGGAGTAGTAGTGGTGATGGGTTTTTCCTCTGATACAAGAATAGCCCTTATTGTAGGTCCGGTATGGTTTGTTTTATTGGTTGTTGTCTACTATTCAAAAGGTTTTCATAAAAGATAAAAAATAAAGCTCGGACAAAAGTAGTTTCGTTGAAGAAAGATCCGAACGAGTTGAATTCTTAATCAAGAATTCAACTCGTTCGGATTTTTTTATGGTGAACATAGGTTTACTGTATGTAGGGCTTCTAGCTATTGAACTGGAGGGCAAGGGGAAGACTCTCCACAGCGGTGTAACAAGCGGGATCCATACGAACTCATATATCCCATTTATTCATCTTTAGATTGATGTAGTTGTGTCCCAGCCGCATTTTTTTCCAAAAGAAAATGAAGGATTTATTATTTAACTTTTTGCTTTAGTGTGCTAATATATTATATTGTTAAACAAATGAAGAGATGAATAAAGAAACAAATAATTTTTACGTGTTAATAGATTAGCATCGAGCTTTCTATCTCAAAAGTTTAAGCTTTTAGAAAGCAAAAGGAGACACAGCAAATGAAAGATAAAAAATGGGGACTTTGGTTTTTAACAGCCTTTGTAGTTGGTAATATGGTAGGCGGCGGAGTATTTATGCTTCCTTCTAATTTAGCAAACGTATCAAGTCCAGTCGGTTCAACACTTGCTTGGATTGCAACAGGTCTTGGCGTGTTCATGATTGCTCTTGTATTCGGGAATTTAGTCATGAGAAAGCCCGAATTAAAAGGAGGGCCTCAAAGTTATGCGGCGAATCTTTTTTCATCGCCTAAAGCAGGTAAAGTAGCAGGGTATAGCATGGCTTGGGGCTATTGGGCAGCTAACTGGGCTGCAACAGCATCTGTCATCATATCGTTTGCGGGATATTTAACAACGTTCTTTCCAGTAATGGAGAGTAAGGATATTTTATTTTCAGTCGGAAATTTTCAATTAGAAGCTGGAAAATTCATTACGTTTTTAGTATGTTCTATTGTCCTATGGGGAATTCAAGCTATTTTGCAGCGAGATATTAATAGTGCCGGTAATATTAACTTTATCACAACGGCAGCTAAAATTATTGGATTCGGTTTATTTATTGTTGTGGCGCTATCGCTATTTAGCGCATCCAACCTGGTCAGTACAGAATTTGTTAATTCAAAAGGTATAAATGTAGGATTGGGAAGTCAGGTCAATGGGGCAGCCATTGCTACGCTGTGGGCCTTTATCGGAATTGAATCGGCTGTACTGTTATCTAACCGTGCAAAATCACAAAAAGTAGTGAAGAAAGCAACGCTGCTTGGATTATTGATCTCAATGGTTATCTATGTGGGGATTACGCTTCTAGCTATGGGGATTCTTTCAACAGCTCAGCTTCAGCAGTCTCAAAAACCTTTGGTAGATACGTTAGAAATGGTGATTGGACATAAAGGTGCTTACGTAATGGCCATTTTAGCACTTATTTCTTTATTAGGTTCTACTGTTGGATGGATTGTTGTTAGTGCAGAAGTTCCTTATCAAGCAGCGAAATCAGGGTTGTTTCCACAGTGGTTTGCTAAAACAAATCAGAACAATAGTCCAGCCCGCTCACTAACATTAACAAATGGCTTAACACAGTTGTTTTTGTTTGCGACTATTTCAGGTACAGTTTCGCAAGCCTATAATTTCGCCATTGTTGTAGCTACTCTCGCTTATTTAGTTCCTTATTTCGTGACGACAGTTTATCAATTAAAGCTTATTGTGACGGGTGAGACGTACGACACGATTAAAGGATCGCGAGTAAAAGACGGAATCATTGCCTCGTTAGCACTTATTTATTCACTTTGGGTGATTAAGACAGGGACAGCTGATTTAAAAACATTTTTCTTAGGTATTGGCTTATTTGTAATCGGGCTGTTACTGTATCCTATCTTAATGAGACGAGGAAAAAGCACATCAGCTATTAAATAAATAAGAGGTTATTTCAAAAGCTTTGCAGAATGTCAGTTCTTCTGCAAGGCTTTTTTAGTGACTGAAAAATTTGAAGAATTTGTAAAAGAAAAAAATAATAAAAAAAATGAAACTAATCTACAGGTTTATTCGTAATAGTAGTGTGGTAAATAAATAATGAAGAAAATCGGCAATGAAAATGATGACAGTGAAGGAACGAACTAATGTACTAGTTCACTTCAAAAAGTATATCATTCCGATGAAGTTTATAGTATAATGCAAATAGATATTATTTTTTAAAAGTAATTATAAAGTAGTATCGATTTTCATTATCAGTCATTAAATATTTACACTCGTTGAAGTTTGTATAAAACAACATGATTTACAGTTCATGTTTTAAATGTTATGACCGATTATGATAGAAGGAGTGAAGGAGTAAATGGTTACATTATATACATCACCAAGTTGTACATCTTGTCGTAAAGCGAAAGCTTGGTTAGAGGAAAATGATATTGGATATACAGAGCGTAATATCTTTTCAGAGCCGTTATCAATCGACGAGATTAAAGAAATTTTACGTATGACAGAAGATGGAACAGATGAAATCATTTCAACACGTTCGAAAACTTTCCAAAAACTAGACGTTCAGGTAGACGCTATGCCTTTGCAAGATTTGTATGAATTAATTCAGCAAAATCCTGGCTTGTTGCGCCGTCCGATTATCATTGATGAAAAACGTCTACAAGTTGGTTACAATGAAGACGAGATCCGTCGTTTCTTACCACGTAAAGTGCGTACTTTCCAACTTCGCGAAGCTCAAAGACTTGTGAATGGTTAATTTTTATATTTGTCTGTTTAAGATTTAAATAAGAAACCAACCAAGTAACGTTTGCTTGAAGTTGGTATATAAAAAATAAGCAGCAGGGAGCCAGATGGCCTCTGCTGCTTATTTTTTGTCGAAATAGCAGGGAAAATGAAGTATATATGTAATTAATAAAGAAAGAGAGTATCTAAACATATAAAAGTGGTGGTGAACGGATTGGAGCTTTTACAGCTAAAATATTTCCAAGTAGTTGCTAGACTAGAACATATAAGTAAAGCGGCCGAAGAGCTATACGTATCTCAGCCTGCGCTCAGCAAAACGATTTCACAGTTAGAAAAAGAGCTAGGCATTCGTTTGTTTGATCGAAACGGTAAATACATTAAATTAAATCGATACGGTAAAGCATTCTATGCCAAAGTAGAACTTGCTTTAAAAACATTGGAACATGCAAAGCACGAGCTAAAGGATATGTCGAACGATCCTTGTGAAGAAATTCGCCTTGTTGTATTAGCTAGTTCACATTTGCTTCCAGAGCTATTAAGCAGGTTTCGTGAACAATATCCTCAGGTGCGTTTTCGACTGATGCAGCATTTGACTAATAGCAATTCACAGCCTGATTTTGATTTATGCATTTCAGCTTTTCCATTAACAACCCGTCAGATCGAACATACTCCTTTACTTCGTGAATCGATTTTGCTTGCAGTGCCTCTTGATCATCCTTTAGCCAAGCAATCATGTGTAAAGTTAAATGAACTTAAAAATGAGAAATTCATTGTGCTGAAGAAAGGGAAAGAGCTAAGGAAAATAACGGATGTAATTTGTAAGGAACAGAATTTTGTACCTCAAATTACGTTTGAAAGCGATGATCCAGCAACAGTAAGAGGTTTGATTAGAGCGAAGCAAGGAATAGGTTTTATTCCTGAAGTAACTTGGGGAGGTTCTACAGGAAAAGATGTAAAACTGCTGAAAATTGAAGAGGAAACATTTGAACGTACTATCTTTCTAGCTTGGAACAATGGAGGCTATGTGACGGATTTACAACAAATCTTCAGGCAGTTTGTGATTGATTATTTTAAACATCTACGCTCCGGTATGTCTCATGAATACATATAAGAATCATGACTAAATGTCATGATTTTTATTTCTTTTTCGAATAAATCTAAAGTGAACAGTAGAGAAAAACTGTATTATGTCATTTTTGATATAAGTATATAACTAAAAATGCATAGGTTATTCAACTTTTTTCCTTTACACTATTTTTAAATCATAAAGTAAACGCTTTCAATAATGAGGTGGGGAGGAAGTAATATGATAATCTTCGGTGTAGCGCTGCTGTCTATTTGCATGTTGATAGGGGTAATTGTTGGGGACGCATTAGGAGGGCTGATGGGAGTAGAAGCCAACGTTGGAGGAGTAGGGGTATCCATGCTTCTTCTTGTACTAGCGGTGGATTATTTAAAGAAGAAAAATAAGCTCCAAGTAAAATCCGAAGAAGGCATTGCTTTTTGGGGAGGTATTTATATTCCTATCGTGGTAGCAATGTCTGCACAGCAAAATGTTGTAGCTGCTCTTGATGGAGGAGGCATGGCGCTTCTTGCAGGGGTAGTAGTAGTCGTAGTAGGCTTTTTATCCATACCATTTATCAGCAGAATAGGAGAGAAAGCGAAGGTGAAAGAACAAGAAATAGAGCTTTCTATTTTACCTAAGGAGCAGATAAAATGATGAATATGATTAAAGAAGGATTAGAAAATAACGGGCTGATTACGGCATTTGCTATTATTGGGATTGTCATGTATATTGCTTATTTTTTATCAGATAAATTAACAAAAGGAAGAGTTCATGGATCTGCTATTGCTATTATGTTTGGGTTAATCCTTGCTTATATCGGTGGAGTGAATACAGGAGGAGAGAAAGGAATTTCTGATATACAGTTATTTTCAGGAATTGGTTTAATGGGCGGAGGGATGCTGCGAGACTTTGCCATTATTGCTACTGCGTTCGGCGCCAGTTTTAGCGAAGTCAAAAAAACGGGAATCAGCGGGATTACGGCCTTGTTTTTTGGGGTTTTCTATTCCTTTGTAATAGGTGTAATTATTGCTCTTTGTTTTGGATATAGAGATCCCGTTGCTTTGACCACAATCGGAGGAGGAGCCGTAACCTATATTGTGGGGCCGGTTTCTGGAACTGCGATTGGAGCCTCTTCTGATATTATCGCGTTAAGTATAGCTGTAGGATTAATTAAATCCATTTCAGTTATGATTTTGACACCGATATTTGCTAAGAAAATCAAATTAAACAACCCTCGTACAGCAATGATCTATGGAGGAGTTATGGGGACGACGAGCGGTGTAGCAGCTGGTTTAGCCGCGACAGATGTAAAACTTGTACCTTACGGAGCCATGACAGCTACATTTTATACAGGTCTTGGTTGCTTGCTCGTACCATCTATTCTTTTTTTACTCACAGAGATTATTTTTTAAGTGTACAAAGTGTTTTATGAATAAAAGACTGCTGTGCTCATTAAACTAAAGAAAAGGCCATACTAAATAAAAATGTTTAGTATGGCCTTTTCTTTATCGTTTAATTGAACGAAAGCTATTAACAACCATGCCGCTTATCAGCACAACAGCAATTGTTATATACGGAATAAATGTTCCTAGAGATGTATGGGCTGCAAAGAATGAATGTAAGTTCTTTTCATGTCCAATCATATTTCCAGCAGTATAAGCTAAAATAGCTGCTCCCCCATAAACGAGCAGGGGAAATCGTTCCATCAAATACAAAATGAGCTTGCTTCCCCAAACAATAATGGGGACGGATACGAGTAATCCGATAACAACCAAGATAATATTTCCATGAGCTGCGCCTGCTACAGCTATTACATTATCTAGTCCCATTACAATATCAGCAAATACAATCGTTCTTACAGCGGCGCCTAATGTCACGCCTGCACGGATTGAAGATGCATCATCACCTTCTGATACAAGAAGCTTAAAGGCAATGATCACTAATAAAAAACCGCCGATGAGCTGCAAGTAAGGAATAGTTAGTAAATAAACAGCTAAAATAGTAAGTACAATGCGAACGATCACAGCTAAGCCAGTCCCTAAAAAAATAGCTTTGTTTCGCTGATATTCAGGTAAGTTGCGGCTTGCTAAGGCAATAACAATAGCGTTGTCTCCACCTAATACAATATCGATACCGATAATAAGAAGAATGGAGGTTATTAATTCTAAATCCAATAGTCTTCCCTCCCAATATGTAAGGATAAGTAGCTCATATTGCTTTATCTGTGTTCATTTTTAACAAAAAGCGTTCATAGGGTAAAGAGATTATGTATATAACAAAGTAAGGTGTAAGGTGGCTA
Source organism: Priestia megaterium NBRC 15308 = ATCC 14581 (assembly GCF_000832985.1). Lineage (GTDB taxonomy): Bacteria > Bacillota > Bacilli > Bacillales > Bacillaceae_H > Priestia > Priestia megaterium. The sequence continues at coordinate 2,824,469 of NZ_CP009920.1, forward strand.
TGAGTTGCCAGAGTATTTTTCATTTCCTTTCTTTCGCATTTTGTCATAAAATAGATATACAAGGTTCACTCAAATAGTGTATGCTTGTATATCCCAAGTTAGAATGCTTTACAAAGTGAGAAAGTACATGTAATATTGCTTTAACACGGGGGTAAAATAGTCCCTTCATCGTTTAGGGGTAATGTTCGAAATGGCCGGATTACCTTCACTGATTTTTCCGAAGGGAGAGATGATAATGGAAATCGAACGCATTAATGAAAACACAGTAAAATTCTTTGTCACTTACGTAGATATTGAAGAACGTGGATTTGATCGCAATGAAATTTGGTTTAGCCGAGAGCGCAGTGAAGAGCTATTCTGGGAGATGATGGACGAAATTCATCAAGAAGAAGAGTTTGTAGCAGAAGGTCCTCTTTGGATTCAAGTACATGCGCTTGAGAAGGGGCTAGAGGTTATTGTAACAAGAGCACAAGTTTCAAAAGACGGTCAAAAGTTCGAAGTACCTGTTGGTGAAAATGATAAAATCGATATCCCTGTAGATGGAAAAATTGAAGCGTTGCTTGATCATCAAGCGAATCAAAATAAAAAAGCTGATTTTGAAGAAGAAATTATAGAAGACGAAGGGCTACAGTTCGTCGCACGCTTTCAAGACTTAGAACATTTAATTTCCTTAAGTCACCATTTAGAGTTAGATGATATCATCAACAGCATGTACGTGTTTGAAGGAAAATATTATTTATACGTTGAGTTTACAGATGATGAAGACTTTGTAGCTGAAATTGATAACATTTTAAGTATCATTTTAGAATATGCAAATGAATCAAATGTAACAGTTCATCGTTTAATGGAATATGGAAAAGAATTAATCAGTGAAAATGCACTTGAACAAGTAAAGCAGTATTTTCCTTTACGATAATAGCAGCCGATTTCATGTATATGAAATCGGTCTTTGTTTTGTCTTCATTTTGGGAAAAGCTCTCCGCTCATATCGAACAATTTAGGTGGAAAAAGCAGGCGGCTGGTTCCTACACGGGAAAGTGTAGTGTTAAAATAACAAGTTTGAGGATAATAACGGTATAGAGACCTGTTATTAATGATGAAAGATTGGTTTTAGGATAGGTGAAAACAAGTTGAAAAATAGATTACAGCTTTTAATTTTTGTTATTGGTATTATTGCTTTGCTTTATTTTACAAAAGGGTATTGGGACGGTAAATTTATTGGCGTGCTAAGTATCTTAATTACGATTAGTGTTGTTTTCATCGGTCTTGTTATTTCATTAGAAAACCGTCATCCAACTCAAACGCTAACGTGGCTCGTAGTATTAGGCGGTTTCCCGGTAATAGGGTTCTTTTTTTATTTGTTATTTGGACGCAATACGCGAAAACGGCGTTTATTTGCTAAAAAAGCAAAGCTGGATGAACAGGTGCTTTTAAAGATGGAAAGAGATTCCGGTATATTAGAAAATCACTTTGAACAGTTGGGCACCAGTAGAAAGCAAATGCTGAAGCTAGCCGTCAGGCTTGGCAAGAGTCCAATTTCTTTTTCATCAGATACGCGCGCATTGACGAATGGAAAAGAGACGTTTCACGAAATTATGGAATCATTAAAGCATGCAAGGCATCATATCCACTTAGAGTATTACATCGTACGACATGATCACTTAGGAGAACAAATTAAAGATATTTTAATTCAGAAGGTACAAGAAGGAGTTTATGTACGTTTCTTGTACGATGCCGTGGGCAGTTTTCAGCTTTCACCGCATTATATTCACGAGTTAAGAAACGCGGGCGTAGAAATGATTCCATTCTTGCCGGTCAGATTTCCATTTCTCAATAATAAAATCAACTTCCGTAATCATCGTAAAATTGTAGTCATTGATGGAACAATTGGATTTGTAGGAGGTTTGAACATTGGTGATGAATATCTTGGGAAAAGTCGGCATTTTGGCTTTTGGAGAGATACCCATTTGATGGTGAAGGGTGAGGCAGTCCGTTCATTGCAGCTTATTTTCTTGCAAGACTGGTATTATATGACAGGTCAGACGATGCTTACTCAAACGTATCTATCGCCGGATTTAATTGACATTGATATGGAAAAGTGCGGCGGTGTTCAAATGATTGCCGGCGGACCAGACCGTGAGTGGGAAATTATCAAACACTTATTTTTTTCGATGATTACGTCTGCGAAAGAGTCCATTTGGATTGCCTCTCCTTACTTCATACCTGATGAAGATATTTTTACTTCTCTCAAAGTAGCTGCTCTAAGCGGTATAGATGTAAGGCTTCTTGTACCTCAGAAGCCTGATAAAAAAATTGTTTTTCATGCATCACGCTCTTATTTTCCAGAGCTGCTAGAAGCAGGTGTGAAAATTTACGAGTATAAAAAAGGATTTATGCACAGCAAGATTGTGATTGTTGATAGAGAAATTGCCTCTATTGGAACGGCTAACATGGACATGAGAAGCTTTCATTTGAATTTTGAAGTAAATGCTTTTTTATATCGCACAGCTAGTACTCAAAAGCTCGTATATGAATATATGCAAGATTTAGAAGAAACGAGTGAGCTTCACTTTAAAGACTTTGAAAAGCGGCCATTTATACAGCGGCTATTTGAATCAACAGCCCGTTTGCTTTCACCGCTATTATAATCGCTGTAAACCACATTGCGTACGGTGCAATGTGGTTTTTTTCTGAAAGAAAAGGGTTTAGTAGAAAGGTGTCGAATACAAGAATATAGCTCGCTATTATAGGAAGGAGAAATGTACGATTGTTAGTTGCCCAAACAGAAGAAGGCCTCATTTCACTAGCTCAGCGCTTTTCGCTTGAACAGCTTAAGCTGTGGAAAAAAGAAAAGCAGTTCTACTGTCCCTCTTGTCAATCCCCTGTACAGTTAAAGGTAGGTACAAAAAAAATTCCTCATTTTGCGCACCTGAAAAAAACGTGCGTCGCTCAGCATGAAGGTGAAACAGATTATCATCTCGACGGAAAACGAAAGCTGTTTCACTGGTTTAGTTCTCATCTTGAAGTCGAGTTAGAAAGTTATCTTCCTGACATTATGCAGCGTCCAGATCTTCTTGTAGATACGCCCTCGCAAAAATATGCAATCGAATTTCAATGTGCTACCTTATCTTCCTCAGCGCTAACTAAACGTTCTATTCATTATGAGAAAGGAAATTATATGCCCCTTTGGATTATGGGGGCAAAAAGAATGAAGCGCTTATCCACTTATATGTATCAACTTTCTTTTCAAGAGTGGCAGTTTCTTACTCTTTCCGATTATACGCCCACACTTCTTTATTTTTCACCTTCTACTAATCAACTGTTGAAACTTGAACATCTTATTCCTTTTTCATCTCAGATTTGTTATGCACAGCTTGTCGTGCTCTCTCCTCACGAGCATACCTTTCATGATCTTTTTTCTACACATACACAACCTCAATTTTTCTCTTCGTGGATAAAGAAAAAGAAGGCATGGAGAACGCATTATATCCTCTATCCTAATCAGAAGCTTCAGCCTTTTTTACACGCTCTTTATGAAAATAATATTCCTCCCTCCCATATTCCAGCAGAAGCAGGCATGCCGCTGCCTTCTTTATACATGGTTGAAACGTCTGCTATTATATGGCAGACGTGGCTGCTTCTCGATTTAATGCAGCAGAAGCAAGTAGGGGATTTAGTTACAGAAAAAGAGTTAGGCCGGCTATGGCTCTACAGAATTCATAAGCGGCATATTGTATTTCGGTCTTTGCCAATGGCCCCTGTCGCTGTGGAACAGCCCCTGTTTGAGTATATAGAGGTATTATGCCGGCTAGGAATGCTAACGTATATAACTTCTGGGGTATACAAAATCAGAAGGCCCTACACGATTCCAAAGCAAACATCTGATGCTTTTTTAGAAGATGGACAAATGATGAAAAGGTGGTTAAATCAAGCAAAAGAAGTGACATAATCACGGAAAATCAGTACGCTTAAGAAAGAATCCTTTTTTCAAAAGCGTACTGACTTTTGATTAATTCTTTTAAAACAACATACAATAACGAGAGAAATAAAAAGGATTCGCCTTAGAAAAAGCGAACAGTTATAGACAGGTAGAAAAAGATGGAGGGATGACCATGAGTGAACAATCAAAAGTAAAAAAGTTACCAAGTAGAAGCGAGATAAAAGTAGAAGATACGTGGAAACTAGAGGATATTTTTGCTTCAGATGACGCATGGGAAAAAGAATTTGAAGAAGTAAAAGCTCTTATTCCGCAAATGGAAAAATTCAAAGGGAAACTTGGAGAGTCCGCTCAAACTTTATACGACGCTCTTCAAGAGCAAGACGAGCTCACAATGCGCGTTAGTAAACTTTATACATATGCTCATATGCGCTACGATCAAGATACCACTAACTCTTTTTATCAAGGGTTAAATGATCGAATCAAAACACTTTATACCCAAATTGCAAGTGCACTATCGTATGTAACACCAGAAATTTTGTCTATTGAAGAATCAAAAATTAAACAATACATGGCGGAACATAAAGAGCTAAAGTTATATGCTCATGCATTAGATGAAATTACTCGCGAGCGTCCGCACATTTTATCAGAAAGCGAAGAAGCGCTTCTTGCTCAGGCTTCTGAAGTGCTAGGATCTTCAAGCAACACGTTTGGAATGCTAAACAACGCAGATTTAGAATTCCCCTCCATTAAAGATGAAAATGGAGAAGAAGTAGAAATTACGCACGGGCGCTATATTCGTTTCCTAGAGAGCAGCGATCGCCGCGTACGAGAAGAAGCGTTTAAAGCGGTGTACGAAACGTACGGTAAATTTAAAAATACGTTTGCAAGTACGTTAAGCGGCACGGTGAAGAAAGATAATTTTAGCGCCCGCGTTCGTCACTATAATTCAGCTCGTCACTCAGCTCTTAGCACAAATAACATCCCAGAAGAAGTATACGATAACTTAGTTAAAACAGTGAACGATAATTTGCATTTATTGCATCGATATATTGATTTACGTAAGAAAGTATTGGGAATTGAAGAGCTTCATATGTATGATCTCTATACGCCTTTAGTAAAAGACGTAAAAATGGAAGTAACCTATGAAGAAGCAAAAGATTATATTTTAAAAGGCCTGAAACCACTAGGTGAAGACTACCTTAACGTGTTAAAAGAAGGATTTGAAAACCGTTGGGTAGACGTTCATGAGAACAAAGGCAAGCGAAGCGGTGCTTATTCTTCAGGAACGTATGGCACCAATCCTTATATCTTAATGAACTGGCAGGATAATGTAAATAACTTGTTTACACTAGCCCATGAATTTGGCCATTCTGTACACAGTTATTACACAAGAAAAACGCAGCCATATCCTTACGGAGATTATTCAATCTTTGTGGCAGAAGTAGCTTCAACGTGTAATGAAGCGCTTCTAAACGATTATTTACTAAAAACGATTGATGATGAAAAGCAGCGCTTGTACTTGCTTAACCATTATCTAGAAGGATTCCGCGGTACGGTATTCCGTCAAACAATGTTTGCTGAATTTGAGCACGATGTGCACGTGCGTGCTCAAAACGGAGAGCCGCTTACACCTGAATTATTAACAAAATTATATTATGACTTAAATAAAAAGTATTTTGGAGACAACTTAGTGATTGATGAAGAGATTGGATTAGAATGGGCTCGTATTCCGCATTTCTACTACAATTACTACGTTTATCAATATGCTACAGGGTTCAGTGCAGCAGCAGCATTAAGCAAGCAAATCCTTGAAGAAGGAAATGCAGCTGTTGAGCGCTATGTAGGTTTCTTAAAGTCAGGAAGCTCTGATTATCCAATTGAAGTGTTGAAAAAAGCAGGAGTAGACATGACAACATCTCAGCCTATTGAAGAAGCGCTAGCCGTATTTGAAGAGAAATTAACGGAAATGGAACGTTTATTAAATCAATAAAATTAAAATGAAGCAGGAGCTGTATCCTGCTTCATTTTTTAAATCCTCGAAACTTGTTGTGATTGTTAAGCAATGTAAAAATAATAAGGATAGCTAAAAATAAGAGAGGGCCTGCGATAATGAGAGGGACAAGTTGCATAAGAGATAAAATATAGAATAAAAAAGAAACCAAAAGAATAACAACCCCTAGAGTAATTCCAGCAATTTTCATAGTTAACACCTCTATTAAAAGCATAATTGGTTGTACTATATGAGTGAATCTGGCTGTTTATGAAGTTTTTTTATAAAAAAGTGAATAAAATTGAAAAAAGGGGTTGCCAAAAGTCGACATAATTTGCTATAGTATTAATCGTGAAGTTTATCACAAAACAAACATATACCCCTTTGTTTGACCGTGAAAAATTTCTCCCATCCCCTTGTTGTCTTAAGACAAACGAAAAGACTTGGCGAAAGCCAAGTCTTTTTTGTTTAGTTGATGCTTAGCAGCTCTTTTCAGTACTTCTCCAAAAGGTGCCGTATTTGACAGGAACTCTCTCAACCACTTGCTGAAGCTGAAGTTTTTTCAATTCCTTTTCAGCCTCTTCTAATGATAAACCATACACAACTGCAACTTCTTTTGAAGCAACAAATTGAAAATAGCTTAAAAATGAACGAAGAGGCGGAAGACAAGCTGGATCTGGGTCAATTTCTAACATCTCTTTAATGATGTGTACATATGTTTCGTACGAATAGTATCCTGATATCTTAATGCCTTCTTCTTCAACTTTTTCGTTGAAGAACACAAGAGTTGGAATCTCATCGACATCCATTTCCGACGTGATTTTTAAATCACATTGAAAGGCCTTCGCAGCATAATCTGAATGCAAATCTTTTACAAATTCATCAACATCTAGCCCCACATGTTTTGCACATTGTATTAAGACAGATTCTTCTGTAACATTTTGTTTTTCTAAAAATACTACTTCTTGAAGTCTTCTCAAAAAGCGAATGCCCTGTTTCTTTCCTTGCAGACCGGCCGCTTTAATCGCAATTGATGCAGCGTAAGGAGTATCGATTGGGTTTTCAAGCCACAGATTGCCGTCACATGACATACCGGAGCGGCTTCCAGTTTTCTCCCACGATTTTGCAATATGTTCAAATTTCTGCTGTGCTCCAATATTTAATTGCTGTAAGTTTCCGCCAAGCACATGCTTGAGGGATAACAGCTGACCATATTCTATTTGTAACTTCTTTAGAATAGGCTCGAGTGCCCAGCATTCCGGGCAAAGAGGGTCAACAAATACATAGATTTCAAGCGGTTTTTTATTTGAACCTTGACAAAGCTGATGCAAGGATGGGAATTGGCTATTTAGATTACTCAATGTGAAAATCCTTTCTCATCTGTCTGTTCCGGTGAATTAATCATGTGTTGGGCAGTTAAAATAAGACGATGATAAAGTTCATCTCTCTCAGGGCCTTCTAAATTAATTTCGTCCATTGCTTCATGCATACACGTCAGCCAGGCTTTGGCTCTTGACGGTGTAATTTCAAAAGGAAGATGCCTAGCTCTCAGCATAGGGTGACCATGCTCTTCAGTGTATAACGAAGGTCCTCCTAAATATTGTGTCAGAAATTGCTTTTGCTTTCGTGCTGTTTCTGTTAAATCATCAGGAAAAATTGGCGCGAGCTCAGGATGTTTTCCAACGCGTGTATAAAAAGCATCAACAAGTTTTGAAATCGTATGTTCACCGCCTAATAATTCGTAAGGGGAGTGGATTTTTTCTCTCATGTTGATAACTCCTTTGTTATAAGAAATATACGTCTTAACTCTTTGGTGTTTTTTACTTTCCTTAATTTTAGCAGTGTCATTTCGTTAACTCAAACTATCCGCTTACTTCTTCTACTGGAAAAGAGATAAAGTGGAATTTTACATAAGAAAAGTCTATGATGCTGTGGCGAATCACTAATTATGAGAAACAAAGGAATACTTTCACAAACGTTTCCTTCTATTTATATAGTGTAACCTCGACAAACTACAGCCATTCTATGTTCGAGTGGTGAATGATTTGGCTCATTTAAACAAGATAAGAAGACATAATTTTATTTACATATTTTTGCGTTTCTTGAAAAGGGGGGACTCCGCCGTATTTATCAACATTACCTGGTCCAGCATTATAGGCCGCCAATGCTAATTTCACGTTTCCGTTGTATTTATCTAACATTTGTCGAAGATATTTGGCTCCTCCAAATACATTTTGCTTGGAGTCATACGGATCTTCTACACCAAGAGCTTTAGCAGTTGCTGGCATTAGCTGCATAAGCCCAGCCGCTCCTACAGAACTTTTGGCAGATGGATTAAAGTTTGATTCTTGTTTAATAACAGAACGAATAAGTTTAGGATCCAGCTGGTAGCGTGCAGCTGCTTCTGTAATTATCGTTTGTACATCCTGAGAACTGGCCTTTGCCGTTTCATTTTTTTGTGCAGGTAAGGCAGAATTTGAAGCCGCTGCCTTACCTGAGGAAGAAACAGATGGCTTGGACTGCATTTGAACCGCCGTAGATGGAAACATCTGCGCTGCCTTCAAGTAAAGATTGGTACTCATTTGAGGCTCTTGATTGACGTAGTCTTGAAAAAGCTGAGCAAATACAGAGAGTAAAGTTGTACCAAGCATCACGTTAGCTGTTGGCATCTGGTTGTTAACTGAAAATGGCTGAGTTCCAGGAAATTGAACGGAAGACATGTAATTGTTAATATTCATGCTCATGAATTTATTCTCCATCTATTAACGTATACTTTCGCTTGTAAAACCGTCGAATTTTGTTTTCCGTTGGTTTCTTTTTAATATCAAGCTCCGTAAGCAATTGCTCAAAATATTTTGCTCCTTCATTGGCATCGGTTACTTCGTATTCAAGTTCATAATCTTCAGCACCTAGATAAAAGCTATGATCGAGTACAAGTAACCCGTTTTTATATGGAATTTCTGCTCGACTTGTACACAAAGTGCCAAAATAAGTTAGCGCATGGCTATCGACTTGTAAATCAGTAATAAGCTGTTGAATTGTTGACGGAATCTTGGCGCTGCCATCTCGCAATTCTTTAGCTTGTTCATTTGTTAATGCTTCATGTGTTTCTAAAAGACCCTCTTGATGAGGCTGTTTGAGCGTGAGCACGGACTTATCTTTTTTGCTTCGAATTCGCAGGGCAGCCCCGCAGTCTTTTAATGAGAAAGCAGGTGTATCAAAATAGTGGTTTTCTTGAGAGACAAACTGATCTTCAGTTAGTTGAAAGTGTGAGCGGAGACGATCGAACTCTTCTTTCGTTACTATATTTTTAAATTCAATTTCAATTTCTTGTTTCAATGAAATCATCCTTTTAATTTAGGTCTTTTGGTAAGGCACTTTCCATCTTAATTTATCACACTTTTTGAGACAGTCAAACTACATTTCCTAACAGGAATATCCATATGGAGAACTTGGGAAATGAAGAAATACGGATTGTTTAGGTTTTACCTTTATTAAACGTTCCTGGAATGTGTTAAAATAGTAACGAATTGTATAGTTGGAAGGAGTTTATTTATGCACAATCGAATTGACATCACTACCTGTGTGATGAAATCAAATGAATTACATTTAAAAGCAGACCCTATTGAGACGGAAATTGAACAATTGGAAGATACAAAACAAATGCTTGTTGACTCAGATAACATGTCATTTGTATATGTTGTAGATATTAATGATCAATTTATGTATGTTGGCCTTAGTGATAATATTTGGGCAAATTTAAAGCACGTCTTACATAAAGATATGAAAGTATTTTTAGAAATTAATAAGAAAATAATTGAGCTATCAGCCGTTAAAGAAGAGCTATCTTATCTCATCAGTAACATCGAAGGAAATGTGAATTATGGAGACGAGATGGTAGCAAGGGTAGAGGAAGTTTTTTTAGATAAAGAAAATAAGTAATAGAGAGAAAAAAGGGGGGTGTTATTAATGATCAGGCATTGGGATTTATTTTTAGCACCGTATAAACAAGCCGTTGAAGAACTTAAGGTGAAATTAAAAGGAATTCGTTCACAATATGATATGAAATCTACGCATTCACCTATTGAATTTGTTACGGGACGAGTAAAGCCTATCGCCAGTATTTTGGATAAAGCGACTCGAAAAGGAATTTCTCTCGATCGCTTAGAGGAAGAGATGCAGGACATTGCGGGACTCCGTATGATGTGTCAATTTACGGACGATATTAAGGCGGTCGTAGAGCTTCTTCGTCAGCGAACAGACTTTGAATTGATTGAAGAAAGAGATTATATTCTTCATAAAAAAGAAAGCGGCTATCGTTCATATCATGTGGTCGTATGTTATCCTGTTCAAACAATTAAAGGTGAAAAGAAAATTTTAGTGGAAATTCAAATTCGTACACTGGCTATGAATTTTTGGGCTACAATTGAGCATTCTTTAAATTATAAGTACAGCGGGAAATTTCCTGAGAACATCAAAAAGCGACTTCAGCGTGCTTCTGAAGCAGCTACTCAGCTCGATGAAGAAATGTCTCAAATACGAGGTGAGATTCAAGAAGCTCAGGCTATTTTCTCACGAAAAAAAGAATCGGCGGAAGAATCTTAGGTATGACTCAGCAACAGCTTTGTACATTGGATGGATAGGGGGAGAGAATTAGGTGGAGAAAATAAAATTTGCTATTACATCAAAAGGCAACCAAATATCAAATACGCTTATGCAAAAAATGAAAACGTATTTATTAGATTTTCATTTAGAATATGATGAAAACCAGCCTGATATTGTAGTGTCAGTAGGAGGGGATGGAACGCTTCTCTACGCGTTTCACCGCTATCGAAACCGACTTGACAAGACGGCTTTTATTGGGGTTCATACCGGCCATTTAGGCTTTTACGCAGATTGGACACCTGATGAGATTGAGAAGCTGGTGATTGCTATTGCAAAGACACCCTATCAGACTGTAGAGTATCCACTGCTTGAAGTGATTATTCGCTACACCAACGGTGGACGCGAAGCTCGATACTTAGCTCTGAATGAATGTACGGTAAAAAGTGTAGAAGGTTCTTTAGTAATGGATGTGGAAATTAAAGGGCAGCGATTTGAGACATTCCGAGGAGACGGCCTTTGCGTATCCACTCCCTCGGGAAGTACAGCTTACAATAAATCCCTTGGAGGCGCGATTTTACATCCTTCGCTTCAAGCTATTCAAATTGCTGAAATGGCTTCTATTAACAATCGAGTGTTCCGTACGATAGGTTCTCCATTGGTTCTTCCTGGACATCATACAGCGCTGTTAAAGCCTGTCAACGACGCAGACTTTCAAATCACCATTGATCATTTAACTCTTTTACATAAAGATGTAAAGTCGATTCAATTTCGGGTAGCAAGCGAAAAAATTCGATTTGCTCGCTTTCGTGCGTTTCCTTTCTGGCAGCGTGTCAGAGACTCTTTTGTATGTGATGATTAAAGGCAGGGAAGAGAATGAAACAAGTTTTTACGTTGAGTTGGACCGTAGATCATTCTTTCGAGGGTGTAGCGGTTCGTGAATTTTTAAAAGAACATGATATTTCCAAAGCTTCTCTGACGGACATTAAGTTCAGAGGAGGAGCAATTGAAGTAAATGGAAAGCATGCAACGGTTCGATATATTCTGCAAAAAGGTGACGAAATTAAGGTGGCGTTTCCACCAGAAAAAGCAAGTGAAAGTCTTCTTCCTAAAGCTATACCTTTGGATATTGTATACGAAGATGAGTATATATTAGTGTTGAATAAGCAGCCAAACATGCCAAGTATACCTTCTCGAGAACATCTAACGTGGTCACTAAGTAATGCTGTGCTCTATTATTATGAGAAAAATAACATTAACTCGACTGTTCATCTTGTAAATAGGTTGGACCGAGACACATCTGGGCTGCTTATTGTCGCTAAGCATAGGCACGTTCATTACTTATTCTCTAAAGCACAAAAAGAACATGAAATTAAACGCGTGTACCGAGCTTTTGTTCATGGGAAGCTTGTTGGCAAAGAAACGATAGAGGCACCGATTGGCCGAAAAGAGTCAAGTATCATCGAACGGGAAGTAAGAGAAGATGGGCAGTTTGCTATTACACACTATACGGCGCTTCGTCAGTATTCTTCTTTTACAGAAGTTGCTCTTTCGCTTGAGACGGGGAGAACTCACCAAATTCGTGTTCATATGGCTTATAAAGGATATCCACTGCTTGGAGATACCTTATATGGAGGAACGAATCATCTTATTTCTCGTCAAGCTCTTCACAGCTATGAGCTCACTTTTTTTCATCCTTTTTTACAAAAAACTTTGTCTTTTACAGCACCTTTGCCGCCAGATATGCAGAAACTTCAAATCGTAAAAGAAAGTCGCTTTTTTTAATGAAAAGCGACTTTCTTTTTACACGAAGTGATTAAATTTTTCCTCTACGTAAGGCATAGATGAAGGCACCGATATAATATTCCTTTCAGGATACTGAAACGCCGTTAAAGCCCCTCCAAAAACTGCGCCTGTATCAATATTAATGGTATTATGAATTTTTCTGGCTTTTACTACGGGTGTATGCCCATACACGATAAACGGTTTTCCGTTATAATGTTTGGCCCAATCCCGTCGGACAGGCATGCCGTTTAGATGTTTTTCACCCGTAATGTCTCCGTATAGCACAAAGGTTTTTACTTTTTTATCCGTTCTGCCGATGTATTCAGCTTTAAGACCGGCGTGAGCAATAATTAATTGGTTTTGATCAAGCTGCACATATAGAGGTGATTGTTCATAAAGCTCAATGAACTTTTTTTTAATGAATTTCTGTTCTCTTGAAGGTAAAGCTTCGTACTCGGCAACGGTCGTTTCTAATCCATGAGTAATTTGCACTTTGTTACCGCAAAAGAAGCGATATAGCTTATTGCAGTGATTGCCTGGACAGTAGTAAGCTTGCTGATGCTTTATTACAAGTGACCATACGAGCTCAATCACTTTTAGTGAATGAGGTCCTCGGTCTGTTAAATCACCTACAAATCCAAGGCGCCTTCCGTCACAGTGGACAGGAATCCCGTCTTGCCACTCATACCCAAGTTTTTCTGTTAACGCTTTTAATTCATCATAGCACCCATGGATATCGCCTATTATATCTACTTTCATCTTTTATCCACATCCTTAAAAGGTTTTTCCTTTGACGATATAAAATTACCCTTATATGGAGCAAACTATGTGTAGAACTTATATATTATTGGGAAAAGAGTAAAGAGCTAGGAGTTGAAAAAAAACAAAATTCATCATAAAGTTAAATGAGTTTTGTGCGACAGGGAGGTTGAAGACATGACAGATTCAATTGAAAAAGAAGAAAAGGCATGGTTCGCCGAACATTTATTATCACTTTTAGAAAAAAATGAAATCGATGCATTTCGTGAAGAATTTTTACATATGCATACGTATGACCAAGCTCAATTTTTTGAAGAATTAGATGAGCCTTCTAGATTTGCGCTGTACGAGATGTTATCTCCGGAAGAAATGGCGGATATCTTTGAAAATGTAGAGATACGAGAAGAAGATTATCAAGAAATTCTCTCAGAGATGCATCCCAATTTTGCAGCAGACATGCTGTCGAAAATGTCGGCGGATGATGCCGTTGACGTATTAAATGAATTGGATAAAGAACAAGTGGCGAGCTATTTAACGATTATGGATGAAGAAGCAGCCGATGAAATTAAAGAGCTGCTTCATTACGAGGAATATACCGCTGGAAGTATTATGACGACTGAATTTGTGGCCATTCGTGAAAATCAAACCGTACATTCAGCCATGCACATTCTACGCAGGGAAGCTCCAGAAGCGGAAACAATTTATTATGTATTTGTTATTGATGAACAAAAGCATCTAGCAGGTGTTATTTCTCTTCGTGATTTAATTATAGCAGATGAAGATACGATGATAAGCGAAGTTATGAATGAACGAGTCGTATCCGTATCAGTAGCGGAAGACCAAGAAGAAGTTGCGCGTATTATGCGCGATTACAACTTTCTTGCGCTTCCAGTTGTTGATTTTCAGCAGCATCTTCTCGGGATTATTACGGTTGATGATGTGATGGATGTTCTTGATGAAGAGGCATCGGATGACTATTCTAAATTAGCCGGTATTAGTGATGTAGATGATACGATTGACCACAATCCTTTAGTAGCGGCCAAAAAGAGGCTGCCTTGGCTTATCATTTTGCTGTTTTTAGGAATGATGACAGCGAGTTTAATTGGACGTTTTGAAGATACGTTGAATCAAGTAGCTATTTTAGCTGTATTTATACCTTTGATTGGCGGTATGGCTGGTAATACAGGAACACAGGCACTAGCCGTTGCGGTTCGCGGACTAGCGACGGGAGAAATCGAAGAAGAAAGCAAATTTAAGCTGTTAATCAGAGAAGCAGCTACCGGAATGATTACAGGCGCATCATGTGGACTTTTAGTTGTATTAATTGTTTATATTTGGCAAGGGGATCTTATTTTAGGCGCTTTGGTAGGCGTCTCTGTATTTTCAACATTGATTGTGGCTACACTTGCAGGAGCGTTTATCCCGCTTCTCATGCACAGGTTCAAAATTGACCCTGCAGTCGCATCAGGACCATTTATTACAACGATCAATGATCTTATCAGTATTTTAATTTACTTCGGTCTAGCGACAACATTTATGAGTTATTTAAAATAATGAAGGGACGTTAGAATTCGGCATGAGTAATCATGTCGGATTTTCAGTATTAGTTCATATAGTTGACAGAGAACCTTCAAGCTTTTATGATTAACCTTTAATTTTGAATACTAACGTCTTCGTTTTATAAATAGCGAAGGTAAAAGGAGGGGGATCTAATGGAACAGCACGCGTCCTTTACATCACTTGTTATCGTCATTAGTTTGGCCTTTTTAACGCCTATACTGTTGCATCGGTTTAAACTTAACATTATACCTGTAGTCGTAGCTGAAATTATTATGGGATTAATTATAGGGAAAAGTGGTTTTGACCTTGTGGAGCAGGATATGTGGCTTGAAACACTTTCCACTCTAGGCTTTATCTTTTTGATGTTTTTAAGTGGTTTAGAAATTGATTTTTCTGCTTTTGCTGGAGGAAATTCAAAAGATAAAAAGGCTTCAGGAGCGAAGGTGCCAAATGCTTTTTCCATTTCTATACTAGTGTTTGCAGCTATCTTTGCCGTTTCACTATTTTTGTCCTATGTTTTTGTATGGACAGGTTTTATTGATAATGCCTTTTTGATGACGCTTATTATTTCTACCATTTCACTAGGAGTAGTAGTGCCGACATTAAAAGATGCACAGATTATGAAAAAGCCGATTGGACAAACCATTTTATTGATTGCGGTTATTGCGGACTTAGTCACGATGATTTTACTAGCCGTATTTGCTTCCGTCTATGATAAATCAGGAAATAGCAATACGTGGTTGATTTTAATTTTATTTGGAGTAGGAGTGATTTTATACTTCATAGGGAAGCAGTTTAAAAACCGATCGTTTCTTGAAACAATGTCTAAAGGTACAATTCAAATCGACACGCGCGCCGTATTTGCACTCATTATCATTCTGGTGGGCCTTTCGGAGTCAATTGGTGTTGAAAACATTTTAGGCGCGTTTTTAGCGGGATCACTCGTTTCTCTTCTAGCTCCTAACAAAAACTTAGTTCATAAATTAGATTCGTTTGGCTATGGATTTTTAATTCCTATCTTTTTTGTGATGGTAGGAGTGAAGCTTGATGTTTGGTCATTGTTCAGTGATAAAAAAGTGCTGATATTAATGCCTTTATTATTCATTGCATTGTTGATATCCAAGCTAGTCCCAGTGTTAATCTTAAGAAAATGGTATGATATGAAAACCGTTTTGGCATCGGGTTTTCTTTTAACATCGACTTTATCACTCGTTATTGCGGCAGCAACGGTTGGTGAAAATATTGGTGTTATTGATTCACAAATGTCCGGTGCGCTGATTTTGGTGGCGATTATTACATGTATTATTACACCTATTATCTTTAGAAAGCTGTTTCCAAAGCCAGAAATCAGTGACAGAAAGCTGAAGGTTAATATGCTCGGGGCAAATCAATTTACACTCCCGGTTATTCGAGAAATGGATCTTGATTTATATGATGTTACGATTTATCATCCTACTCAGGACAAAATTGAAAACCGTACGTCGGATTCCATTTTTAATATCGTGGACATCGATGGATATAGTAAGGAAACTTTAATGCGTATGGGGATTTTAGATGCGGATGTATTAGTCGTAACAACAGGGGAAGAAGAAAGAAATAGCGACATTGCTCTATTTGCAAAAAAATATGGTACAGAACGGGTTATTGCCCGCGTAGAAAGTCCTGTATTAGATGAAAAGATGAAAGAAAATAACATTGAAGTTTTTTCTGTGCTGTTATCTACGACTGCATTGCTAAAAGCTTTAATCGAATCGCCAAATATTTTAAATATCTTAACGAATCAAGAAACAGCACTTTATCAAATTAATATGCGTAACCCTAAATACGAGGGGATAGAGCTTCGTAAGTTCCCATTTACAGGAGATGTGATTTTTGTTCGAATCTTTAGAGGCAAAGATTCCATTGTACCTCATGGCGATACAGAGCTTGAATTTGATGATCGTTTGATTGTAACGGGGTCTCGTTCATATGTGAATGAATTGCGTATGCTTCTTGAGTATAAAATTAGATAAAGGTATCTAGGTAGGTTTAGTTTTCTATGTTATTGAATGAGAGAAAGAGGCTGGGACAAAATTATTTTAGCTGAAGTGAAAAACGAACCATTGATCAAAATATTTGATTAGTGGTTCGTTTTTTTGTTGTCTTGAAAATTAGTTTCATCTGTTTAGCTCTCTCTAGCAGTTGATGGGAGGGCAAGACGAAGACTCCTGCGGGAAAATCGGAACAGGGGAGACCCCGCAGGAGCGCAAGCGACAAGGAGGCTCATCGGCCGCCCGCAGAAAGCGAAGTCTTGCATGGAAGTCAACTGCGGTGTAATAAGCGGTTCAGCTCATGTGTCCCATTTGTGCGTCTTTAGATTGAATTAATTTCGTTATGTCTCAACCTCTTTTATTGTGTTTTCTCAAATGCTGGAAATAAAAGTACAGCGCTGCTTTTGGTGTTAAAAAGGCTACCGCAAAAAAATAAACAAGTTTTTCCGTGTTCAAGCATACATTTTTAAAAGAACGATAACAAGCAATTGGAGGTATGCTTCATGACTAACTCAAAATCTAAGTCAGAAGAAAACGAGCCGCTAATGTACATTGTCCAGCCAAACGCTACGCAAAATCAGCGTTCTATGCAATATTATTTTAGTTCAAAACAGCAAGACAATAAAGGAATAGAGAAAGAGCACGTGTTAAAAGAAGAGCCCAGCTTTTCTTCCATTCAAGAAGTCAAAGAGCCTGACGTAGAAAAAGTGGAAGAGATTAAGCAAGAAAAAGAGGAAGAGCGTTCAATTGTTCCCGTGGATATACCGCAATCAGAGACTAAAAAGCCAAATAAAATGTTTCAGTCTATGACGATTAAAGAAAAAGTTGATTTTCTATGCAGTTTCCCGCCTCATATGTCTCAGCCAATTTGTGAAATTACGTGTCAAAACCAAAAATATATAGGAACAATTTTAGAATTAAAAGAAGGAAGTTTATACGTGAGCGTTCCTCCTAATAAAGAGAAAACAGTATTGACATTTCATGATATTCAGACCATATCTATCATTAAAATTTAAGTAACTCTAAAAGCTAACAGTGAAGAAGCACGTTAGCTTTTATTTTCATAAGTTTGTGAATGCACGGAGGAATGAAAATGACATGGATTTATCTAACATTATTTGTCTTTGCAACATTTCGACTTACTCGTCTAATTGTTTTTGATAAAATCACAGCGTTTATTCGTAAACCGTTTCATAAAATTGTAGAAGATCAAGATGAACAAGGAAATACGGTAACTTATCTAGAGATAAAAGGGAAAGGACTGCAAATGTGGATTGGAGAGCTGCTCAGCTGTTATTGGTGTACGGGCATATGGTGTGCGGTAGGGATTTATTTTAGTTATGTAGCGTTCCCGCATATTGCTATTCCTATCATTACAATCTTAGCTATTGCAGGATGTGCAGGAATTATAGAATCATTTATGAAATAAATGGACGAGTTAAAAGACATATTGAACATCAATATGTCTTTTAATAATTAAGGGAAATTTAGCACTACTTTATTAAAAAAAGGGATGCCTTCTTGCCACTCTTCGCTATAAAAAAAGCCTTCTAGAATAAATGAAGTCGTATCGGAGGACAGCGGAATGACTACTTGAAAAGAGTCAAATAGTAATTTGTCTTTTGGCTTTAATACATTTTGCTTAATAGGTTTGATCCAATATTCACCGTCATTTTGAATTTTTTCGTTCCATTTTGGATGAGCATAGCGCCATTCTAAAGAAGAAGAGGGGATACTGGAAACTTCAATGTCTTTTTCATCAATGATCTTCCCGCTTAATATAGCCGAAGCAGTGGGTTTCATTTTTAAGCAAAGCACCGGAGAGCGTAAAGTACTGCTCGTTTGATTTTGAATAATTACGTTGCCGAATATCATCAGCTCGCTTTCATCTTGTTCCGGCAGCAGTATAGAATGTTGAAAGAAACAGAGGATATCACTCTTTTCGAACCTTTCCACAGGTTTTTCCACAATTTTTTCGATTACTTTTTCCACAATCTTTTCTTCAATAACGGGCTGTTTTCTCGAGGCTTTTTCCCGAAATGCTTCTGCAATAATTTTTTGTTCAGAAAGCTCGTTTCTTAGTAAATCCAGCTCTTTTTCTAATCCTTCAATTTCTACTTCTTTTTCAGATGTAGAAAGCGTCTCAGCGTGCTTTTTCTTCCAAAACGATGTATTTTCTTTTTCTCGTTCCAAAGCTCGTTCATAGCTTTTTAATTGGTTTTGTACGTGCCGAATTTCCGATTTATAGTGAATGAGCTTTTGTTTTAATTGAGTTAAATCATCTTTAGGGGAAGGGGAGTTACGACTCATCTAGTAGTCTCCTTTCCTGCTGAGCTATGAATTAAGTTTGTAAACCTGAGCTGCCCACAGCAGTTTTATTTATATGTATGCACAAAGCTTGTAAACGATGAAAAAAGAGGAGAAATATTCTCCTCTGATGGTATCTAATTAATCAAAATCTGTTTCAAAAGAACTTTCGTAGCTGCTACTTTCCTCACAATCATCGTGATGGTGACGTCTTCCTGGGAAAATCGCTTCACATTGAGGTGGATATTCAACAGGTGCGCAACCGCTAGCTGCATCTATAATTTCAGGGCGAGGGTAGCAGAAGCTGCCTTCCACTTCAATTTTAACATCTTTTTCGATTTGTACACTGAAACATAACACGAGCTCAAAGCTTAACAGCTGTAAGTCACAGTGTGACAATCTGATAGAACCGCCGGATCCTTCAAAAGAATCAAGGTGAACAACTGGCTCTGTGCCTTCTGGAGCACAAAGGTAAAACGTTTGATGTGTCTTCCATGGAATATTACAAGAAATAATTTCATGATGTTTGTGATGACCACCTAAATCCATTAACTTAATCTTGTAGAACCCACTGATCGACAATCTAACTTCATGAAGAATAACCACTTCTCCATCCGGTAACACGATTTTTCTAGCGCGGCGACCACCGTGTGGCACAAGTTCAATTACTTTATCCAGTGCATCTTCATCTGAAGGATCCACAGGTTTACCGTCACTATCTGTTAAAATAATTTCTACTTCTACGTCATGCCCTAAATCTTTAAGTGCTTCTTCTTCAAATAATGAAGTGTCATTCGTAAAGATTTGTGGTAAAACAACTTGACGTCTAACCCAGTCGTACACTTTAGGCACGCGGATACATAATGATTCAAAAAGTTCTCCCATTTTTAAACCTCCTAATTGTAATTGTCCTTCCTTTACGCTTTTCGTTACTAGGTATCGGACTACTATAGTGTATGAATGACCTGCTTTTATGTTCCTTAGTAAAAGCGGAATTTATCGGAATAAATTCTAGTTGGAGCGAGCATAAAAAATGAAGGAAATAATAAACTCAATTACAGCATATTCATGTTAATAAAAAGTGTTATTCATCTTTAACTGATTTTTTAGAAGTAGTGGGTTATTTATAATGGAGGAGTGAAGGGCATGAGTGAGGAAAAAACAAAACAATATATTGCTTCATTGAAGTCAGAACTGGCTTTTTATAAAGAAGAATATCAAAAATTCAAGCATCAAGAATTTGAACATGAAGATATTAAGGAAGAGTTAGCGGAATTAAAGCAAAAGCATGAAGAAGAAAAAAGGAAACTAGAGGAAAAAATAGATTGGCTTAAAGCATGTGTTAATGAACAAAAATCAAAAACCGAACAGTCCATTGTACAGTACAATCATGAAGCACAAGGAACCATTCAAGAGCTGCAAAAACGGCTGCGTGAAGTGACAGAGCAAAAGGGAGGAGAAAGATCAAGAGTAAGAAAGCCAAAAAACAGCACGGATTTATTTTTGTCCATGCAGCGCAAAATGGACAAATAAGATAGAACGTCTTTCTTTAGTCCTGAATATAATGTTATAGATAGGATGCTGTGAAAAGGAGGGAAAACATGATGTATTATCATTATAATTATAATCCTAATCAATACCCTCAGCCCCTGCCTTATCATCCACAACCAATGACAAAACAATCGGTAAAGAAAGGGCAGTCTATTCCTAAGCCAGTCCAGTACCCTTCTCCAAAACAAGGTGGTTGCGGCTGTGGTTCAAAGTTACCAAAGCGATAAGCAATAGAAGCATTGTCACTCGGACAATGCTTTTTTACATAGAGTGTAGAGAGGTGTAGAGATGCCGGATTTTTTCAATGAATTTGAACGTTTTTTTGAACAGCATATGATGGGAGAACATCGAAAGAGAATGAAAGAAGTAGAAAAAGAAGAAAAGCAGATGGAACAGCAAGAGAGGAAACTGCAGCAAAATGTAAAAAGACTTGATGAGCAAGATGCTGAAGATCCGTTTGGACAATGAAATTTAATGTACACAGTTGAAAAGCCCATACAAAATCATTTGAGTGAACATACAGTATAGAGAGTAAAACAGAGGGGGTGTAATATTATGGGCTGCGGATTTGGCTACGGTGGTTGTGGTTACGGTGGTGGCTACGGCGGTGGTTTTGCGTTAATCGTTGTATTATTCATTCTATTAATTATTGTTGGTTGTGTTTGTTTTTACAATTAATCCCTTCTATGAATAAGGCACCGAAAAGTGCGGGTGAAGTTTCACTCGCACTTTATTTTTTTATTAAATGTAAAGGGCACCATCTAGGCACATGGTGCATACGATGAAGTATAAATAAAGGAGGTCATGCAAAATGGATAATAATATGTTTAAAAATATAGAAAAGAAAACAGGCGTTAATATGAAGGATATTTTTGAACTTGCGAATTCTGTACAAAATGCTAATTTTAAAGATGAGCAAACGGTGCGTAATATTGTGAAGCGAGTAGCACAAATTGCGAATAAGCCAATTTCAAAACAAAAAGAAGAACAAATTGTTAAGGCGATTGCAAACAATAATCAATCCATTGATTTTGCGACCATCGCTAAAATGCTAAATGAGAAAAAATAATTCAATGTTTTTATATAAAGCCCTGACGTGTCAGGGCTTTTTTCTATTTATGCAATTTCATTTGTTTGAAATGCGTTAGAATCAAGATCAAACAGTTCCGGATGCTGTGCTAAGTAATTAATTTCTTTAATACGATGAGCGAGAGGGGGATGAGTTGAAGTAGCTTGAGTCAACCACATAAAAAAACCTTTTTCCTGTGAGTGCGTATGAACAAATTCCTTCTGATTTACTTTTTTATTTAGACAATGGCCAACCGCAAGTATAGTGAGTGCTTGAGTGGCAGCTTTTGCATCACCAATCGCAACGGAAGCTATGCGATCACACGTATATTCACAGGCCCTAGAGTAAGCTTTTCCTAAAAAAGGAACCCAAAGAGCAGGTAGAATAAGTGAGTGGTAGAGTGTATGCTTACGTTTGATATGAACTAATTCGTGGGCAATAATAAAAGAAAGTTCTTTTTCTTGATTATCTTCAATCATTTCAACAATGTCGGAGTATAAAACAACAAAGTGACGTCCAAAAAAACGTGTAGCAAACGCGTTTAACAAGCCGCCTGATTGAACAATATAAATATCGGGCAGCTCTAAATCCAGCTCTGAAGATAGATGTTTTGCCTGATGATAAGTGTGCGGGAACTGCTTCTCTGTCAATCTAACTCCATTATTGCGAATTTGAGCAATAGAGAAACCGTGGAGTATAAATGTAATTAAAAAACCGATTACAAGATAAATAATACCAACGAATGAAATAATTAAAAAGAAATAGGTTAATAAGCTAATAACCATACACAGAATGAAAAAAATCTTTTCATTTTCATGAATAAGCTTTGCGTTCAATAATGGAGCCCCCTAAAATATAGTAGTACAGTACATAACGTAGTGTAACGCATCCACTTATGAATATCTACCTCTTAGTGGAATATTTGGTTAATAATAGATGATGAGAATATTAGTTATGGACGCTAGCATGAAGTAAGAAAAAGAGGTTGAAACATAACTACAGGAATCAAATTTAAAGACAAGCAATCTGGATTGCTTGCTCGACCGCTGTTGCTTGCCGTGCAAGACTTCGCTTTCCGCGGGCGGCCGATGAGCCCGCAGGAGTCTTCGCCTTGTCCTCCAACCAACAGCTAGAAGCACCTGCGTTCACCATGATTATAAAAAACACGAACTATTTATCCGTTTATGATAGATAGTTCGTGTTGCAATTTAATGAAACTACTTTTGTCCCAGCCTGTTTTTCCTTTACACTTTTTTTATAAACGACTTCAGGAATCTTGAAGGATAAGCGGTTTTACCTCTTCTAGTTTGCGGAACAGATAAGTAAAGTGAATTCTGTGCACGCGTCATGGCTACATATAAAAGGCGGCGTTCTTCTTGAAGCGGCACATCATCTCCGCCTCGATAAGCTTCGAGTGCATAATCATGAGGCAATCCGCCATCTACGCTGCTCAGTACGTATACATGCTTATATTCAAGACCCTTTGCTCGATGAATTGTGGTTAGCTGAATACTTTCATTAAATTGCTTGCTTAAAGCTTTCATCTCTGTGTTCATGGCAATCATATGATCCACATGCTCTAACAGTTCAGGTACGGTTTTAAATTTACGTGCTACAACTTTTAAATCCCGCACGTCATCCGAACCTTTTTCCATCATATTTCCTTCATTTCCGCGTTTTTTGACAAAATCGTCGAATCCCATATCTTTAGAAATCGTCTCAAGTGCCAAAGAAGGAGACATTGATTTTAGCGACTTGAATAAAGGAATTACTTTCTTGAGCTTTTTTTGCTGAAATGGTTTTAAATCTTGAAGATATTCAAGCGCATCAATAAATGTACCATCATGAAGAATACTTGCTGCTTTTAAGTCGTTGACTGCTGTTTTCTTTAAAAAGAGTGCGTTTACTAAATCTTGCAGCGAACTTGCGTCATTTGGATTCACGCTCAAACGTAGAAATGAAAGTAAACTTCGAACCATTCGTCTTTTATAAAACGAATCTGCATCTTGTTCGATTGAAAATGGCAGGTTTGACTGCGATAAACGTTCAAAGATGGCGCGTGAAGAAGCGTGAGTTCGGTACAAGACCGCGAAGTCAGTTGGAGAAGCTCCTTGCTTAATCTTTTCTTTCATATCCGTTACAATCATTGTTGCTTCTTCTTCCTCGTCATATGGAAAGAAGAAGGTAGGTCGCAACTCATTATCAAACTGGGCAGCCATTTCTTTTTGTCGGCGCGCTGTATTTCGTGCAATGACTTTATTCGCGGAAGAAACGATGGCATGAGCTGAACGATAATTTTGGTTTAACGTAATAACAGTTGTATTAGCAAAATCTTTTTCAAAGTTTAAAATGAACGAAGGGTCGCTTCCGCGGAAAGCGTAAATTGATTGATCATCATCTCCTACGACACACAAGTTTTTAGAGCCTTCACTTAGCATTTTCATAATTTTATATTGAACTTTATTGATATCTTGAAATTCGTCAATTAAAAAATAGCGAAACCTTTTTTGATAACGAGTTAGTAAATCGGGATTTTGTTTTAGCATTTCATAACATCCATACAGCATGTCATCAAAATCGAATAGCTGTTTTTGCTTTTTGACTTCTTCATAACGACGATATAAAAAGTGCACATCTTGTTCCCATTTGTCCTTTGGGCGAACATCTTTCACGCCAACAAGCGTGTTTTTCCAATAGCCGATTTGCTGAAGGGCCTGATCAAAGGGAAAATCTTTTTCATCCACGTGGAGCTCTCTTGCTGCTTCTTTCACAATCTGTTCTTTTTGCCAATCCCATTTTAGCAGGCGGTCCATTTGCCACGCTTGAGGATTATGATGAACAATCATACGTAAGAAAATGCTGTGAAAAGTTCCAACTAGCATTTGACGAAGATGTAAGCCGGACATCTTTGGGTATGTAGCCAATCGTTCTTTCATTTCTTTAGCTGATTTAGCCGTGAAAGTCACCAGCATAATGGATTTTGGATCAATTTGTTTTTCTTGTATCATATATGCGGTGCGAGCTGTTAATACACGCGTTTTTCCGCTGCCTGCACCGGCTAGAATAAGGAGCGGTCCTTCTGAATGTGTAACAGCTTTCCATTGGTTCGAATCTAATTCAATACCGCTCTCTTTAAATTCATTTAAATAAGGAGAGTCAGAGTGTTTAGGAACAGCTGGTTTTAAGCGAAAAGCAGGAACACTTGAAAAAGGTGCGGAAGACCTCCATGTCGCTTTCTCTTTTACAGTTGAACTTTTCTCACCAATAGCTCGTCCTTTAGGAATACGAAATCCATTGGTTTCTCTGTATTCAGCCGGAGTTTCTTTTATTTGTTGCACAGCTATTGTTTCTGATAGTATGTCTGAACACTCTTCTCTTTCATGGGGAACTTGAGCATGATAAAAGTAAGGAGAATGCTCAATCCCCAGATATAATTTAACTGGTTCTCCGCAGTGAGCACACGTTATTTCTCCTCGGAGACTAGCTTCATATAAATATTGAAATCGGTCTCTAGCCGTTATAGCAAGATTAAGTATCTGATTTTGATAAAGTGCACGTTGCAAAAAACATGGCCTCCTTTTTAAAACATGAATAATCAATAGTAAATAAGAGGGAGTTAAAGCAAGAAGCCGCTCTCGTTCTACATCGATATAGATGTGTGTATACGCACAGTTTTTGTTTTATAGTCAAAGTCTATCATATCAAAATCACCTTTTTTTAAAAAGAGCACGGATATTTTTGGAGGGATAGGATGTAAAAAAGGGTATATATTGAATAAGACATCACATATGTTCAAAAAAGGCGGTATAGATACAAGGTGCCATCTGTTTTGAACAAGTCTAAAGTAGAGGATTTAAGTAAGCTGTTTCAATGTCGATACTTCTTGAGAAAAATACTGAGGTCTGGGAGTAGAAGGTATCTTGAAAAAGAGGAGGGTTCATATGGGATATATACTGCCCGTCACGCCTTATCAATCTATTCAATATGCAAATCGCCTTCAAAAAAATAATGCTTCTTTTTCAAATCGTATTTGGTCTATTGAGAAAAAAAGCTTTGACGAAGAGTTTGATTCGCGTTCTCACTTACTGGAATTGACGCCAAGTTCAGTACAAAAGCGAAAAAAGCTTCAAGCAGCAGAGCGTGTATACAGCAAGCTAACAAATAAGGGCCTAGTGATTAATACACGTGTCTAATACAAAAAATCGTGAACGCAGCAGAATGAATGCGCTCACGATTTTTTAACAAAGTAATGAACAAGTAAAAAACATCTTAGTAAGATTCAATAAAAAGAGTACTGCCCTGCTGCCATTCAGCATAAAGCACCTGTTTATAATCGGTAAATCCCTGTTTTTTCAACTGTGTCTTTAACCAGTCTTCATCAAAGCCTGACTGAAGCAAGTTTTTCAAAAGCAAACGTCCATCACTGACGAAGGCGATAGATAAAACGGGTTCAGAAGGAGGCAGCTGTAGATCGCTTCTTGTCGGCTTAGCATAATCAGATTTTGGCAATACGCTTAGTGATCCATCTGTTTCTAAAATCGCATATTCAACTTCCCGAATGGAAAATATGTCTTTTGAACGAAGCATATGAAGAAGCTGATCGATATCCAATCGATTTTTGCTAAGTTCTTTGTACGAAATTTTCCCTTTTCGAATAATAATAGAGGGCCGTCCTTCTAAAAACAAACGCAGGCGAATATTTTTTTGAGTAATAACTTCGGTGACATAAATAAGCGCTCCCCAAAAGATAACAGCAAATAAAATTTTGCCTATTCCTACTTCTGAGTCATATAGCGCATTTCCTACTAACTCTCCTAATACAAGAGCAGAGATAAAATCAAAAGTGGTAAGCTGAGTGATCGTCGCTCTGCCTAAAAATTTAGTTAAAATAAACAGGCAGATAAATCCGATAAAGAGTTCTAATGCAATTCCGATAAGTTCATCCATATTTTCACCTAATTCACATGATTAGGTATTAGTATAAGCAAAGCAAAGGTTCTTATCCTTTAAAAAAGCAAAAACACCAGGTTCAATTCCTAGTGTTTTTTACTTAGTTTCTTTACCATCTCTACATGTGGAATTCCAGCATCCATAAATTCACCTGAAACCGTTACGTAGCCTAGCTTTTTATAAAATCCTTCCGCATGCGTTTGAGCATGCAGCTTAATCTTTTCAATCTCATGCTCTGCTGCGAGCTCTTCTAACTTATCCATCAAAAGCTTTCCTACACCGTCTTTTCGATAAGAAGAAAGAACGCAGATTCGTTCTGCTTTTCCATAGTCCTCTACAATACGGAAGCGTCCTGCCCCAATTGGTGCAGTTCCTTTGTATACAACTAAATGCAGGGCTTCGGAATCGTATTCATCGATTTCTTGCTCCACATCAACCTGCTGTTCTTCTACAAATACTTTTTGACGTACGAAGTAAGCATCAGAGTGATCTTGTTTGTTCGTTAGTACTTTGATGTTCACGTATCTTATCCCTTTCCAAGACGAAATGTTTCAAACACAGTCCATGTTTCATTTTCAAGCTGGTACATTAAGTGAAAGCGATCCACTGTTTCTTCATGAGCGACATCTACAAGCTTCAACTGGCTATACACATCTAAGTGCTCATCATCTGAAAGGCGTTGACCAATTGTAATATGGGGAATAAATGAATATTCAGTTGGCTGTTCGAGATTGCCTTCATGAAGTTTATTGTAAAGTGACGTCAGTTCTTGCTTTTGTTCCACTTTTAAGTAAATAACGTTATTAGCTGGTGAAAATGAGCTTACTTTCGTTACATTTAATGTAAATGGATTTGTTTCTTCGGCAATTTTACGCAAGTTAGCCGCAATTTCATCAATTTGGTCTTCTGTAGCTTCAAAGACTTCTTTTAATGTAAGATGAGGCGGAATTAATGAATAGTGAGAATCATAGCGCTTTCGATAAGAATTCGCTACATCTTGCAATTTTTTAGATGGAAAAAGTACAACGCCAAATTTCATAAAAAATCCCTCCAAAGTAAGATCATAAAATATGTATAAAGCGAGCTTATTATAACAAATTTTCAAAAAATATGATATCTTTCTACTTCAACATATATTGAAGCGACCGCTTTACATCTTTTTGCCAGTATTTCCACGTATGATTTCCATTAAATTCTTCGTAGAAAACAGAATATCCACGCTGCTTCATTTGTTCGTGCAACAGGCGGTTAGGTTCAATAAAATTCAATATACCATCTTGTGTTGTTTTGACAGCCGTTTCTTCAGTTCCAATAACATGATACAAATCCAGAAGTGAAGGAGAAGCAAATGAGTTGACCGTTTGTAATACAGCATCGTTCACGAAAGGAGAATGCATAATTACTTTCCCGAACGTGTGAGGATACGCAATGGCCGTCAGCAGTGAAACTGTAGCAGCAAGCGAATCACCAATTAGAACACGTGATTTTCCCATTTGATATGTAGGATATGTTTTATCCAAAAATGGCACAAGTTCATGTGCTAAAAAGCGAATGTAAGCATCTACTTGATTTCCTTCTGGATGATACTTATCGCGTCTGTCTTCCACGCTTTTATATGGAATTCCAACAAAAATAGTACGATCGATTTCCGACTCGTTCATTAAATCATCAATTAAACGAGGTGTCCGTCCGTACATAACATAATCTTTTCCGTCTTGGGCAATAAGTAAGGAATACTTATAGAGCGTAGAATAGTTTGACGGCAAATAGACTAGTAACGTGACATCTTCTTGCAGTGCGTCACTATAAAAAGAAATTTCTTCTAACTTCCGCTTACTTTCTGACATGAATAATCGACTCCTATGCATTTGAATGAAAGCGTTACCTTTATTGTAACACATTTTCTAATAACCGTTCTTTATTTTATTGTAACGAATTTTTTAGCGAATGACGAGAAAGAGGCATGCGTTGCTAAAAAAGAGGCTGGGACATAACGAAATGAATTTCATCCAAACACGAATAATCTGGATATAGAATCTGGCCAGCTTGCTCGACCGCAGTTGATTTCCGTGCAAGACTCCGCTTTCCGCGGGCGGCCCGTGAGCCTCCTCGTCGCTTGCGCTCCTGCGGGGTCTCACCTGTTCCGCTGTTTCCACAGGAGTCTTCGCCTTGCTCTCCAATCAACTGCTAGAAGGAACGAAAGAGATAAAATCTGCGTCTACTTTAACAAAAAAACGAATCATTAATCAAACAGTTTGATTAATGATTCGTTTTTTACTTCGGCTACACTACTTTTTTCCAAGCCTCTTTTCGTTAATCTAATTTCTTCATCTTTTTAAACATATTTTTTTCTGCTTGAGTGGCTTTTTCTAGCGGCTTCTTCGTATATTCTTCTTCTTTTTCATCAATCGAAACCAATTGTGTATCATTTTTTACATAACTTCGGATATTGCGAGCACCGAAATAGCCGTTTACATCTTCTAAAATAGGCTTGTTTTCTTTTTGATCATAAAGAGTATATGAATTCTCTTCCTTAACGATAGCGTAGTGATTCCCTGCTAGAAGAGCTACGGCTTCTTTTTCGCTTTTTCCAAAAGTAGACATGAGAAACAGAACGATTAAGACGATAAAGAAAAGGGCTGTTGCGCCAATGAAAAATAATAATAAGCCTCTGCTAAATTTACTTTGTTTTTCTTCCACAGTAGACAAACCTCCTGATTAGATAATTTTATTATAGCAAGTAAATGTAATGAGCGCCTAAAGAGATATGTGACGAGTTTATGAATTCAGGTGGATGAAACAAAAAAGGTTTTTAGCGCCTCTCATCGAATTTAATATAAAGAGAGACAACAACTTGAAAAGGAGAGAGAGACATGACAGCGAAAAAAATCCCAACGAGCAAAGAAGTAGCAAAGGCAACATTTGATTTGCTAGAAGAGCGTGGCGTAACAGTTTTAGATATTGCTGAAATTGTGTATGATTTACAGCTTCCTTATCACCCAGCTCTAACCATTCAGGAATGCGCTGAGAGCGTAGAGAGAGTACTGCAAAAGAGAGAAATTCAGCATGCGCTTCTAGTTGGAATCGAACTCGATAAGTTAGCAGAGCAAAATAAATTATCAGAACCTCTTCAAAGTATTGTAGAACAAGACGAAGGGTTGTTTGGTGTTGACGAAACGATTGCTTTAGGTGCCGTTTTAACCTATGGCAGTATCGCTGTTACGACCTTTGGCTATTTAGATAAAGTAAAAGTAGGCATTATTGAAAAGCTGGACTGTAAAAAAGAAAAAGGAGTTAATACCTTTTTAGATGATTTAGTAGCGAGCGTGGCTTCTAGTGCGGCAAGTCGTTTAGCTCACCGTCAGCGTGATGAACAAGAACAGCTGCAAGAAGGCAATCCGGCTACGTAATAAATTTCTTTTAGTATGTATATAAGCTGCGTAAATTAACACGCCGAATGATTTAGTCTTTTATTTAAATAACGGAGACTAGGCACGTATCACCTGCGTGTCTAGTCTCCGTTAATGGAACGATTTATGGCTGTAGTGAAGTAGTCATAAGGTAGCTTAAGTTTTTCAGCCCAAGACTTTCATAAAAAGCACGTGCTTTCTCGTTAAATGCCCATACGGTAAGCTGGAGGTCACTTGCTCCTTTTTGTACAGCCCACTGTTTCGTAGCAGAAAAAAGACTTTTTCCTACGCCATAATTTTGAAAGCCTTTCTTAACGCCAAAATATTGGATGTACGCTGTGTAGGAAAGAGGAGCTAATGTAGTGGGAGGGTTATATTTTAATTCAACAACAGACGCCCCAATAATTTGATTTCGATATTGAGCTACAAGAATATCAATAGTTGCATAATAAAGAGTAGCTTGATATTGTTCCGGAGATAAAACAGCCATCTGATTATCAAACATAGAAGGAAGCGCATTTGCGTGGAGTTCTAGTGATTCCCCTAATATTTTATTTACTTCTGTATAATCATCGAGTTTTGCAGTGCGATAGATAATCTCCATACACACTTCACCTACTTTTTAAAAGTTGTGCTTTATCATATGTAGCAGCTTAAAAAATGTTAAATGAGAATTAAAACTTGAAAATTTTAAGGGAAGAACTGCACTAAACAGAGCATATATTCTATGCTCTGTTTGATGTTATAGTTGAAGAATATATAAGAGCGAAACGTTAAATTCTAGTTTCAGCAATGGCATCGCGTACTTTTTCAAGCGAGTGTTTAGAGGCATCTTTATTCGCAATCATTACATTAACGTACAAAGCATCAATGAGGCTTAGCTGTCCAATTCTTGAGGCAAGAGCTTCAGATCGATATTCTGTTTCTTCTGAACTCGTATAAAGAGAAACATCGACATTTTGGCTTAATGGAGATTTTGGAAAACCCGTAATACCGATCGTTTTGGCACCGTTCGCTTTTGCTGTATTTAAAATGTTCATCGTGTCTTTATTTGTTCCAGAATGAGAAATCACTACCGCTACATCCTGTTTTGTTAATTGAGAAGCGGACATAAGCTGGAAGTGGGAATCAATAAATGCAAACGTTTTAATTCCTGTTCGAACAAATTTATGAAAAGCATCCATAGCCACTACGGAAGACCCGCCCGTGCCATAAAACTGAACTTTATCCGCCTTCATAAGAAGTTTGACGGCTTTTTCAATAGCGTTGCTTTCTAGTATTTGTAATGTATTTTCAAGCGTTCGCACATTGGAGCGAAAGATTTTTTCAGCAATCGTTTTTTCATTATCCGTTTCAGCAATT
Source organism: Priestia megaterium NBRC 15308 = ATCC 14581 (assembly GCF_000832985.1). Lineage (GTDB taxonomy): Bacteria > Bacillota > Bacilli > Bacillales > Bacillaceae_H > Priestia > Priestia megaterium. The sequence continues at coordinate 2,855,784 of NZ_CP009920.1, forward strand.
TCCTCGTGAATCTGCTGAATAGGTGTCATAATTTCAGCAGCCAGCGCTATTTTCATCGCTTGATAGCCCTTGAAGCCAATTCGTTTACAAAAGCGAAAGACTGTTGCATCAGCTACATTTAAATCGTCTGCCACTTCGTTAATGGTACTGTGAATAATTTGTTCCGGCTGTTCTAAAATATAATTTGCTATTTTTTTCTCTTTTTCACTGAATCTAGCATAGTGAGAACGAATTTTTCCTAAGCAATTTTGCGTCATAACTGATGTTCCTTTCCACGAATTTAGTAGTAAAAAGAGTATAGCACAAAAATATGAGTGAAAAAAATTTTCTTGTAAACGATTGCAAAATGAAAAATAATTCGTATAATGGAGGTAATGTGAAATTTTTTTTCAAAGGGAGTTTGTAAAATGAAAATTGGATTAATCGGTTTAGGAAAAATGGGATATAATTTATCATTAAATTTAATGGACAACCATCATGAAGTAGTAGCTTATGATGTAAATAAAGAAGCGGTAGAAAAACTTGCAAATGAAGGAGCAACTGGCGCCTTTACTGTTGAAGAGTTAGTTAATGAACTTCCTCATTCACCTAAAGTTGTATGGATTATGGTTCCGGCTGGAGAAGTAACGGAAAATGTTATTACAGAACTAAAAGAACTTCTGTCAGAAGGAGATATTATAATAGATGGAGGAAACTCTAATTATAAAGAATCTGTTCGACGTGCTCAGGATCTTCAGGAAAAAGGTATTTACTTCTTTGATGTAGGGACAAGCGGCGGAATGGAAGGCGCAAGAAACGGAGCGTGTACAATGATTGGCGGAGATGCGGAAGTATTCCGTACAATTGAACCGGTTTTTAATGATATTTGCGTAGAAAATGGATTTATGTACGCAGGTAAAAGCGGAAGCGGTCACTTTTTAAAAATGGTTCACAATGGTGTAGAATATGGAATGATGCAATCCATTGCTGAAGGATTTGAAGTTCTGGAAAAAAGTCAGTTTGATTTCGACTATGAAGCCGTAGCACGCGTTTGGAATAACGGATCTGTTGTTCGTTCTTGGTTGATGGAACTAACGGAAAATGCGTTTTCAAAAGATCCTAAATTAGACAGTATTAAAGGAGTCATGCAGTCTTCTGGAGAAGGGAAATGGACCGTAGAGACTGCTCTTGATCTTCAAACGGCAACTCCTGTTATTGCTTTATCGCTAATGATGCGCTATCGTTCATTAGAGGAAGATACATTTACAGGAAAAGTTGTAGCAGCACTTCGAAACGAATTCGGCGGCCACGGTGTTGTAAATAAGTAAAGTAGTAAAATAGGGGGACAGCAGCATGAGCAAAAAATATGCAATAGGTGTAGATATCGGAACAACGAGTACAAAGTCTGTATTGTTTTCAGTAGACGGTACAGTCATTGCAAATCATGGGATTGAGTATCCATTATACTCGCCGACGCCCGCGATGGCTGAGCAAGATCCTGAAGAAATTTTTCAAGCAGTTGTACGTACAATTCAAACGGTTGTAAAAACGAGCGATGTAAAACCTGATGATATTTTATGCGTTTCATTCAGCTCAGCTATGCACAGTGTTATTGCCGTTGATCAGCAGGGAAAACCGCTGACAAAATGTATCACGTGGGCGGATAATAGAAGTGCAGAATGGACGGAAAAAATTAAAAATGAATACAATGGCCATGAGATTTATTTACGTACGGGTACGCCTATTCATCCAATGTCGCCGCTTTCCAAGCTAACATGGCTTTCTAATGAACAGCCTGAATTAGTGAAGGGAACACATAAGTTTATTTCGATTAAAGAATATGTATTCTTTAAGTTGTTTAACGAATATGTTATCGACTATTCGATTGCATCAGCAACGGGTTTGTTTAATCTAAAAAATCTTGCGTGGGATGAAGAAGCACTTAAAGTAGCAGGTGTTACAACTGATCAGTTATCCACTCCTGTTTCAACAATGCATCAGTTAAAAGGGTTAAACCCAGCGCTTGCAGTTGACATGCATTTACTTCCAAATACGCCCTTTATTGTAGGTGCAAGTGACGGCGTATTATCAAATTTAGGCGTAAATGCAATTGAACCAGGCGTTGTGGCTGTGACAATCGGGACAAGCGGAGCTATTCGAGCAGTGACTGACAAGCCAGTAGTCGATCCCAAAGGTCGTATTTTCTGTTATGCGTTGACAGAAGACCACTGGGTAATTGGCGGCCCTGTGAATAACGGCGGTATGATTTTCAGATGGGCTCGCGATCAGTTTGGAGCGTCGGAAGTAGAAACAGCTAAACGCCTTGGAAAAGATCCGTATGAAGTATTAACGGATATTGCAGCTTTAGTGAAACCGGGAGCGGACGGCTTATTGTTTCACCCATACCTTTCAGGAGAGCGTGCGCCGCTTTGGGATGCAAATGCTAAAGGTTCATTCTTTGGCCTAGGTTTGCATCATAAAAAAGAACATATGATTCGTGCTGTATTAGAAGGAGTTATCTTTAACTTGTATACGGTATTATTGGCACTTGAAGAGTTAATTGGAGAGCCTACAAAAATTCAGGCAACGGGCGGATTTGCACGTTCCGCACTTTGGCGTCAAATGATGGCAGATATTTTTAACCAAGAAGTATCCGTGCCGGAAAGTTTTGAAAGTTCATGTCTAGGAGCAGTTATCCTTGGCTTATATAGCCTTGGCGAAGTTGACTCATTAAACGTTGTTTCTGATATGGTTGGAGCGACTAATCATCATTATCCAATCAAAGAAAACAGTGAAGTATATAAAGAGTTAACGGCTATCTATATTCGTTTGGCTCGCTTATTTAAAGAAGAATACGAAAGCATTACGGCTTTTCAAAAAAAATATGTACATTAAGTTCAAAAATCATCGCTTGAAGTTTTCAAGCGATGATTTTTTGCGTGTTAGGTTATCTAACAACCAAAAGAGTTGACACTACACAATATATAAAAGTTCCCTCAAATAATGTTACAATTTGTCCAGTGTATCCCCGTTTCTCATTAAATATAATAAGGAATAACGTTAGTATTTATCACATACTAGAAGGAATCGTCACAAACGCCTCTATATTTCAGAAAATTCAAATAAAATTTGTTTTTTGAAATGAACTTATTTTATGAAAAGGGGTTTTATGGATGAAAACACAAATTGAGCAAGATGGAATTGTAACGCTCACAGATGAGACGCACAATCAGCTGAGCGGCAGTGACCTTTGGAATGAGGATTTACGTCCGACTACGATGAAAGAGCATTCTTGGAAAGGAGTTAACTTTGCCACGCTTTGGATTGGGATGTGTCTGTGTATTCCAGCTTACACAATGGCGAGTGGAATGATGACGCTTGGAATGAACTGGTGGCAAGCAATTGGTACAATCTTTTTAGGAAATGTTATTGTTCTTATTCCTATTTTGCTTAATTCTCACGCTGGAACCAAGTTTGGTATTCCTTATCCAGTATTTGCCCGCCTGTGGTTTGGAGATAAAGGAGCACATATCCCAGCACTGGCTAGGGCCATCGTGGCTGCTGGGTGGTTTGGAATTAATACGTGGATTGGAACGGAAGCAATTGATACACTGCTAAGCGCTTCGTTTTCATCTTGGAACGGCTTAGCTGGTCATACAGCCATTGTATTTGCTCTTTTTTGGCTTTTAAATGTAGGAGTGGCATATAAAGGACCGCAAGCGATTAAAGTATTAGGAGCGATTGCTGCTCCGGTTATTGGTATTTCAGCTATTATTCTTTTTATCTGGGCTTATACAAACTCCGGAGGGTGGGGCCCGATTTTATCTACGCCTTCTAAATTTACATCAACCAGAGAATTTCTAGCTGTATTTTTCCCTGCTTTAACCGGAGTCATTGCATTTTGGGCGACGCTCGCTTTGAACATTCCTGATTTTTGTCGATATGCTAGAAGTCAAAAATCTCAAATGGTTGCGCAAACCTTCTCTTTGCCATTGACGATGAGTATTTTTTCATTTATTGGAATTGCTGTTACCTCAGCAACAATCGTTATATTTGGAGAAGCTATTTGGGATCCAGTGGCCTTGGTAGCTAAATTCCCTCCTTTTATCATTTTCTTAGGAACAATCGTTATCGTGCTTTCTTCTTTAACGATTAATGTGGGAGCAAATATCGTCGCACCAGCTCGTGCAATTGAGAATCTGAATCCAAAGAAAATCACGTTTGCGATGGGGGCGCTAGTGACCGGTATTTTTGCTATTTTACTTCAGCCATGGTACATCATGTCTAATTTCGGGAACTATATTTTCGGCTGGCTTGGAACATACGGAGCGCTGCTTGGCCCTATAGACGGCATCGCCATTGCTGACTACTGGCTTGTAAGAAGGAGACAGATGGCATTAAAGGATTTATATGAGGTAAACGGTCGCTACAGTTATTCAACAGGTTTTAATAAAAACGGTATTTATGCATTAGTAATTGGCGTGGCCATACCCGTTTTAGGCTTACTGATTCCTGGACTGCGCTTTTTATGGGATAATGCCTGGACATTTGGTCTATTCATTTCTATCATCGCTTACACGTATCTCATGAGAGGAGATAAAAGTATATTAGCGCCGGGGGAATATGAAGAAATAACGTTAAAAACAAGCGAAAAAACGATTATCGACAGTCAAACGGCTGATCCAACCATCACCAAATAAACAAGAAGAATCCAATCATTAACATGATTGGATTTTTTTATGTGTTAAAACTGTATGGAAGAAAATTGATAAAATTTTTTTGAGTTTTTTTATTGATTTAAGAATTTTTTTTTCATATAATTTAAGTAATAAAAAAATGAAATCGTTTTCTGAAATAATTAATGTAAACGATTTCGATATTTGGAACTTATTTTTTAAAAAATTCACAGGGTGTAGAGCTTTTTTGTCACATGAAGAAAGCGTTTACTTAAAGGGAAGGTGGAAAGCAAGATGGATGCATACTTATTAGCTATTACAGTTGCCGCAATTGTTATTGTTATTGTAGGTGTTTCAGTTTTTAAATGGCATGCGTTTATTAGTTTAACGGTTGCGAGTTTGTTTTTAGCAATTGCTTCTGGATTATCAATGGATAAAATTGTTGGCGCTTACGAAACGGGAGTGGGCGGTGTTTTAGGCCACTTAGTAGGAATTTTAGCGCTGGGAACAATTTTAGGTAAGCTGATGGCCGATTCAGGTGCCGGCATGCAGGTAGCGGATTATTTCGTAAGAATATTCGGTGTGAAAAGACTGCCATGGGCGATGCTAGTAGCAGGTTTCATTATTGGTATTCCTGTTTTCTTCGAAGTAGGAATTTTAATCTTACTGCCTTTAGTTATTTCTATTCATAAAACAACAAAACAAAATATATTATTGATTGCTCTGCCAGTTATTGCAGGATTATCAATTGTTCATGGTCTCGTTCCTCCTCATCCAGGAGCGATGGCAGCTATTAGTATTTACGGAGCAAATACGGGGAAAGTACTTTTATATGCATTAATCATTTCAATTCCAGCTGCAGTTATCGCTGGACCAGTTTTTGCAAAGTGGGTTCACAAACGAGTGGTTCCAGAAGGAGAACCTGATCTAATTCGTATTACGACAACATCAAAAGATCTTCCTGGTACAGGCGTTTCATTTTTTGTCATTTTACTGCCCGTTCTATTAATGGTCTTAGCAGCTATAGCACCTGTTATTAACGGATTGCCAAACGGCGTAGTGAAGTTTGTAGAATTAATAGGAAGCCCATTAATTGCACTTTTAATTGCTTGTTTTGCAGCGTTTTACCTGCTTGGAAAACGTCAAGGTATGACAAAAGATGTGATTAAAAAACTAACGGAAGAATGTTTGCTTCCTGTAGGATCTATTGTCTTAATTATTGGTGCAGGGGGCGGCTTCAAACAAGTATTAATCGATAGCGGAGTAGGGACAACAATTGGTCAAATGTCTGAACATCTGTCACTGTCGCCGCTTGTACTTGCATTTTTAATTGCTGGGTTAATCCGTATCGCTACAGGTTCAGCAACAGTTGCATTAACAACAGCGGCGGGTATTGTCTCACCAATCATTGAGCACATGTCCGGTGTTAACTTAGAACTTCTTGTTATCGTTACTGGTGCGGGTTCACTAATGTTCTCTCACGTTAATGATGCTGGCTTCTGGATGGTGAAGGAGTATTTAGGATTAACAGTGAAAGAAACATTCAAAACATGGACCGTTTTGGAAACGCTTCTATCCTTTATTGCTTTTGCAGGAGCACTTATTCTAAATGCACTAATCTAAAAATAAGACTCTTTTACTCTATGTAAAAGAGTCTTATTTTTTTTATGAAAAAAAGAATTTACAAGAATAATAATCAAAATATTTTATTTATTCGTTAAATTATGGCAGAATAGAAATAGAAGAACAATAGCTTCTAAGAAGGGAATGACAGAGAGTGAGTAATCAACTAGTATTTTTCACAAACTTTTCAGAAGGAAAATTAGATTCAGACGTTTCTTGGTATTGTCCACCAGCTCAATTTCAAATTGATACGGAAACGAATCGATTAGTGATTAAAACAGATGCTAAAACAGATTTTTGGCAGCGTACTCATTATGGTTTTGAAGCGGACAATGGACACTTTCTTTACCGTGAAGTAGAAGGCGACTTTGAAATCATGACAAAGGTGCATACATATCCAGTTAATCGCTACGATCAAGCAGGTCTCATGATTCGTGTATCAAAAGATACGTGGATCAAAACGTCAGTTGAATACAATCCCGATGGTCCTAACCAATTAGGAGCAGTGGTAACCAACCAGGGCTTCTCAGATTGGTCCAGTCAAAATTTTACTCAAAACAAATCAGCGCTTTATTTTAAAATTCAGCGAAAAAACGATGATTACACCGTTTGTTATTCAAGTGATGGAGATTCGTGGACTCAGCTTCGACTCGCTTACTTATTGAACTCATCCAAAGAACCTGTTCAAGTTGGCATTTACGCTTGTAGTCCTCAAGGAGAAGGATATGAAGCCCAATTTGATTTTATAAAAGTAGAAAAAATTTAAATAAAAAACACGATTTAGTCACAGCTAAATCGTGTTTTTTATTTGGAAATCGCATTATCTAAAGGCTGTGTAACAGAAGCGGGTGTGGGTTGATTGTGTAAAGCAATTTTTTGTTTAAAGTAGCTGATAACAAACCCTGTAATTGCAATAGACATGACAGAGAAAATTCCTTTTGAAAATCCAATTGAATACATGCTCGACAGCACGACAAGGAAATCAAATGAAAAATTCACTTTTCCAGGATCCCAGCCGAATTTTCGCTGTGCGAATAGCGCTAGAATATTAGCACCGCCGAGAGAAGCTCCGTTCATAAATAAAATGGATAACCCAAGGCCTGCAATTAGTCCGCCAGTAACAGCACCCATAAGGCTGGGAAGTGTAAAGGAAGGAAGCAAGTGATCGAGTGAAGTGAGAAGTGATAGTAAAGACACTGATCCTATAGTTGTGGCGGTAAATTTCCATCCCATTTGAAAGAAGGAAAAGAGATAAAAAGGAATATTAATGAGAAAAAAGATCACCGCAAATGATAAAGGAAGAGCATATGACAAGCTGAGAGATAGACCAGCTGTTCCTCCCGTCACTACGTGAGAGTGTCGCAAGATAAGGACACCAATACTTGCAATTGTACATCCAAGAATAATCCATAAAACTTTTCGCATAAATAAACTCCTTTGTTTGTTTTTTTCTGAATTTTCATTTTCAATCATCTACTTTAATGATAGGATATTAAATAAAGAAAACACATGCATAAGTGAAGGAAATAATACTTGTTCTGTTATCAACTTGAATGAAGATTTTATTTATTATATTCATTTTGAAAGGAAAGGTTTGTATGGATCAAATCGATGTACAATTATTATCTATTTTGCAAAAAGATGGGCGTATGACGATTAGTGATTTATCAAAAAATCTGGCTCTTAGCCGTCCAAGCGTATCAGAAAGACTGCAGCGTCTGCAGGAACGAGGAGTGATCCAGCGTTTCAGCGCTACGGTGTCTCCGAAAGCTTTAGGAAGAGATACACAGCTATTTATTCAAGTAAGCGAATTAAAAAGAAAACCAGAGGAATTTGAAGACTTTATTGAGCAAAATGAAGATGTACTTGAATGTCATCGTGTAACGGGGCCGGTTTCTTATTTTATCAAAGCAGCGGTGTGTGGAATGGAAGGGCTTCGAATGCTGGTTGATGAACTGATTCCTTATGGAAACGTGAATACGTCGATTATTTTAAAGTCGCCTGTAGAAAACAGGATGATTACTCCTGTACAAAAACCGGCCCCATAAGAGGCCGGTTTTTTGTATAAGAACATATTAATAAAATCCTTTAATAATATAAAAATGATTTTGTAAAATATCAGGTGTTTCTTCTTCTGAAACGTTCCTTTTCGTCTTTTTTTCGCCATCTGTTACAGTTAGCGTTTCACCAGAGAGGGTAATGCGCCCTGTAGGGGTTGCGATCGTAACAAGACGTTTGTGTACAAACGGAGAATCGGCTGACGTTTGATTGAACTCACACATGGGAGTAAAGTCAGTCAGTTTCTTAGGAAGCGTAGACACACGGTACAGCGTTTTCCATACATCATCTTCCCATCGCTGTAAATCATACATATGCTCAGCAACGTTTGTCATACGATAAGAGCCGCTTACATCTCTTACTACTTCGCCATTTAAAGGCATTGGCTTGCGCACAGAATCTCCAAATCCAACGTCTACGATGTAAGACTGATTTTCAATCGTCACAAGGTTTGTAGCGTGACTTCCTTCAATGGTCCACGTGCCGTCGGGTTTTTTGACGGTAGCTGAAACGTAAGAGACTTCATATCCGCTTTCTTTTAACAGCCAGCCAAATAGACCGTTTAATTCGTAGCAAAATCCTCCGCGTAAATTTACAATTACTTTTTGAAAAATTCGTTCCAAATCAATTATAATAGGGGTTTTAGACAGAACATCTAAGTTCTCAAAAGGAACATGAAGCATGTGTTTGTTCTGTAAAGCAGCTAAGCTTTGATACGTTGGGCTATCCGGTTTCTTAGCTAAAAACCGGCTAAAATAATAATTAATATTCATCAAATGCACCTCTTAGTAAATCATTTCTCTCTGTCTTTAGCAGAACGTTCATGTAACAGCTCTTTTTCGATTGTCTCTTTGGAAGCGAATCCTTGAAATACACGGCTGCCAATTTTTAAAGTTGGTACTTTCGTTACATGAGCATTTTCATACGCATGAACTAAGCTATCTTTATGAACTTGTTCGAACGTCCGGTCTTTTAAGATACGTATAAATATTTCTTGATCTAAATGCAAGGAATCAGCGATTTCTGCTAAGACTTCAGTCTGGCTAATATCTTTTTCATCTTCCCAATAAGCTTTAAAAACAGCATCTACATAGGCACTTTCTTGACCATGTTTTTTAGCAAAATGAAAGCCTTCATGTGCTAAATGAGTGCGCGGGACTGGAGGACTCTCCGGCATATTTATTTCCACGTGCAGCTGTTGTGCTAAGGGAGCTATCGATTGATTCCAAGGTCTCTCTAAAAAATCTTTTATTTGCTCCATCTGCTGGGCTGGCTCAGGCCAAAGTTCAAAAGGCTTCCATTCAATCTCAGCTTTTTGTTCTTTCATGACTTCTCTCAAAGGCTTAGTGGCTAGAAAACATAGTGGACAGACAAAATCAAAATAAAATTCAATATGCGCTTTCATCCCGTCACGCTCCTTTATGGCATGTTTTTATTTTATCAAAAGTAAAGACGATCCTTCCAACTTGGGAACTGTGGAAAAATAGTTGACAAAATTGGATAACTCTTTCTATAATATAGTCAATACATATCACGAGCGATTAGTTCAGTGGGAGAATACATCCTTGACAGGGATGGGGTCGGGGGTTCGAATCCCTCATCGCTCATACCAAAGCCGTTTTCTTATTAATAAGAGAGCGGCTTTTCTCTTTTGTTTGACAAATCAATGTTACATTAAATCTTGAGCGCGTATAGAAGAATTAAAGTATAATGAAACATAGTGCATCAGGTCATGATAAAGATAATCACTAATTTAAAATAAATGAGGGTACAAAATGAATCAAAGAAGTTTTAGTCAATATGGTCTTAGTGACAAGGTAGCTAAGGCGCTTTCTAGCCTGCAATACAATCATCCTACGGAAGTACAAAGCAAGGTGCTTCCCATCGCGCTAGAAGAAAGAGATGTTGTCGTGAAGTCTCAAACAGGAAGTGGAAAAACGGCTTCCTTTGGCATTCCACTGTGTGAATTAGTTAATTGGGAAGAAAATAAGCCTCAGGCCTTAGTGTTAACACCTACACGAGAGCTGGCCGCGCAGGTAAAAGAAGATATTACAAATATCGGCCGTTTTAAGCGAATTAAAGCAGCAGCTGTCTACGGAAAATCACCGTTTGCCAAGCAAAAAGTAGAATTAAAGCAAAAAACACATATTGTTGTAGGTACGCCTGGGCGAGTGCTTGATCATATAGAAAAAGAAACGCTTGCATTAGAGAAAATTCGTTATTTGGTTATTGATGAAGCAGATGAAATGCTAAATATGGGTTTTATTGACCAAGTAGAAGCAATTATTCAACATCTTCCTAGTGAGCGTGTAACGATGCTTTTCTCCGCTACGCTTCCTGAAGATATTGAAGAGCTTTCTCGCAAGTATATGAAAAAGCCGGTTGATGTTGAAATCAAAGCGAATGGATTAACGACAAGTACGATTGACCATTCTGTTATATCAGTAGAAAACGAACGTAAATTTGAACTGCTGAAAGACGTAACCACAGTAGAAAACCCGGACAGCTGCATCATTTTTTGCCGCACGCAAGAGCAGGTAAATACGCTGTTAGATGATTTAGATGATCTTGGGTATCCTTGTGATAAAATTCACGGGGCAATGGTGCAAGAAGACCGTTTTGAGGTTATGAATGATTTCAAAAAAGGTAAATTTCGCTATTTAGTGGCAACAGATGTAGCTGCGAGAGGAATTGATATTGATAATATCACACACGTTATTAACTATGACCTTCCGTTAGAAAAAGAAAGCTACGTTCACCGTACAGGAAGAACGGGACGTGCCGGTAAAAAAGGGAAGGCTATCACATTTGTAACGCCTTATGAAGAGAGAATGCTATCGGAAATTGAAGAATATATCGGTTTTTCAATTTCAACATCTACTCCTCCTTCTAAAGAAGAAGTACAGCAGGCAGCATCCGCTTTTACTGAAAAAATCAATGAGCGTCCAGAAGTTAAAAAAGATAAAAGCGAGTCATTAAATAAAGACATTATGAAGCTGTATTTTAACGGAGGAAAGAAAAAGAAAATTAGAGCGGTTGATTTTGTGGGAACAATTGCAAAGTTAGACGGAGTAACCGCAGACGATATTGGAATTATTACGATCCAAGAAAACGTCTCTTATGTAGAGATTCTGAATGGAAAAGGTACCAAAGTGTTACAAGCAATGAAAAACAAAACGATTAAAGGAAAGAAATTAAAAGTTCATAAAGCGATTAAATAGCAGAAGGAAGTCCATCTTTTTAAAGATGGGCTTTATTTATAGAGCCAATAAAGGAGTTGAGAGTATGAAGTACATAAAAGAAGCGTGTGCAGAAGGGTATGAGCAGGCAAAAAAAGCAGAAAAGCTAGGAGCAGACCGCATTGAATTGTGTGACAATCTCAGTCAAGGAGGCGCTACGCCAAGTTACGGCACCATTGAATATGCAAGCGAACATCTTGATACAGATATCAACGTAATTATTCGCCCAAGAAGCGGTGATTTTATATATTCCGAAGCAGAATTTCAAATTATGAAAAAAGACGTTAAAGCATGTAAAGACCTTGGAGTAAACGGAGTAGTATTTGGCATTTTAACAGAAGAAGCTGAAATCGATTACGGACGTACTAAAGAGTTAATAGCAGAAGCTCATCCTTTAAGCGTTACGTTTCATATGGCATTTGATGAGATTAAAGATAAATACAAAGCCATTGATATACTTAGTGAATTGGGAGCAGACCGTATTTTGACCAAAGGAGGGAAAGGATCTGCTTTGCAAAATCTTCATATGATCCGAGAATTGATCACATATGCTAACGACCGTATTATTATTTTGCCCGGCGGAGGAATTCATGAAAGCAACGCAGAGGCGGTTATAAAAGAAACAAAAGCAGCTGAATTACACGGAACAAAAATTGTAGGAGATTTATCTCGTTAAATAAAAAGAGGCTGGTACAAAAGCATTTTAATCCAAGTGAAAAACGAACCATTAATCAATATGTTTGATTCGTGGTTCGTTTTTTGATGGTGAATATAGTTTCATCTATCTCATTTGTTCATCTTGAGATCGAATTCATTTAGTTATGTCTCAACCTCTTTTATTTTGATGTATTTTCTTTTGCTGCTAAGCCGCTCGTCATTTTGGTACGCTGAAAGAAAAAAGAACCTACGACGAGTACAGCAATTAAAAGAGTTAAGAAGAACTGAGAACGTAATGAATCAATAAATGCCATGGCTATAAAAATACCAGTGATGGCAAGGATTGTAGCGTAAGTTAAGTAAGGAAATAACCACATTTTAATTTTTAATGCTTCAGGATTTTCTTTTTCATATTTTTTTCGCATTTTAATCTGTGAAAATGCAATAACAAGATATACAAGAAGCGCTACGCCACCTGATGCATTCACTAAAAACAAAAAGATTTTGTCCGGTGAAATGTAGTTAAAGATAACGCTAACGTACGAGATAACTGTACAAGCTAATATCGCGCTAACCGGCACGCCTTTTTTATTTAATTTCGAAAAACTTTTTGGCGCATCGCCGTTTTGAGACATGGAAAACAGCATGCGAGAACTCGTATACAGACCAGAATTCAGACAGGAAAGAACGGCTGTTAAAATAATAAAGTTCATAATTTGAGCTGCGGCCGGTACATTCACTAATTCAAGAATAGATACAAATGGGCTTTTCATTAGGCTTGACGAATTCCACGGAAGAACCGTTACTAAAATAAAAATAGAGCCTAAATAGAAAAACAAAATGCGATAAATAACGGTATTGGTCGCGATGGTAATGGCTTTTTCAGGCTGAGATGATTCACCTGCTGCGGTTGCGACAATTTCTGTTCCCATAAAAGAGAACATGACGAGGGCAATTCCTAAAAATACAGAGCTAATTCCATTTGGTAAAAATCCGCCTTTATGCAAAAGGTTAGAAGTGCCGGGAGAATCAATGCCTGGAATAAATCCACAAATAATAGCTATACCTAAAAGTAAAAAAAGAACGATGCTGACGACTTTAATGAGAGAGAACCAATATTCAAATTCTCCGAAAGATTTAACAGAGTACAGATTGGTCATTGTTAATAAAAAAGTAAGAGCAAGACTTACTCCCCAAGAGGGCAAAGACGGGAACCAGTATTGAATAATGTTTGCACCTGCAATGGCTTCAACAGCAATAACGATAACCCAGAAAAACCAGTAAAGCCAGCCAATCGTGTAGCCGGCCCAAGGGCCTAATGCTTCTTTTGCATAAGTAGAAAAAGAACCGCTGGAAGGATTTGCAGTAGACATTTCGCCAAGCATCCGCATGACTAAAATAACGAGCAAACCAGCAAATGCGTACGAAAAAATAGATCCCGGGCCAGCGGTGTTAATGAGCGATCCGCTTCCGATAAACAATCCTGCCCCGATAATTCCTCCAAGAGAAATCATGGTGATGTGCCTAATCTTTAACTCTTTCTTTAACTCTGGCTGGCTGTTCAATTGTAAAACCTCCTATATAACCTAGATTTTTAGTTAATATGGAGAATTATAGTATGTTGTAAGGCGGAAGGACAGGATGTTGTTAGAAGTTCTTTCATGTAAAAAGCCGGATATGAATTGTTGCATTCATATCCGGCTTACTCTGACACAGACATTCATTATGCGTATAAAGTATCTGATTAGCGTCTTTTTCTTTTATTATGATAAGCAATGGAGATGAATTTCTTATGAACGTTAGCTGAAAAGCAGCTGAATAATCGTTTTAGATACGTTAATCGAAAGAGGTATGCGTCTAATTAAAGGATACTATGGAAGAATTTCTAAACTCTCTCCGAAGCGCTAAATGCGGGTTTTCCTTTCTGAAAACGGGTATATATAGTAGTAAGAAGTTTATTCTTTTGCTAAGTATAAAAGAAAGATGTGCGATAGAAACAGGAGGTTATAAATAATGAAACATGTTGAAGTAGTAGAAAAAGGAGCAAATATTAACGAAGCAGTTAATCAATTTGCAGACAAAGGTTTTGAGAAAGATGAAGTATACGTGTTTACGTATGACAAGGAAAATTCTAAAAATTTAACAGAAGTAACGGACACAAATATTATTCGTCTGTCTGAAGAAGGTCCTTTACATTCAGCAGCGAGTTTATTTTTAACCAGAGAAGATGAGCTTCGAACAAAAATGGCTTCACTAGGCTTATCAAAAGATGAAACAAAAAAATATGAAGAAGAGTTAAAGAAAGGCAGTGCGATTGTAGTGGCTGCTACAGGAGAAAGAAAAGACGTTTAATTTTAATAGAGGCTATGAAAAAAGTAGTTTAGTTAAAGGGGAGATCCGAACGCGTTTGATTCTTGATAGAGAATCAAACGCGTTCGGATTTTTTTGTGGAGACGGTGTAACAAGTGATCTATACGAGCTTCTTTATCCCATTTGTTCGTCTTTAGATTTAATTGATTTCGTTATGTCTCACACTTTTTTTGTTTTTTCCAATATATGATTGATAAAACTAATGGTATTAGTTAAAATAAAAACTAATACCATTAGTTTTTATTTTATATAGTAGGGGATGAGGAAATGAAAATAGTTCGTGAAAAAATGTTGTATCAACTGACGTTTTTGCCTCGCTTTTTTCCGGTAAACTGTTATTTAGTCGAAGAGAAAGACAGCCTTACATTAATTGATGCAGCTCTTCCTTACAGCGCGTCCGGTATTTTGAAAGCTGCAGATCAAATTGGAAAACCGATTACGCGAATCGTTTTTACGCATACTCATGAAGACCATATCGGAGCAATTGATACTTTGAAAAAAAGCTTGCCGAATGCTTCCGTTTATATGTCGCAAAGAGATTATCGATTATTTTCAGGAGATTTAACAATCGATTCGGAGGAACCTCAAAACCCGATTCGCGGAGGGGTTCCAAAACTAGGAAAGATTTCAACTGAAATTGATCAGTTCATTGAAGAAGGGTCTTGCATTGGCTCACTTGCTCCTGTTTTTACACCGGGACATACACCTGGTTCTATGTCTTTCTTAGACCAGAGAACGAACGCATTAATTGCCGGAGATTCTTTCCAAGTGCAAGGAGGAGTTGCGGTATCAGGTCAGTTAAAACCGCTGTTTCCGTTTCCTGCCTTTGGAACGTGGAGCAAAGAGCTAGCGCTTAAAAGTGCAGAAAAGCTATATGAATTAAACCCGTCACTTCTTGCTGTTGGACACGGAAGAATTCTTTCTCAGCCGCTAAAATTGATGGAAAAAGCAATACAACAAGCAAAAGTAAAAATGGAAAAAAGGAGATGAAGAGATGTCGCCAAGACAGGGACTAGATTTCAAAAAAGTGATTCAAACAGGTGAAGATTTGGCCAATCGTGAAGGATTTTATGCTGTTACAATTGCTTCATTAGCCAAAGAATTAAATGTCCGTCCACCGTCTTTATATAACCATATAAAAGGGTTAGAAGAGCTGCGCAAAGAACTGGCTTTAAGTGGACTGCAGCAGCTATATCATCTTCTAAAAAATGCTGTTGAACGTGCTTCTGCAGAAGAAGCTGTTTATCAGTTAAGTAAAGCGTATGTTTCATTTGTAAGGGAGTCTCCGGGAATATACGAAGCAACGGCAACGGTAGCACCAAAGATACAAGATAAAGAAGTACAAAAAGCATCTGATAACGTTGTGTCTTTAGTGTTGAATGTGTTGAAACCGTATCAACTTCCGGAAAATGCAGCTCTTCATGCTGTTAGAGGTCTTCGAAGTATTTTACATGGATTTTCTTCATTGGAGCAGCGAGGGGGATTTGGGATATCGTTAAGTACCGATGAGACACTAGCTTTTTTAATTCGTACGTTTGTATTAGGGCTGCATCAGTACGAGCAGGCTACATAAATTCTATTAATGCTACTAAACCCGTTAATTGAAATTGAAAAAAAAGAGAAAGAATGATAGATTACAAATAAAGATATTTATTCCTATTGTTTTAGGGTTGTTACTGATGGAGCAGGCAAAACCTAAGCTGCAAGGACAGAAAATGTAGTTTCTGTTTGTTGCTGTTTAGGTATTTTTTGTTTTTGTTTAAAATAACTAGCCCTTTTAATTTATTTTATAAAGGGGAAAATCTTCTGAGAATGGAGAGAAACAAATATGCTTAATTCAAGAATGATCGTCATATTACGAGAACTAATGTCCATACAGTCTACATTATCAACCGTTACGAGCGAATATTTAGCAACAGTAAATCAAGTATCTTCGCGAACTATTCGAACTGATATAAAACAGCTGGATGACATTTTGTCTCAGTACGGTGCCAAGGTTAAATCAGCTCGAGGAACAGGATACGAACTTAGCGTTTTAGATGAAAAACAGTTTCATCAGCTATTAAAAGAACTTTCGGCTAATCAATTGTTTGATGCAACCTCTATTCCAACGGTTCCTGATGACCGCGTGCATTATTTAATCAAAAGATTGCTGTTAGCAGACGAATATTTGAAGCTTGAAGATTTAGCAGACGAGTTGTATATTAGCAAATCAACGATTCAAAACGATTTAAGAGACGTCAAAAAACAGCTGTGTAAGTATGATATTCTTTTAGAAAAACGTCCTAACTATGGCTTGAAAGCTAAAGGGGACGAAATGAAAATGAGATTCTGTATGTCTGAGTACATATTCAACCGAAAAGATAAAGAAATAGATATGGTATACAATAAAATATCTATTCTGCCCCAAGAATCAATCTTAACGATTAAAGCCCACATTTTGAATCAAATAAAACGATACAATATTATGGTTTCAGACATTGGATTAAATAATTTAATCATTCATTTAGCTATAGCTTGTAAGCGAATACAAGAAGAAAATTTTATCTCTTTGTATTCAGAAGATCTGCTTGAGATTATGGAGCATAAAGAATATGAAGTGGCAGCTGAAATTGTGCGAGAGATTGAAAATGCATTCAAGATTCGTTTTCCGAAGTCAGAAACGGCATATATCGCCATTCATTTGTTAGGTACAAAAATGCTCAACAATAGCAATCATGAAGAAAAAGAAGTGAAGCAGTTTATTGACACACATATCTATGAATTAACAGCAGCTATATTAGAAGCAATTGAGAAAGAGCTTCATTTAGGAATTAGTGAAGATTCAGAGCTGATCCTTGGCATGAGCTTGCATTTGAAACCGGCTATCAATCGCTATAAATATGGAATGAATCTGCGAAACCCGATGCTTGAAGGAATTAAGAGTCATTACCCTCTGGCTTTTGAAGCTGGGATTATAGCTGGGAAGGTTTTGAAAAATCGCCTTGAAATCGACATGCATGAAACGGAAATTGGCTATTTAGCTTTACATATTGGAGGGGCCATTGAACGTCGGAAAATTATCAACCAGCCTAAGCGCTGTTTGATTGTATGCGCATCGGGAGTAGGGAGTGCCAAGCTATTATCATATAAGCTGCAGGCTACTTTTGGATTAAATCTGACTATTTTAGGAACAACGCAGTATTATAAGCTTCACCAAATGTCGCTGCACTCTTTAGATTTTATTGTTAGTACGATTCCAATTCCAGATCATCTTCCTGTTCCTGTAGTACAAGTAAGTACGATTCTAGGAAACAGTGATTTTAAAAAAATTGACTGTTTAATGAAGAACAAACAGCAGCCTTCCTTAGAATACACCAAAAAAGAATTAGTATATTTACAGCAAGAATTTCAAACGAGAGAAGAAGTGCTTCATTTTTTAGGAGAGAAATTAACTCATCTAGGACTAGTTCCTTCTCAATTTATAGAATCTGTTTTTGAAAGAGAAGCTGCATCACCAACAAGTTTTGGCAATCTCGTTGCTATTCCTCATCCTATGGTTCCTCAAACGGATACGACGTTTTGGGCCATTTGTACGTTAAAAAAACCAATTATGTGGGAAGGAAACCTCGTACAATTTATTTGCCTTTTAAGTGTAAAAGCGAATAATCAAGGCGATTTGCAAAAGATGTACAGTTTGTTAGTCCGCGTTGTGGATGATAAGCAGGTCGTGCAGCGCTTAGTAAAGTGCAAGGATTATGAGGAATTTATAGAGGTGTTTATGAAAAATATTAGATAAAAAAAGAAGTCTAAGAGAGGGGCTTCTTTTTTTATCTGAATGTTCAAACATAATTTTTCCGCTAGTAACGGAAAAAGGTTGTGTATAAATGTAAGCGCTTTTATTTTAAGATAAAACTATCAACAAAACAGATAGCAAAATAAAAAACGGGGGAATGACAAATGAATATTCTATTATGTTGTGCAGCTGGAATGTCTACAAGTTTACTAGTAACAAAAATGGAAAAAAGCGCTCAGGAGCAAAGCACGGATTATAAAATTTGGGCGGTTCCTGGTGACTCTGTTCGCAACCATATTGATCAAGCGGATGTACTTTTATTAGGACCTCAAGTGCGCTACCTATTGCCGCAGCTTAAGAAGCTAGGTGAAGAAAAAGGAGTGCCAGTTGACGTTATAAATCCTGTTCACTACGGAACGTGTAATGGAGAACAAGTGTTAAAATTTGCAGTTCAACTAGTTTCAAAATAGGAGTGTGGACTACATGAGCAAATTTAATAGTATGCTTGAAAGCAAAGTAATGCCTATCGCTGGAAAAATGGCGGGTCAACGCCATTTACAAGCACTTCGAGACGGTATTGTTCTGACAATGCCGCTCATTATTATCGGTTCAGTATTTTTAATACTGTCGAATTTACCGATACCAGGTTATAACGATCTTATGGCAGGGATTTTCGGAAAAGAATGGGCAACGAAAATGGCCTATCCAGTTGGAGCTACATTCGATATTATGGCGCTGCTTGCTTGTTTCGGAATAGCCTATCGGTTAGCTGAAAAATACGGAGTAGATGCTTTGTCCGCAGGGGCTATTTCACTTGCTGCTTTTTTACTTGCTACTCCGTATAAAGTGTCCTTTCTCCCAAGTGGAGCCAAAGAAGCTATTTTAGTAGACGGCGGAATTCCAACCGCTTTGATGGGAAGTAAAGGACTCTTTGTAGCAATGATTGTCGCGATTCTCTCTACGGAAATTTACAGATGGTTTATTCAAAAAGACATTATCATCAAGATGCCTGATGGAGTTCCTCCCGCTGTTGGAAAATCGTTTGCTGCTCTTATTCCTGGCTTT
Source organism: Priestia megaterium NBRC 15308 = ATCC 14581 (assembly GCF_000832985.1). Classification (GTDB taxonomy): domain Bacteria; phylum Bacillota; class Bacilli; order Bacillales; family Bacillaceae_H; genus Priestia; species Priestia megaterium. The sequence goes on from NZ_CP009920.1 coordinate 2,875,226, forward strand.
ACGGTAATAGCATTTATTTGGATTTTACGTTTGTTAGTAGAACAAACGCATTTTGGAAGCCTGCATAATATCGTTGGAGAATTGCTTGGAAAGCCTTTAGGTGTGTTAGGCGGCAGTTTAGGCGGTACGCTAGTTGCCGAACTTGTTATTATGCTCATGTGGTCATGTGGACTTCATGGAGCGAATATTGTCGGTGGAATTATGGCTCCCATTTGGTATGGAGCTATGGATGAAAACCGAATTGCATTTGCTAATCATGAAGCATTACCAAATATTTTTACACAGCAGTTCTTTGATATTTGGATTAATATCGGAGGCAGTGGAGCAACGTTAGCTTTAGTCGTTGCGATGATTTTAAAAGCGCGCAGTCAACAAATGAAGCAGCTTGGTAAATTAGGAATAGGGCCAGCTCTTTTTAATATTAATGAGCCAATCATCTTTGGACTTCCGATGGTGATGAATCCAATGATGCTTATTCCGTTTATTATTACCCCTCTTGTGACGGTAGTAGCAACCTATATTGCGATGTCGACAGGACTGGTAGCAAAACCAGCAGGTATTGCGGTTCCTTGGACTATGCCTCCGATTATTTCTGGCTATTTGGCAACAGGAGGGAAATTATCGGGTGCAGTTATGCAAGCTATTAATATCGGAATTTCTGTTTGCATTTATTATCCTTTCTTTAGAATGTGGGATAAACAAAAATTCACTGAAGAAAATGGTATACAGCCTGCAGCTGAAGGGGTACCAAGTGATACAAAGAAAGATATTGTGTAAGGAGGGATAAAGGATGGAAAGCATTCAAGAATATATTTTTAAATTAATCTTACACGGTGGAAACGGCAGAAGTTCAGCAATGGAAGCGATAGCAGCTGCCAAAAGCGGAAATTTTTCAGAAGCACGTGAAAAGCTTACACAAGCTGCAGAAGAATTAAATGCTGCTCATCATATCCAAACGTCGTTAATTCAAGGTGAAATTAGAGGGGAAAGCACAGAAATTTCTCTGCTCATGATTCATGCTCAAGATCATTTAATGAATGCGATGACGGTAAAAGAAATGGCTACTGAATTTGTAGATTTATATGAAGCAATCAAAATTTCTGGGGGGATTACACTATGAAAAAAGGTATTAAGATTGTAACGATTGGCGGAGGTTCAAGCTATACGCCTGAACTAATAGAAGGATTTATTAAACGATACGATGAACTTCCAGTTCGTGAACTGTGGCTAGTAGACGTTGAAGAAGGAAAAGAAAAGCTAGAGATTGTTGGTGATTTGGCAAAACGAATGGTGAAAAAATCAGGTTTGCCAATTGATGTTCATTTAACGTTAGATCGAAGAGAAGCACTAAAAGATGCGGATTTCGTAACGACTCAATTCCGAGTTGGTTTGTTAGATGCACGAGCGAAAGATGAAAGAATACCGCTTAAATACGGGGTGCTTGGTCAAGAAACAAATGGACCGGGCGGATTATTTAAAGGACTTCGCACGATTCCCGTTATTTTAGATATCTGCCGTGACATTGAAGAGTTATGTCCAGAAGCTTGGCTGATTAACTTCACAAATCCTGCAGGTATGGTAACAGAAGCTGTGCTCCGCTATAGTAACATTAAAAAGATTGTAGGACTTTGTAATGTACCAATCGGAATGGAAATGGGGATTGCTAAGCTGCTTGATGTAGATCACTCTCGCATTCGAATTGATTTTGCTGGCTTAAATCACATGGTCTATGGATTGGATGTATATGTAGATGGTGTAAGCGTTAAAGATCAAGTTATTGATTTATTGAGTGATCCAACTAACAGCAGCTTTGTGAAAAATGTAGCGGGACTTGGATGGGAGCCAGAATTTACAAAAGCCCTAAATGCGTTAACGTGTCCATATCACATGTACTATTATAAAACGCGTGAAATGGTAGAAAAAGAGCTCGTTAATTATGAAAAAGGTGAAACGAGAGCAGAAGTCGTAAAACAGTTGGAAAAAGAGCTGTTCGAACTGTATAAAGATCCTAATCTAGACATTAAACCGCCTCAATTAGAACAGCGCGGCGGAGCCTATTATAGTGATGCAGCCGTTCGATTGATTACATCCATTTACACGGATAAAGGTGATATTCAGCCCGTAAATACTATCAATAATGGTGCCATAGCAAGCATTCCTGCTGATTCTGCCGTAGAAGTAAGCTGTATCATTACAAAAGATGGACCGAAGCCAATTTCAGTCGGCGACCTTCCTGTACCTGTGCGAGGTCTTGTCCAAACAATTAAGTCATTTGAGCGTATTGCAGCTGAAGCAGCAGTGACAGGAGATTATGATAAAGCTATTTTAGCATTAACCATTAATCCTCTTGTGGCTTCTGATAAACTAGCTAAGCAAATTGTCGATGAGATGCTAGAAGCTCATAAAGATTACTTGCCTCAATTTTTTAAAACGGTTCAAGCTTAAAATCAAGCTGTGCGAATACAGTACGTATTCGCACAGTTTTTTTCTATTTGTAAAGCTAGATTTCTGCCACCATCAATGTAACAATATAAAATAGAAACAGACAGCAAAGGGTGGCTAGAAATGATTCATTTATTAATTATGATGGTAGAACGAGTCGGAGTTATTGTCATCTTAGGTTTTTTGCTGGCACATACAAAAGTTTTTCGGCAATTTCTCCGCAAACAGCAAGGATATAAAGGAAAAGCTGTACTTATTTTTATTTTTTCTCTTTTTAGCATTATTAGTAACTACACGGGAATTGAAATTCAAGGAACAATTATTCGAAATGAAGACTTATTATTAAAAGTAGATCCATCAAGCTCGATTGCAAATACACGAATTATGGGTGTGGAAATGGGCGGTCTGCTTGGCGGTCCATTTGTTGGTTTAGGAGTAGGAATACTTGCTGGCGTTCATCGCTTTATGTTAGGAGGGAGTACGGCGTTTAGCTGTGCAGTTTCATCCGTTTTAGCAGGGGTGTTAACTGGATATATCGGCTATGCCTACCGGAAAAAACATCGAACGATTACACCGCGCTTTGCTGCACTTGTAGGCATAGCGATGGAAACGCTTCAGATGCTGATTATTTTATTATTTGCTAAACCGTTTGATTCGGCATGGACGCTAGTGAGTATTATTGCTATTCCAATGATTATTGTAAATGGCACGGGAAGCTATATTTTCTTATCTATTATTCAGTCCATTTTACGGCAAGAGGAACAAATGAGAGCGCTCCAGACACACAAAGTATTATTAATCGCGGATCAAACTCTTCCACATTTTCGTCAGGGTCTTACTAGTGAATCATGTGAAAATGTTGCAAATATTATTCATCGCTTCACAGGTACGGATGCTGTTTCGCTAACTGATACGCACAAAATTTTAGCTCATGTAGGGGAAGGAATTGATCATCACGTTCCTTCGCATAGTTTAATTACCGGGCTGTCTCACGAAGTGCTGAAGACAGGAAAAATTATGAAAGCAAAATCGAGAGAACAAATTGATTGTCAGCATAAAGACTGCCCGCTTCATGCCGCTATTGTGATGCCGCTTACTTCTCACGGTACTACCATTGGAACACTAAAAATGTACTTTAAAGATGCGAGCGGGTTAAGCCGAGTGGAGGAAGAGCTGGCAGAAGGATTAGCTAAACTTTTTTCAACTCAGCTAGAGCTCGGCGAAGCAGAGCTTCGAAGTAAATTGCTAAAAGATGCGGAGATTAAAGCTTTACAGGCTCAGGTGAATCCTCATTTTTTATTTAATGCTATTAATACGATATCGGCGCTGTGCAGACAGGATGTAGAAAAAGCCAGAAAGCTGCTTTTACAGCTAAGCATTTATTTTCGTTCCAATTTGCAAGGTGCAAGGCAGCTGTTGATTCCGTTATCAAAAGAGCTTGATCATGTTCACGCGTACTTATCGCTTGAACAAGCCAGGTTCCCTAATAAATACGAAATTGACATGTATATTGAAGAAGGGCTAGATGATGTCTTGCTTCCGCCATTTATTCTTCAAGTGCTTGTGGAAAATGCCATTCGGCACGCGTTTCCGCATAAACAAAAGCACTGTCGAGTAGAAGTTTATATTGAGACAAAAGATAAATATGTATACGTAAAGGTAAAAGACAATGGACAAGGTATAGACACAAAACGATTGCAAATGCTTGGCAATCAGCCCGTTTTTTCAGAAAAAGGAACGGGGACGGCTCTTTACAATATTAAACAACGATTGCACGGATTGTTTGGAAAAGAAACAACGCTGGAGTTTGACGTAACAGAAGGAACAGCGGTTTCGTTTGTTATACCAATTGAATTAAAAAGCGAGGGTATGTAATATGCTGCGAGTACTAATAGTAGATGATGAAATGTTAGCGCGAGATGAATTAAAATATTTATTACATCGAACGAAAGAAGTAGACTTCATTGAAGAAGCTGAAAGTATCGAAGAGGCGTTGGATAAAATGATGGATGAAAAGCCGGATTTATTATTTTTAGATATACAATTGTCAGATGACAGCGGTTTTGATATTGCTAAAAGGCTTAAAAAAATGAAAAATCCGCCAGCTATTATATTTGCAACCGCGTACGATCAGTACGCTTTACAAGCCTTTGAAGTAGATGCAATTGATTACATTTTGAAGCCTTTTGATGAAGAAAGAGTGGTGCAGGCCATTCATAAATATAAAAAAATGCGTGTTCCTCATCCCGCTGTGAAAGAAGAAGAATCGATAGGAGAGTCTTCTTCTCAAACTGGAAAGTTAGCGATTTCTGTAGACGATTCGATTGTGTTGGTGAATATAAAGGACATCTTGTTTGTAGGATTAATAGAAGGAGAAGTCACCATCCAGACTATAACAGAATCCTACCATACTGCTGATACGCTGGCTATGCTAGAAAAAAAGCTCCCTTCTCAGTCGTTTAGTCGTGTCCACAGAGGGTATATCGTCAACGTAGATCATATTTCCGAAGTACAGCCTTGGTTTAATTCTACGTATAATTTAGTAATGAAAAACGATGAGCGAGTTCCTGTCAGCCGTACATATGCTAAAGAATTGAAGAAACGTTTAGGAATTTAAAGAAAAAACAGCTTGCGTATGCATTTTGGCAAGCTTTTTTTTGCATTTCAAGGCTCGATTTTTGTAAGTGAGCACAAATATTTGACTCTTTAATTTGAAAACGCTTTCTTGTCGATTTTCATTTTATATAATGAAGTCAACAAACAGAGAGAGGTGAAAGAAATGAGTGCTAAAAAAGTGTATGGCTTCTTAACACAAGCATTTATTTTTTCCGTAATTATGTTGATTTCAGATTTTATTGCAGAGCATTTGCCTTTTCCAATGCCTGCTTCAGTCATTGGACTTGTGCTGCTATTTCTTGCACTCTGCTTGAAGATTATTAAACTAGAGCAAGTTGAATCACTGGGAACGGCTTTAACTTCTTTGATCGGATTTTTATTTGTACCAGCAGGTATTTCTGTTATGAATTCATTAGGTATTATGCAGCAGTACGGCATTCAAATTTGTTTAGTTATCATCGTGGCAACGATTATTTTGTTAGGCGTTACAGGCTTATTTTCACAGCTTATACTTGGCATGACAAAAGATAATAAAGCAAAAGAAGAAATAAAAGATGTAGATATGAGTGAAAAAACGAAAAAACAAGGTATTGCTTAACATCAATTATAAAGAGACAAGGTGGTTGGAAAGATGAATCCGTATTTTGGAATCGTGGTTTCTTTAGCTGCGTACGGCATTGGAACGTATTTATTTAAAAAGTCAAAAGGTTTTTTCTTATTTACTCCTTTATTTGTGGCAATGGTACTCGGAATTGCTTTTTTGAAAATTGGTCATTTTTCTTATGAGGAATATAGCAGCGGGGGGAAGATTATCAGCTTCTTTTTAGAACCGGCAACAATTGCTTTTGCCATCCCTTTATATAAGCAAGCCGATAAATTAAAAAAGTACTGGTGGCAAATTCTTTCTTCTATTGCGGTAGGGTCAGTTTGTTCGGTAGCGATTATTTTTGCGATTGCTAAAGGTATTCATATGGATGAAGTTGTGATGAAATCAATGCTTCCACAAGCAGCTACAACAGCGATTGCGCTGCCATTGTCTCAAGATATTGGAGGGATTCCTGCTATTACTTCCTTTGCTGTTATTTTTAATGCAGTCATCGTATATGCGCTGGGCGCTTTATTTTTAAAAGTATTCAAGGTGAAGAATCCAATTTCGAAAGGATTAGCTCTTGGAACTTCTGGGCATGCGCTAGGAGTAGCCGTAGGGATTGAAATGGGAGAAGTAGAGGCAGCTATGGCAAGTATTGCAGTTGTTATTGTAGGCGTCGTCACAGTTGCCGTTATTCCACTTTTTGTTCAGCTAGTCATGTAACAAAAGCCTGAAGGAGTCAGAGATTTTCTGACTCCTTCAGGCTTTTGTTTGTTAATTAATACACCACTCCAAAATGTCGTGATGCGCAGTTTTGACAGGTTGTATGGTCAAAAAGACTCTCAGGAATGATAAATTCAAAACAAAATTGACATTGTTTGAATTGACTTTGTCTATAAAACATTGTCTCCAAGAAAATAGCTGTAATATGTTCGGTTATGTGCTTATGGGAACGTTGTTCTAAAGTGGACCATGGAATAGACTGATGCTCTATGTAAATCGGACAGGAAGTATAGGGTGTATCCCATTGAATGGCTTGATATCCAAACGTAAGGCCATGATGAGCTGCTGATGTAAATATGATTAGGTTTTGATGGAATTCTGGCAGAGGTAATTCTAGTTTTTGATCTTTAAGCGATCTCGTTTTGGAATGAAGGTTATACAATTTAATTTGAAAATGAATCCACTGAGTGGCGTGAACGGTTATTGACATGTTTTAAACCTCCAATTCAGACTCTTTTTTTATCATAATTGATTTCAAAATAAATAAACAGTAGGCAAAAAGAAGATAACAAAATTTTATATAGATTACTTATAAGGCGTAGGGAAAGGTGATATAAGCATAGCATCCTTTTTTCTACCCCTTTTTAAAGCATATTAATCTTCTATATAAAAGCTTGCTTTCAACGAATGATATCGGCGTATTCATAAGCTTTAAACAGATTTTAATGTTAGAAGTTATAACAAGGTTCATTTCTTTTAGAGAAGTTTATGAAATAATAAAAACTGTATATTTTACGGTCTGAATCTATGTGTTGGAGGTTTTTATATGACGAAACAAAAGCTAATATTAATCGGAAATGGAATGGCAGGAATGCGCTGTATTGAAGAAATTCTTATTCATTCTCCAGATTGTTTTGATATTACTGTTTTTGGAAGTGAGCCTCACGTTAACTATAATCGAATTTTATTATCAACCGTTTTACAAGGCAGTACAAAGCTTGAAGATATCAATATTCATTCTTTAGCATGGTATAAGGAAAATAATATTACTTTATTTAAAGGAGAAAGCGTTACGCACATAGACACCAAGAGAAAAATAATAAAAACAGATAAAAACAGAGAGACGATGTACGACAAGCTTATTCTTGCTACTGGTTCGAGCCCGTATATGCTCCCCGTTAAAGGGTCTGACAAAGAAGGTGTCCTCGGTTTTCGTACCATCGAAGACTGTCAGGAAATGATTAAAATTTCTAAACAGTATAAAAAAGCAGCGGTTATTGGAGGGGGTCTGTTAGGGCTGGAAGCTGCTAGAGGACTATTAAATTTGGGAATGGATGTTCAAGTCATTCATCATTCGGGTTTCTTAATGGAGCGACAGTTAGACAGAGCAGCATCTGCTATGTTAAGAGAAGAATTAGAAAAGCAAGGCATGAGTTTTCTATTAAACAAACATACGGATGAGATTATAGGGGGAAATCGAGCAGAAGGCGTCCGATTTAACGATAGCAGCAAAATTGCAGCTGATTTAGTTGTAATGGCTACAGGAGTGAGGCCAAATGTTAATCTAGCTAAAAAAAGTGGAATAGAAACAAATAGAGCAATCATCGTAAATGATTATTTAGAAACGAGCACCCCGGATATCTATGCAGTAGGTGAATGCGCGGAACATCGAGGGATGACATACGGCCTTGTTGCTCCTCTTTACGAACAAGGAAAAGTCTTAGCACGACACCTTTGCCAAATAAAAAACGATGGTTATCGCGGGTCCGTTCTTTCCACTCAATTAAAAATATCAGGAATAGACGTTTACTCAGTCGGAGAGTTCAAGGAAAATCAAGGTACAAAAGCCATTACGATTTCGAATATGTTAGATGGTATATACAAAAAAGTCGTTTTTCGCAAGGGGAAAATAGTGGGAGCTGTTCTTTTTGGAGATACCAGTGAGGCTATAAAGCTATCACAAATGATTAATGAAAAAAAGGATTTGTCGCAAGCGGAAAAAGTACAATTATTTCCTTCTCAACATGAAAAAGAGAATGCAGTAACTTCTATGCCACTTACAGATATTGTATGCAACTGTAACGGTGTAACAAAGGGAGCCATTATTGAAGCAGTACAGAAAAATGATTTAACGACAGTGGATGAAATAAAAAATTGCACGAAAGCTTCTGGTTCATGCGGAGGATGCAAACCCCTTGTAACAGATCTTTTAACATATATTCAAAGCGATGAGTTTGATGAAATCATTGAACAAAAAACCTTTTGTACATGTACACATTTATCAGAAGATGAGCTGGTAAGAGAAATGCAGCAATATCAATTTGAGACGGTTCAGCAAGTAAGAGAAATATTAAAGTTTAAAGACATGAAAGGCTGTTCGTTATGTGAAGGCGGTCTTCATTACTATTTAGATATGATGAATCCTCATTATGAAAACAATCGACATTCTTTATTTACTACAGAGAATGAACAGGCCGTTTTGCTTCACGATGGGACTTATGCAGTGGTACCGCAAATTCACGGTGGTCTGACAAATGTACAGGAATTAAGGAACATAGCAAATGTAGCTGAAAGGTACAACATCTCTAATATTCGTTTAACAAGTGATCAGCGCATTCAACTTATTGGAGTGAAAAAAGAATATCTTCCGTTGGTAAGTGAGGAAATAGATAGAGGACTTCAGCAGCTATATGAACGTACAGTTAAAAATGTATCTGTTTATATAGGAAAAGGAACGTGTATTTGTCAGTATGAACCTGCTCTTGCTTTATCAAATGAATTAGATAAACAGCTTGAATATGTAAAGACCCCATGTGATATCAAAATCAGTATTGCTTCGTGTTCTCACATTGCAGAGAATGTAACAACAAGTGATATAGGATTAAGAAGAATAGACAGAGGATGGGAAATATATGTCGGCGGAAGCAGCGCAGAAGCCAGAAGCGGGGAGCTGTTTTATGTGGCCGAAACGAACGAAGAAGCAGTAGAAATCAGCTGTTCTTTGATTCAATATTACCGTGAAACGGGGAACTATTTGGAAACCGTCGGGAGCTGGATCGAGCGAGTAGGAATTGTTCATGTCAGAGAAGTTTTGTTTGAGGTAGACAATCGAGAGTATTTAATGAAGCAGCTCAGTTCAGAGCGCTCTCGTGCAATCACATATTTATTATAGGAAAGAAGGGTGACCTACGATGACTGAGATGCTATTGAAATATTTTCGTGAGCAGCAAAAGCAAGTTGAAACCGAGCGTATCTATAATACTCAGTGTCCTTACTGCAGCATGCAGTGCAAAATGCAGCTAGTTGAACAAACACATGTAAAAAGGAAAACGTATAAAACAATTGGAACAGACAACCCTACTTCTCAAGGAAGGTTATGTATCAAAGGAATGAATGCGCATCAGCATCCTTTGCATAAAGATCGGATTCAATATCCTTTATTAAAAGTAAACGGAGAGTTTGTAAAGATTTCTTGGAAAGAAGCTCTTCACTATATTAAGGAAAACGTTGCAGAGATTCAAGAGAAGAATGGAGCAGATGCGCTAGGTGTTTATGGAAGTGCCTCTATTACAAATGAAGAAGCTTACTTATTAGGGAAATTTGCTCGAGTTGCGTTAAAAACAAAGTATATTGATTACAATGGACGCTTATGTATGTCGGCTGCTGCTTCTGCTGCTAGTAAAACATTTGGCATGGACCGAGGATTTACGAATAGCTTGCAGGAGATTCCGTTTACTGAATGTATTATGTTAGCTGGAACAAATATTGCGGAATGTCAGCCAACGATTATGCCTTATTTTGAGAAAGCAAAAGAAAACGGAGCCTTTATTATTGCAATTGATCCAAGAGAAACCGCTACAACTAAAATAGCTGATTTACACTTGAAACTTAAGCCGGGGAGCGATGCGGCATTAGCCAATGGAATCTTGAAGATCCTTATCGAAGAAAATTATCTAGATGAACGATTTCTACAAGAACGTGTCAATGGATTTGAAGAAGTAATTCAATATGTGGCGTCTCTAGAATTTAATATCATTGAAGAAATAACGGGAGTGCCACTTGAAGAGATGTACCAAGCTGCCCGTATGTTTGGTCAAAGAAAAACGGGAATGATTTTTACTGCTAGAGGGGTAGAGCAGCAAACAGACGGAAGTGCTGCGGTGCAGAATTTTTTGAATATTCTACTTTCTGTTGGGAAAATCGGTAAACCTCGCTGCGGATATGGGGCTATTACCGGTCAAGGAAATGGGCAAGGAGCCCGGGAGCATGGTCAAAAAGCGGATCAGCTTCCAGGCTACCGTTCAATCGAAAATCATGAGCACCGGATGTATATAGCAGATGTGTGGAACATAGAGGAGAAAGATCTTCCTAGAAAAGGTGTTTCTGCATATGAGATGATTGAAAAAATTCATGATGGTGAGATTAAAGGGCTGTTTTTGATGTGTTCAAATCCAACAGTTTCAAATCCAAATGCTAATTTTGTTAAGAAGGCTTTTGAAAAGCTTGAATTTCTAGTGGTAGCAGATATGTTTGAATCAGAAACGGCAAAATTAGCAAACTTGATCTTACCAGCATCTTCCTACTTGGAAGATGAAGGAACCATGACAAATGTAGAGGGAAGAGTTACATTACGCGAAGCTAGCTTTCCATGCGGCGGCGAAATCAAACACGACTGGGAAATACTATGTGAAATTGCTAAAGCTTTAGGGAAAGAGGAGCATTTTTCATTTTCATCAGCTGAAGAAATATTTAATGAACTGCGAATAGCAAGTAAAGGAGGGATCGCGGATTACTCTGGTATTACGTACGAACGATTACGAGAGGAAAAAGGAATTTTATGGCCATGCAGAAGCTTAACAGATAAAGGAACCGAGCGCCTGTTTGAAACGCGTTTTGCTCATAGTGATGGAAAAGCGATGATGGTCCCTGTCTCGAATCAAGCTATTGTACCTAAAGCAAAAATAACGGAAAAATATCCTCTCTATTTAACAACGGGGAGAGTGATGTCGCACTATTTAACGGGTGTGCAAACGCGAAAAAGTGCGTCTTTATCTGCTAGAAATTTCGAATCTTTTATGGAAATCCACCCGTTAACAGCGAAAAAATATGAAATTTTGAATCAAGAATTAGTACAAATTGAATCTTCATATGGAAGGATTGTGGTAAGAAGCAAATTTTCAGAGGGCATTCGGCCAGATACCGTATTTGTTCCTTTTCACTGGGCGGATTCTCAAAATGTTAATAACCTTGTTTCTGAGAAATTAGATCCCGCCTGTAAGATGCCGGGGTTTAAAGTAAGTGCTGTGAAGATTAGCCCTTCTGTAAAAAGAAACAGCTATTAAAAATGCTGATGCAAAAAGCCTCTTGAAAAAAGAGGCTTTTTGCATGGAATCAGGCAAGGTGCTTTTGGTTAATACGTACATTTTGTTTTTTGAATCCAGAATAATTTAGTAAGAGACAGAATAGGGCAAAAAGCGCTAGTAAGGAAAAACCAACAACGTAATCTCCGCTTGTATCTTTTATAAAGCCTAGCACAATAGGGGGAAAGAAGCCGCCTACTCCTCCGAATGCTCCTACGATCCCGGTAACAGCTCCAATATTTCCTGTTGAAACAGATGGAACCATTTTAAAAACAGCTCCATTTCCGATACCAAGAGTAATGGCTGCAAGTAAACAACCTACGCTAAATAGGGAGAAGGCAGTGATGGTAAATGCAATAAATAACCCTATTAGTAGCATTGCGGTAAAGACGAAGGTGAGTACTTTTTTTGCTCCGAAGACATCCGATAAATATCCTCCAAGAGGCCGTACAAACGTTGCTAGCACAACAAATACAGCTGTTTTCAGTCCACTGTCTACAGTTGAAGCGTTAAATTGATCATGCAAAATGGTAGGAAGATAGATGCTGAACGTTACAAATCCACCAAATGTTAAAAAATAGAAAATGGATAAAAACCACGTTTCTTTAAATTTTAATACCGATAAAGATTCCTGCAGCGTTTTGGGGGAAGCAACAGAAGGGTGGTCTGAAGTTCCTACCCATAATAAAAGAGCCATTAAGGCTACCGCAATTGCTAAACTCCAAAATACCCAAGGCAAGCCAAAAGAAAAAAAGATAAGTGGAATACTAAAGCTTGCTACCGCCGATCCTAAGTTGCCCATCCCAGCAATTCCTAAAATAAAACCTTGCTTTTGAGGTGAATACCATTTAGAGACATAGGTAATGGAAATAGCAAATGTTGTTCCAGCCATGCCGATAAAAAATGCCCAAAAGAGCAGCATAGAATAAGAATGAGTAAAGCCTGCACAAATGGTAGGGAGTAAAAGAGCCAGCATAGTCAAAGAATAGACTTTTCTTCCCCCGAAGCGATCTGTTAAAATCCCCATCGGGATTCGCATGAGGGAACCTAATAAGACGGGAGTGGCAATTAAGACACTTTTTTCAGCATTGGTTAATGAATACATTACTTGAATATCTGCAGCGATAGGTGCGAAGACAGACCATACTGAAAAAGCAATAATCATAGATAAAGTCGAGATAAGAAGTACAGATAAGGGCCGTTTAGAAAACATTACTTAAAAACCTCCTTTTTTATATCCAGCGTAAAGCTGTTGCAATATGGTAATTATGATACTACGCTTTCTTTCTTATGTATCATTCTGTGTTAGGTTTTCTTCCGTACTTTTACTGAAGAGCGGACCCAGATAAAAGTGGAGAGATAACTTAGACTTACACTTACACTTAGACTTACACTTACACTTACACTCTATCTAAGTGCTGATGAAGAAACGGTTAAAAAGCTTTGAAAGAAACAGTAAGTAGAAATATTGTCGAAAGAATGGAAGGAAAATTGAAATTAGAAGAGATTAATAGAGTAAGCATCTATAAATTTGTGCTATCGAATTATAGCGAAATAAAAAATAATTCATATTTTATATAGAACACAAATTTTTGAAATAGAAGGTGGAAAAAGTGACAGAAAAGCATCCTCTTTCAGGTTATAAAAAGGATGATAATGGAGTTCTCTGGATATGGAGTTACGTTGGACAGGCTAGAGTGAAAATGGGGTATAAAGTAAAAAGTCTGCTTCACTATGAGCAATCTTCCTATCAACAAATCAGTATTGTGGATACAAAATGGTATGGGAAAATGTTGGTGCTAGATGGTACTCCACAAATTTCAACAGGAGAAGGGTTTATTTATAATGAAATGATTAGCCATGTGCCGATTATAACGCATTCAAATCCTAAAAAAGTTGCGATGATTGGCGGAGGAGACTGTGGTCCTGCACGGGAGGCCATGAAGTATGACGGAATTCAACAAATTGATGTAGTCGAAATCGATCCAAAAGTTACAGAAATCTGCCGCACATGGCTAACTCCGGCTTCTTGTTATGATGGTGAAACTAGGCTCAATATGATACATCGCGATGGAATAGATTGGATTCAAGAACAAAAGGGAGTTTATGATGTTCTCATAATTGATCGGCCTGACCCTGTTGGACCGGGAAAAAAACTATTTCAACCTGATTTTTATCAATATGTCTACAACAGCCTTAAGGATGATGGCGTGGTTGTTTTTCAATCAGGATCTCCTTACTACAATACTTCTACATTACAAGGCACAATTAAAAATTTAAAGGAGCTATTTCCAATTGTCCGCACATATTTAGTGACTATACCTCTTTTCCCTTGCGGCATTTGGAGTTTTACGATTGCTTCTAAAAAAATGGATCCTCTTCAGGCCGATTTGACGAAGCTACAGCATACAGATACTCAATATATTGATCCTGAAATTTTCCGTGCATCATTTGTTTTACCTAAATATATAAAAGAAATAGTAGACGGAAAAGATTCCTAAAAACTAAGTAGCGACGAATGTTTGTTGAAAGTCATCAATAATCTCGGAAAATATCTTCGTTATAGTAGTTCTGTGTTTGCTGCGCAGAGTCCGGGATAATTCAATTTGAAATGTATTAAAATTATGACTGTAACCTAGATAGCCGCTATTGTCACCTTGTCTGTGAAAGGCAATTGATTCGTTTCCAACAAATTTATTATCAAATATTACATGGATTTTCGGGAACGAATCTTCAGATTTTTTAGTCAGCTCCTGTTGGAACCAATCTTTAACTTCCTTTGAGCAAGATTGTCCATATAAAGTCCCCACTTCAATTGCATGAGGCCCGTAATGTGTGTCCTTCATTCCATGAAAAGATAAATGCAAATAGGGTGTTAAAAGGAAATTATTACTATCTATTATTTTTAAAGATTTAATAATTTCTTTGATTGTGCTTCTATATTCATGTATCCCCTCATGGTTTGTTTCATTTAGATTTCTATTTAAATCTGCTATGGTTCTGGAAATCGTACTAACGATTCCTGCACATCCTGTTTTCTTGACTAAATTTTCTACAATTTTATCCGTAAATAAATCAGCAGCGGGTGGTTCTGCATGAAGTGCATCCACGTGACAGCTTATAAAACCAGTTCCTTTGTTGTATTTTAAGTAGTTTCCATGAATGAATTTTAATGTCATTGACTATTTCTCCTTTTATATCGTTTGAAATCTATCCTTTCTATAATAAATGCAGTAAAAATAAAATCGGTGAATTATTACACGTGTTAAATACATACATAAAAAGTTTTTAGAGATGGTGGAAATAAATAGATAAATGTACAGGAGTATTTTGTATAGTTACATACTATAGGAGTAGCTGATTATTGTTATAGGGCATTAAAGTAGCAAAATACGATAGAAAGTTCTAATTAGGAGGCTTTAAAATGGATCCAATGAGAGAAGAGTTAGGGATATTATCTGATAAAGAAATGACGTTGCAAACTCTTAATCTGAATAATGTACCGTCTGTTGAATTAGTTGACCCCAAAACCTGTTCATATCCAGTGATAGGGAGGAAGTATGGTCACCATAGCGGAAGAGATATTGTCATCGTAAATACAAAGGATCAAGCAATATATGAAGGATATGATTATTTTACGAAAATGTATGCAATAGACAAAGAATATTTCCTAGAAGTGGAAGGGCTGAACGTAAAATCAGTACAAGTAGTTACTAGTGAACACGTTGTATTTAATGAAATACCCATTCGAACAAAAGCCTTCGGCTGGAAATTAGAACGGATAAACAGCATGGATGTACCGGAAATGTTGGTAAGCATAGCCATTCGAGCGCTTTATGTAACGGGAGCTAAAAGCGGCTTTGTCAAAATGGGGGTATTAGAAAATGGAGAGTGTATCGTCACAGATATTAACTCATCAGAAAGTGAATGGATAGAAAATCCATTAAAGCCTAGTGTTCTTTTTAGCATGGGTGCTGACGTTGAGTTTATGTTAAGTTGTGATGGAGAGCTTCTACCAGCTTCTACTTTTTTTTCTGTTGAAGGTCCGATAGGCTGTGATGAAAGACAAATAGAGCAAGATAGCGGTGAGTATGCATTAGTAGAAGTTAGGCCTGAAAAAGCGAATTCATCAACAGAACTATTTGAGAATATTCAAAAATTAATAGAAAAAGCATCTGCACAGGTACCATATGAAAATATTCATTTTCGGGCAGGCAGCATGCCGTTTTCAGGGTATCAATGTGGAGGACATATTCATTTTGGCATTCCGCTTTCTTTATCCTTATTAAGAGCTCTTGACCACTACCTTGCTATTCCCGTAGCGCTGATAGAAGAATCTAAGACCGCTAAACTCAGACGGAAGACGAACCATGGAGGCCTTGGACGCTATCGTGAGAAACCGTATGGATTTGAGTATTTAACTTTAAGCTCTTGGATTATCGACCCTAGAATTACTCTCTCCACTTTAGCTCTTGCTCAGCTAGTTGCTACCCATCATCATGAATTAAAAAGCGAATTTTTATTTCATCCACTTACGCAGCGTGCCTACTATCAAGGGAATAAAATCTTTCTTAAACGAATGTGGAAAGATATCAAGGCCAATCTTATGAAAACATCCAGCTATCCACACTATCAAAATGAACTATCTTTTCTATTTGAAATGATAGAAAAAGAAATTCCTTGTGATGAATCAAAGGATATTCGTAGGAATTGGAATGTAAAGATTTCTAAAGAAATCTATGACCGCGGACATATTATTCAAATCCCCAAAAAGCTCCGTTTAAAATACGGCCTCAAAGAGGGGCAGTCTACGATTGTTAGTGCAGGAAAGGCAATATCAACTGCAACTGTTCATTCTTATCCTTTTTCATTTCGCCATCCAAATATGGTTCAACTCTCTAAATCTCTCCGTGATAAACTATCTCTCCCGAAAGATTGGTGCCCCAAGCTATCAGCTTCAGAAGGCATCATAACTTTAGGTCCTATCATTGGCATTCTTGCTAACCGTCCTTTTGAAAGACAAACAACCTATTTCCATCATCTATGTCGCTTAGCAACTGAAAAGCGAATGCTTGTATATGTGTTTGAACCCGAAGATATTGATTGGGAGAAAAAATTGGTTAAAGGAACAACCATTAACGGTGAAGGGCTTTTTCCTTTTCCTGCTGTTATTTATGACCGTTATTTCATAGATGGTAGAAAGAATATTTTAATAGATGAAGTAAGGGCAAAACTCCAGGCGATTTATAAAATTCCTTTTGTTAATTCTTCAAATTTGTTTCAGCTTACGGGAGATAAGTGGGCAACATATGAACTTCTTATGAAAGAATATGAAGAATTTCTTCCAGAGTCACGTCTCGTACAAAATTCTGCTGACATTGCAGAAATGCTTGATAGCTATGGAGAAGTTTATTTAAAACCGCTTGGCGGAGCCTTAAGTAAAGGAGTCATGCGTATCGTTCGCCGACCAACAGGCATCTTTTGGTTCGATCTTAATAAAAAAGAGCTGCATCAATTCAGTAATATGGAAGAATTATTTACTTTGCTCTCTCCTTTGATGAAAAACAATCCTTATCTTGTTCAAGAAGGAATTCGCAGAAAACAGCATAAAGATAAAAATTTGGAAATACGGGTTTATATGCAAAAAAATGAAAAGCAAATTTGGCTTCGAACGGGTATGGTTGCGCGTCTCACCGGTGAAGATGTGCTAACGGAAGATTCTGAAACGAATATGCGCCTCAGCAAAATATTAAACAGTTTATATCCTGATCCAACAGACAGAAGGCTCATTATAAACCAATTAGCTAAAATATCTAAAAATATTGTTGCAACAGTAGAGGAGAAAGTAGGTCCTTTTGGGGAGCTGGCGGTAGATTTATGTATAGATCAGTACGGTTCCATAAAGTTACTTGAAATAAATGCAAAACCAGATAGTCTATTCTCACAAATTAGAGCCTACAAGCTGCGTACTTTGGCGGGGATTCGTCTGCTTAATTATGCGTCTTCACTGGCTGGTTACGAAGAAGAAAAGGAGGATGTAACATGAAGCACTTCACATTAAATGAAATCCTTAAACAAACGGGGGGAGACCTTTGTTATGGATCAGGAAATCCTGTTATTAAACATGCTATAAACTACGCTAAAAAGGATATAGAGGATCATACACTCATCTTTCATTTAGATAGAGAACCGATTAGAGGGAAGTATTGGAAAGAAAATCATTCAATTGTCGTTATAACAGATCACCCTGAGCTGTGCACGAACTTAGAGGGAAATATTATTCTTGTTAAAACAGCTCAATTAGAAGAGGCTTATTGGAAATTTATCGAATACTACCGAGGGCTTTTTGATCTTCCTGTTATTGGTGTTACAGGAACTTGTGGAAAAACGACCACAAAAGAGATGATCCGACAAATATTAATTGAAGATTATAAAGTGAAAGCTACGTGGATGAGTATGAATTCTATGTCTGTAAATCTACGTTATTTAACAGGTATTGATGATACGACAGAAGTAGCTGTTTTTGAAATGCCTGTCGCTTATCCGGGCTATTTAAAAGTTGCGTGTCGCTACTTTCAGCCACAAATACGAATTCTATTAAATATAGGCGTGCACCATCTCGCTGATTGTGAAACACCTGAAGAATATATGAAAGCAAAAGCCGAAATTGTAGAAGGCTTAGATCCAAACAGCGGCATTTTGATTTTAAACGCAGATGATGAAAATATTAAGAGAGTGCTTGATGTTAGGCACCTTCAAAATGTTGTATATATAGGTAAAAATGGTAGTTCCCAATTTCAAGCAAAAGATATTAAATATGCTAATGGAGGAATGGCTTTTACTTTAAAGTACCAAAACACAGAATACGATGCTTTTATCCCTGGATATGGTGAACATAATGTGTATAATGCACTGGCTGCCATTGCTGCAGTATTTTATGTGGGCGTTGATATTTCCGTTGCCATACAAAGACTTAGCTTGTTTGAACAAGTAGAAGAACATTTGGAATTTAAAAGAGGAATGAATGAATGTACGGTAATTAATGATACATGGAACTCTTCACCTTTATCGATGGCTACAGCTCTTGGAGTTCTTAGTGATATGTCAAAAGAGAAACAATCTATTGCTTTATTAGGTTACATGCCTCAGCTAGGAGAAGGACCTTATGCAATTAAACAATATGAAGATATGGGAAAAAAAGCAGCGGAATCAAAGATTGATATTTTAGTGGTAGTAGGAGAAGAAGCAAAAGCTATTGGGACAGGAGCTTTAAAATGTGGAATGGACCCTAATAAAGTCTATTTTTGTAAGACTGGTGATGAAGTATACAATGTGCTAGCGCCATATTTAAATGAAAATACAATGATTTTATTAAAAGTAACGCACCGTGTTATGACAAAACCTACTTTTAAGGAATTAAGAAATAAACTTATTCCAGACAACGAAGAGTAAAAGGAGGATAGACATGAAGAAGACTAAACAGCTAAGAGAGTTGATAGAAAGTAAACAGCTAGAGTTTATTATGGAGGCTCACAGTGCGCTATCTGCAAAGATTGTAGAAGAAGCAGGGTTCAAAGGGATATGGGCCAGCGGCCTATCATTATCTGCAGCACTGGGTGTAAGAGATAATAATGAGGCTTCATGGACACAGGTATTAGACATCTTAGAGTTTATGAGTGACGCAACGTCCATTCCAATTCTTCTAGATGGTGATACAGGCTATGGGAACTTTAATAATGCAAGAAGATTAGTTAAGAAATTGGAGCAGCGAGACATTCCAGGCGTATGTATTGAAGATAAATTGTTTCCAAAAACAAACTCATTTATTAAAGGTGAAGCACAGCCGCTTGCAGATATTAATGAATTTTGCGGCAAAATCAAAGCAATGAAAGATAGCCAAAATGACGAAGATTTTGTAGTGGTATCGCGTGTAGAAGCTTTTATTGCAGGGTGGGGGCTGAAGGAAGCTTTAAAACGTGCAGAAGCTTATCGCCAAGCGGGAACCGACGCCGTTTTGATTCATAGTAAAAGGTCAGATATGACAGAGATTGAAGCTTTTATGAAAGAGTGGGGAAACAGGCTTCCGGTTATTATTGTTCCAACCAAATATTATTCAGTTCCAACTGATAAATTTAGTGATTTAGGAATTAGCTTGAGCATTTGGGCCAACCATAACTTAAGATCTTCCATTACAGCTATGCAAAAAACGTCCGCTCAGATTTATTACGATAAAAGCTTGATTAACGTAGAAAAAAATGTCTCTCCGCTTGAGGAAGTTTTCCGTCTTCAAAAAGCTGAAGAGCTAGACATCGCAGAGAAACTTTATTTAAGCTCTGCCAACCATAGCATGAACGCTATGATTCTGGTAAAAGAATCAGCAAATGAAGCTTTGATAACTGAGCAGATAAATCAGTTAAAAAAAGTCGGCGTGACAAATAGTATAAAAGTAGGTTCCGACAAAGCTATGGAAGATAAGGCGTTTCCTAATAAAGGGGAATTATATCATCTCTATGCTGCAAGAGATAAGTTAGGAACGGCTACTTTAATAAGCGATAGTAACATCGTATATAAAACACATGTTTTTGAGGAGTTAATTCATGAAAGTGGCGATATCACTATTGTAGCAGGAGCTGATTATGAGTTAAAAGGGAATCAAACATCTTATGTAACTGCTAAACTTCCCTATTCCAAGCAGCTGTATTCCAAAACAGTAGACTTGATTCAAATGTCGCGCAATCCAAACTCTAACAACATTCACGGTGAATTCATTGGTCTTTGGAAAGTTTCCGCAAAAGGCACTGAGGTTGTAAAAAAAGCTTTGGAAGAACTGGCGCAAAGAAAAGATTTTGCTCAGCTCACGTTTTCTGATTTCTTTAATTATGTTAATCTAATTCACCCGGTTGCTGTTAAATATACAATGGGGTCATGGATAGATACCGAAACGTATACAAAGATTCAAAAAGATGGTGGGAAAAATGATTAGTACGTCCGTATTTGGAACTCAATTAAAAAAACTAGGTTTTCAATTTTATAGCGGGGTTCCTTGTTCCTATCTTAAACATCTTATTAACTATGCTATCAACGAATGTGAATATGTTGCAGCAGCAAACGAAGGAGAAGCGGTAGCGATTGCTGCTGGCGCATCAATTGCTGGCAACAAAGCAGTTGTTTTAATGCAGAACTCCGGATTAGCAAATGCTGTTTCCCCTTTAACCTCTCTTATTCATCCGTTTAAAATTCCTGTCCTTGGATTTGTCAGTTTTCGCGGAGAACCTGGATGTCCAGATGAACCGCAGCATGAATTAATGGGAGAAATTACTCCTGCCCTGCTAAATACGATGAAAATAAAATGGGAATATTTTTCTTTTGATTTTGCGGAAGTTAAAAAACAATTACAGCGGGCTAATCAAGCTATTGAAAATAATGAAAGCTACTTCTTTATTGTAAAAAAAGGAACGTTTGAGCCAGTTAAGCTTTTAGAAAAATCAATGAAAAACATTACTCCTAAAATGAGAAGTGAACAGATAACAACCGACGAGTTACCTTCAAGGTATGAGGCATTACAAGTAGTTAATTCATTAAAAGACAACGATACTATTCAATTGGCCGCTACAGGAAAAACAGGAAGAGAGCTTTACGAAATAGAAGACGCAAGAAATAATTTTTATATGGTTGGATCTATGGGGTGCGTTAGTTCCATTGGTTTAGGCTTAGCTTTGAGCAGAAATGAAAAGAACATCATTACAATTGATGGAGACGGAGCGTTGCTTATGCGCATGGGAAATCTAGCAACCAACGGATACTACTGTCCAGCAAATTTATTACACATTCTTTTAGACAATCAAACCCATGATTCTACAGGGGGACAACATACGGTCTCTCATAACATTAATTTCGTAGATATTGCTTCTTCCTGTGGGTATCAAAATTCTATTCATGTTCATAACTTACATGAGTTAGAGACGTATATCAAACAGTGGAAAAGTGATAAAAAATTAACGTTTTTATATCTTAAAATAGCGAAAGGATCTAAAAAGAACCTGGGGCGTCCTGAAATGAAGCCTTATGAAGTCAAAGAAAGACTGCAGGTGTTTTTAGATGATTAAAACAGCTGTTATTCTAGCTGCAGGGATGGGGAGCAGGATTCGTAAAAGAGCTGGAAACCGCCCTAAAGGTTTTTTGATGATTGATGAAAAATCGATTATTGAACATTCCATTTCGAAGTTAATAAAAGCAGGAGTCAAGACGATTTTTATTGGAACAGGATATATGAAAGAAGAATATGAAAAGCTAATGGTTAGATATCCTCAAATAAAATGTGTTTATAATTCTAGATACGAAACAACGGGAAGCCTGTTTACGCTGTATCAATTTAAAAATTATATTAAAGAAGATTTTTTACTATTGGAATCAGATGTAATTTATGAAAAGAATGCGTTGGAAACATTAGTAAACCACTCGAGATCAGATGTCATACTAGCAAGTAAGTTGAACGGTGCTGGCGATGAAGTTTATATTGAAGCTGATGAAAATAATAACCTTAAGAATATGTCAAAACAAAAAGAAGAGTTGAATAGTATCTATGCAGAACTAGTTGGTTTAACCAAACTCTCTTATGCTACATTTCAGAGACTTTGTGATGAAGCAAATACGCTGTTCCAGTTTAATCAAACGATCGATTATGAATATGGCCTCGTTAAAATTTCCGAAAAAGCAAATGTGTATGTTCATAAACTGGATAATTTGGCATGGTGTGAAGTGGATGATGAAGATCACTGGGCAAGAGCAACTGCTATTGTTTATCCGATTATTAAAGCTCGAGAAGGTATTACGCATCCAGTTAAGAGAAGTATACTCCTAAACCCCGGACCGGCAACTACAACAGATACCGTCAAATATGCTCAAATAGTGGAAGACATTTGCCCGAGAGAAAAAGAATTTGGAGAGACGATGGAATTTATCTCTGCTGAACTAACAAAATTTGTGGGGAATCCAGAAAAGTATACTACGGTATTATTCGGCGGATCTGGAACGGCGGCAGTGGAATCGATTTTAAGTTCAGTAATTGATAACGGTACGGTTGTTATTATCAATAATGGTCCATACGGTGAAAGAATGTGTAAAATCGCTGAAATTTATGGACTGAATTATTTAGAATATAAAAGCTCCGCCGAGCAGGCTATTGATATGAACAACTTAGAAATTTTTATAAAAAAGATTTCAACGAACGTTTCTTATCTGGCGCTTGTTCACTGTGAAACTTCCACGGGGCTTCTTAATGATATTGGAAAAATTGGGGAATTTTGTGCAGTGAAAAATATCGAAATGATTGTGGATGCAATGAGTTCGTATGCAGCTGTTCCAATTGACATGCAAAAAATGAATATAAGCTATCTGGCCGCAAGTGCAAATAAGAACCTTCAAGGAATGGCAGGCGTGTCGTTTGTTATAGCAAATAAAGACCGGTTAGAAAAAACGGAGCAAATAAAGCCTCGTAACCTTTATCTTCATTTATATGATCAGTATCGATATTTCCAAATGAATAAACAATTGCGTTTTACTCCTCCTGTTCAGACTATGTACGCCTTAAAGCAGGCAATTATAGAAACTCAGTGGGAAGGAATTGAGAAACGATATGAACGCTACTCAAAATCATGGACTACTTTAACGGATGGAATTACTCAACTTGGGTTAACCTATTTGGTTCCTGAAACACATCATTCTAAAATTATTACCTCTATCCTCGAGCCTTCCGATAAAAAGTATAATTTTGATATTATGCATGATTTTTTTTATAAACAAGGATTCACCATTTATCCTGGGAAAATTGATAAATTAGAAACGTTTCGAATAGCAAATATTGGTGATATCACATATAGAGATATAGAAAGATTTCTTCATCTTCTTGAACAATATCTTAACGGTCTAAAAGGAGAGTGAGAAAAAGTTGAATCAAAAATTAGCTGTAGCAGTTATGGTGGTAAATCAAGATCATCACGTGCTTCTAGTCAAGAACCATAGACGGGGATGGGAATTTCCAGGCGGTTTTGTTGAAGCAGGTGAATCAATAAAAGATGCGGGGATACGAGAAGTTAAAGAAGAATCTGGAATTGTTATTGAAGTGACCAACTTTCTAGGAGTAGAACAAGATGTTAAACGATCTACTACTGTTATTTTATTAAAGGGAAAAGCGATTAGCGGAGAAATTTCTGTCTCCAATGAAACGCAGGATGTGGGATATTTTACGTTAGAGGAAGCAAAAAATATAATTAAATTAGATAACTTTAAGGATCGAATGGCTAGATGTCTAAAAGAGACTGAAATACCATTTTTCTATGTTTTAAAAGACACAGGCTCTTTTTACGTATAGGCGGAAGGTTTTCTGTGTTGTGCTAGAAATGAAGCCTGAACGCGATTAAATAAAAAATGCTCATCGTCATGCATGACGATGAGCATTTTTTTATCAGTAAAAGTATCGTTGTTTATTCAGCCGTCGCAATTTCTTCTTCTACATCATGGTCTTCTAAATTAGCATTTAAAAATTCACTTGTTTCCGATAAATTGAGATTTAATTTCGTTTTTTTGCAGATTTGAATTGTAACATCCTGAACAGAGATATCTAAAACATGTCCCCCTTCTTTTTTATATTCATCAATAAAGTGCAGGTGGTAGCCTGGAACACCGATGCCTGAAGAATATTCTGGCGTATAAAAACCTGCTAGGGTTCCATTTACATCTAAAAATGTAAATGTAGGCTGATCAGCAGCCGCATCTACCATAGAAGGATAGGGCTTCTCTTGCTTTGCAACCGTGCGCGTTTTTACTTCCTTAAACTTCCCGTCAATGCGAACTGCATAGAATAAATTCGGGCTAGGAATAAGCTCGTTCATTAAGGTTTCTAGTTGTTCACGATTCATTTCCTTTTCTACACGATAAGAGATATCTTCATAAAAGGTTGTCATAATGGCAAAAGGTGTTTTTGCATCTTCGCCAATAGGCGCGGCTTTCCCATCAGCAATATGATAAAATTCTCCGTCAAAGGCAATCATTTCACCGTCCAATTGATTAAACGTACCGATGCCGAAATCACCTTTCTTAGCTAAATCCTTGTATGTGACAACACCGTCAAATACTCCGTCTAATAAAGCGATCATGGTGGAAGTTTGGTGAATCGTTAATTTTTCTTTATTGCTCATTCTTTACTCAGTCCTTTCAGTTAATTTGATCTGGCAGTAGCTGTGTATTTAATTTTTCATTATCTTTATAATCTACAGGAACATCGATGATAACTGGGCCTTGTTCACGAAAAGCGCTTGCTAGAGTGTCCGGAAATTCTTCTGGCGAGTTAACTCTAAATCCTTTGGCACCAAAACTTTCAGCAAGCGTAATAAAGTCTACACTGCCAAACTCTACTGCAGATTTTCGACCATATTTAATCTGCTGTTGAAAGCCAACCATATCGTAGGTTTGATCGTTCCAGATAATGTGAACAATTGGTAAGTTTAATCGAACGGCTGTCTCGAGCTCCATAGCTGAAAATAAAAACCCGCCATCTCCAGACATGGACAGAACTTTTTTATGGGGGCGAACGAGTGCAGCTGAAATAGCCCAAGGCAAAGCAACACCTAGTGTCTGCATACCGTTGCTGAATAGTAAATGCTGAGGTTCATAGGAACGAAAATAACGAGCCATCCATATGTAATGCGAACCAACGTCACAGGTGATGGTAGTATCATCTTCAACAAAGTTCTGCAGAGCTTCAATTAATTGTAGGGGATGAAGGTGAGTGTCATTAGAAAACTCGTACTGATCGTCAGGTTGCTCAAGTTTACTTTTTAGCGTTTTTAAAAAAGAAGCACTTTCTTTTGAACGTATTAAATGTGGGAGTTTATCCGCTAATATGTCAATTGTGCTTGGAATATCCCCTACTAACTCAATTTCCGGCTGATAATGGTGGTCAGCTTGTGCTTGTAAATCATCTAAATGAATAATGCTTCTTTGACTTTCTGAGTTCCAAAGAGAAGGAGGGTATTCAACTGGGTCATATCCGATTGTTAAGACGACGTCAGCATGCTTCAATAAGACGTCTCCAGGCTGATTGCGAAAAAGACCTACTCGCCCAAAAAAGTGAGTTTCAAGCTCTCTTGAAACAGCTCCCGCACCTTGGAACGTTTCCACCACAGGAAGGTCATGTTCTGCTATAAGTTGACGGATTGATTCCACTGCTTTAGATTTACTTGCTCTCATACCTAAAAGCAAGACAGGTAGTTTTGCTGTGCGAATAGTGTGTATAGCTTGGGCAACAGCGTCTAAATTGGCAGTCCCAATCGTAGGAGCTTTTAAAACGGATAGAGTGGAAGCTGATGTTTCGCTATCCATTACATCCTGCGGCAAGCTGACAAAAGATGCTCCTGAAGGAGAAGAAACAGCTTCGCGAAAGGCGTCTGTTATCACTTCTGGAACGTTTGCAGCGTCTTCTACCTCAACGCTGAATTTGGCGATAGATTTAAATAGTCCTTCATTATCCATTGATTGATGCGTCTTTTTTAATCGATCTGCTCTTGGAACGGCTCCTGCTAGGGCTACCACTGGGTCACCTTCAGAAGTAGCAGTCACAAGGCCAGTGGCTAAGTTAGCGGCACCTGGACCTGATGTGACAAGGCAAACGCCCGGCGTACCTGTCAGTCTTCCCATAGCAGCTGCCATAAACGCAGCATTTTGTTCATGGCGGCAAACAATTACTTCTGGTCCTTTTTCTTTCAAAATATCAAATACGCCATCAATTTTGGCTCCTGGAATGCCAAAAATATAAGGCACATTCTGACTTGCCAAACTTTCTACTAGTAAGTCAGCGCCTTTTTTTGTTTCGGCAGTATCAGCATTACTCATCATGCATTCTCTCCTTTATGTTTCTTAGATAGGTTTTAAGGCCTACTGATTGGATACCCAATTTGTATGACAACTAACCTAAGGAAAGGAGAAGGTTTTAATTTTCTAAATAAAAAACTTCCCTATTAATTAGGGAAGCAGAGATGTACCTATTGCGAATAAAACATATCTGTTTTATTTGTAGGTTTATGGTACTTGAGGGATAGCAAGTGAAAGTCCAACGCGGCTCTTATTTGGTATGGTTAAAAAGCTTTTGGTAACTAACAATTTTTTGATCTAGCTTTTGACTTAATTTTAAAATCTCACCGTGAGAATAGCTGCTTGTTTTTTTAGCTAATTGGTAAATATCTGATTGTAAGGCTCGAATTTCTTTTTCTAACTGAGGTTGCTTCATTGAAATCCTCTCCAAGTCAGAATACTTCTATCTTCTATGTTTTATCTTTTATCTAATAGTATGAAATTCCTTCATATTTGTAAAATGTTTTTTGTTTTGAAAAATATGACATAGGTGAAGAGCTGCTAACAAGCTTTGTCGAACACTTTTTTTACCTGTTTTCAATAAGTATGATATACTGAGGCTAGGAAAAATGACAATCTGGAGCGCACGTTCAGTTATTCTTAACAAGCGAATGAATTCTTAGCTTTGACAAGTGTAACTTGTAAGGTGAAGAAATTCATCACATAATCTTATTAGATCTGAACCTTGTTAGCCTGGATGAGGATTTGTCGAAAACGATTCACTAGAAAAAACCTTCGAGACCGCCAACTCGGAGGTTTTTTTATTTTTGTGTATGGGAAGTGAAAAAAAGACATAGACTAATAAAGAAAAAGGTCCCGCACCCATAATCGGCCGTAGTTGATTACACCTTGTCCATTTCTGCAAGGAAGCTGTCTTTTTACTATAGGGAAGTGCCGCCAAACACGATTCCCTAAAGACAATCAGCACACGAGCCTTATGGATGAAGAACCTTTTAGACGATACTTACCGGTGATTACTTATTTTACTACTGGAAAAATAGCAAAATAAGAGCGACTATGGCTCCTAAAAGCTCTACGTAAGCCGTTAGGAGCTGAACATTCTCAGCATCTAGGAAAAATGACTTGAGGATTCGTCTCAGACTATCCACCACCTTTTTCTTCCTTGCGTGAATTCCCAAGGGAAAGAAAGGGGACGACAGTGCTTCTTTATTTTAACAAAAGTAGGAAATGATAAGTAGATTTATTTGAAGTGTAAATTAAAAAAGCATGTAGAATACATGCTTTTTTAATTTGGGTAAATTTCTTTTATGCGTCCGACTTGTCCATCTGTTAAACGGACTTTGATGCCGTGTGGGTGAAAGCTTGAATTGGTCAGAATGTCTTTGACCGTTCCGTGTGTAAGTTTTCCAGAACGCTGATCTGCTTTTAAAACAATGTCGACTTCAATTCCAGGAGCTACGTCTTTTCTATTTTGTCCGTTCATTATACACCTGTTCTCTTTCGCTGATTATTCGTTTTTTTTGTTTGTTGACTCGTCAGCTTTTTGGTTGCTTGATTGGTGCTGCTATTTTGAGCTTTACTTGAAGATTGATTTTTCTTATTAGCAAGCTGCTGTTTGATAGCATCTTGAAGACTAATTTTCTTTTTAAGTTGTTCTGTCATATGGGTTCCTCCTGAATATATACATCATCTGAAAAAACAAAGAAAGTAAGGGAATGAAAAAGCTGACTAGATAGTCAGCTTTTTTTAATTAGAAACAGTGACTTCTTCTACAGGCTGCATAAGTACAGCTTCTTTATCAGGATACGTTTTTTCAATATGATGTTCTCCCCAAGAGCATAATGAATCAAGAATGCTTTTTAAAGACCATCCGTAATCTGTTAAAGAGTATTCTACTCGAGGCGGCATTTCATTGTACATTTTTCTAACAATGATGCCGTCTGCTTCAAGTTCTCGAAGCTGCTGCGTTAATACTTTTTGCGTAACGCGCGGCATAATTCTTTTTAATTCTCCAGGGCGCTTTGTCCCTTTAATTAAGTGGCAAAGAATAACGACTTTCCACTTGCCTCCAATGACTTCTAGTGCCGCTTCCACTGGAATATTATATTTTTTCACGTTAACAACTCTCCTTGTTCTAGAGATAACGGTCAAATGCATGTTTTCGCATTTTTTCTGATGTTTATCATATCACTATAGAGCAAAATTTTCTAGGTGTAAGCATTTTTTTAGAATACCCAATAGTTCATGACTTTAGTATTTACGCTTATTGTAACCTCCAGGTGCCTATATCACTTGAAAGTGCGTACTTTTTCTTTGGTTTTACATCGCTCATAATAACAATTGTTGATGGCGAGTTAGCGAATATATGAAAGGTACCTAAGCTAATTAGCCGTAAGAGAAGCTATTATGAAGAAGTTATCATAACGAACAGGAGGCGTTAAGAAGTGAACACACTTTCACAAACACAACAAAGTAAAAAAAGCGGTTCTTTGCCGCTATTAGCGCTAGCTATTAGCGCCTTTGGAATCGGGACTACAGAGTTTGTTCCAGTAGGTTTATTATCATCGCTTGCAGATGATTTAAATATTTCCATTACACTAGCAGGGTTATTAATTTCAGGATACGCAATGGGAGTTGCATTTGGAGCTCCCGTATTAACAGCTTTAACAAGTAAAATGAGCAGAAAATCACTGTTGATGCTATTGATGGTTATTTTTATCGTAGGAAACTCAGTAGCAGCTTTATCAACAAGCTTTGGGCTGCTGCTTATAGCACGAATTATTACTGCATTTTCACACGGGATTTTCTTTTCTATCGGTGCGACTATCGCTGCTGATTTAGTGCCAGAAGATAAGCGAGCAAGTGCCATTGCTTTAATGTTTACAGGTTTAACAGTTGCAACTGTTACAGGTGTTCCGCTTGGTACATTTATTGGACAAGCTTTCGGCTGGAGAGCAACATTTTGGGGAGTAGCGTTCCTTGGGGTTATTGCCATTATTGCAAGTGCTCTTTTAGTGCCTAAAAACTTAAAGGAAGCGCCGCCGGCAAAGTTTAGTGATCAATTGAAAATTTTGAAAAACGGGCCGCTTTTACTATCGTTTGCTATTACTGCCTTAGGATATGGCGGAACGTTTGTAGCTTATACGTATTTAGCACCTATTCTTGAAAAACTAACAGGATACGCACCAAGCGCGGTTAGTATCTTACTGCTGGTATACGGTGTAGCAGTAGCCATCGGAAATACAATCGGAGGAAAAGCTGCGAATAAAAATCCGTTAAAAGCATTATTTTGGATGTTTCTAATTCAAGCAGTTATCTTAGTTATTTTATCGTTTACTGCATCGTTTAAAGTAGCGGGAACGATTACGATTTTTGCCATGGGCTTATTGGCATTTATGAACGTACCTGGACTTCAAGTGCTGGTCGTGAACTTAGCTGAAAAGTATGTTCCTTCAGCAGTGAACGTAGCCTCTGCGCTTAATATTGCTGCATTTAACGTTGGAATTGCTATTGGTTCTTTTGTAGGCGGCCTGATTGTTGATTCGATTGGTCTTGTTCATACTCCTTGGATTGGAGGAGTGATGGTTTTAGGAGCGGTCTTATTAACAGCATGGAGCCGCTCAATAGAAGCAAAAGCAAAATAAAACAAGAGATCATCGCAAAAGGCGATGATCTCTTAGCTATAAAAGGAGAGGAAGCAAATGACTACATTTCAACATCATAAGGCGTATCGTCGTATGTACAAGGAGAATGAGTTAACGTTAGGTTTGCATATGCCGCTTGAAAATTATCAATATGCCACGCCTACGATGGAGAAACAAGTGGAGCTCACGCAGCTTGCAGAACAATATGGATTTACAAGCTTATGGTTCCGCGATGTCCTTCTTCAAGATCCATCATTTGGCGATCCAGCCACGGGTCAAATTTATGATATGCTTATTTATTTGACGTATCTGGCCAGTCAAACAAGAGAGATTGCTCTTAGTACATCTGCTATTGTGCTGCCTTTGCGCCATCCGCTTCGCGTAGCCAAAGAAATGGCAACCATTGATCAGCTTTTTCCTGAGCGTTTGATTATGGGCGTATCTTCTGGAGACCGTCAAGCAGATTTTCGAGGGTTAGGTATTCCTCATGAAGAAAGAGGAAAGCGATTTTCAGAGGCTTTTCATTATTTAGAAGAAGCGTTAAATAAAGAATTTCCATCTATCGAGTCTGCTTTGGGATCCATTCAGGGAGCAAATGTCGTTCCTAAGCCAACGAAACGTATTCCAACGATGATTACGGGATACAGTCAGCAAAATATGGAGTGGTTTGCACAGTATGGGGACGGCTGGATGTATTATCCTCGTCATCCCCATTTTCAAGCAGAAGCTATTACCCAATGGAGGAAACTGGTTGATATCTATCATCCAGGCGTTTTTAAACCTTTTACACAACCTATGCATCTAGATTTGGCAGAAGATCCACATGAAATGCCAACGCCAATTCGTTTAGGATTTCGAGCAGGTCGTAATACATTAATTGAACTTCTTTCTATTTATAAAGAAATAGGAGTTAATCATCTCTTTTTTGCTCTTTTTGATAGCAAGCGTCCGGCTGAAGAAGTTATACATGAGCTTGGCGAAGAAGTGCTTCCGCATTTTCCGGCTCATCTGTAGCTAAAAGTACTTTAGTTGAAGATCCGAACGGATTAGATTCTTAATGGAGAATCTAACCCGTTCGGATTTTTCCATTGATTTCGTTATGTCTCAATCTCTTTTTATATAGATTTCAAGTTATAGGATATATAAGAAATATGTATTAGAGTTATTGATCCTATGTTCTTTATAATAAAATTATCCATTATCTCCTTGGATGATATAAAGTCGAAAGGAGAAACACGATGAGTGTTGCATTTCTATTTCCAGGCCAAGGCGCACAATATGCTGGTATGCTTCATGATATAAAAAATAAATGGGGATTAGCGACTACGTTTGAAGAAGCAAGTGAGGTTTTAAATCAAGACGTATTATCTTTAGATTCGTCAGAAAAATTAAAATATAATAAAAATGTTCAAATATGTCTTTTTATTGCAGGAGTGGCTGCGGCTAGGTCGTTTAAAAACAAAGGATACTCGCCAGACGTGGTAGGAGGGCATTCTATAGGGGCGTTTGGAGCAGCAGTTGCATCTGAAGTGTTATCTTTTAAAGAAGCTCTTCTTCTTGTGAAAAAAAGAGGGAAACTGATGGAAAATGCTTATCCTGATGGTTATGGTATGGGGGTTGTGATGGGACTGCGTGAACATCAGCTTCTTTCTATTGTAAATGAACTATCAACTGATGCAGCTCCTGTGTACGTAGCGAATCTAAATTCTCCTGATCAAATAACGATTTCTGGCACCTTAAAAGCAATTGAGAAAGTTCTTGAAAAAGCATCTAAAAAAGGGGCTAGAAAAACTAAAATGCTTCATGTAACGGTGCCTTCTCACTGTCCTCTTATGGAAGGAGTTTCGAGTGAATTACGAAAAACCATAACGGAGGTGCAAGGAAAGGACCCGTCCGTTCCTTTTATAGGTAATTGTAAAGCTCGGAAATTATGGAAAGCTGCTGATATTAAGGAAGATTTGGCAGCGAGTGTTGCCCTGCCCGTCCGTTGGCATGATACGACGGAAGTTATGTATGAAATGGGCACAAGATTATATATTGAAATGGCTCCAGGAAGAGTGCTAACGGATTTGGCTGCTAAGAGCTTCCCTGAAGCAAGGGCTATTTCGGCAGCCGAATCTACGATGAAAACTTTGCTGATTTTAATGGAAAAAGAAAAAATGTAAGCGTATTAATTTAGAAGTATCAGAAAGGAGCTAGAACATGAGTGGCATAAAAAAAACTTCAAAATCATGGACAACTCGCCGAGATCAAAAAGCAGCGCGCCTTGCGAAAATAGACCATCTTCTTAAAGGAAAGTTACTAGGTAATGAACACATTATTGAAGCGTTAGAATTGCTTATATCACCCGGAGATAAAGTAGTGCTTGAAGGAGACAATCAAAAGCAAGCATCTTTTTTATCAAAGGCGCTGAATGAAGTAAGCGCTGATAAAATACACGGTCTTCATATGATTATGTCTAGTATTTCACGTCCGGAACATCTCGACATATTTGAAAAAGGAATTGCTGAAAAAATTGATTTTTCGTACGCCGGTGCTCAAAGCCTTCGCGTGTCTCAAATGATTGAAGATGAGACGTTGAAAATTGGAGAAATTCATACATATCTAGAGCTTTACGGACGCCTTTTCATTGATTTAATTCCGAACATTGCCTTAGTGGCTGCTGACAAAGCGGATGTACAAGGTAATTTATATACAGGAGCAAATACGGAAGAAACACCAACCATTATCGAAGCAACCGCGTTTAAGGATGGAATTGTTATTGTGCAGGTAAATGAACTTGTTGAAGAACTTCCGCGAGTTGATATTCCATCTTCTTGGGTTGATTGTATCGTCGTGGCGGATCAGCCTTATCAATTGGAAGCTTTATTTACGCGAGATCCTCGTCATATTACAGAACTCCAAATTTTAATGGCTATGATGACAATTCGAGGTATCTATGAGCGCCACAGCGTACAATCATTAAATCATGGCATTGGCTTTAATACCGCTGCAATTGAGCTTTTGCTGCCTACCTATGGAGAAAAGTTAGGACTGAAAGGTAAAATATGCAAGCACTGGGCTCTAAATCCTCACCCCACGTTAATTCCGGCTATTGAAAGCGGATGGATTGAGAGCGTGCACTGCTTTGGCGGAGAAGTAGGAATGGAACAATACACAGCAGCGCGTCCTGATGTGTTTTTTACAGGACGCGACGGCAGCCTGCGCTCAAACCGTGCGATGTGTCAAGTGGCTGGTCAATATGCGGTAGATGCTTTTGTAGGATCAACTTTGCAAATAGATGGAGAAGGAAATTCTTCTACCGTCACATCTGGACGTTTGTCAGGGTTTGGCGGAGCTCCTAATATGGGGCATGACCCTAGAGGCCGCCGACATTCTACGCCTGCTTGGTTGGATATGATAAACGAGCAGCACGAACTAGCGAGAGGCAGAAAATTAGTTGTTCAAATGGTTGAAACCTTTCAATCAGGAAATGAGCCTGTTTTTGTGGAGTCTTTGGATGCGATAAAGGTAGCGAAACAAGCAGGCGTAGCTACTGCTCCTGTCATGATTTACGGGGATGATGTGACGCATGTTGTGACGGAAGAAGGAATTGCTTATTTATATAAAGCACAAAGCTTGGACGAAAGAAAAGCAGCGCTTGAAGCAGTAGCAGGGGTAACACCTATAGGCCTTCGATATAACCAAAATAAAGTGGAAAAGATGCGCAGAGATGGCCTAGTGGCTTTTCCTGAAGATTTACAGATTCGCCGTACAGAAGCAAAACGTTCATTATTGGCAGCAAGAAGTGTCGAAGATTTAGTAGAATGGTCGGATGGCTTGTATAATCCGCCTGCTAAATTTAGGAGCTGGTAAGAAATATGCGTATTCAAAGTATTCAAGAAGAGCCAAGACCAGCTGTGTTTTACTCATGTCTAATAGCTAAAGTGGCAGTTACCGCTCTGGTTGATGAAGCGGTGCTTACACCTAAGCCTGGGCTTGTAGATGCAGCAACAACTGGATCTCATCAAGATATGAATATTGAGACGCTGTTAACTTCTGCTTATGCTTTACAACCGACCTTTTTACAGATTGCATTATACAGTCAAGGAAAGCAGCCAAGTCAGATGCTAAGGGAAGAAATTGCTCGAATTGGACGCGAGGGCGAACAAATTATGTACGGGGCTACGGATGGTGTTAATACACACAAAGGAGCCATTTGGGCATTAGGCCTACTTGCGTCTGCAACAGCGGTTTGCGGCATTCAAGCATCACCTGCATCCATCACAGAAGCTGCGGGGAAAATTGCTCGTTATGCAGATCGTTTTTGTCCTCTGCATTCATCTAATGGACTTTGGGTGAAAAAACAGTATGGCGCAAAAGGAGCGGCTGGAGAGGCGAAGCAAGGATTTCCTCACGTAATTCATATAGGCTTGCCTGCTTTACATAAAGCTCGTAAGCTAGGCATACATGAAACATCAGCCAGGATTGATACTTTAGTAACACTAATCGCCAACCTTGATGATACGTGTATTTTGCATCGTGCTGGTCCGGTTGTGTTAAAGGAGGTTAAAATGGCGGCATCCAATGTGTTAGAAGCTGGAGGGGTATCTACATCAATGGGAAAACAGCGGCTAAAAGCGTTAGATCATATACTTTTATCATCTAACGCTTCTCCAGGCGGAAGCGCAGATTTGCTGGCTGCTGTATTATTTTTAGATCGAATATCTCTTTTTAAAGAATCGTAAACGTCTGCAGGGAGGAGTGGCTAATGGAAACGTTAGTGTTTAAATACAAAGCCGATGGAAAGTTAACTCAGCGCGCACATGTAGGCGTTGTTGGTTCAGGGGATTTAGAAATTTTAATGGTTCCTTCTGATGAAGAACATGCTCACGTATCAGTACGAACAGGAAGTGAAGGATTTAGTGAAACCTGGAAAGCCGTATTAGACCGGTTCTTTAGTGTTCATACCATTCAAGCGAAAATTGTAATTAATGATTTTGGTGCTACGCCTGGTGTAGTCGCCTTGCGTCTTGCACAAGCTTTGGAGGTGAGTGAAAATGGGAGTGAATAATCAAAGCTTTATTGAGTTAAATGGAAGAGAACGAGCGCAGGCCATCTTAGATCAAGGAACATTCTGTGAGCTGCTTGGCCCTTTTGACGGAATCGAATCGCCTCATTTACCTAAGCAAAATATTGTTCCTCAAAGCGATGATGGTGTCATTATAGCAGGTGGGATGATAGCAGGAGAGCCAGCCGTTGTCATTTCAGTAGAAGGAGGGTTTCAAGGGGGAGGCATTGGTGAAGTATCGGGAGCTAAAATTGCAGGAGCTTTAGAACTAGCCCTTAATAATCACAAAAAAGGTGTTCCTGTTAGACCTGTTTTTCTATTCGATACAGGAGGGGTAAGGCTCCAAGAAGCGAATTATGGACTTTTGTCGATATCTGAAATTGGCTCAACTGTGGTTGCTTTGCGTGAGCATACACCTGTTGTTGGAGTTATTTCAGGAAATGTAGGCTGCTTTGGAGGAATGTCCATCACTGCTTCACTCTTTAGTTATCTCATTATGACAAAAGAAGCAAGGTTTGGACTTAACGGCCCGGAAGTGATCGAACAAGAAGCAGGGGTTGAAGAGTTTGATGCAAGAGACCGAAGCTTAATCTGGAAAACGATTGGCGGTATGCAACGCTATGAAACCGGGTTTGCAGATACCTTAGCACAGGATGATGTCACTGCTATTCAACGAGCGGTTCAAGAGACGTTTCAGAAGAAAGGAAAAGTAACTAGTAAAACAGAACAAGTAGATTTTTACAGACATTTGCTTAGTAAGGTTGATCCTTCAGAAAAACTGGCTCCTGATCAGTTTCAAGAATTGTATAACACAACAAAAAATGAACCTATCCCTTCAACAGTCTCTTACTCGCTGAATGAAGTTCGAGGTAACATGCCCAACAGCCGCGGTCGCGTGTGGATCAACGCCTTAATAAATGATGAAGAAGCAGATTTTGAAATTCCTTCCGTTCTTTATAAAGACGCATTGCTAGGAAGAGAAAAGGTCCGATATATATCGGTTGTACCTAATCCTTATAATCGTTTCTTACGTGCACGGAAAGGGGAAATAGGACTAGATGAAGGATGGGCAATTGCCAAGCACGTTCGTGAAATAATAAAAGAAGATCGAAATCAATCTCCTCGGCCTATAATCGCCATTGTGGACGTACCGAGTCAAGCGTATGGCTATCATGAAGAACTTCTAGGTATTCACTATGCTTGCGGTGCTGCGGCTGATGCTTATGCAGCAGCGCGCTTAGCAGGTCATCCGGTTATTACGTTAATTGTCGGAAAAGCAATTTCAGGAGCATTTCTAGCTCATGGGTACCAATCAAATCGAATTGTGGCTTTAAAAGACGAAGGAGTGAATGTTCACGCCATGTCCAAACGGTCGGCAGCGCGCATTACTAAAAGAAGTATAAAAGAACTTGAAGAAGTTTCAAAGAAAGTCCCGTCCATGGCTTATGATATTGAATCATTTGCCTCACTTGGCGCTTTATATGAGCTGGTTAGCGGTATTCAAGCAGAGCAGCCCACAGAGCGCGACGTTCAAACGATTCAAGATATTTTGACTGGAGCAGTAGAAGATGTACGCCGTGAAGGTGTGTACGATTTAAGCAACCGGCTATACAGTGAGCAAGCAAGGAAGGAAGGGCGAAAAGCTTCTTTATTAGTAAGAGATGAGTTGGAAAAACAATGGAATATATAGCTCATGATTTGCTTCAGTTAAAAGAGGAAGCAAAGCTTATCAGTTATACACCTATCCCTGATTGGGTGGAGCATTCTTTAGGGAAGGCTCCGTTTGTCGTTGTAAGGCGGGCTGTTCAACGAGATAGCCTGATACCTGTTGGAGTAAGAGGAGAAAGAAGGAATCAGCGTTTTGGAGCATTTGTATCTGAGCAGGCTGTTAAACAAAGAATTAGGCCGGAAGATCTCGTTTCTATTTTTCAAAACGGCCACTTTAGAAACATGCCAGCCACAGGTGCTTTAAAAGAAGTTGCTATTATTTTAAAAGATTTTGCGTGGGGACCAACCGGCAGTGTGGGGTTCGAATTTGCAAGTGGTGCCGAAGTTGTTACAACAACTAGTGATTTGGATATACTTATTCGCCTTTCTTCTTATTTGTCGGTGGAACAAGCGCAACTGATAGTTAATCAGTTAAAAGAGTGTCCAGTTTCTGTAGATGTACAGGTAGAAACAGAAAAAGGAGCATTTTCTCTGGTGGAATATGCAAGGGGAGAAAAGACGCTGCTTCTGCGTACTGTATATGGACCTTCCTTAGTAAAACTGAATCAATTAGTATAAAAGACGGAAGAGGCATTTGCACCTTTTCCGTCTTTTCTGTCAATACCAGCTTTTTTCCTTGCTTAACAAGCGCTTTGCTTCAAAAAAGAATATTTGAATAAATTTTTTGGTGTTAATGCGAATCGGCAAAATTTTAGAATCTCCCTGTAATTCTTTCATTTTTTTACGAACAGCTGTAAAGTCAAAAAACTTAGAAGCATAATTTTCAAATTTCGGATTTGAAAAGTCTGTTAATCCGATAGAAGCAAAGTGATTTAGTGAGTGAGTAACTGCTCGTCTTATTCGCTGTTCACAAGCTTTGGTTTCGCGATTAATTTCAATGGAAGACGCGTGAGCTCCTAATTTTTTCTCAGCCACATTCACAAAAATATTTTTTAGAGAAGGGAAATGTTTTTCCACACTTTCTCTTTGGTCATAAGTGTACAGAAACTGTAAAATATCCAGTAAATCTTTTGCACCATTTTCTCCTACAATACCTAACTCGGCTAATAAGAATTTACCTACATCGTATAGATGGGCTTGTTTCGTTACCGGCTGGCTTGAAGGGGTGGCGTGATGAGCTGTCGCTAAACTATTCAAGGAGGTTTGAATATCATCGATTGATTTCTCAAGGGAGATTCGTTCCGTTACTTTTCGAATAACCGTTAAAATTTCAATTCGGTTAATTGGTTTTGTAATATAGTATTCAATTCCTAATGAGTAGGCTTCTCCTATCAATTCTTTGGATTCCACCTGTGAAATCATAATCATTTTTCCTTTAAATGAATCTTTTAAATGACGGATCGTTTCGATCCCGTCCCGCCCTGGCATAAGTAAATCGATAAATAAAATATCAATTTGTTTTAAATTTAACGTAGAGGCATCTAAAAAGCTTCCGTCGACGACTTCTTCTACAACTTCTCCTAAATCCTCATCTTCAATCAGCTGACTGAGCGTTGAACGAATAGCTGAATCGTCATCTGTAATACAAAATCGCATAAACTCATCCTTTCTGAATTAGATTACGAAGGGGGATTTGAATGATAAACGTCATTCCGCTGTCTTCTTGTGTAGCTTTAATCGTACCTTCAAGTTCTTGAACAATATCTTTTACATAAGAAAGACCAATGCCAGTAGAGGGGTTTCCAAATTGA
Organism: Priestia megaterium NBRC 15308 = ATCC 14581; assembly: GCF_000832985.1. Taxonomy (GTDB): domain Bacteria; phylum Bacillota; class Bacilli; order Bacillales; family Bacillaceae_H; genus Priestia; species Priestia megaterium. The sequence continues at coordinate 2,913,937 of NZ_CP009920.1, forward strand.
TCGTATTTTGAGGTGAAACCAGGTTCAAAGATAGCTTTTTCGTACTTTAAAGGTACTCCAGGACCGTTGTCTTGTACATGAAATTCTACATGTTCAGCTTGTCTATGTACCGATAAAACAATCCTTCCTTCATCTTTGATCGCTTCCACTGCGTTGGCTACCAAGTTATTAATGATCGATAAAATGGTGTAAACGTGGTAGCTGAAATGTTCCCCGTTTACAGAAGAAAAAAAGGTAATTTGTTTGTGAAGAGAATCGGCATATTTTTTGTTGATGCGTACGATCAGCTCGATTAATTCCTCTGCTTTCATATAATTTTGGAAACTTTCATTTGAAATTGTTTTAGATAAGCCCGCAAAAATACGCTGGTTGTCTTTTTTTACTTCGTGAATATCTCCCGCAATCCGAAGCGCTTTTTTACTGAGCGTTTGGTTTAGCACAGAATGATCTTTTTCCTGCTGATTTAATACGCGGTATAAATCGTACGAAGCTTTTGTAATCGCTTCTGTATTATGAAGGGTCTTTTTTAAATGAACGGTTTCTTCATAAAGGCTTGTAATGAGCATTAGCATGTGCTCATTTTGTTTGCGAATTTGACGTTCTCGTGACTGTGATTCATAAATCGTCATCATATTAAAAAAGCTAAGTACAATGAAGCTGTGAGCAAAAGCAATAACGGCCATGTCAGATAATGAATCGACATGGATTGTTGTGTGCAAAACTATATACTGCGCAGTTAGTTCCACTACATCAGCAGCAATTTCAATGATGAGTCCAATCACTCCAATTACAATAGCACTATAATTCATGCGGCTTACTTTAAAAACAAAAAATAAAAGTGCATACGTAAAGTAGAAGAAAAACGTAGGGTAATGCGTATGTGCAGAAGCCGCAAATTGAAAATGATCGAGCATGACATAATCGAGCATGATGCGAAAGAGAACGACACTTAAAGCGGTTAACAAGCCCCCGGCTAAAACGGTTTTTCGTTTTAAAAGCAATAGGAAAAAGAAAAATGTAGGAGCTCCAAATGTAATTCGAAATGTTTCATTTAACGGATAAAATTTTAACTCTCCCGCCAGCGGGACAGTAATGAGCATGAGCAATAAAATGTACGGATCTTTTCGAATGAAAGATTTAAAATTCAGATAATTTCACCTCCTGAAGTGATTCGTGAATTAGTATACATTGTGACAGCGTCCAGCACAATGGAGAAGAGTGCCAAAGATAAAAATATAATTACAAAAAGTTTTGTAGGTTTTTGTATGCTCTCGTAGGTTGCATTGTACATTAAAAATGAAAATGAAATCCCGCTTTATGAAAGCGCTTTAAAATAAAAAGTTAATTAAGTGATGAGGTGATTTTAATGAAAAGAGAAATTGAACAGGAAATGTCTTACTTACACGTCACTGCAAAAGAGCAGTTACATGAGTGGGTAGAGCAAATAAAAGAATTTTCTTCAGAAGGAAAAACGGCTGATTACATTCCAGCTCTGAAAGATATGGACTCGTCTCAATTAGGTATTTGTTTGATTGGTGCTGACGGAACTGTTATCCAGTCTGGAGATTATGAATCGGTATTTACTCTTCAAAGTATTTCTAAAGTCATTAGCTTTATAGCAGCTTGCTTATGCTGCGGCATTCCTTATGTGCTAGAGAGAGTGGATGTAGAGCCAACTGGAGATGCATTTAATTCTATTATAAGACTGGAAATGCATAAACCAGGAAAGCCGTTCAATCCTATGATTAACGCCGGTGCTTTAACGGTTTCATCTCTTTTATCTGGGGAGACGGCAAAAGAAAAATTAAGCTATTTGTTTGATGTGATAACAATGCTTACGGGGAAAACACCACTTATTAATGAAACGGTCTTTGAATCAGAATGGCAAACGTCTCATCGAAATCGTGCGCTTGCCTACTATTTAAAAGAAACGAATTACTTACAAGGAGAAGTAGAGGAGGTTCTAGAGGTTTACTTAAAGCAGTGCTCAATTGAAGTAACGACTGAAGATATTGCACTGATTGGATTAATTCTGTCATTAGACGGATATCATCCAGTATTTCACAAACAAGTAATTCCAAAAGAAGTAGCTAAATTAACAAAAGCGCTCATGCTTACATGCGGTATGTATAATGCTTCAGGAAAGTTTGCGGCATTTGTTGGTATGCCAGCTAAAAGCGGTGTATCGGGAGGAATCATGTCATTGGTGCCACCTAATACGAAAAAGCAGTCTCCATTTCCAGACGGATGCGGTATCGGAATATACAGTCCAGCTATTGATGAGTACGGGAATAGCGTAAAAGGCGTTACGCTACTAAAAAAAATCGCAAAAGAATGGGATTTGAGTATTTTTTAGTCTATTTACGTACTCTTCATTCGCTTCAATAATATAAACACCAAGAGAAAAAACTTTCATGTTGTGCATTTGTTCTACCAAATTTTTTAATGAGGTGATAGGCATGCAACAAGCAGTCGAAAGTGTGATTAGCGTCATCAATGATTTTTTTTGGTCGAATTTATTAATTATTTTACTTGTATCAATTGGTATTTATTTTACGATTCGCTCTCGTTTTTTGCAGTTTCGCATGTTGAAAGAAATGGTACTTGTTTTGAAAGAAGGACGAGCGGCTAAAGGTGGAGGAGTCTCTCCGTTTCAAGCTTTTTGCATAAGCATGGCAGCTCGAGTAGGAACGGGAAATATTACAGGGATAGCGATTGCTATTGCACTTGGTGGCCCGGGTGCTGTATTTTGGATGTGGATTATTGCCATTATCGGTTCAGTATCAAGTTTTGTAGAAAGTACACTCGCTCAAATTTATAAAGTAAAAGGATCAAACGGGTTTCGAGGAGGACCCGCTTATTATATGGAAAAAGGGTTAAATAAAAGGTGGATGGGCGGGCTATTTGCTGTACTCATTACACTATCATTTGGCCTGGTGTTTAACGCTGTGCAGTCTAATACGATTACGCTAGCATTTGAGAACTCTTTTGGAACGAGCCGATTGTTGGTTGGGATTATTATGACAGTTATATTTGCGGTAATTATTTTTGGCGGAATCAAACGCATCGCCAAGATATCGGAATACATCGTGGTCGTATTAGCCGTTTTATACATTGGAATGGCTCTGTTCATTATCTTTAAAAATATTGATCAAATGCCGGCGGTTCTATCGCTAATTGTGAAAAATGCATTTGGATTTGAACAGGCGCTTGGGGGGTCAATTGGTGCAACGTTAATCAACGGAGTAAAGCGCGGACTGTTTTCCAATGAAGCAGGAATGGGAAGTGCTCCCAACGCCGCGGCAACTGCAGTGACGAGTCATCCAGTTAAACAAGGTCTTATCCAAGCATTTGGTGTCTTGACGGATACACTCGTGATTTGTACAAGCACAGCATTTATCGTTCTCTTATCCCCCGCCTATAAGCAGGGACTAAGCGGCATTGAACTAACGCAAGCTTCTCTTAGTACCCATATTGGCTCTTGGGCATCAGGGTTTTTAGCTATCATGGTATTTCTATTTGCTTTTAGTACGTTAATTGGCAATTATTATTATGGAGAAACGAATATTGAGTTTTTAAATTCAAATAAGTTGTGGCTTTGGTCTTATCGTGTAGGTGTTTTAGCGATGGTTATTTTTGGATCGATCGCTCAGCTTCAGCTTGTATGGAATTTGGCAGACTTATTTATGGGGATGATGGTAGTCGTGAACTTGATTGCTATTTTTCTATTATCGAAAGTGGCATTTTCCGCCTTGCATGACTATACTCAGCAAAAAAAGGAAGGAAAAAATCCAGTCTTTTATAGAGATGCGTTAGAAAACAATCAAAATATCGAATGTTGGGAAAGAGAATCTACTTCACTCCCTTCTGAAAAAGAGAATATTATCTAAAAAAAGTTCAGCCAATTGGCTGAACTTTTTTATGCGTTTTTCTTTAATTCAGTTTGCGGAGTGCTTTTAGAAAACAATGTTTCTTTCACGCCGTTATTTGCTGCTTTTGTTTTGGCCGAAAAGATTGGATTTAAAATAACAACTACGAGTAAGTTAGATAATAATCCCCAGAACCCTTCATAAAGACCAAATGAATTTCCTGTGGCATGTACGGTAAACGTTACAATCAGCCCTACTACTAATCCAGCAATCGTACTTTCTTTCGATTGATTTCTCCAGAACAGGCTGATAACGATAGCCGGGAAGATTTGTACCATACCGGATACCCCCAGTAACTGTAGGGAAACAAGTGCTTGAGGGAATAATAAACCGAATAAAAGTGCCAGTCCAATAACAACGAAAACCATAGAACGAGTAACCATTGTTAATGTTTTACCCTGTACATTTGGATTAATTAAATCTCTGAATATATTATTTGCAAATAAGTTAGACGCTCCGATAGCCATGATAGAACATGGAATTAATGAAGCAAGAGCAATCGTTGCATAAGCTAACCCTTGGCCAATGCCGCCATATGAATATTGAATTAAGGTTAATAATGCTAATCTAGGATCCGTCGTATCTTGAGGTAATACTTGATAAGCAATAAATCCTAAGAAGATGACTAGAATTAAAACAATATTGTAAAGCGGTAAGAAAATAGCATTTTTACGAAGCGAATCTGCACTTTTAGCAGTGAAAACACCTGTAGCAGCGTGGGCCCACATGAATAAAGCTAAAGCAGATACGAGTGATGCTGTAATAAACCATGGAATGCCTTTAGGTCCTTGTGTTGGGATCGTTAATAGCTGAGGTGCATCCTTTGCAACATTGTCGATCATGTTGCCCCAGCTTCCAAAATGCATAATTGGCAGAGAAACAACCATAAATAACATAATCGCCCATACTAAAATATCTTTAATAATTGCCGTATATGTGGGACCTTTAATTCCGCTGAAAAAGGTATAAAGAGCCACAAGAAAGAATGAAAGAATAACGACTGCTTTTACGTTAATGTAGCCAGTTCCTGCAACGCGAAGAGTATCTTGAATACCGCTAAGCTGAAGATCAATATATGGAATGAGCATCAATACACCTACTATAGCAATTAAAGAGGAGAGAAATTTACTGCTAAAACGTTCTCTGGCATAATCAGCAAGCGTAGTAAGTTTGTGCTTTTTAGCAACAGTCCAAAGCTTTGGAAGAAAAAAGTATGAAATTAAAAAGGCTAAAACAGAGTAAGGAATAGCAAAAAATGCGATGCTTCCCCCCTGATAAGCTGTACTTGTAAGACCTAGGAATGTATAAGCAGTATATAAATCTGCTCCTACTAAAAGCCAGACGAGCAGGCTTCCAAAACGTCTTCCCCCTACAGCCCACTCTTCAACTGAGCTTCTAGATGATTTGTCACGTCCCGCTATAAAGCCAATTGCGATAACGACAAGAACAATTGCTGATGTGATTAAAAGTGCGGTTAAATTTCCTTGCATTATTCAATGTCCCCCCAAGATTTTTGTAAACGATAAATGATAAATGTACACACAGGCGTTAAGAAGACCCATAAAAATAACCATAAATGCAAAAGAGGTAATCCAAAAATAATTGGATGAATGTTATTTACAAAAGGTAAAAAAGCGAATTGAGCAATAAATGGAATGATGAATAAAATAAAAATTATGAATTTTCTATTCAATTTTACTCCTCCTACTAAAAATTTATCTAACAATGTTCACTATGATAGCAAGTCTGACATGGTAAAGCAATAAGTTTTTTGAAAATTTCGTTATAATCTATGAAAATTTTTTTAGAAAAACAAAAAAGAGCTTGTGATGAGAGTATATTTGAAATAATTATGAAAGAAAAAAAGGGGAATAATCTAAGCGAAGTTGCTCTTGAAGTAAAAAGAGAACGGAAAAGAAGAAATTTAGTTTTGACCGGGAAGTTTTTTTTATTTCGCCGAGATAAAGTATATTGCTATTGCATCATAAGAAAAGAATTTGTATGTTCAAATAGAGATTCATGGAAAGAATAAAACAGAGCAAATAAAAAAACTAGACAATAAGTGCTTGTCTAGTTCCACCACTCTGTCAATGGTCCTTTGTCGCCATAAACAGGATCTGTTGTAGGAATAGGTACTTGTGCAATTTCATCAAATACGTGAGGGCGATCAGTTTGTTTTCCTGTTCGTAAATTGTAATCCATGCCCTCTGGATAAGCTCCAACCACTTTAAAATCAGCAGTTGACTGCAGACGCATATGCCCTGTTCCTGCAGGAAGTACGAGCACATCACCAGCATGCACCACGATATTTTCCCCCATATGTCCACCTAGTTTTAAACGTGCAGATCCGCTAATTACACCTAGTGCTTCATGGGAATTGCTGTGGTAATGGTGAAAATCATGTATACCGCCTACCCAGCTGTTTTTCCAGTTGTGAGAATTGAAAATGCTCTCCACTTTCTCTTTCTTACTAATAAATACGTGTTCATACAACAAAACTGGAAGACGAGGGTGATTTGGAATGGTTCCGTCGTCATCAAAATAAAGAACTTTTACATTTGCATAATTCATAAGCATCCCTCTAACAATCTTTTTTCGTAATTTTCCCTGTTTTGTGCTTGCATAAACAGAGAAGTTTGCTCGAAGTACTTCATTTGTTGCGAAGTGCATGATATGTAGGTTTTAACGTTTTCCTAAAAGGAGTCTCCCACTTCAAGCGTAGCTAAGTGGTGGGCAGTTCACTTTAGTATCTTTTCTTCATATTGTATATAAGTAAAGAGTCTAGTGCAAGAATTCTATGGATATATAGCTGTTAATTCTTATTATGTAAATGAATATTATATATTAGTATAATTTTCAGAAGATAATCTGCTCGTGGAGTAAAAGAATCAAACAACAAGAAAAGTTAGGGTTTTAGTTATTTTTATAATTAAAAAGAGATTTTTAGAAGGTTAATTCGGAATTTTACGAATAATTCATTATTTTTAGAAAAGTAATGTAAACATTTTGTATATTGAGTAATAGTAATGAATGTTATATACTGATAAAAAATATATTCCTATATGTGACTGGCGCAACATGGATGACCATGGGGGAGCATATAGCGTATAAGCCGCGCGCCTGGGCAAACACTTGAGAAAATTCCGCAAGTGTTTTTTTTATTTTCCTAGGGAAGAGGAGTAGATTTGGATGAGCAATATGCAAAGGAAGATGGGAACATTTGCTTTAACCATGACAGGCATAGGTTCGATTATCGGTTCAGGGTGGCTGTTTGGAGCATGGAAAGCAGCTCAAATTGCGGGACCCGCGGCTATTTTTTCATGGGTTATTGGAATGGTGGTTATTTTGACCATTGCCCTATCATATGCTGAACTGGGCGCGATGTTTCCACAAGCAGGAGGGATGGTTAAATATCCTCAGTATTCACACGGATCATTTATTGGTTTTTTGGCTGCTTGGGCTAACTGGATTTCAATCGCTTCAACGATAACAGTGGAGGCTATTGCATCTGTGCAATATATGAGTACTTGGCCGTGGAAGTGGGCTCGCTGGACTCACGAATTGGTAGACAATGGAATTTTAACATCCAAGGGGTTGGCAGTTGCGTCTTTGTTATTATTCGTTTACTTTTTTGTGAACTATTGGACGGTAAATCTCTTTGCTAAAGCAAACTCATTTATTACGATTGTTAAATTAATTATTCCTGGTTTAACGGCAGGGGCTTTATTTTTTGCTGGTTTTCATAGTGGAAACTTTTCAAGTGAGCATGGGGTTGCCCCTTATGGGTGGGCCAGTGTTTTAACGGCAGTGGCAACATCAGGTATTGTGTTTGCATTTAATGGGTTTCAAAGTCCTGTAAATATGGCAGGAGAAGCAAAATCACCTAATAAATCGATTCCGATAGCTGTAATTGGTTCAATTTTTATTGCAGGAATTGTATACATTATATTGCAAATTGTCTTTATCGGAGCAGTAAGTCCGTCATCAATTGCTGATGGATGGAATCATTTGAATTTTAATTCTCCTTTTGCTGATTTAGCGATTGCGCTTGGAATTAACTGGCTAACAATTGTGTTATACGCAGACGCATTTGTTTCTCCTTCCGGCACAGGTGCTACATATACGGCAACTACTTCTAGAATGTTATACGGGATGCAGCAAAATGGATACTTGCCAAAGATATTTGGTACTCTTCATCCACTTTACAATGTCCCGCGCCCAGCTATGTGGCTAAATTTAGCAGCTTGCTTCTTGTTTCTCTTTTTATTTAGAGGATGGGGTGTCTTAGCAGAAGTGATCTCAGTAGCGACGCTTATCTCTTATATTATGGGTCCTGTAGCGCTTATAACATTAAGAAAAACGGCTTCACACTTTTACCGTCCATTTTATTTAAAAGGGGCATCAGTTATTGCGCCATGCGGCTTCGTTTTTGCTTCCTTGACGCTTTACTGGGCAAGGTGGCCACTTACAGGTGAAGTGATCTTTATTATGGCAATTGGCCTGCCTGTTTATTTTTATTACCAAGCGAAAAATAAATGGGTGGGCTTTAAAAAAGAATTTTTAACCGGGGCTTGGATGCTTATCTATTTAGCGTGCATGATTTTTATTTCCTACATAGGAAGCGAAAAATTCGGAGGCAAAAATATTTTGCCTTTCGGATGGGATATGCTAGTGATTGCTTGCGTATCATTAGCTTTTTATTACTGGGGAATTAAAAGTGGCAAATCTAACCGATATATGAAAGAAGCTGAACAAATCAATCAAGAAAATTTTAAATCTAAATAAAAAAACACGAGCCCGTGCTCGTGTTTTTTTATTTAGAGGAGTGGAGAATTTAGACTTAGTTTTTATCAAAATATTGTAAAAAATATAGATTTTAAGGTTTAAGTATTTATACAGAGGGAACCTTTATTTGGGATAAAGTTCTAAAAAAACAAAATAAAGGGGATTAGGCAGCTGTGAAAAAAATGAATGTTTTGGCTTTAGCTTTTGTACTTACGCTAGTATTAGCGGCTTGCAACAATTCTAAGGAAACGGGAGGATCCACGTCGGCTAAAAATAAGGCGATTGAAGCATCCATTGACAGCGCTTCTTACATTTTAGTAGATAGTGATGAAGGAGCTACAAGTGAAGAAAAAGGGCTGTTGAAAGTTGATTTAAAAGTGAAAAATGTCTCCAAAAACAGTATATCTTTATCGGATTACGACGGTGTGTATTTATACGAAGGAGATGAACAGCTGTCTCCAAAAACGGGAGTGAACAGTCGTGAGCTTGGACTAGAAAGCAGTGCATCTGACAAGATTGGCGCTGGAAAACAAAAAAAATTAACGTTTGTCTTTGAAGTCAAAAAAGATAAAAAGTACAAAATTGGGCTTCAGCCAAAATCATCTGATTATGATGAAGAAATTGACGAAGTGACATTAACACTGGATACGAAAAAATACGCGAAAAGCTATAATAAACTGCAAGATCCAGAAAAAGCTCTGCAAGCTTATACAGAAGTCCTTTACTTAAACAAAGAAAACGTAGACTATGATAAATATGTAACAGCAGACAAAACAGCTGTCATAGAAGAACAGAAAAAAGCGTTTAATGAGGAATTAAAAGGTGCGTTTTCTAACAGTTTAACCGACAAAGCAAAAAAAGATTTTTTTAACATGTATAAAGATGTTTTAAAAGAAAAAGCAAGCGTGAAAACAAATGTGATTGCGAATGCAAATAATAAAGCCGTAGTAGAAGTGGAGTACACTACTCTTAATTTATCAGACTTATATTCATACGTATCGCAGCTTAAGCGAGCATATACAGATGAAACGAAAGATTACGATACAGAACACTCTGAAGAGTTTGCGGCTTCTAAATTCAAAGATATTGTAAATGAATTAGAAACGAAAGAAGGAAGGCGTCCCCTACGAATTTTTATGGTGAAAGAAGATGGGAAATGGACTGTAAAGTCAAGTGACCTATACAGTGATTCGTTAGGTAAAACGTTTGGATCAAGCTATATTCGGTAGACAAAAAAGAGAAGAATTTTTCTTCTCTTTTTTGTTTTCTGTAAATAAATCAACGAGTTTTTGTAAAGCTAAATTTATCAAAATATGCTAGTATAGGTTCATTCATTCTTTTATTCTTATTATGATAGGCATCAATGGAGGTTCTTACTAATGAAAGCAAATTATTGTAAAGATACAAAGGCCGTTCGAACGAGCCGCATTTTTCCTAATGATATTAATAATCACAATACGTTATTTGGCGGAAAGTTAATGAGTGATATTGATATGATTGCGTCCATTTCAGCTTATCGTCACAGTCGTACAGAGTGTGTAACAGCTTCAGCAGACTCTATTCATTTTCTGCACCCTATTACGCCTCAGGATTCTGTATGTTTGGAGTCATACGTATCATGGACAGGTCGCTCATCCATGGAAGTGTTTGTGAAAGTGATTAAAGAAAATTTAAAAACCGGGGAGCGTCAAATTGCAGCCACATCATTTTTAACTTTTGTGGCAATGGATGATGATGGAAAGCCCCGTGCAGTACCGGAGCTTATTCCAGAAACAGAAGAAGAAAAATACCTGTTTCAAACGGGGGCAGATCGCGCTGCCACGCGTAAACAAGTGCGTAAAAAAAGCAATGAACTAGCCTCGGTATTGGATTTAGGACAACCTTGGTAGCATAAAAGAGAGGCCGAGACAAAAGTATTTTAGCTCAAATGAAAAACGAACCAGTGATCAACATGTTTGATTAGTGGTTCGTTTTTTTTGTTATGGTGAACGTAGGTTTCATCTGTTTCGTTCCTTCTAGCAGTTGATTGGAGGGCAAGAGGAAGACTAAGGGGGAAAAGGGAAAGAGACGAGGAGGCTCATCGGCGGCCAGCGGAAAGCAAAGTCTTGCACAGTAATCAACTGCGGTGTCACAAGCGGTTCAGCTTATGTATCCCATTTGTTCGCCTTTAGATTGGATTCATTTAGTTATGTCTTAACCTTTCTTTTATATTTGATGAATCTCCTCTCCTGAACGAGAGGAGGAAATAAAATTATATGAAATTTATTTTCGTTCATGGTAATATGAATTTAATATAATTTTCTAAAAAGTTTAAAAAGTACAATATTTATGAAGAAAGGTGTCGTGTCTAATGGTAACAGTAGAAGCAGCAGAAAGACAAAACAGCAGCACTGCCCTGCGCCGTGATGTTAAGTTTCTCGGTCAATTGTTAGGGAAAGTTCTGGTTCACCAAGGTGGAGAAGAACTGCTCAGCAAAGTAGAAAAAATACGCGAAGTAGCAAAATCACTTAGAGAAAACAAAGATGAAGTTATCTATAAAGAAATAAAAAATGAAATCGTTACTCTTGAACAGCCGATGCGCGAGCAGGTTATTCGGGCGTTTGCAGTTTATTTTCATTTAGTTAATATTGCAGAGCAAAATCATCGAATTCGTCGCAGACGCGAATATCAGCAGCAAGAAGATTCTATTATGCAGCCGGGCTCATTGGAAAGTGCCGTTGTTTCGCTTAAAAATAATGGCGTGGCGCCAGACGTAATTGCTAACTTGCTTCAAACTCTATCCCTAGAGCTCATCATCACTGCTCATCCAACAGAAGCCACTAGACGAAGTGTCCTTGATATTCATAAACGAATGGCTGAGCTTCTAAAAAACTTGGATAATCCAACGTTAACAAAACGTGAACGTACGGAAATTGAAGAAAGACTGTTTAGCGAAGTATTGATTTTATGGCAAACAAATGAACTGCGAGATCGCAAGCCGACGGTAATGGATGAAGTATCCAATGGATTATATTATTTTGATGAAACGTTATTTGAAGTGCTTCCTCAACTTCATCAGGAGTTGGAAAATTCATTGCAGGAGAATTACCCCGAAGAAAATTGGAAGGTGCCTAATATTCTTCGATTTGGTTCATGGATTGGCGGAGACCGAGATGGAAATCCAAACGTAACTCCTAAAGTAACGTGGCAAACGCTTGTCAAACAAAGGAAGTTAGCTATTCGTAAATATAAAGAGTCACTTACTCAATTGAGACAAAGGTTAAGTCAGTCTACAAAAAGAGTCGCAGTTTCAGATAATCTTCTTGATTCTATTAATCAAGAAATATCGCTGCTGCCTGAGAAAAAGCGATGGAGAATCAAACACGAAGTATATCGCTGCAAGCTTACGATTATGCTTCATAAATTAAATTTAGTTGGAGAATCGGAAGCAGGTTATCAAAGGTCGGAAGAACTTCTACATGATTTATTTCTAATCAAAGATAGCCTGCAAAAGCACCAGCCTCAGGATTATCAGTTAAAAAGCTTATGTAAATTAATTCGCCAAGTTGAGCTGTTTGGTTTTCATTTAGCAACGCTTGATATCCGTAATCACAGCGGGGAACATGAAGCGGCAATCAAAGAAATTTTCCATGCTGTTTCTTTAGCTGAAGATTATTCAGCGTTAACGGAAGAGAAAAAAGTCGAGCTGCTAGGGAAAGTTCTTCAAGACCCAAGACCTGTGATATCGTTTGTAGAGAATTACTCTAAAGAAACGCAGCAAGTAATTGAAGTATTTAACATGATACATCGAGCACATAAAGAATTTGGAGAAAGATCTATTGAAGTCTACTTAATCAGTATGACGCAGTCTGCAAGTGACTTGTTAGAAGTCATGGTACTCGCCAAAGAAGCGGGTATTTACCGCCTTCATGCAGATGGCCGCATTGAAAGTAAGTTAAATATAGCTCCGCTGCTTGAAACGATTGATGATCTCACAGCGGGTCCTAAAATCATGGAACAGCTATTTCAATTAGATTTTTATCGTGAGCACTTAAGGAAACAGCAGGATTTGCAGGAAATTATGCTTGGCTACTCAGATGGAAGCAAAGATGGAGGAACGCTTACTGCTAATTGGAAGCTCTACAAAGCGCAGCAGGAAATTCATGATATGGCGAAGAAGTATCAAGTTCGTCTGAAGTTTTTCCATGGTCGAGGCGGCTCACTAGGTCGAGGCGGTGGTCCGTTAAACCGAAGCATTTTATCTCAGCCTGTTGAGACGCTAGGAGACGGTGTGAAAATTACAGAGCAAGGAGAAGTTCTTTCTTCTAGATACGCTTTATATGACATTGCTTACCGAAGCCTTGAACAAGCGGTCTCAGCTCTTCTTACAGCGGCAGCAAATGTTTCTCAAGAAGCTGAACAATGTGATATTCGTACACATGAATGGGAAGAAACAATGGACGAGATTTCAACTGCTTCTTTACGTAAGTATCAAGAGCTTGTTTTCAAAGATCCAGACTTTTTAACGTATTTTAAACAAGCTACACCTCTTCCTGAGCTGGGGGCTTTAAATATTGGGTCACGTCCAATGAGTCGAAAAGGAAGTGATCGCTTTGAAGACTTGCGAGCCATTCCGTGGGTATTTGCATGGACTCAAAGCAGACAGCTGCTTCCAGCCTGGTACGCTGCAGGTACGGGCTTACAGCATTTAGTAGAGAAATCCGGAGATATACAGCTTCTTCAGCAAATGTATAAAGAATGGCCATTCTTCCGCTCGACCGTCGATAATCTGCAAATGGCCTTAACAAAAGCAGATTTAATGGCAGCAAAAGAATACACGGAAATGGTACAAGACCCGGCTATTTCAGAGCGGATTTTTACCGCCATTAAAAAAGAATATAATCTCACAAAAGAAATGATTCTTCAAATCACAGGTCAAAAAGAATTAATGGATCATCTTCCTACGATTAAAGAATCTATTAAATTACGAAATCCGTATGTGGACCCTCTAACATTCTTACAAGTTAAGGTCATTTCCAAGCTGCGTGAAGATGAGGCTGGAACGTTAAATGAAGAACTTTTAAAAGAAGCGTTATTAACGATTAACGGCATTGCAGCAGGGTTGCGTAACACAGGCTGATGATATCAAAAGACACCTCAAGAAAATAAAAGAGGTGTCTTTTGTTTATTCTTCTCACATAAAGAACTGTCTGTCAGTTCCCTCTCTTTTAAAGAGAACTTCCGCCTGCGAAATAGGCATTGAGAAAAATCAATGATAGAATAGAGAAAGGATGGAAATATTCTACAAATGGGTGCGAGTGACGGGATAACTAGATTGAATATGGAGGACGAGGACAATGGTAAAAAATTCGCAAATCTTCATTGAAGATGACTCCGAGAATTCTATATTTATTGGACTGGAATTTTGTGAGTATACACAAAAGATGAATCCTACTTGTTTGTCCAAACAGCATATAAATGTGTTTATTCATCCAGAAGAACTCACCGTGGAATTTAAGAAAACAAAAAGTGATAGAACTATCGACGATTTTCATCTCATGCATATCGTTCCGGTTCATTGCTTTAATTATTTATTATGTTCGATTTCGCAAGGTATTGTTACAGATGTTCAGCTGAAAGCGGTTGGTCATCAGGGAGAAACGTTGTTTGAAGAAAGTCTTACATTGAAGTTTCATGAAAAAGCGACGGATTATGAAGAAACCCTCTCATTTTTCAAGCATTTAAATCAAGAAATACAAAAGCAGACGAAAAAATATACAGCCAGTTATATGAGCTCATAATAAAGCAAGCTGCGGTTTTTAAAACCGCAGCTTTTATTCGTTTAACCGAAAAAATTATGTTAGAGATGCTTACAAATCAAGAGATTTTTCAGTGGGAAATTGATAAAGTAAAACTAAGAGAAATCAGTGGACAGAAAAGCTTTTAGCGGCTGGCCGCTCTTTATTCAATATATAAGGGTTAGGTTTTAAGGTTAAAAAATAGCGATGAATACGTATGGTCATTGTAGATGAAGTGCTAAGGTCGCTCTATCTGCAATCATGTAGAATCTTCGCGCGCTTATAGTCTGTTTTACGGAACGAAAAAGCTGCGGAATTAGAAGCACTCCTTCTATTTCTGCGGTTTTTTTTATAAACAAGAAATAAATTTACTTATTGTACGGAGGCGATGCAGATGATTAAAGATTTAGTATTGGCTAAGGAATGGCTGCCTGCAGCTTATTCACATGATTTAACAGATCAGCCCTTGCAAGTAACGATTTTAGAAGAGCGAGTTGTACTTTTTCGCACAACTAATGCTATTAAAGCATTTAAGGATTTGTGCATCCACCGCGGTGCAGCGTTATCTCTTGGAAAAGTGGTAGATGATTGCATTGTATGCCCTTATCACGGATGGAAATACGATGATGCCGGGGCTTGTGTGAAAATTCCTCAACAGCCGCCGGGAAGAGCTATTCCTTCAAAAGCAAAAGCACAGGTGTATGACTGCGTTGAAAAGTACGGGATTATATGGGTGAAGATGAACAGCGAGGCAGGTGATACTCCTCTTCCCCTGTATGATGAACATCTTAACTCCGGATTCAAAACGGTTTGCGCCAGCCCTCATACTCTGCAGGCAGCAGCTCCTCGTGTCGTAGAAAACTTTCTAGATGTAAGCCATTTGGCTTTTGTTCACGAAGGAAGCCTGGGGCACTCTGACTACGCCGAAATTCCTGATTATAAGGTGCATTGGAAAGATAACCGATACGTTTCTGATGAAATCGCTGTGTACGCAGATGCAGATGGCACGGGTAACTTTACGACTATTTATTACACCTTTGAAATTCTTCGTCCTACCGTTGCAAGGTTGAAAAAAGTGAACCACGAAACGGGTGAAATCTTTTCAATGCTGTTTGCGGTTTTACCTGAAGAGGAAAGAAAGTCCACCGTGTTTGCGCTGGTTTCTAGAAACTATTCGTTTGATGCACCTGATCAATATTTCCGCGATTTTCAGCAGCTTATTATTGAACAAGATACCAGTATTGTGGAAAGTCAAAAACCAGAAGAGCTGCCGCTTGACTTACAAGCAGAGCTTCATTTGAATCCGGACCGACTGAGTATTGCGTATAGAAGATGGCTCGGCGATTTAGGAGTAACCTTTGGAAGTGATATAGGATCAAGGTTAAAAAAAGCTGCTCAATAAAAAAAGAAGAAAGGAGTCTCCTTTCTTTTTTTATGCATGCTCACGGATAAGCTGCTGATAACTATTAAAAAGGGTAGGATATGTTAATTGGCTTAAAATGACGCAGGAAAGCGTAGCAGACGCTAGAATAGTAAAAACGATAAGCAGCTGGAATTTGACAGCTTGTATCGGATCTGCCCCTCCAATAATCTGGCCTGTCATCATACCCGGAAGCTGAACGAGTCCAATTGTTTTTTGACTTTCTACAGTAGGAATCATGCTAGCTTTGATTGCGGCATTTAAAATACTATGAATAGCTTGTTTAGGAGTGCCGCCAAGCGCCAGAATCAATTGAATTTCGTCTCGTCTTCTATTTACTTCAGCATCTAACCGATTTAAAAATAAATTGGCCAAAATCATCGAATTTCCAATAATCATACCGCTGACGGGAATGATATATCGCGGAGTAGCAGGGATAATATGTAGTCCGAGCATAACGCATTGGGTCAGGATTTCTACAATAAAAAGAGTGACAAATACACGAAAGAAAGCTTTAAATCCCTGCTTTTTTTTCTTTACAACATTTTGGGAAGCGACCGTCAGCATAACGAATAAAATGAGAATAATAAACGCAGGGTGATTCGCGTCAAAAATAAACGATAAAACATATCCGATCACTAACAGCTGAACGGCTGCTCGAATACTGGCAATGATAATATCTTTTTCGAGTCCTATACGAAAAGATTTTGATAAAAAAAGAGCAATAAAAACAAAAACGATTGTAAAAATCAGTGAAAGTGAACTCATAGAAAGGCTCCTTCAATAAATTGTTTTGTTTCAGCTTTTACAGGAGTATGAAAAAAGGTCTCCGTCTTCGCTTTTTCTACAATCACTCCGTTCATTAAAAGCCAGACTTCCTCTCCTAAACGTTTCGCTTGATCTAAATTATGGGTAACCCAAATAATCGTTTTATTCCGCTCTTTATGTAAATGAGAAATAAGCTGCTCAATTTCATGAGCAGAAGTGGCATCCAAAGCGGAAGTGATTTCGTCTAAAAGTAAAAGGTCAGATCCGTTCGACAGCGTGCGGGCTAATGATAATCTTTGTCTTTGACCACCGGATAAATCTCTTGCATCCTGCTCTAACAAGTCAGGTGAAAGACCCGTTAAGGCACAGAGTTCTTCAGGCATAATATCCTGCTTGCCATGGAGTTTTTGAACAAGCATCATGTTATCTCGCACTGTTCCATCAATAACAGGAGCTGATTGAAAAGCAATGCCCACTTTTTTTCGTAAATCAGAAATAGTCCATTTGCTAATGTCTTTTCCATATACTTCAATACTTCCTTCATCAGGTGCAGAAAGTAAATTGCACATGGAAAGAAGGGTGCTTTTTCCCGATCCTGATGGTCCTACCATCATGACGAGCGAGCCTTGCATTACTGTACCCGATATGCCTTTTAAAACACTATGTTCTTTATCCTTAAATGTTTTATGAACGTCTGTAAATGTAATAGCAGGTATTGAATTGAACGTGTTCATAGTAACTCCTTTTTCATTCGTTTTGTTTATTGTAGCATAAGCGAAAGTATAAAAAGTTATTGGATGATATAAAAAAAGCTGTGAAAAATCACAGCTTTTAAACAGTTGTATTCACTTTTTGGCTGGCTTTTAAGGCATAATCTAAATCTTCAAGAAGGTCGTCGATTGCTTCTGTTCCAACCGATAAACGAATAAGTTCTGGCGTCACACCCGAAGCTTTTTGTTCGTCTTTAGATAGCTGTTGATGAGTAGTGCTTGCCGGGTGAATAATGAGTGATTTAGAGTCGCCGATATTGGCTAAATGAGAAAATAACTGAACCGAATCAATTAACTTAGCCGCAGCGTTTTTTCCTCCCCTTACACCAAAGGTTAAAATTGCTCCTTGCCCTTTAGGCAAGTATTTTTGTGCCAAAGAATAGGAAGGGTGGGAAGGAAGCCCCGCATAATTTACCCATTGTACTAATTCATGCTGCTCTAAAAATTTTGCTACCTTTAATGCGTTTTCGCTGTGACGCTCTAATCGCAGGTGGAGTGTTTCTACCCCTTGAAGGAGTAAAAAGGAATTAAAAGGTGATAAAGCAGCTCCAATATCTCGTAAAAGCTGAACGCGCGCTTTTGTAATATAAGCAGCTTCACCGGCAGCTTCTGTGTATACAAGGCCATGGTAACTTGGATCTGGAGTTGTTAAGTCTGGAAATTTCCCGCTCGCTTCCCAATCAAATTCTCCACTGTCTACGATAACACCCCCAATTGCTGTTCCATGTCCTCCAAGAAACTTAGTAGCAGAATGAACGACAATATCTGCTCCGAAATCGATGGGACGAAGAAGGTAAGGGCTTGGAACCGTATTATCAATAATAAGAGGAATTCCATGCTCATGGGCAATGTCTGCAACTGCCTCGATGTCTAGCACATTTCCCTGCGGGTTTCCAACGGATTCAGCATAAATTGCCTTTGTTTTGGAAGTGATTGCATTTCTAAAATTTTCTGGATTATCAGCGTTTACAAATTTGACGGTAATGCCCAGTTTAGGAAGCGTAGACGAAAAGAGGTTATATGTTCCTCCATATAAACTGCTTGCTGATACAATTTCATCTCCTGTGGAAGCGATATTCAAAATGGAAAAGGTAGTAGCTGACTGACCCGAAGCTACTCCTAGAGCACCTACTCCGCCTTCTAACTCAGCAATTCGCTGTTCAAAAACGTCCGTAGTAGGGTTTACAATTCGAGTGTAGATGTAGCCTTGTTCACTTAAATTAAATAAAGATGCAGCATGCTCCGTATCTTTAAACCCAAATGAGCTTGTTTGATAAATAGGTACCGCACGCGAAAAAGTAGCCGGGTCAAGCTGTTGGCCAGAATGGATGGCTTGTGTTTCAGGACGAAATGGTTTCTTAGTAGACATTGAAACTCCTCCTTAAATATAAAACTTATAAAAAACATAGGAATAATAAACTTTAATCATAATATACGAATTCTATTGAATGATGTCAAATGATAGTTTGAATATTTAGAAAATATAAATAAGATTAATACTGTCATTCAGCATTAAGATATCTCTTTAATTTCTAAAAATACCATAAAAAATATAAAATGTAATAAAAATGTAAATTAATTTGTATAATTATGTTAGAATATTAGGTGTTTGAGAGTTTCTTAGAAAGAGTCGATTTTGCTAGAAAACTTTAAAAAACAGCAAAAGACGGGTCTTAAGAGCTAATAACGAAACAATATAAAAGGAGTTTGATTATGAGCACAGAAGTTAACGTATCTTCGGAAGTCCAAGAGAAAGGAAAGCCCTCTATTTTTGGTTTTATTACGAGTCCAGTTGTACAGTTTGAGAAAATGAAAAGCAGCCCGGTCATTTGGGGACCTCTTTTACTTATCCTCATCTTAACAGCTGCAACAACGATTCTAGCCGTCTATACCCCTCAGGCAAAAGAAGCATTACAGCAGCAAAAAGAAGCTGGCATTGAAGTGAATTCAACATTTAGTATGATCGGCGGAACGGTTGGAGGAGTGATTGCAATAGTTGCTACACTGGCATTCACGAGTTTAATTTTGTTTTTAATTGCAAAGTTAGGGACTGGAAAAACAACTTACCGCCAAATGTTTAGCTTAAATTTGTTTGTTACGTTCATCACAGCAATCGGTCAGCTAATTAATACGGGAGTAGCTGCACTAGCACATACTTCAGCTAATGTGACTTCGTTAAATGGAATGGTTGATGCGAAAGGTGCTATGGGAGGAGTATTTACTTCCATTGAAATCTTTTCTATCTGGGGACTTATTCTGACAGCAGTAGGACTACAAAAAGTGGCAAATGTATCAAAAGCTGCTTCTATTATTACAGTGATTATTTTATTCATCTTAGGAGCCGCTATTTCAGGAGTTGGAGGAGCTGCTTCAGAAGCGCTTAAAGGAGCAGGATTGTAAATGAAAAAAGGAATAATTATTACAGCTGTAGCAGTTGTTATTGTGGCGGTTATTGGAATTAACGTATATCGTGCACAAAGTGTAAGTGGGAAAGCAATCAATGTTCACGTAGCAAATATAAAGGAAAAAAAGTTAAGAAATACAGTTATGGTTCCCGGTACGTTAAAGCTTGCTGATGAGCAATATGTCTATTTTGATGCTGAAAAAGGCGAGGTTGAACGATTTCACGTAACAGAAGGATCTCGTGTCCAGCAGGGAACCTCTCTTGTAACATACGAAAGCGATACGCTTGATTTAGAGCAAGAACAAAATAAGCTAGAAAAAAAATCCAGTCAGCTGCAAATTGACTCAGTAAGCAAACAGCTTTCTAATTTAAATAAAAAACAAAAAGAATTGGAAAAAGAAATGAGTAAGCAAGAAGCGAGAGATCAAATCGATACAGAACGTACGCAGCTCAATCTCGATTTAGAAACGGCTAAAATTGATTTAGAACGAAACAAACTAGAAGCCAAATCAATTGCTAAAAAAGAACGTAATTTAGACGTAGCGAGTGATATTAATGGGACGGTGCTAGAAGTAGATAAAGAAGCGGTTAATAACACAAGTGACGTTCAAAAACCGCTTATACATATTGGTAATACCGATGAATACTTAGCTACTGGTGTGCTGTCTGAGTACGATGCATTAAAAATTAAAACCGGTCAAGCTGTCAAAATTACATCAGATGTGCTGCCTGATAAAGAATGGGCAGGGAGCGTTAAACAAATTGACTATCTACCTCAGCAGCAGGCATCAGCAGAAGCGGGCAATGATGGGGCTAATCAATATCCAGTTGAAGTAAAAGTAGATGACCAAGATATCACGATGATTAAGCCGGGATTTAAGCTGCTGCTTGAAATTGAAACAAGCAGTAAAAAAGCTTCATCACTGCCGATAAAAGCAGTTGTAAATGAAGACGGAGAAAAATATGTATATGTGGTGAAAGATAAAAAGGCGGTTCGTAAGGAAGTAAAGATTGGAGAAACAACAAATAAATTTAGTGAAATCAAAAGCGGCGTATCTTCTAAAGACAAAGTCATTACAAATCCTACAAAGAACTTAACTGACGGTGCGGAAGTGACTGTTCAATGATCGAGCTTGTGAATATTCATAAAAGTTATCATCTTGGCAAAGAGGAAGTGCCAATTTTAAAAGATATTAATTTGAAGATTTATGACGGTGAATTTGTTGCGATTATGGGACCTTCTGGCTCTGGTAAATCAACGCTAATGAACATTATCGGATGTTTAGACCGTTCGTCTTCAGGGTCCTATTTATTAAATGAACAAGAAATCTCCACTTATAGTGATGAGCAGCTTGCAAAAGTAAGAAATATTCATATCGGTTTTGTTTTTCAGCAATTTCAGCTGTTGCCGCGTTTAACAGCGGTAGAAAACGTAGAGCTTCCAATGGTATATGCCGGTGTAACGCGTAAGGAAAGACGAGCCAGAGCAGAAGCTGCGCTTGAAAAAGTAGGGCTGAGTGAGCGGATGAAACATTTACCGAGCGAGCTATCAGGAGGGCAAAAGCAGCGCGTTGCTATTGCTCGTTCTATTGTTAACAATCCGACGCTTATTTTAGCAGATGAACCAACAGGAGCTCTAGATACAAAAACAAGTGCTGATATTATGGAGCAATTTTCTCAGCTTAATGCAGATGGCACAACGGTTGTAGTCATTACCCATGAACCTGAAGTGGCAGAATACACATCGCGTACAGTTATCGTTCGTGACGGTAAAGTGCTAAGTCATAGCGATAAGGAGAACGATAGCTTATGAGTTTGATAGAAAATATTCGCATGGCTCTCTCTTCGGTTCTTGCTCATAAAATGCGCTCTATTTTAACGATGCTTGGTATTATCATTGGCGTAGCGGCTGTTATTATCGTTGTAGCCATTGGTCAGGGCGGAGAACAGATGATTAAGTCGGAAATAACAGGAGCAAGCAATACAGTTGATGTATACTATCAGCCTCCTGAAGACGAGATGCAAGCTGATGACCTTTCAATGACGGGTGAGCCTATCTTTACAGAGGATGATATTAAAGCTCTTTCGACTATTCCCGGAGTGAAGAATGTGGTGGCTTCTAGTTCAATGGGAATGGGGATAAGATATAGAGACAAGGAATCTGATACGACTGTTAATGCTATTAACGAAGGCTATATTGAAGTTAATCAGCTGGAAGTTTCAAAAGGAAGAATGTTAGACAGCTCTGACTTTTTATCAGGTAATCGAGTAGGTGTTATCACAAGCGATATGAAAAAAGAGCTATTTGATAAAAAAGAAGCCCTTGGACAAGTAGTATGGGTGCAAGGCCAGCCTATCAAAATTATTGGTGTCACAAAAAAGGCAACGGGCTTTTTAGCATTTGAAATACCAACCATTTATATTCCGAATAATACGTATAAATCAAGCTTCGGTAAGCTCGATTACACAAACCTTAGTGTTCAAGCAAAAAGCTCTGATCAACTAAAAAAAGTAGGGAATGACGCAACGGATTTGTTAAATAATTTGCATGATGCGGAAGACGCTTACCAAGTGCAGAACTTAGAAGAAATAGCAGATAGCATTGGAAATGTAACGCGGATTATGACAACGATTATTGGATCGATTGCAGGCATTTCCCTGCTTGTTGGCGGGATTGGCGTTATGAACATTATGCTGGTTTCTGTAACGGAACGTACAAGAGAAATTGGTATTCGTAAAGCGTTGGGAGCATCTAAAAGACAAATTCTAACTCAGTTTTTGATTGAATCCATTACCCTCACGTTAATTGGTGGTTTGCTTGGAATTGGCCTCGGCGCGGGCGGGGCAGCTCTTGTTTCATTATTTGCTGGCTGGCCGTCATTAATTTCGTGGCAAGTAGTACTTGGAGGAGTGTTGTTCTCCATGACGATTGGCATTGTATTCGGCATGCTTCCTGCAAACAAAGCGGCGAAGCTAGATCCAATCGAAGCATTAAGATATGAATAAAGACATGCGTTCGCATGTCTTTATTTTAATTTAACGAGAACCAAGAGAATTTCTCGTTTTTCTTATTTATTACTTACTAGGGTTGATACGGGCTACGTTAATAATATCATGTATTTTCTCTACCAAATCGAGCATGAGAAATCCGTTTCCTTCAGAGCTTTTTCGATATCCAAGAGGAAGGGTTCTTCTTACAAGCTGAGCATAGATTTCGGCTTCGATTAAAGAGCGGCCAAATTCCTTCTCACATAAGTTAATTAATAGAGCTAAAGCTCCTGCCACGTGGGGAGTTGCCATTGAAGTTCCTGAAAGAGTCGCGTACTTATTTTCCAAGTAAGTAGAGATAATGTTAACTCCCGGTGCGACTAGGTCCACTTCTTCATTTGCATTAGTAAAAGGGGCAAGATTTAAGCTGCTGTCCACTGCTCCTACTTGAATGACTTCGTTGTAACTTCCTGGATATGAATATTCAAGGGTTTCTTCGCGGTCGTCACCTTCATTTCCAGCCGCAACAACAACAGAAACATCTTTATTCACAGCATTTTGAACAGCTTCGTGCAGTTCTGGAACGTCTTGTGGTCCCCCGAGTGACATGGAAATAACTCGTGCTCGCTCATTGTTAGGACCGCGCCATTCGACGGCGTAGTTAATAGCGTCAATAATCCATTCGTAATTTCCCGATCCTTCACCGGTAAGTACTTTTAAGCTTAGAATTTTTGCTTTGGGTGCCACTCCTACTACCCCTTCATTATTGAGCGCAGCAGCAATGGTACCAGACACGTGAGTGCCGTGCCCATTATTATCTTCAAATACAGAAGAATCCCCGTCATAATCCGAAGTGAAGTTTCTTCCTCCGATAATACAATCTTTTAAGTCAGGATGATTTGTGTCAACACCAGTGTCGATAACTGCAATTACAATGCCTTCTCCTTGATTGCTTTGTTCCCAAATAGCAGGCGCTTGAATTAAGCTTACTCCTTTAGGCGTTTCGTTTGTTGAGTCGATAATCGACTCAATTGTATAAGGAATTAATTTGACTTGTAACGGTTGTTGAGTCATAGTCATCCTCCTTAAAATGAATTTCATAAAAACGGAAGTTGTTTAATTATAAATTCCCAACTATTGCTATAAATTAAACATTTTTCATGCGAATCCTTTCTTTTTAAATAAAAAGACTCACAAAAGATGTGAGAAGAGGAAAAAAGACCCTGAAGACAAGCCCGATAGAGATTTTTAATGTTATCTGTGTATTCACTTTTAATGTTTATCTCACACTATAGAAGAAAGAAACTCCAAGAAAAATCACATAGGACTGGTAACTTTTGATATAATTACGAACGGTATGACATTCTCAAAATACATGATATTTATAAATATACATCAATTTGCAAATTACGAAGGGGCTGAGGATAGTGTCAACTTTAACGTCTCAATCGGTCATTAAATGCGGAAAGTATGAACTGAATTATGCGGACCGTACGCTTATTATGGGAATTTTAAACGTAAACCCGGATTCATTTTCAGATGGCGGAAAATACTACGATGTAGATAAAGCGGTTGCTCATGCTGAGGAAATGGTGAGGCAAGGAGCAGACATCATTGATATCGGAGGAGAATCAACTCGTCCTGGTTATACAAGAATTAGTGATGAAGAAGAGATTAAACGGATTGTGCCCGTTATTTCTGAAGTGGCTAAGCGCGTAGAGGTGCCGATTTCTGTAGATACATACAAGTCGGAAGTGGCCAAGCATGCGCTAGAAGCAGGAGCACATATTATTAACGATATATGGGGCGCAAAGGCTGATCCCAAAATGGCTCAAGTTGCAGCTGACTATAATGTTCCTATTATTTTAATGCATAATCGCCATGAGCCCAATTATACAAATCTGATTACAGATATGATAAGTGATTTGGAAGAAAGCATATCAATTGCAAAAGCTGCAGGAGTTCGAGATGATCAAATTATTTTAGATCCAGGCGTTGGCTTTGGAAAAACGGCTGCGCATAATGTAGAAGCGATTCAGCATCTAGATCAGCTGACAAAGATGGGCTATCCTGTGCTGCTTGCTACTTCTCGTAAAGGATTTATTGGACAAATAGTCAATGCTCCTCCTACGGAAAGAATGGAAGGAACTGCAGCTACTGTATATGCAGGGATTGCACAAGGCGTTCAAATGGTTCGGGTTCATGACGTATTAGAAATCAAGCGCTTTGTAAAGATGGCAGATGTACTGGTAGGAAAACATACATTTCAGTTTTAATAATCATTAAAATGCCATTTCTATTAGGTGAAGATTCCCGAGCAGTGAAGCTCGGGAATTTTTTATGTATGTAAAGTGGCGGAGGAAAATAATGCACGATTGGATGGTTGATTTTACATAATTTAGCTTTATGATAGAAAGAGAAGATATAACGCTTTCATATTCTGATTAAATCGTGCTGCTTAAAATGAAATAAATAACATCTTGGTATTCAGTCTTATTCAATCACCGAAATATGGAGGAGAGAATGAATGAAACTAGCATTGCTTCTTGTCATTATTATCGGCGTTGCTGCCCTTGCAGGTACGATCAGTGCTGCAAAGAAAGTAGATGAAGATTACGGAAAATCTAAAAAGAAAAGTATAGTGAATTTATCTATTATTTACGGAGTCGTATTCATAGGATCAATCGTAGGAGTAGCGTGGTATATTGCAGTGAGACCATAAATAAAACGAACACTTCCGTGTTCGTTTTATTTTGATTTTAACGTTAATTCTCCGCTTGAAACAGCTGCATCAATAGGATATTTTCCATTTCCATGCTTTCCTTTTAATACATCTTCTGTTACGGTTGCATTGCTTAACTTAAAGTCATTGTTTATATCACCGCTGCTTACTTTTCCATTCACTTTAAAACCAGCGCTTTTCGGAAGAACCAGCACGGCATCTCCAGATCCTACATCTATAGAAACCGCTTCTTCTAGCTTTTTAAAATCCATATAGAGATCACCAGATCCAATGCGCGCCTGAAGTTTTCCTTTATAGTTTGTTCCTTTAATTTCCCCAGAGCCTACAGCAAATTTAGCTGTTTGGCTTTCAACATTACTCAGCTGTAAATCTCCAGAATTGACATCCGTACGAAGAGAGGTGCTCCTCAAGTTTGAAATACTTGCATTTCCAGAACCTACTTTAATCGAAACATCTTTCAGCTGAAGCGCTTGCTCAGGCTGTGTAGCAACTTGAAGGTCCCCAGAACCTACCGTAAGCGCAAGGTTGTGGTGATAATCTCTAGGAATGCAGATTGTCACTTTTGTATTTGAAAAAATAGAAAGCCATTGAAAAGGACTTTTTTGATAAGTGACGACTAGGGTATCTCCATTTTGCTTTACATCTACTTTTCCTTTACCTTCTACTTTTGTTTTAATATCTTGACGATCTTGCGGCACGACAGTTGTACTAATGCTGGGAGAGTCAATTTGAATATGCTGAATATCACTTGATAACGCCGCTTCAGACCTGGACGTCTTGAATGAACTTAACGACCAAGAGGAAGGTGCAAATGCAGTAGAAAAGAGGACTGCCGTACCACCTATCACTAAAATAAAAGCCAATATTTTTTTCACGTTATAACCCGCTTTCTACCTAAATTAAATTTGTTTTCTTCTACCATAAAGTGTAAATTGAAAAGCGTTTAATTTCAACGAACAGCAGGATTATTTTTTTCTACGTCTCAAGTCGTAAAAATGAAATCTTTTTTTGAGGAATTAAACGAAAAGCGAAGTAGATATTTAAGCATACTCATTAAAGAATCAATTTTTTTGTTTCAAAAATAGGAAAATAATTGGGTTGAAAGGACGATTAAATTCACTTTTTTTGTGTAATTTTCCGATGGGTAGTTCAAAAGAAGTGATAAATAAATAGAATTTTCATACCAATTTTATTATTCCGAAAAACTTTTAAAGTGTTGATTATTAAAAAAATAAAGGGTAGAATTTGTTCATATCAATTGAATACAGCTAAGATTACGATCTTGTATATTATCAGTAATATGGTCTGATAGTCTCTACCTAGTAACCGTAAAAAACTAGACTACAAGAAAGTTTGGATATAAGCAGCAAAAAGAAGAGCGTATTCTCATGA
Organism: Priestia megaterium NBRC 15308 = ATCC 14581; assembly: GCF_000832985.1. Classification (GTDB taxonomy): domain Bacteria; phylum Bacillota; class Bacilli; order Bacillales; family Bacillaceae_H; genus Priestia; species Priestia megaterium. Next base: position 2,940,913 of record NZ_CP009920.1, read on the forward strand.
GTACAGTCTTCTTTCAAAGCTCTTACTTTTCATACTTTCTGTTATTGTCAGAATTTATGAAAAGTAAGAGCTTTTTTTGTTTTTCAAATACACACCTGGGAGTGGCTTGCATGTACTTTTTATTAAATTTATTAGGCGTTTTTGTCGTAATGGGTGTCGTCTTTTTATGTTCTCCTAAAAAGAAAGAGATAAAGTGGCGTCCAATTGCTTCACTGTTAGTCGTTGAAGTCCTCATTACTTGGTTTATGTTAGGAACTTCAATCGGAACATGGATTATTAATAAGATTGCTTCGTTCTTTACTTGGCTAATTTCCTGTGCTAACGATGGAATTGCTTTTGCGTTCCCATCTGTAATGGGAAATGAAACGGTTGACTTTTTCTTCAGTGCATTACTGCCTATCATCTTTGTCGTGACATTTTTTGATATTTTATCTTACTTTGGTATTTTAACGTGGATTATTGATAAAGTAGGCTGGGTCATTTCGAAAGTTTCTCGTTTGCCTAAATTAGAAAGCTTTTTCGCTATTCAAATGATGTTTTTAGGAAATACAGAAGCATTAGCGGTTATTCGTAATCAGCTTTCTGTGTTAAAAGACAACCGTTTGCTTACGTTTGGAATTATGAGTATGAGCAGTATTAGCGGATCTATTATCGGTGCTTATTTAACGATGGTTCCCGCTACGTACGTGTTTACAGCAATTCCACTGAACTGTTTAAACGCGCTTATTTTAGTGAGCTTATTGAATCCAGTTCATGTTACAAAAGAAGAAGATATGATTTACGTACCGCCAAAGTCGGAGAAAAAAGACTTTTTCTCTACCATTTCAAACAGTATGTTAGTCGGAATGAACATGGTTATTGTTATTTTAGCGATGGTTATTGGATATGTAGCTCTTACATCTGCGCTTAACGGTATTTTAGGCGTTATCGTAGACGGCTTGACTGTACAAAAGATTTTCTCTTATATCTTTAGTCCATTCGCATTTTTACTAGGGCTAACGGGACATGATGCAATGTACGTAGCTCAGCTGATGGGTATCAAGCTAGCAACAAATGAATTCGTGGCAATGATGGATTTGAAGAAAAATCTAGATACACTTCCACCGCATACGATTGCAGTTGCTACAACATTCTTAACATCTTTTGCTAACTTCAGTACGGTAGGTATGATTTATGGGACGTATAATTCTACGTTATCAGAAGGTAAATCAACGATTATTGGAAAAAACGTATGGAAACTGCTTGTGAGCGGTATCGCTGTTTCGTTATTAAGTGCTATGATTGTTGGATTGTTTGTTTGGTAAAAAGTGTGAAAAAGCTGTGCTTTCGTCTTCGAAAGCACAGCTTTTTTCTTGTTGCATCCTCTATTCATTTAAAGAAAAACGGTTATGAATATCAACAGTAAAAGAAAATCACACTATTCAAGAAAAATTCATTTTACTTTTGCAGAAAAACATTTTAAATCTAGTGAGCATTATGTTAAGATTACAAAAGGCTGTTTCATTTAAATTGAGAACACCGCATAAATATGTAAGTAAATATGCATAGAAAACAAAGGTTTATTAATTTTTTCTAGGTAATATCTCGTAATAAATAGGTTGAAAGGAAATGTCGTTAATATGATAGAAGGACAACAGCAAACAAATGAATTAAAAAAGACGATGAAAAGCAGACATTTGTTTATGATTTCGCTCGGCGGGGTTATCGGTACAGGGTTCTTTTTAGGAACAGGATACACGATTAGCCAAGCAGGAGCGATTGGAGCTATCCTTTCGTTTATCGTAGGTGGCTTCATTATGTACTTAACAATGCTTTGCTTAGGGGAACTTGCAGTAGCAATGCCAGTTTCGGGTTCGTTTCAGACATATACAACAAAATTTATTGGCCCTGGTGTTGGTTTCGCTTTTGGATGGTTATATTGGTTGGGCTGGGCTGTAACGGTTGCATTAGAATTTTTGTCAGCAGGTCAGCTTATGCAAAGATGGTTTCCTGATTCTCCTGTATGGATCTGGTGTGCTATATTTGCCCTTTTATTATTCTCATTAAATGCACTGTCAGCTAAAGCGTTTGGTGAAGCGGAGTTTTGGTTTGCCAGCATTAAAGTGTTAGCTATTATTTTATTTATCGTGCTTGGTGGAGCTGCTATGTTTGGTTTTCTTCCACTAAGTAATGGAGACAGCGCACCGCTTTTCTCTAATTATACGGCTCATGGCGTGTTTCCTCACGGAATTAGTGCCGTGTTGATTACCATGATTACAGTTAACTTTTCATTCCAAGGCACGGAGCTTATTGGTGTAGCGGCTGGGGAAAGTGAAAACCCAGACAAGACTGTACCAAGAGCCATTAAACAAACGGTATGGAGAACGCTTGTATTTTTTGTACTAGCTGTAGCTGTCTTAGCGGGTATGATTCCGCTTGAAAAAGCAGGCGTAGTTGAGAGTCCATTTGTTGTTGTATTTGACCAAATTGGTATTCCATATGCAGCAGATATTATGAACTTTGTTATCCTAACGGCACTGTTATCTGTAGCTAACTCAGGTCTTTATGCAGCAACGCGTATGCTGTATTCATTGTCAAAAGATAACATGGCAAGTTCAGCTTTCATGAAAGTAAATAAACGCGGTGTGCCGATGAATGCCCTGCTTTTAACATTAGGCATTGCGCTTTTATCTTTACTTTCAGGATTCTTTGCTCAAGAAACAGTATTTGTATGGCTCATTTCTGCAGCGGGTTTAGGTGCACAAATCGGCTGGATTACGATTGCTGCATCACTGCTTGCATTTAGAAAAAGATATATAAATCAAGGAGGGCAAATCGAGGATTTAAAATTTAAAGTCCCTCTTTACCCGGTATTACCTTTAATCGCATTAGTATTAAATACAATCGTATTGGGAAGCATGGCATTTGATGCAGAACAGCGAATGGCGTTGTATGTCGGTATTCCACTAGCGCTGCTGTTTTATGCTTATTATCATGCACGTGTAAAAAAGAAAGTTGATTTATCTATCAGCCGTCAAGAAGTGCAGCTTAAAGACGACAAAAAAGTAATTTTATAAAAATCAAAAGACGCAAAAGCCTAGGTTTTTGCGTCTTTTTTTATTGATTATTTGTAAACTAGTAATAAAATTAAGTTGACAAATAAAAAGAAATTATTGCAAACTTAAAGCAATGAAAAGAGAAAGGAGGGTGAATATGAAACCGAAAACAATGGCGTATGTTTCCTTATTTGCAGCTTTAACGGCGATTGGTGCATTTATAAAAATTCCTATTCCCTACATACCGTTTACTCTTCAAATTGTTCCTGTTTATTTAGCCGGTGCGCTGTTAGGTCCGCGTTTAGGTTTGTATAGTCAGCTATGCTACATAGGTATTGGGTTAATCGGTGTTCCGGTTTTTGCAGAAGGAGGAGGTTTAGGGTATATCTTCAAACCAACGTTTGGCTATTTAATTGGCTATGCTATGGGTGCATTTATGAACGGCTACCTTATTCAAAAATATGACTTAAAGAAACCTTTTTCTATCTTTTCAGCTAATTTATCTACGTTAGCTATTGTGTACGCAGTCGGCTGCTTCTGGCTTTACGGAGCAATGAAATGGATAATTGAAAAGCCTCTTTCACTGAGTGATACACTTCTTTTTGGAGCTGTTTTGCCAATGCCTGGAGATCTTTTGTTATGTATTTTATGTTCAGTGCTGATTCACCGAATGCAGCCTCAATTTAGTCGTTTGTCATCAAAGCGGGTCAAAGCGGGGTAACTAAGACATAGAAAAAAAGGAGAGAAAAAAATGGGCAAAGCGTATTTTATTACGGGAACTGGAACAGATATTGGAAAAACCCTGGTTACAAGTATTTTGTATAAAGTACTTGGTCGTCTAGGAATAAAAACGACAATTTGCAAACCATTTCAAACTGGCTACCAAGACGAAATTGGAGGTTATCCAGATATTCACTGGTTTGAAACAAGGCTTGGAGTAGCAGATACGGGTATTTATCAGTTAAAGCCGGAGACGTCTCCTCATTTGGCTATTGCACTGAGCAACAAGCAAGTGGAGCCTTCAATCGTCTTAAAACGCATTAATGAATTAAAAAAGAAATTTGATGTAGTGCTCGTAGAAGGAGCGGGAGGTCTTGCCGTGCCTTTAATTGAGGAGGAAACAACGTTTTATATGACAAAAGATTTGATGATAGATGCACAAATGCCGGTTATTGCTGTTGGAACGACGGGATTAGGAGCTATTCATGATGCGCTTTCTACCTTTTCATATGCAAGTGAGCATCACCTTAAAATCAACGGACTCATTTTTAATCGTTTTAATCACAGCAGTATCATTCATAACGACAATGTTCGAACGATTGAAAAGCTGCTTCAAATATCATCTCTAATGACCGTTCCAGTATTCACACATATCGATGAAGAGTTAGATGCATATATTGAGAAAATGATGAGGCAAAAAAGTGTTATTCAACATATTCAGGAGGTGTTTGACTGTGCCGTATCAAAAAGCTGAGCTGGAGAAATGGGATAAAGAATATGTATGGCATCCGTTTACACAAATGAAAGCTTATCGTCAATCCAACCCTCTTATTATTGAAAGAGGAGAAGGAAGCTATTTATATGATGTAGAGGGAAACAAATATTTAGATGGATACGCTTCTCTATGGGTGAACGTGCATGGACATAATGATCCGGAATTAAATACAGCTTTACATATACAAGTGGAAAGATTAGCGCATTCTACGCTGCTTGGATCGGCAAACGTTCCATCCATTTTGTTAGCCAAAAAGCTAGCGGAAATTACTCCTGGCAGCTTATCGAAAGTCTTCTACTCTGATACAGGCTCCGCCGCTGTTGAAATTGCGTTGAAAATTGCCTATCAATATTGGCAAAATCTCGACTCTGTAAAGTACAAAAACAAAAGTAAATTTATCTCATTGAATGAGGCATATCACGGAGATACAATCGGGGCAGTCAGTGTAGGAGGCATGGATTTATTTCATCGCATCTTTAAGCCATTGCTGTTTGAACGAATTCCCGCACCTTCTCCTTATACTTACCGTATGGAAGGATTTGAAACGGAAGAGCAAGCTTCAGCTTACTGTATTCACCAGCTAGAGAAGCTCTTGCAGAACAAAGGGGAAGAAGTAGCCGGGTTGATTATTGAACCGCTTGTGCAAGGAGCAGCGGGTATTATTACCCATCCTCCCGGTTTTTTAAAACAAGTAGAGCTGCTGTGCAAAGCGTACGGGGTATTGCTGATTTGTGACGAAGTAGCAGTTGGATTTGGACGAACAGGAACGCTGTTTGCATGTGAACAAGAAGATGTTGTACCGGATATTATGTGTGTAGGAAAAGGGATAACAGGAGGATATATGCCGCTTGCTGCTACGTTAACAAGCGAAAAGATATTTAATGCTTTTTTAGCTCATCCGGATGAAAATAAAACGTTCTTCCATGGCCATACGTATACGGGAAATCAATTAGCCTGTGCAGTAGCGCTTAAAAATATTGAACTGATAGAAGAAAGAGAATTAATCCGTAGTGTAAAAGAAAAGGAAAAAGTTTTTAAACGCTATCTATTAAAGCTTTATGAACTGCCTAATGTGGGAGACATTAGACAACGAGGTTTAATGGCAGGAATCGAGATTGTGAAAGACCGTCAAACAAAATCGATTTTTGGAGATAAAAAAGTGATGGGAGACATTATTTTAGCCGCTCGCCAAAAAGGTTTAATTATTAGAGAGCTAGGTCCTGTGATTACGATGATGCCTATTCTTTCAATGACAAACGAAGAATTAAAAACAATGGTTGAAATTGTATATGAATCAATTAAAGAAGTAATCGCACGTCATACAGTGAGTTAAATAACAAGAGGATAGGACAAAAGTTTTTTATTTAGTTGAAAAAAGATCCGAACGATGAAGCGTTCGGATCTTTTTATGGTTATGGTAACGTGAATGTACTCTATTTAGCTGCTTCTAGCGGTTGATTGGTGTAGTTATCTCTCAATCTCTTCTTTTTTTTATCAATAAATATTTTTAATACTTGATAGGCGAAGTGATCGTACATGCTGATTTTCATCTTTTAATAGAAGAGTTTGTTCGAGTAAGTTTAAGTTTTGAATATAACCTTTTACCGTTTGAACAAAACCGTTGTTTTGATAGTTAATAGTTAATAATTTATTTGTTTTTAGCGCTTTTAAAATCATACCTATTTTCTCCTTTCTTATATCGTAGCTGACGAAAAACTACAAAATAACGAAGAAGCATTGGAGGCTTGTATTATTTATAAAAATCACTCTATTTTTTATAAATGCTCTCCTGCTACTAATAGTAGAGAGCGATGGTGAAAAATAGATGAAAGATAAAGGATAAGGTTTGATTTATTGTAATGAACTGACTTTTCCTTTACAAATACCTATTTCAAATTTCTTTTTAGTGATAAAATACTGTTAGTGAAATAACTACTTCTTTTCATTAAAGGGTAAGAACGGGTTATATTGATAGAGTTTTAGTTCTCTATTTCTAGTAATGAAATAAGAGATAGAGAAATAGACTAATAAAAATCAATCAAGGAGTTTTTTTATGGATCAGAGTTTTATTTTAAATCTTTTAGAAATTTTACTGATTAACATTGTACTGAGTGGCGATAACGCAGTCGTGATTGCTTTAGCTTGTCGGAATCTTCCGGACGAGCATCGAAACAAAGCGGTTGTTTTCGGTACATTAGGAGCGGTTGTATTACGTGTAGGGCTAACGTTTGTCGCTGTCTATTTATTAACAATTCCATTTTTAAATTTCATCGGAGGCCTGCTTCTTCTATGGATTGCGATTAGTCTTTTAAAAGGTGAAGATGACGGAGATATTAAAGCGAATTCAACTCTAGCAGGTGCTATTAAAACAATTATTATAGCGGATCTTGTTATGAGTTTAGATAACGTAGTAGCGGTTGCGGGTGCGGCTAACGGCAGTATTCTACTCATTATCCTTGGTCTTGTTATCAGCATTCCGTTAATCATTTGGGGAAGTCAGCTTTTAATGAAAATTATGGAAAAATTCCCAATTATCATCATTGCTGGAGCAGCGCTTCTTGGCTATACTGCTGGTGAAATGATCTTTAAAGACAAAGCGGTGGGACACGTATTAGAAGGGTTAAATCCGCATTTGCATACGATTATTCCTATTTTGTTAGCTATTTTAGTTGTTGTTGTTGGGAAACTTAGCGGACGTTCTAAAAAAGAAACGCATTAATCCTAAAAAAGAGGTTGGGACAAAAGTATTTAAGATGAAGTGAAAAACGAACCACTAATCAAACATTTTGATTAGTGATTCGTTTTTTTGTTGGGATGAACGTAGGCTTCATTTGTTTAGATCCATCTAGCAGTTGATTGGAGGACAAGGCGAAGACTCCTGCGGGAAAAGCGGAACAGATGAGACCCCGCAGGAGCGTACGCGACGAGGAGGCTCATCGGCCGCCCGCGGAAAGCGAAGTCTTGTACGGAAATCAACTGCGGTGTCATAAGCGGTTCAGCTCATGTATCCCATTTATTCGTCTTTAGATTGAATTCATCTGGCTATGTCTCAACCTCTTTTTTTATTACTTAGCTAATGGAGGTGCGGAATTAACGTCTTGTACTGTTTCTACAGGAGGATGAAATTCATTTTCCATTTTCGATACAACTACAGTTGCTACACCATTTCCAATTAAGTTTGTAATGGCACGAGCTTCCGACATAAAGCGGTCTACCCCAATTAACAGCGCGATTCCTTCAACTGGAATCATCGGGAATGCAGCAAGCGTAGCTGCTAGTGTAATAAATCCAGAGCCAGTAACTCCGGCAGCTCCTTTAGACGTTAACATTAAAATACCAAGTAGCGTAATCTCTTGCATTAACGACAGGTCGACTCCATACGCTTGAGCGATAAAGATAGCAGCCATTGATAAGTAGATTGCTGTTCCATCTAGGTTAAATGAGTAACCAGTTGGAATGACAAGTCCTACTACAGATTTTGAACATCCGTACTTCTCCATTTTGTCCATCATTTTTGGCAGTGCAGATTCCGAAGAAGACGTACCTAATACAAGTAGAATTTCTTCTTTAATAAAAGCAATGAATTTAAAAATATTAAATCCATAAATCTTAGCAATGGTTCCAAGTACAAATACAATAAATAAGAACATAGTAATGTAAACAGATCCCATTAAGAAACCGAGTTTTTGAAGAGAGCCTATTCCAAAGTTACCGATCGTATAAGCCATCGCTCCAAACGCGGCAATAGGTGAAAGTTTCATAATCATATTAACAATTCCAAAGAAAATATCTGTACAGCGTTCAAAGAATGTAATGACAGGAGCCGCTTTTTCGCCGAGTGTAGCTGTAGCCATTCCAAATAGTACGGCAAAGAATAAGATTGGCAATAATTCACCATTTGCCATTGCGCCAAATACGCTGTCTGGAATAATTCCCATGATAAACTCCATAAAGCCATGCTCCGCTTCAGCTGCTTGCTGCGTATATTGAGTAACATCAGCTCCGCTTGCGCCATTGATATTAAAGCCAGCCCCAGGTTTGATAAAGTTTACAACGATAATTCCAATTGCTAAGGCAAAAGTAGTGACAATCTCAAAGTATAAAAGAGCTTTACCTCCAATTCGTCCCACTTTCTTTAAATCTCCCATGCTTCCGATACCGATGACCACTGTTAAGAAAATAATTGGGGCAATCACCATCTTAATTAATTTAATGAAGATATCAGCCAATACTTTTAATTTAGCTCCAAATTCAGGAAACATGAAGCCAATTGCAATACCAAGAAGGATACCGATAACAACTTGAACAGTTAGATTTTTAAAACTTAATTTCATACGTAATGCTCCTTTCGAGAATGTTTTTGTTAACGTTTACATTATTCTTATCCTTATATTAACTGATAATTTTAACTATTTATATTTCTGGTGATAATGTTCTTTTTGGTCATTTTGGTCAAAAAAAGTGATGAACATATAGTCATCACTTTTTGCTTTCGATATTTTTTATTTGTTGAATGATATCAAGCGTTTGTTTTGTGGCATTGTTTTCAAACGATTGATAAAGAGAGTTAAACTGTTTTTTCCATTCAGCTTTTTGTAAATCATTTAAGTAATAAACGCGCATGCCAGATTTATTTTTTATTTGCTGCAGCTGTTCATCGTTCATCATTTTTGATTGAGTCCAAATCCAGTTAGTTGTTTCTACCATTGCATCACTTAATAGTTGTTTTACATCTTCAGGGAGGCTGTCCCAATACTTTTCATCCATTAGAACAGCGTAGCCCAAGTATCCATGGTTGCTGATGGTCATATATTTTTGCAGCTCGTACAAACGTTTTGAATAAATATTAGAAATGGTATTTTCCTGTCCATCAAATTCCTGTCGTTCAAGGGATTGATATACTTTATTAAACGAGACAGCCTGAGGCTTGGCGCCAAGAAGTTCAAATTGTTTTTTGATTACTTCACTTGGCATAATGCGAAATGTTTGACCTTGAAAATCTGCTGGATGGAGCAAAGGTTTCGTATTGCTAGTCATTTGTTTAAAGCCGTTGCTCCATAAAGCAAGCCCTTTAATGTTTTTCTCTTGCAGCGTACTCAACAAATCCTGTCCGATTTTACCGGTAAACACTTGTTTTGCCTCGCTGTAATCATCGAAAATGAAGGGAAGATCAAAAAGTTGCCACGTAGAGGAGAGGTCGCTTAGCTTTGAAATGGAAGGTGCAATCATTTGTACATCATTTCGGCGAAGGGCGGCAAGTTCTTCGTCGTCTGAATACAATACGCCGTTTGAATATACTTCAATTTTAACTTTACCATCCGATTTTTGATTAACGATTTCAGCAAATTTTTGAGCGGCTAAGCCTTTTGGAGTATTTTCAGCTACCACGTGGCTAAAATTAATCACAATTTGCTTATTTAATCCTTTTTGCTCATCGTCATGATACACATTATCCTGATTTATAACCGTATACTGCAAAAAAACATAGATCATCAAGAAAACGCTAACAATGATACTTGCCCCTATAAACATCTTCAAAATGTCCAACCTCACGATTCAATAATTTTTCTCTACAAATATTCTAACACGCAATTTCTCAACGTGGTAAAATTAAAATAAACTTCAATCAGCAGTAGGTGTTCCGCTATGATGCGCTTATCGATGCAAACGAAAATGACGGGGTTAATCTTTTTTATCGTGGCCTTTTCGTTGTTTTTAGCAAGTATCGTGGTAATTAATAATTTTGTACAGTCAAAAGAAAATGATTTAGAGCAAAGGGCTTTAATCACTTCGAGAACAGTTGCTGAAATGCCTGAAATTCGAGAAAAAATTGAAAAAGATAGTAAGAACATTAATCAAATTGTAGAGCCGATTCGCATTATTCACGGTGCTTATTATGTAGTGGTTATGAATATGAATCATGAACGTTTGTCTCACCCTTTGCAAAGCATGGTTGGAAAAACCTCTAAAGGAGATGATGAGGGACAGGCGTTTGCAGAACATACCTATACCGATAAAGCAAAAGGAGAAGGCGGAATGGTCATTCGCTCTTTTGTGCCCGTTGTAAACGATCAGCATGAACAAGTAGGAGTGGTTGTCTCAGGCTATCTTCTTCCGAAATTTACAGAGGTCATTTTAAGTTTAAAAAAAGAAATCTTTCTTATCTCAGGTCTTGCTCTTTTCTTTGGAGGATGGGGAGCGTGGGCGCTTGCATCTCGTATCAAAAAAGAGATGTTTGAACTTGAACCTCATGAAATTGCTCGTTTGTTCGTAGAACGAACGGAGACCTTTAATGCCATGCATGAAGGAGTCATTGCCATTGATAAAGAGGAGAACATCACTATTTTTAATCATAAAGCGAAAATTATGATGGATGTACCCGATGAGGTAATTGGAAAAAAGATCTATGATGTGATTCCAGATACAAGGCTTCCAGAAATTCTGCAGCTTAATCAGCCTGTTTATAATCGAGAGCTTCAAGTTCGAAATTTGAATATTTTAAGCAATCGTGTGCCGATTAAGGTTAATAATCACACAGTCGGTGCGGTCGCTGTTTTTCAAGACAGAACGGAAGTTAAAAAATTAGCTGAAGAGTTAACAGGAGTTAAATCATTTGTAAGCGCTCTTAGAGTTCAAAACCATGAATACATGAATAAACTTCATACGATTGCAGGGCTTATCCAACTTGGAAATAAAGACAAGGCTCTTCAGTATGTTTTTCAAGTGTCTGAACAGCAAGAAGAGCTCACCCAATTTCTTCATAAGCATATTAAAGATGAAAGTATATCGGGATTGCTGTTGAGCAAAGTCAGCCGTGCCAAAGAACTTGGAATTGAGTTAGCTATCGATCGCCACAGCGAGCTTCACTCATTTCCTCCTTACTTAGATCATCATGATTTTGTGATTATTATTGGTAACTTAATTGAGAACGCTTTTGATTCGTATCAACATATGGAGCGTCGTGAACGGAAGATCTATATAAGTATGGAACAAAATGACGGCATTCTTTCTATATTAGTTGAAGATAACGGGTGTGGCATGAATGAGGATCAGGTAGCGAGAATCTTTGATGAAGGTTTTTCAACCAAAGCAAAGGAAAATAGAGGAATTGGTTTGCATTTAGTAAAACAAATTGTTGAAAAAGGAAACGGTCAGATCGAAGTAGAGTCAGAATTAGATGTTGGAACGACTTTTATCATTACATTCTTTTTATAGGGGGAGTGGGAAATGAATAAAAAAGCATGGACCGTGCTTCTCATAGAAGACGATCCTATGGTACAAGAAGTGAACCGCCAATTTATTGAACAAGTTGAAGGGTTCACCGTTATCGCTGCAGCTTCGAATGGTTTAGAGGGGGTACAGCTCATTAAACAGCATCAGCCTGATTTAACGATTATTGATATGTATATGCCTAGTCAAGATGGCTTAACCACCTTACAGCAAATTCGAGCAAATGGCTATAAAACAGATGTGATAGCAGTTACGGCTGCAAGTGATATTGAAACCGTACGCAAAGTTCTTCAATATGGCGCTGTGGATTATATTATGAAACCGTTCAAGTTTGAACGAATGAAGCAAGCGCTTGAGCAGTATCGTTCGTTTCAAGTTAAAATAAGTCAAAAAGAACATATTACTCAGTCTGAATTAGATTCTATGCTGTTTCAGCAATTCGAAGAAAAAGCCGATTTGCTTCCCAAGGGGCTAAATGCGGTTACGTTAAGGAGGATACAACAATATCTTTCCGAACAAAATCATCCAATTTCTGCTGAAGAAGTGGCGGACGGCGTAGGAATTGCGCGTGTTACAGCAAGAAGGTATTTAGAGTTTTTAGAACAGGAAAACGAGCTGAAATTATCAGTTGAATACGGCAGAGTGGGGAGACCTATTAATCGCTATATGTTAAAAATAAATTAAACTATACAGAACAGCTTTTATTTGGAAAAGCTGTTTTTTTGCGTTAGAAAGTATATCTTTTTCTCTCCTAGAACAAATTAAGGTATACAGTTTTCGCTACCCAAAGAATATTTCGTGCGGTCATTAATCCATAAAATGTCCCTGAAAAGGGATTAATGGCGGAAAAATTGGGGAATATGCACTTTGACATTTAATTTTAACACAGGAAGGTTTTGAAACATGGACATATTTTTAGCCGTCTTACCAGCCATATTTTGGGGAAGCATTGTGCTTTTTAATGTGAAACTAGGCGGAGGACCTTATAGTCAAACGCTTGGAACCACATTGGGAGCTTTAATTTTCTCCATCGGTATTTATATTTTTGTACACCCTACGTTTACACCTTTAATCTTTGGGGTTGGAGTTGTATCGGGGCTATTTTGGGCAGTTGGACAAAGTAATCAGCTGAAAAGTATTGATTTAATGGGAGTTTCTAAAACGATGCCTATTTCAACTGGGCTTCAGTTAGTTTCCACTTCATTGTTTGGAGTAATTGTGTTTCACGAGTGGTCTACAAAAACTTCAATCATTCTTGGTGTGCTCGCTCTTATCTTTATTATTGTAGGGATTGTTTTAGCATCACTTCAAAGCAAAGAAGAGAAAGAGGCTGAAGAAGGAAAAGGAAACTTCAAAAAAGGAATTGTTATTTTATTAATTTCAACCGTTGGTTATTTAGTTTATGTTGTAGTAGCCCGTCTATTTAATGTAGACGGATGGTCGGCTTTATTACCTCAAGCGATTGGTATGGTTATTGGAGGAGTATTGCTGACGTTTAAGCATAAGCCATTTAATAAATATGCAATTCGCAACATTATCCCAGGTCTTATTTGGGCCGCTGGTAATATGTTTTTATTCATCTCACAACCTAAAGTGGGTGTAGCGACAAGCTTTTCGCTTTCCCAAATGGGAATCGTCATTTCAACATTAGGCGGAATCATTATTTTAGGTGAGAAGAAAACGAAGCGTCAGCTAGTTGGGATTATTATTGGGATTATATTGATTATCATAGCAGGAGTCATGTTAGGGCTCGCCAAAAGCTAACTAGGAGGTTATTAGCAATGTATAAAGATTTAGAAGGAAAAGTAGTTGTCATAACAGGTTCATCTACCGGTTTAGGAAAAGCAATGGCGATTCGTTTTGCGACAGAAAAAGCTAAAGTAGTTGTGAACTATCGTTCGAAAGAAGAAGAAGCTAACAGCGTTTTAGAAGAAATTAAAAAAGTGGGCGGAGAGGCTATTGCCGTCAAAGGTGATGTAACAGTTGAGTCTGATGTGATCAATTTAGTTCAATCTGCTATTAAAGAATTTGGAAAGCTAGACGTTATGATTAATAACGCAGGAATGGAAAATCCGGTTTCGTCTCATGAAATGTCTTTAAGTGATTGGAATAAAGTCATTGATACGAACTTAACGGGAGCATTTTTAGGCAGCCGTGAAGCGATTAAATATTTTGTGGAAAATGATATTAAGGGAACAGTTATTAACATGTCGAGTGTTCACGAGAAAATTCCTTGGCCATTATTTGTTCATTACGCAGCAAGTAAAGGCGGAATGAAGCTCATGACCGAAACACTTGCATTAGAATACGCTCCAAAAGGTATTCGTGTAAATAACATTGGACCGGGAGCGATTAATACACCGATTAACGCTGAGAAATTTGCTGATCCTGAGCAGCGTGCAGATGTAGAAAGCATGATTCCAATGGGATACATTGGAGAGCCGGAAGAAATTGCAGCGGTTGCTGCATGGCTAGCTTCTTCAGAGGCAAGTTATGTAACAGGGATTACACTCTTTGCTGACGGCGGTATGACACAGTACCCATCATTCCAAGCAGGACGCGGATAAGAAAAAACGCACTCTATGATAGAGTGCGTTTTTTAGTTTTCCTGAGCTTTTTTGGGATTCTTAGGAGCTGATGACTGGTGTTGAATTCGTAAAAAAAGCAAAATCAAAACGATGCAGCCAGTGATGCTGTACATCCCAACAATAAGCGGTTGCTGTGTATCTGTTCCAGAAGTAATGCCGTGATACAGTGCGAGCAAATAGCCTGGAAAAGCAAGAAAATGAATGGCTTTCCATGTTTTTCTCCCCAGCTGTCTTATAAAATCGGATGTGATAATCAGTACAAATAAAATGTAGAGTGAAATAGTACCAAGACCTGTGCTAATTGGTTTGTAATCGGAAGTGAACGGAATTAAAATGTCAGAAATTGAAAAATGAATAGATTGATCCAATGATAAAACAAGTCCGTGAATCATGCCAAATAATAATCCGAACCACCCTGATGATTGATGAACCAGCAAAAGCTGTTTTTTTCGTTTTGGTTTAAAAAATGAAAAGCTGTGAGAAATGCCAGCGGCAACCGATACAAACATGAGCAAATAAGAAGTTAAGCCGGCTGCCCGAATGGTATTCCAAACGGGAAAGTGGGCACTAAATTGCGCGAGGAGAGTAGCCATAATGGTATACCTGACCTTTCACATTTTTTTCGATTAACACTTCGCCTTCTTTTGTAACCGCAATTACCTCTAAAGAAGGGTGATGCATTTTAGCTAATCTTAATCCGGCGTCCCACCCGAGAATAAGCATGCATTTTGCATAGACTTCAGAAACGGTCAAGTCTTCTGAAACAACCGTTACTTGCAGAAGCTCTGATGAACTAGGCTTGCTGATTCTGCCGTCAATAATATGATGGTGAGTGTGTCCGTTTACTTTCCACAATCGCTTGCCCACACTGCTTGTGGCAATGCCGCTGTTGCTCTTTACTTTAATACTCATGAGATTTTTTGATAAATCAAATGGATGAGAGAGCGCAATGGACCAGTGCTTGCTAGCAGGCCCCCACGTTACAATATCACCCCCTCCATCGATTCCACCAAGTGAAGTTCCTTTTTTCTTTAATTGATTCGCCATTTGCTGAATGCTCCAACCTTTTGCGATTCCGCCTAAATCCAGACCGACATTAGAAGCAAGCTGAATACTTCTCATTCCTTTGTGAATCATAATAGGGTTAACAGCATCAAAAGCTGCTATTTCTTGAGGAAGCTGATTGTTAGGCAGTTGTTCAAAACTTTGGTTATATCCTAGAGTTTGAATAGAATGATAAAGAAATGGGTTGAAAATTCCGTTTGTCTCATTGTAATAGTAAGAGGCTGTTTTTACAGCTTCATACAACATTTTTGACGGTAAAAATAATCTTCCGTTCAGCGAATTAAGCTGTGAAAGCTCGCTTGTTGGAAGAAAGCGGCTTAGGGTTTCTTCTACAAGATAACACCAGCTCTCCACTTTTTTGATTACAGGTGTTTCCAGCTGATATACATTAAATTCGGTATTCATCGCTTTAAATGAGTAGCTCATTACATCACATCCTTAAGAAGGTCTTGATTGCATAGAGGGATCATTATTATTCCCCCAGTTATCCTGGCCATTGGAGGAATTATCATTTGACCACTGGTCTTGCTGATTACTCGAATCATCGTCTGACCATTGATCACTTTGCTCATTAGAACGGTCATTTGACCACTGATCTTGCCCGTTAGTTCCATTGTCCGTATTGGAGTCAGGTCCTGAATTTGGAAATAGGTCCGTCTCATCTTCCGTTTGGGTTTGCGATGAATTACTGGCTGATGTATCGTTATTTAGTGCTGTAGCTGTTGAATTTGTTTGATCATATTTTTGAGAAAGTCCTACAAAAGTGGTAAATGCAGCAACGCTCGATAAACCAACCATCCATTTTGTCCATTTATTAGCTGCCATTGATATGCTCCTTTTATCTTTCCTATTTTGCAACTGAACACTGAAGAAAAACTGCAATGGAAGGTAACATACATCGTTCAATTGTTATAGTTCAATATAGACAGAGAAAATGAAAAAATAGTGAAATAGATGTAGGGCGGATTATTTTTGTGGGGGAATTCAGCGAATTATTAGATTAAAAAAAGGTTGTTCTTTTTAGAACAACCTTTTTTTAATCAGCGGTAAATCTTACTAATTGATACGTAATAAACCGTTAACTGCACAAGAGAAAGAAGCAAAAGAACGGCAATGGGATAGAAGCTAAAAGAATTAGGTAGCAGCGGATAAAAAGCTATTAATATAGCACCTATAGGAATAGAAAATAGGAGAAAAACAAAGGCTTTCTTACAAGCTTCTGCTGTTATCATCTTTTCACGTTCATCTTCTTCTGCAAATTCAAAAGGGAACAATAAAGGCGAAACGTTCTTCGTCTTTTTACGCGCGCGGTAGTAAAAAAATGAGACGATTAAAAGCACAATTAAAGAAGCAAAAGACCCTATAGACATAGTAATTTCCCACGGGGGTTCAGGGTGGGTCATAACTTCACTAAATTGAATATTTAGGCTTAAAAAATCATATAAAAACCAACCTACGCACAACAGAGACACTACATTCAACAAATAAGATTTAATAACATTACTCAACATTTTTCTCCTCCTTTTGAAGTGTAAAAACATCTTCCATTTTTAATTGAAAGACATCACAAATTGTTAAACCAAGTAGTAGGGAAGGAACGTAATTTCCCTTTTCAATAGCTGCGATGGTTTGGCGAGTGGCTCCAACTTTTTCAGCTAAATCTCCTTGCGTATATCCATGTTTAGCTCTAAGCTCTTTTACGTGATTAATAAGAGTCAATATGATCCCCCGCTGACTTTTTAATAAATTTGTTAAGTTGATTTAACATTATGTAAAGTTAATTTAACATTAATTGGATTATTTTTCAATGATTAATGGATAAAAAATACAAAAAAAGATCCTAGAAGAGTTCTTCAGGATCTTTTTTGTTAATAAATTTCTTTAATGCCAGACAAACGAATGGAAAAAATGTTTTGTTTTTCATCTCGTAGGGAGAGGGTTTGGTCGGTTAGGTTTAAATTTTGGATTTTTCCTTTGAAGGTTTGAAGCAGGCCATTTTCGTAATAATTCACGGTTACATGTTTGTTTTTCTTTAACGCTTTTAAAATCATTAATTCATCTCCTTTCATGTGTGCATCTGTTATGAAAAGAAAGCTGTAGCTTAAGCATAAGAATTTGGAGAATGCTCAAGGCAGAATTATTATTATACAGCAAGATGAGAATAGTTTGTAGATAAATTGTGAAAAAATGCACAAGTTTGCAGTACGGGTGTTGCAACAGAATACAGTATATGAGGGAAGAAGGGGTTTTATGATAAAAAAGGTGATTTTAGTTTATTTATTTGTGGGTATTAGGTAAACTAGTAGATGAATTTAAAGAATCTATCTATGGTTGTGAAGGCTAGGATTTCATTTAATTTTCATTTTCTATGAGTATAATGATAAAGGTTTTCTATATGTTCTTTGTGAATCTACTCATAAACTAATCGAGAAAGGAAAATCAAAATGAAGCGAATCGTTTCTAAGCCGCTGCACTATTTCATATTAGCCGCTGTTTTAATGTGGATAAAGTCGTATGTGGCTTATAAAACTGAATTTAACTTAGGCGTAAGCGGCGTAATGCAGCAAATGCTGTTGTTCATAAACCCTGTGAGTTCAGTGCTGATTTTTTTAGGAATCGGCTTATTTTTTAAAGGAAAAAAAGCAGGAGCTTGGATCCTTGCAGGCAGTTTCATTATGACGCTGCTGTTATACAGCAACGTTCTCTATTATCGCTTTTTTAACGATTTTGTAACGCTTCCTACACTGTTGCAGACAAGTAATGCAGGAAGTATGGGCGGAAGCATTATGGATTTATTAAAAGCACATGATGTTTTTTATTTTGTTGATTTTATTATTTATTTTTTCTTCTTTTTTAGTAAAAAAATTGACTGGCATAATGAAAAAGTATCGGTTAAGAATGCTGTAACCATTCTTTCTTTAGGATTCATGGTCTTTTCTGTCAACTTAACATTAGCAGAAATTGATCGCCCGCAGCTTCTATCTCGAACTTTTGACCGCAATTATCTAGTAAAGTATTTAGGCGCCTATAATTATACGATGTATGACGGTGTTCAGACTGCTCAAAACTCTAAACAGCGAGCTTTTGCAAGCAGCAATGATTTAACAAACGTCGTTAATTTTAAAAACAGTCATTATGCGGAGCCTAATTCCGTTTATTTTGGAAAAGCTAAAGGGAAAAATATTATTAAAATTCATTTGGAATCATTTCAGTCTTTTTTAATTGATTACAAATTAAATGGTCAGGAAGTGACACCTTTCTTAAATTCGTTGGCCCATGGAAATGACTTTACGTATTTTGATAACTTCTTTCATCAAACGGGACAAGGAAAAACATCAGATGCTGAGCTGATGATGGACAACTCTCTATACGGCCTTCCTCAAGGTTCCGCCTTTGTACTGAAAGGAAGCAATACGTATCAGGCAGCACCAGCTATTTTGGATCAAAAAGCTGGCTATACGAGCGCTGTGCTGCACGGAGACTATAAGACGTTTTGGAACCGTAACGAAATTTACAAGCAGTTCGGTGTGGATAAGTTCTTTGATGCAAGTTATTACAATATGACGGGTGAAAATAAAATTAATTATGGCTTAAAAGACAAACCGTTCTTTAAAGAATCTGTTCCAATGCTGCAGTCTTTACCACAGCCGTTCTATGCGCATTTAATTACGTTAACAAATCATTTTCCATTTTTACTTGGAAACAATGAGGCAAGCATACAGCCTGCTAACACGGGCGATGCAACAGTTGACCGTTATTTCCAAACGGCTCGTTATTTAGACGAATCATTGCAATCTTTCTTCCAAGAACTGAAAGCTTCTGGGCTTTATGATAATTCTGTGATTATGATTTATGGAGATCACTACGGTATTTCTGAAAATCATAATGCGGCAATGGAAAAAGTAATGGGAAAAGAAATTACGCCTTATGAAAATGCTCAGCTGCAGCGTGTACCTCTATTCATTCACGTTCCTGGAGTAAAAGGCGGAGTTAATCATACGTACGGTGGAGAAATTGACGTTGTGCCAACTCTTCTTCATTTAGTAGGGATTGACAGCAAAGAGTTTATCCAATTTGGCACAGATTTATTTTCTAAGGATCATGATGATGTAGTGGCATTCCGCAATGGCAACTACGTATCTCCTAGATATACATTAGTGGATGGAACGTATTATGATTCTAAGACGGGCCAAGCGCTTAAAGAAAATAATCAAATGAAAGCTTATAAACAGAAGGTAGCGAAAGAATTGGAGTTATCTGATCAAGTGCTTTATGGAGACTTGCTTCGTTTCCACAAGCTGAAGGATTTCCAAACAGTCGACCCTTCGAAATATATGTACGGGAAAGAAGAAACAGAAACATCAGCTAAATAAAGCTAAAATCAAAAGAACATGATGACTTCTGCAAAGCAGAATGAACATCATGTTCTTTTTTACTGTAAACTATTCATCAATAAATTTCTTTAATTCCCGATAAACGAATAGAGAAAGTATTTTGCTGTTCATCTTTTAATGAAAGCGTTTGGTCTGTTAAATCTAAGCGCTGTACTTTTCCTTTAAACGTTTGAAGCAAACCGTTTTTATAATAGTTAATTGTAACGGCCCCGTTTTTTCTTAATGCTTTTAAAATCATCTTCAAAACTCCTTCCATATTTAAAATGTTTATGATTAACGAGCTGTAACATTCATTTTCATTTGCATATTTTTATTATACACAAAAATAGAAAGCGTTTTCACTTAAAGTTTGAACACTTTGTGAAAACTTTAACAGAGAATGTGACAAATACATACAGAAACTAATTTATTTGTCGTATTCATCATAAAACACATTTATGAAAGGAGTGTTAAGAACGTGTTAAAACTTTATGGATGGAAGAATATTATAAAATATCGTTTGAAATGTCGTAGTGAATCCATTCATCGTTCGTTACATTTCCGCCCATTTTTCTGTAAAGCATTTGGGCTCCTGTGTTATCATAAGCCGTTTCCCAAGACATAGCTGCATACTGATGTTCTTTTGTATACTGGTGACTAGTCGAAAATAACTTTTCTCCAATTTTTTGTCCTCTTGCTTTTTCAGTAACGTATAAGTCATTTAAAATCGCTACAGGCTTTACACGCGTGGTGCTAAATGTAAAATAAAGCGTCGAAAAACCTACTGCTTCGTCATTCTGAGTCGCGATAAACTGAACGCCAGCATCCGGATGCTGAAATAAGTGATTAATTAAATTTCTCAGCTGCTTTTTGGTAGGCTGAGGGCGCTTGTAAAAATCAACAATGTATTCGTTCATTAATGAAATAAGTGCTTCCATGTCAGCGGCATTAGCTTGACGAATTGTAATAGTAGTCATTAAATCTTCTCCTTTTTAATCAAATGATCTACACTTATAGTAAAAGAAATGTATCCCCTCTAAAAGAGCCAGATTTGAAAAATAAAATAGGGACAGATGAAAGGAAATAGCGTGAAGTTCACACCTTTATTAAACCGCAAAGATGATATGCCTTTGTATCAACAGCTATATGAATATATAAAAAAAGAAATTGTATCCAGCAGGGTGGAAGTAAATGACAAACTGCCTTCTATCCGGTCTCTTGCTGATTACTTAAACGTAAGTCGAAATACTGTAGATGTGGCCTATCAGCAGCTTTTAGCTGAAGGATATGTAGAAAGCAGGCCCAAAAGTGGAATGTACGTAACGAATACACAGTTTGATTTACTGCAAATAGATAAAAAGCCGGCTGTATTTTTACACCCTCACTCAGAAACAAAGTCGTGTACCTATGATTTTCGGTATGGAAAAGTTGATAGCCGTTTGTTTCCCTTGAATGAGTGGAAAAAACGATACAATGAAAGTCTTCAAACTTATAGAGAATCTCTGTTTACTTACCAAGAAAGTCAAGGAGAAGAATCACTGCGAAAAGAAATTGCGACGTACCTTTATCAATCAAGAGGAGTGGTTTGTTCAAAACATCAAATTATTATTGGAGCAGGTACGCAGCAATCACTCAGTTTATTAGCGCAGATGCTAAAACCAAGCATCAGGGACATTGCCTTTGAAAATCCTTGTTATGACGGGGCTAGCTTTGTATTTAAGCAGCATGGATTTTCCTTAAAACCCGTGTCGCTTAATAACAAAGGGATAAACATCCAGGAGCTTTATGACAGCCTAGCACGAGCTGTTTATGTCACACCATCTCATCAGTTTCCATACGGAATGATCATGCCTGTTTCAAGAAGAATAGAGCTTCTTAAATGGGCGAATGACCGCAACGGGTTTATTATTGAAGATGATTATGACGGAGAATTTCGTTATAAAGGCTCTCCCATCCCTTCATTGCAAAGCTTAGACACTAAGGGGCGCGTCATTTATACAGGTACATTTTCAAAATCTTTTATGCCTTCTTTAAGAATCAGCTACCTTGTATTACCTGAAGTTCTTCTAAAGGAATATCATGAACATTTCTCATTATACGAGCAAGCTGTTCCAACTCTCCATCAGCGGACGCTCGGGCTGATGATGAAAAATGGAGAGTGGAGTAAGCATTTAAGAAGAGTGAGAACTGTTTATCAACTGAAACACGTTACTCTTTTAGCAGCTTTACAGAAAGAGCTTAACGAAAACATTACGATATCAGGTGAATCTGCAGGTTTGCATATACTTGTACGCGTGCACAACGATATGACCGAACAGCAGTTAATTAACGCAGCTCGAAAGCAAGATGTCTCCGTCTACGGTACCTCTCGTTATTGGCTTACGGAAGTACCTAAACAAAAGCCTCATGTTTTGTTAGGCTTCGGAAGTTTGGGGAGAGAAGAAATAGAAGAAGGAATAAAACGATTAAAAAAAGCTTGGTTATAAATCCATGCTCGTTTTTTCGGTTTCTTGACAAAAGTTGCCTATTCCTTTAGACTTTTTCGCATATATTTTAAATTATCTGAAAGGAGGATAGGGTAATCGAAGCTAACTGCTAGTGGACAACCCTAGATCAAACAATGAATCCTATCCAACAAATTTTACATACATTTCCTGTGATTGTATTAGATGGTGCAATGGCAACTGAACTGGAGAGATATGGTTGTGATTTAAACGACAGTTTATGGTCTGCAAAAGTGCTGATGGAGCAGCCGGAATTGATTAAGAGAGTGCATCAAGATTACTTTGCAGCAGGAGCTGACTGTGCAATTACAGCAAGTTATCAAAGCACATTTGAAGGTTTTGCTAAACGTGGACTGAGTGCAGCAGAGGCTCGCGAGTTAATTCAAGCATCTGTAAAAATTGCGGCTGAAGCAAGAGATGAATTTTGGCAGCAAGAAGAGAATCGTCTTAATCGTCCCAAACCAATTGTCGCCGCTTCGCTAGGACCTTACGGAGCATTTTTAGCAAACGGATCGGAATATACTGGACAGTATGACGTAACAGAAGAAGAGTTAATGGAATTTCATCGTCCTCGTATGAAAGCATTAATTGAAGCAGGAGCGGACGTATTAGCTTGTGAAACTATTCCTAATTTAATGGAAGCAAGAGCCATTGCGAGGCTGCTAGAAGAGTTTGAAGGAGCGTACGCATGGATTACGTTCAGCGCAAAAGATGACCTGCACATTAGCAGCGGAACATTAATCTCGGAGTGTGCACGCTATCTGGATTCCTATGAGCAAGTAGCGGCTCTTGGAGTTAACTGTACGCCGCCTCAATATATTTCTTCACTTATTAAAGAAATTAAATCTCAAACGGATAAGCCAGTCATTGTGTATCCAAATTCAGGGGAGCATTATGATGCTGAATCTAAAACATGGAACGGGATATCTGCAGGCGAAACGTATGGCTGCAGCGCTCACAGCTGGCATGAAGCAGGTGCTCAGTTAATCGGAGGGTGCTGTCGTACAACTCCAGATGATATCAAAGGCATTACAAAATGGGCTAGAAAATAACGGATTAAACAAAGAGAATGTGAGAAAAGTTGTTTCGCTAGCGTTAAACACGAACGATCTATCAAAAATAGATCGTTCGTGTTTTTTTATGGTCATGGTGAACGTAGGTTTCGTGTGGGCAGGTCCTTCTAGCTGTTGCACGGAAATCAACAAAGGTGTCATAAGCAGTTCAGCTCATTTATCCCCATTTTACGTCTTTAGATTCATTTTATTATGTTCCAATCTTTTTTTCTTGTAAAATAAAAGAATACAAGTTAAAAAATCTTTATTTGAACGAAAGAAGGGATGATGAAAGTGAAAGATATTAAAAATATTTATTGTGTGGGGCGGAACTACGCACTGCATGCAAAAGAATTACATAATGATATTCCAACATCACCTTTTTTATTTTCCAAACCTACTCACGCTCTCGTTGAAGCAGCTGGACAATCAATCACTCTTCCTAGCGACCAAGGAGAGGTGCACTTTGAAACTGAACTGATTCTTCATATTGGACAATCTTACAAAGAGGGCATAATAGTGGATGAACTTGTTGACGAGATGACGATTGGATTAGACTTGACCCTTCGAGACGTGCAGAGTGAATTAAAACAAAAAAAGCACCCTTGGCTGCTTGCAAAAGGATTCAAACGTTCAGCGGTCGTGGGAAACTTTATTCCATTTGAAGGAGTAGAAGCATCTAAGAAGAAAGACTTTTCGTTAGTGAAAAACAATGAACGCGTGCAGCTGGGGAATATTAAAGATTTGATTTTTGACTTACAAACGATTATTGATTTTACAGGAAAACATTTTGGTCTTGATAAAGGAGATCTTATTTTTACAGGGACACCTGAGGGAGTAGGTCCGCTTACTCATCATGATGAGCTTTCACTTAAATGGGGACAGCAAGAGCTTGGTTCTTGCATCATTTCCTTTCGTTAACAAAAAGAAGCGGAAACAAAAGTAGTTTAGTTGAAGGAAGATCCGAACGATGAATCGAGATTCTTGATAGAGAATCTCGATTCATCGTTCGGATTTTTTATTGTGATGGTGAACGTAGATTGTATATATTTGCTTCTAGCTGTTGATTAGAGGGCAAGGCGAAGACTCTGTCGGGGAAAGTGGAGTGGCTGAGACCCCGCAGAAGGGTAAGTGAAGTTTTGCACGAAAATCAACAGCGGCGTACCACGCAGTCCAAATCATTTATCCCATTTGTTCGTATTTAGATTGGCTTGATTTCGTTATGCCTCAATCTCTTTTTTTACGAAGTTTTAATTTTTTAGCCTTCAGAATGAATTTAATATCCAATGGGAAAGCTGTTTCTATCTCCTATAGAAAACGAGGTCCTCAGCATGGTGCTCTTAATCCTTACAACGGTGATTTCTATTCTGAGTGTACTAGTTATGCCAAAATGTATCAGCTGGATAGAAATGTACACAACTTCTTTGTTTGTTATGTTTTTAGGATCGGTAGGAGATGTATATCTTGATGGTAAATATGATCTTTATGGATTCTTTACAAAAGGAGTATCCAAACAGAAGTGTTTTATTATAATGCATGGAAGACGCTATACTCGTTGTTTTGCTATCCTTTTCTTTATATAGCAATGGTTTTAAATTTAAAAATGATACGCAGGCTTCAGATTATCGATAAACAAAAATAGAAATAAAAAAAAGTAATGATAAATCATAAAAAAATGATATTTTATTAATGGCTACATATGTAATATAGTAAAAATAGAAAATAAACGAAGCAGCATATAAGCAGGGTTAAAAAACATCAAAACGGGAATCTTGACATTAACTTCATGTTTTTAACCATGTATTGTGAATGAATATACTTATTGCTAAATAATATGTTGTAGAAGGAATTTAGTAAAGGAGGCAAGAAGATGTTTAAGCGTAGTGAAAAAATCCAAATTCATGGTGTAACGTTTCACGGAGTCATGAGCGCGAAGCAAAAAGCCGCCCTGCAGGAAATTGCTAATGTAACAGACGAAAAAGACTGGGAGGGGCTAAAAGGTGTGTATTGCTTAGGCAGTGTAAAGGTGCAAGGAAAAGATGTGCTAGGCGTGTACTATGGCCAATTTAATGATAACCTTCCAAAAGAGAAGCGCAAACTTCAGTTTGAAATTGATTATATTAAATATACAGTAACGGAATGTCCTATTGTCTTTATCGATACAACAAAAAATAAAAAGCCTCATCAATTTGCTTTTATCATTCTGCATGAATTAGGCCATCATGTGGATCGTATGACAAATGGAACGCTTTTAAAAGAAGGAAATAGAACGCAAGAAATGTTTGCTAATACGTATGCTTTAGAGAAATATTCAAAAATAGAAAAGTTCCAAACAAAGAAGTTGAAAAACATTCCATTTTTAGAGGAATCTCTTACTCAATGGAATAAAACTCCTCATCTTGGCGCTTATTCTCTTAGAGTTCAAATTGAATAATTCACGAGAATAGTTCCTCTCTCTCCGTTTTTTTATTTTCCTATCTTTTTCCTCTTACTTTCTTTTATCCTTCCAATGAACAAAAAGGATTTAATTACCCATAAAGTTTTAAAAGTTTTTATAGTACGAATTATTTACACTATACCCTCCTGTAAATTATGATTATTTTAAGAAAAAACAGAAAATTTTAAAGTTTTAAGGTACAACTTAATAGTGAACAAGCGATGTTGTAATCGTATAGACGAACTGGCATACATATGCGGGTCATACATACAAACGAATCGCTTCCACTGTTATGAAAGCGGATTCAAAAATAGGAGGGGTAATAATGTTAGCTATTCTTGGGTTTTTGATGGTTTGTACATTTATGTTTCTAATTATGACAAAACGATTAACGCCGCTTATTGCTTTAATGGTTATTCCAGTATTGTTTGCAATCATAGGGGGATTCACAAGTGATATTGGAGAAATGGCTTTAAATGGTGTAAAAGAATTAGCACCTACAGGCGTTATGTTAATGTTTGCTATTTTATATTTTGGGATTATGATTGATGCTGGTTTGTTTGATCCAGTTGTAGGAAGAATTTTAAAAATCGTAAAAGGTGATCCACTAAAAATCACAATTGGTACAGCTATTTTAGTTCTTATTATCTCATTAGACGGAGACGGAACAACAACATATATGATTACGCTCTCAGCGATGCTTCCGCTTTATAAAAAGCTAAACATGAAGCCTATGATTTTAGCCTGTATCGCTATTATGGGTAGTGGAGTTATGAACTTAACGCCTTGGGGCGGACCTACTGCTCGCGTGATGAGCGCATTGAAGTTAGATGCTTCCCAGGTGTTCACACCAATGATTCCAGCCATGATTGGTGGAGCTATTTGGTTATTATTTACGGCTTACTATTTCGGGAAAAAAGAGCGCCAGCGCTTAGGTGTTATTGATATTCAAGACGTTACAAATGCTCAAGTAGCTTTTGCAGAAGCAGCCGCTGCTGAAGGAATCGAGTACAAGCGTCCGAAGCTTTTATGGGTAAACTTTGCTTTAACAGCTCTCTTATTAGTAGGACTTATCACAGCAGTTATGCCGCTTCAAATTCTGTTTATGATTGGATTTGCAATCGCTATCATGATTAACTATCCAAATTTAGAAGTTCAAAAAGAGCGTATCACAGCACATGCTGGTAATGTACTTGCTGTTGTATCTCTTGTATTCGCAGCAGGCGTATTCACAGGCATTTTATCAGGTACAAAAATGGTAGATGCAATGGGTAACAGTTTAGTAGGATTAATTCCAGATGCGCTAGGGCCTTACATGTCTGTGATTACAGCCATCACAAGTATGCCATTTACGTTCTTTATGTCAAATGATGCTTACTACTATGGAATTTTACCAATTATTGCTCAAGCAGCTTCAGCATACGGTATTGATGCTGCAGAAATTGGCCGTGCTTCATTGATTGGTCAACCTGTTCACTTACTAAGTCCTTTAGTTGCTTCTACGTATCTATTGGTCGGTATGGCAAAAGTCGAGCTTGGTGAATTCCAGCGCTTTACTTTAAAGTGGACGATTGGAACAGCGATGGTGATGCTTTTAGTAGCTATTATTACAGGAGTTATTACGCTGTAAAGATCATGAACTTAAAAACTTATCAATTCCGCTTTTGGGATTGATAAGTTTTTTTGTCTAAAAAGCTTTTGGAATAAGGAGCGGATATACAAAAAATTTTGATAAAATAAAAGAGGAATAGAACTATAAGGTAAAGGCTAAAGGTGCGATGAAATGAAAAAATGGTTTCAAGTATCGCTGCAAACAAAAATCGTAGGTTTATCCGCAGCATTAATCATAACTGTTATTGTTCTTTTAGCGAGTATTTTCTCTTACATGCAGTTTGTAGAATCTAAAAGGCAAGCCGAGCAGCTGGCTCTTCAAGCAGCCAAATCAATATCATTTATGCCGGAAGTCAAAGCTGCTTTTCAAAAAAAACAGCCCAGTCGCTATATTCAGCCCCTTGCCGAGCAAGTGAGGGAACAAATCGGAGCAGCAAGTATTGTAGTTCAAAACCGTGAGCAAATCATCTATTCTCATGCTAATCAAAAATGGATAGGAAAGAAAGACAAAGAGGCGGTTAACGATAGAGCACTATTATTCGGCGGATATTATACGCTTGACGGAGAGGGAACCACAGGTCCTGCAATTATGGGGAAAGCGCCTATTGTCATCAGTCACGGAAAGTATACGGACGTCGTGGGAGTAGTGACGGTTGAGTTTTTAAAGTCTCATGTTCATGCTCAGCTCATTGCGCGCATTCAGCAAATTATCCTATTTTCACTAGCTGTTCTATTGCTTGGTATGATCGGGGGTATTTTTTTAGCTAAAAGTATTAAAAAAGATACTCTCGGTCTTGAGCCCCATGAAATCGCTTCTTTATACCGTGAACGAAATGCGATTTTACTTTCGATAAAAGAAGGAATTATTGCTATTGATCATCAAGGCTTTATTACGATGATGAATACATCAGCTAAAAATATGCTAGGACTACAGACGGAATATTTACATCATCATATCATTGAAGTATTTCCTTATACGAATATGATTGAAGTGCTAGATACGGGAATAGCCCGAAGCGACCAAGAGATTTTTCTGAATGAAAAAACGTTTATCTTAAACTTAACTCCTATTATTGAACATCAGCGAATTGTAGGAGTGGTCGCTAGTTTTCGTGATAAGACAGAATTAAAAAGCTTAATCAATACGATTTCAGAAGTACGAAAGTATTCAGAGGATTTACGAGCTCAAACGCATGAGTTTACGAATAAGCTGTATGTTTTGTCGGGTTTGCTGCAGTTAGGGCAGTACAAAGATGCATTTGAGTTTATTCAAAAAGAATCAGCCGTACACCAAACACAAAACCGTATTCTATTTGATCAGATACTAGATTCTAAAGTCCAAGCAATATTGCTTGGGAAGATTGGAAAAGCATCTGAAAAGAAAATTCACTTTTCGGTTGATTCGGAGAGTACACTCGATACGCTCCCAGAACATATTGAAATTTCTCATCTCATTATCATTATTGGGAATTTAATTGATAATGCATTTGAAGCGGTGAGTCAGCAGTCTGAAAAAGAAGTGTCGTTTTTTATTACCGATATTGGTCATGATTTAATTATTGAAGTGATGGATAATGGACCTGGTGTATCAGAAGAAGTACTAAATCAAATTTTCACAAAAGGTTTTTCAACCAAAGGTACAGACAGAGGATACGGACTGGCAAATATAAAGAAAATGGTAGATGAGCTTGGAGGATCTATTGAAGTGTATAATCAGCCAGAAGGAGGAGCTATTTTTTCAGTTTACCTTCCAAAAAACTGAATCATGAGAAGTAAGGGGAGAGTTGAAATGTTAAGAGTCGCAATTGCAGAAGACGATTTTCGAATTGCTCAAGTTCAAGAGCGATTTTTATTAGAAGTAGATGGTGTGGAAGTTGTAGGTAAAGCGTTGAATGCAAAAGAGACGCTTGAAATGCTAAAGGAGAAGAAAGTTGATTTACTTCTTTTAGACATCTATATGCCAGATGAAATGGGAACAGATTTACTGCCAAAAATCAGAGCGCGGTTTCCACACGTTGACGTTATAGTGGTAACGGCTGCCACCGAAAAAAACATTGTAGAAATCTGTTTGAGAAACGGCGTCGTTAATTATTTGATTAAGCCGGTTATGATGGAATCCTTCATTAATGCTATTAAACAGTATCAAGAGAAAAAGGAACTGTTTAGTACGCATGAAGAAGTAGATCAATCATTTATTGATGCGTACTTTGGACATGTCAGGACAAAGCCAAAAGCGGATAAATCTCTTCCTTCAGGTATTGATGGTATCACATTACAAAAGTCAAAAGATATTTTAAAAAGCATCAAAGGAATTACGATCGAAGAGATGGGGCAGCACATGGGAGTATCTAGAACGACAGCTAGACGATATTTAGAGTATCTAGTATCAACTGGTGAATGTCACGTTGAATATGATTATGGGATTATTGGACGGCCAGAGCGCAAGTACTATTTAGCGTAGCATTAGCCTTGAAGGATGGTATATATGATCAAAAAGCTCATGATAGTGTTTATAAGTGTATTGCTTGTTAGCTGTTCTTCTCCCTCTAAAAAAGACCGTATTGATATGGGGGAAATTGAAATTGTGGCAGCCGGTGCAAAAGGCGGAGGAGCAGACGCAACAGTAAGAGCCATTCAACAAGTGCTAACGGAAAAGAAGATTGTGAAGGTACCCGTTTCTGTTAGTAATAAAATAGGTGGGCAAGGTGAAGAAGGATGGAAATATATTAAACAGAGAAAAGAAGGGAATATTGTTTCCGGAAATTCCAGCTTGCTGATTACAAATAATTTGCTAGGGCAAAGTCAATTAACATATAAAGACTTTACTCCGCTCGCTATTTTAACATCTGAATGGGAGGTCATCGTAGTTCCTGCTAACTCTCCTATATATAATTTAAAACAGCTCATACGCACGTTAAATCAAAGTGAATCCAGCATGAAAGTGGGAATATCACCTCGCTTAGGAAACGACGATCATTTATCGTTCATGCAGCTAAATAAAAAAGCAGGCGTAGACTCTTCCAAGCTTGAGTTCTTCGTTTACAACAGCAGTCATAAAGTGATCGATGCACTCGTTCATCATCAGCTAGATGTAGCACCTATGTCATTATCAGAAGTGAAAAAGCAGTATGAACAAGGGCAGGTAAGAATACTCGCCGTTTCTTCTCCCAGCAGGCTAGAAGAGTTAAAAGAGATCCCAACGTGGAAAGAAGCGGGAATTGACGTAACGTTTAGCCATTGGAGAGGTCTAATGGGACCGCCTAATATGACCAAAGAGCAGGTAGCATATTGGAATAAGACAGTGTATGAAATGGTTCATACAAAAGAATGGGAACAGCTGCTTAAAGATAACGATTTAACCTCTTTTTATAAAAATAGCAGCGGTGCTAAAGTCTTTCTTGAACAGCAAAGCAAGCTGTATTCTGACTTAATGGGCGGAACAAATGATGAATAAATATAATAGAAAGAGGTTGGGATAAAAGGATTTTAGACGGAGTGAAAAACGAACCATTGATCAAGATTTTTGATTCGTGTTTCGTTTTTTTGTTTTGGTGAGCATAGTTTCATCTGTTCTGTTCCTTCTAGCAGTTGATTGGAGGGCAAGACGAAGACTCCTGCGGGAAAAGCGGAAGGGGTGAGACCCCACAGGAGAGTAAGCGACGAGGAGGCTCACCGGCCGCCCGCGGAAAGCGAAGTCTTGCACGGAAATCAACTGCGGAGTCAAAAGCAGTTCAGCTCATATATCTCATTTGTTCGTCTTTAGATTGAATTCATTTCGGTATGTCTTAACCTCTTTCTATCAGTGTACATCTTTTAAATCCAAGTTTTGAATGAACTCAATAAAAGCTTTTACGATGTTAATCTTTAATGAATCCTCATGATAAAACATCCATGTACTGCGCGTTAAAGGCTGCTGGTCTTTTGTTTTTAACGTGTATCTGTAAATCTCGGCTGCGTCATCAAGCAGCATACTCGGCAAAATCGCGTAACCGAGTCCGTTTACAACCATCTTTTTGCATGTTTCTGCTTTATCCACTTCAATACTGACAAGGGGAGGCTGAGAGTAATTTTCAGCCCACCAGTTATCAACAGATGTTTTTAAAAAACGATCTTGGTGATAGTCAATCCGAGGTAGATTGGGAAGGTTGTTTATGTCGACAGGCTGTGCAGACGCAATGCAAATTGTTTCTTTAAAAAGCAGCTCTTTCTGATCTTGCCAGTTATAATCACCTTTTACAAACGCAATATGAACATCGTGCTTATAAAGAAGATGAGCCATGTCGCTGCTCCATCCGGTCGTGACTTTGAATTCCACGTCGGGAAATCGCTCTTTAAATAAGCGTAATAGCCCAGGTAGCTTGTAGTCAGTGAAAAAGTTAGACACTCCTAGACGTAAAGTACCGGTTAATTGATCATCCATGTTTAACACATTTTCTTTTATTTTTTGAAGCGTGAGCAGCATTTCTTCTGCGCACTTCACTAAATATTCTCCCTGCGGTGTAAACTGAACTCCGCGGCGTCCTCTGTTCACGATCTGAACATGAAATTCCTTTTCCATCTGCTGCAGTCTATGCGTAAGCGCAGGCTGAGAGATAAACAGCTCCTTGGCTGCTTTTGTAATGTTTTTTTCTCGATACAACACTTGTAGAATAAGCCAATCTCGATCGTCCATACTATCCCTCCAGAAATAAAAAAAATGAATGGTTTATAATAAAATTTCGATATTTTAATTATCTCTAAAATTATACTATAGTTAAGAAGAAGAATGTTCGGCGTAAGAAAGAAAAGCCTTGTAGAAGGAAGGAAGTAGATATGAACGCAAGAATTATTTTTTTACAATCTATATTTTTTATTTTATTAACATGCGTGGGAGGATTTCTTCTATCGTTAACAGGCTTATCCATTGGCTGGATGCTTGGGACCCTCATTTTAGCTGCTATTCTAACTTTTCGGAAGCCGCGTTTTTTATCTCAAACAAGCAAAAAAGGTATTCCAAAATATTGGCTGTACGCAGGACAGTGTATTTTAGGGATTGAATTAGGTCAAAAGATTAACTTGTCTGTATTAACTACGTTTCAATCTCACTGGTCCACCATTACGATCATGCTTTTGCTGTCCGTTGTTTTTTCTCTTTTATCCGGTTATTTGCTATGGAAGTTCAGTTCCACAGATTTATTAACAAGCTTTTTCGGCACGACTCCTGGAGGAATGAGCGCAATGCCAGGCATGGCTGAAGAGGTAGGGGCCAATACGGCAATTGTAAGCATTATTCAAACAATGCGCGTGTTTTTAGTTGTGCTTGCTGTTCCTTTATTTGTGGTTTATTGGGGAAGTAATACAGGACGGCATGCAGTGTCAGTTACCCCAAGCGTTTTTCAATGGGGATCACTGTTATGGACAGGCGTTTTAATCGTTACAGCAGTAGTAGGCTATTATATAGGAAAAAAACTAAAATTTCCTGCGCCTTGGTTAGTAGGAGGGATGCTTACTGTTGCGATTGTTCAAACAGCTGCTTCATCGTACGTAGGGTATAATCTTCAAGCATACTGGCCTCATTCTGTGATGATTTTATCGCAAATTTTTATTGCTTCAAGCATTGGTTCTCGCTTTCATAAAGAAATGTTTATTGGCGTAAAAAAAATTATGGTTGTTGCGCTTATTAATACAATCGGTTTGATCGCCGCTATGTTCGTATGTGCACTAGTAGTCTCCAAAATAACTGGAATTGAGCTTATCACGTCTATTTTAGCGTTTGCTCCTGGGGGCATTGCAGAAATGGCGACTACATCCATTGTATTGCAGGCTGATTCGACGTTAGTAGTAGCGGTCCAAGTGCTTCGGATTTTAACCATTTGGCTGCTTCTTCCTCCGCTGTTTCGATTGTTTCATCAGTGGGGAGAAAGAAAAAGAATACATTCACACGTGTCATAATAAATATGTGAATGCACTAGGCAAAGTAAGAGAGAGTTTTAAAGAGAGAAATGGGGGGAGAAAAGATGAGTAATAAAGAAATGGTGGTCAGTCAGTTCGGGGGGAATGCCGGAAAGTATGTCAAAAGTAAAGGTCATGCAAAAGGCAAAGATTTAGCGGTTTTAGCGGAAATTGCTGAAGAAAATAGAGGAGGAAAGCTGCTTGATGTAGCGACAGGAGGAGGACACGTGGCAAATAAGCTAGCACCTGTCTTTCAAGAAGTAACGGCTTTTGACTTAACTCCTCAAATGTTGCAAAGTGCTGAAGGCTTCATTAAAGAAAATGGTTATGAAAATGTATCGTTTGTTCAAGGAGATGCTGAAGATATGCCATTTCAAGATGACGAGTTTGATACAGTAACGTGCAGAATTGCACCGCACCATTTTCCTAATATTAAACAGTTCATCAAAGAGGTGTACCGAGTGTTAAAGCCAGGCGGACAGTTCTTGCTCATTGATAATGTAGCACCGGAAGTGAATGCTTATGACGAGTTTTATAATCGAGTTGAAAAGACAAGAGATCCAAGCCATTATCGTGCTTATAAAAAGACAGAGTGGCTTTCTATGCTTGAAATGCAAGGATTCCGTACAGAAGTGCTGACAACTTTCTCAAAGCGCTTTTTATTTGATGACTGGTGCGGGATGATGAATGTTTCGGAAGAGACAAAGCGTGAGCTTACTCAATATATGCTGAATATACCAAGCGGGTTTAAGCAGTTTTTTGATATCAAAACAAATCAACAGGGAATTGAATCGTTTCAAGGAGAAGCAATCTTTGTAGCGTGTTGCAAAAATAAATAACAAGAAGCCAACTCACCGGAGTTGGCTTCTTGTTTTACTTATGCTCGTTGGTTTGAACGATTTCCAAAATATTGCGTAATACGGTCTAAAATAATCGCTAAAATAACGATTGAAATTCCGGCTTCAAAGCCCGTGCCGACTTCAAGTCGAGAAACTGCACGATATACTTCCGCACCAAGCCCCGGAGCACCTACAAGAGAGGCAATAACAACCATTGAAAGAGATAGCATGATGCTTTGGTTAATTCCGGCCATGATGGTTTTTGTAGCTAATGGAAGCTGTACTTTAAATAATTTTTGTTTTGTTGTTGAACCGTAGGCATTTGCTGCTTCTACTAAGTCAGCGGGTACTTCACGAATACCTAGATTCGTTAAGCGAATCGTCGGAGGCATTGCAAAGATAACAGATGAGATAACGCCTGGTACCACACCAATTCCAAAGAAGAAAAGTGCTGGAATCAAATAAACAAATGCGGGCATTGTCTGCATAAAGTCTAAGATTGGCGTAATAATTCGAGCCGTCTTTTCGCTTTGAGATGCCCAAATGCCAAGCGGAATTCCTACTATAATCGAAATCAGTACGCTTGTTAAAACGAGGGCTAGTGTGTCCATGGTTTCTTGCCAGTAGCCAAGATTAAGAATAAATAATAGGCCAATCATCGATAAAATAGTAAATGACCATTTTTTACTTGAAAACCAAGCAATGATTCCGACAATTAAGATTAAAATCAATGCGGGTGGAAAGGTTAGCACTAGTACAATAAAACTTACAATACCATCGACAATAGCTGAAATAACATCAAAAAACCCTTTGATATTATCGTTTAAAAACGTCACAAAATGGTCAATCCAATTGCCAACGGGAATTTTAGGAATACTATTCATTTACGTTCACCTCATTACTATCAGTACCAGCGAGTGCTTCAATTACTCGTTCTTTTTTTATGATGCCGCGCAGACGATGGTTTTCATCTACAACCGGTAGTGGAAAGCGGCTGATAACCATTTTGTCGTACAAGTTTTCTAGTAGCGTATCTGTTGTAACAGTTGGAATATCCGTATCTAATACGTCTGCTGTCAGTTTATCTTGTTTAATGGCGCGGATAATATCATCTGCCGTTACAACTCCTAGAAGCGTTTTTTTCTTGTCTACGACGTAGATGCTTGAATAACCAGCTTCTTGCATAATTTTAAGCGCCACGCGCGGACCTCGGTCTACGGTAATAGATTCAGCACGGTTCATCACGCTTTCAGCTGTGTATACTTTAGCTACATTAACGTCTTCTACAAAGCGCTCAACATAATCATTGGCAGGGTTTGTCATAATTTCTTCAGGTGTTCCTACCTGAACAACACTGCCGTCTTTCATTAAAACGATGCGATCTCCGATTCGAAGAGCTTCATCAAGATCATGGGTAATAAAAATGATTGTACGTTCCATTTTTTCTTGAAGCTCCAGTAAGAAATCTTGCATGTCTTTACGAATAAGCGGATCTAGTGCACTGAATGCTTCATCCATTAATAAAATGTCAGGGTCATTGGCAAGTGCTCGGGCCAGTCCGACGCGCTGCTGCATACCGCCGCTCAGTTCACCAGGGTATTGATTTTCGTACCCTTTCAAACCTACTAATTCAAGCGCTTCTTTTGCTTTTTTTTCACGTTCGGCTTTTGGTGTACCTTGAACTTCTAATCCGTATTCTGTGTTATCAAGAACCGTACGGTGAGGGAATAGGGCAAAGTTTTGAAAAACCATGCTCATTTTTTTTCGGCGCATGTCGCGAAGTTCCTCTTTGTTCATTTTTACTACATCGTCACCGTCTAAAATAAGAGATCCAGATGTTGGTTCAACAAGGCGATTAAACATACGAACTAAAGTGGATTTACCGCTTCCAGACAGGCCCATAATAACGAAGATCTCACCGGATTTAATTTCGAAGTTTGCTTGATTAACCCCGATTGTCATTCCTGTTTCTTCTAGAATTTCTTTTTTTGTTTTTCCTTTTTGAAGTAAATCAATCGCCTTTGACGGATTCTTACCAAACACTTTGGTTATATTTTGTACTTTTAATTTTACGTGTTCCATATGTCCACCTCAATTGTTGTTTTCATTTACGTTCATTACTCTTTTGTCCAACTGTCGATTAATTTTTTATGTTTTTTTACCCATTTCTGTGCTGCTTCTTCAGGGTTTGAAGATTTTTCGACTTGTGACAGAAGAGGACTGATTAATTTATCATTCATCTGTGCATTATTCATCCATTTTATAACTTGAGGATTTGTCTTTTTAAATTCCTTGCTTGTCATTGTGTAAATGTTGTCAGGATCTCCAAACGAATTTTTAGGATCTTTTAAGTATTTGATATCAAAGTCTGCAAAAGCCCAGTGCGGATTCCACATAGTCACAACAATTGGTTTTTTTGCATCATAGGCTTTGCGCAGTTCGCTGAGCATAGCTGCCTCAGATGATTTTACAAGCGTATAGTTTTTAAGGTTATAGTCCTTTAACGCTTGTTCAGCTAATCCGTTAATACTGGAGCCCGGGTCAATTCCAATGACTTTGTTATCGACATCGGAAGCAACTTTAGCAAGATCTTCTGTTGTATTCACGTCTTTCATATAGGTTGGAACTGCAAATCCTAAGCGTGCATTTTTAAGCCAAGGATCTTCAATGTTCACTTGATCTTTATACTTTTTGTAAAAAGGCGCATCTGTTGTAGGGAGCCATGGTGCAAATGAAATATCAATGTCGTCATTAGCTGTTCCTACCCAAACACCAGCTTTCTCTAAGAAAACGGTTCTAACCTTGTAGCCTCGATCTTCTAAAATGTGTTTCCACACGTACGTGTAGGCAATGTTTTCAGTATAGTTATTCATGCCGATGGTAATGGTTTTTTTATCTTTAAATGCGCCATTACCGTTGCCGCAAGCTGAAGTAATAACTAGAAGAAAA
This sequence comes from Priestia megaterium NBRC 15308 = ATCC 14581, assembly GCF_000832985.1. Classification (GTDB taxonomy): domain Bacteria; phylum Bacillota; class Bacilli; order Bacillales; family Bacillaceae_H; genus Priestia; species Priestia megaterium. The sequence goes on from NZ_CP009920.1 coordinate 2,978,022, forward strand.
CAAATCATGCTGATTAACAATAGTTTCTTCATGCAGTGTAACTCCTTTATAAAGTTTTAAATCAATCTGACTGATATGTAGAACGGATGCTAAACACAACGAAGTGTATACCCGGTTTTTTTAGATGGTAAACATAGAAAATATAAAATGTGAAATAGAATGGGTGATTTTTCGGCGTTATAAAGTTATTTTTAGCTAAAAATGTACATCGTAGTTGCGAGAAATTATGGGAAATAAATGGATAAAATAAGTGACTGTAGAATCAGTTTTACATGTTATCACTCTTTTTTTTACTCCGTCAACTTCAAGTGAAGAGTAATTAGCCGATAAAGCTTTATAAATAAACGCAGAAAAGTATCTTTCTATTAAAGATACTTTTCCAGAAAAATAGTTGCTTAAAGAGCGTTGTATCAGCTTTTACTTTGGATGGTGAAAGGAGGAGAAATAACAGTGAGACATATAAAAAGAGCGAGGATAAAATGATAAAATAAAAAAATATTTTTGAAGCCGGCATGCGACCGATTTTTAATTAAATTTAAAGATTCAGAAAATTTTATCTTGCATAATTTGCGTTGCTTATAGTAAAATGAATGAAAGTCATTCATTTCATAGGTGGAGGGAAAGAGTTGGTTACAAGCACAAGTGAAAAATACGATAAAATCTTACAGGCGGCGATTGAAGTTATATCTGAAAAGGGGCTTGATAAAACGTCAATTTCAGACATTGTGAAGCGTGCAGGTGTAGCTCAAGGAACTTTTTATCTTTATTTTAGATCTAAAAATGCCCTTGTTCCTGCTATTGCAGAGAACTTACTTTCTTTGTCACTTGAAAAAATTAAAGAAAGAGCTAAAACAGCAACAGATTTTTTAAGTACATTAGAGGTAATGATTGATGAAACGTATAAAACAACAGATGAATATAGAGATGTTCTTGTTTTATGCTATTCGGGGCTCGCCTTTGACTATTCATTAGAAACATGGGAAGCTATTTATTTACCTTATTACAACTGGTTTGAACAGGTATTAAATGAGGCAGTGAAAAAAGATGAAGTCATCAAACAGCTTAACGTTAAATGGACAGCTAAAACGATGATCAATTTGATTGAAAATGCTGCTGAACTTTTTTATATTGGGCGAGAGCAAGATGTCACACTTGAACAATCGAAGGAAGAACTTTTTCAATTCTTAAAGCGTTCTCTTGTGCCATCTATGTAATATTAGCACTGCTGATATTACACCTATCAAAATGACTGACATTCATTCAAAATATACAATTAATTATCAGAATTATAAGTTTTTAAAAGTTTAAAATGACTGACAATCAGTCGTTATTTAATAAGGAGGTATCTTATGGATCGTACAGTCGTTAAAACGTTAACTTTAAATATGTACATAAACGGAGAGTGGAAAAAAGCAGAGAAGCAGCGTCCTACTGTTAATCCAGCTACAGGTGAAGTGATTGGATATGCTGCAGAAGGCAGCATAGAAGATATGAAAACAGCGATTACAGCAGCACGAGAAGCCTTTGACAGCGGAATTTGGTCTGAGACTTCTGCATCTGAAAGAGCAGCTATCTTATTTAAAATTGCCGATAAGCTTGAAGAAGCGAAAGAAGAATTAGCAGCGCTAGAAACAATGGATAACGGAAAGCCATATCGTGAAGCGGAGGCTGATGTGGAAGATGCGGCTGCTTGTTTTAGATATTACGCTGGATTAATTACAAAGCCAGACGGTCAAACGTACAGTGTTCCTGCACCTATACAAGCAATGGTTATAAAAGAACCAATTGGGGTGTGCGGGCTGATTGTACCTTGGAATTATCCGCTGTTGATGAGCGTGTGGAAAATTGCACCTGCTTTAGCTGCAGGAAACACGATTGTATTTAAACCTTCTGAAGTGACACCGGTTACTCCTACAAAACTTTTTGAGATTTTAGAAAGCGTAGGATTGCCAAAAGGAGTAGCAAACCTTGTTATGGGAGCCGGAGATACTGTAGGAAATACGCTTATTCAAGATAAGCGTGTTGATAAGATTTCCTTTACGGGTGGAACGGTAACTGGAAAACACATCATGCGTCAAGCAGCAGAGAATGTAACGAAAGTCTCTTTAGAACTTGGAGGAAAGTCACCGAACATTATATTTGCTGACGCTGATTTTGAAACAGCTGTAGATTATGCCTTATTTGGAATTTTTGCAGGAAGCGGCCAAATTTGCGCTGCAGGTTCTCGTATTTTAGTAGAAGAAAGCATCGCTGAGAAATTTATTGAACGTTTTGCAGAGCGTGCTCAAAAAATTAAGGTAGGAAATGGAATGGATCAAGAGATTGAAATGGGCCCTCTTGTAAGTGAAGACCATATGAAAAAAGTATTAAAGTACATCGGAATTGGAAAGCAAGAAGGCGCCCGCCTTGTATGCGGAGGCAATCGAATCACCAGCAGTGGATTGGGAAAAGGATTCTTTGTAGAACCTACGGTTTTTAGTAACGTTACGTCAAATATGAAAATTGTGCAAGATGAAATCTTTGGACCCGTTGTTGTTATTCAAACGTTTAAAGACGAAAAAGAAGCTATTAAGCTTGCAAATGATACGGAATACGGTTTGGCAGGCAGTGTGTTTACAAACGACGGCGCAAAAGCTCTTCGGGTGATTAAAAAGCTGCGTGCGGGCATCACTTGGGTAAACACATATCATTTTACATTTAACGAAGCGCCTTGGGGCGGATATAAGCAGAGCGGAATTGGTCGAGGGCTGGGCACGTTTGGATTGGAAGAATTTCAAGAAGTAAAACAAATTAATATTAATTTACAAGTAGAGCCAATCGGCTGGTTTAAAAATTAAAAAGTAGAGAAGGAGCGATATTAAAATGAATACAGTGACGAAAAATCAAGAGGTAAACAAAGCATATGGTGAAGTAAACGAATATATCAACAAAGTGCTGGGACTTATTGAAAAAAGCGAAGTGTCAGCTGAAGAAGCACAGTGGATTACGAAAGAAACAGTAGACGGATTTCGTGAGCATGTCAACCCAGGCTTTTTAGAATATCGCAAAACAGTAACGGTGGATACGCAGTTTGCAGCTGTGGAATGGTCAGATGAAGGCTCTTGTTTTACGGATGTAAACGGTAAAAAATACATTGATTGTTTGGGCGGATTTGGAATTTATAACGTGGGGCACCGCCATCCTAAAGTAGTCAAAGCTGTTCAAGATCAGCTTCAGCGTCAAGCGCTCCATAGCCAAGACTTATTAGATCCACTTCGTGCGATGCTTGCGAAAATTTTAGCAGATATTACACCGGGGGATTTGAAGTATTCCTTTTTCACAAATAGCGGAACAGAAAGTGTAGAAGCCGCTTTAAAATTAGCGAAAATGTATAGTGATCGAACAACGTTTATTTCCACAACACGTTCTTTTCACGGAAAAAGTCTAGGTTCTTTATCAGGTACGGCAAAAGGAATGTTCCGCAAACCATTTCTGCCGTTAATTCCAGGTTTCCGTCACGTACCGTTTGGTGATATTGACATGATGCGCAAAACATTTGAAACGTGCGTGCTTGTAGGGGAAGATGTGGCAGCTGTTTTATTAGAACCAATTCAAGGAGAAGGCGGCATTATTCTTCCTCCTGAAAATTATTTAAAAGAAGTGCGTGCACTATGTGATGAGTACGACGCTATCTTAATTTTTGATGAAGTTCAAACAGGTATGGGACGTACCGGTGAAATGTTTGCATCAGAACTATACGATGTTGTACCCGATATTTTATGTCTTGCTAAAGCGTTTGGAGGAGGAGTTATGCCTGCTGGGGCAGTCGTAGCAAAAGAAAAAGTGTTTTCAAGTTTCTTTGATAATCCGTTTATGCACACAACAACGTTTGGAGGTAACCCGCTTGCCTGCGCAGCCGCTATTGCCACCATTAACGTGTTGATTGAAGAACAGCTGCCAAACCGTGCAAAAGAGCTGGGAGAATATTTCCTTGCTGGTTTAAAGAAAGCAGCTGAAAAACATGGAGATAAAGTACTTGAAATCAGAGGGCAAGGTTTAATGATTGGAATTGAGTTTCACCAAGATGAAATTGGCTATGCACTCTCTAAAGGTATGTTTGATGAAGGGATTCTAGTAGCCGGAACGCTTGTAAATTCTAAAACAATTCGTATTGAGCCACCGTTGACTATTTCAGCGGAAGAAGTAGATCAGGTCATTTCTACATTTGAAAAAGTATTAAATGAGCTGAACCACCAATAAATGTAACAAGGAGCAATGAATATGAGTCGGCAAACGTTTCTTATTCCCGTATTGCTTTCAATGATTTTAGTAGTAGAAATGCCTAGTGACTAATTGAAATCATTGAAACGGAGGAGTAAATTATGAAATATCCATTGTCCCCAGATGTCAAACCAGAATTTTGTACAACGGGCTCATTTATGAGGCTGCCAGCGGAAAGAGAAAATGCAAAAGTAGGACTAGTAGGGATGCCGTTTGATACGGCAGCATCTTTTAGAGTAGGTGCGCGCTTTGCACCTCAGGCAATTCGGCAAGCTTCCATGACGCTGTTTCCTTATCACCCGGTACACGACGTATATCCATTCGATGATACAAATGCTATCGATATTGGTGATGTGTCCGTTATTCCGCATAATATTCACAGAAGCTATGAATTAATGGAAGAAGCGGTAGGCACTCTTATGGATAGAGGAATTGTTCCAATTGGAATTGGAGGAGATCATTCGATTACCTTAGCAAGCCTTCGTGCTGCTGCTAAAAGATATGGTCCAGTGGCTATGATTCATTTTGATTCTCATACAGACACGTGGGATACGTATTACGATGAAAAGTATTGGCACGGATCTCCTTTTATACGCGCATATGAAGAAGGGCTAGTAGATCCAAAGAAGGTCTTTCAAATCGGTATCAGAGGAACATTAAATCATCCGGGAGATGTTCAAGAAAGCAAAGACCTCGGTTATCATGTAGTAACGGCAGGAGAGCTTGAACATCAAGGATTTTCAGTGGTTTTAGAGCAAATGAAGACAGCGATTGGAGATACGCCGTGCTTTTTAACGTTTGATATTGATTTTGTTGATCCTTCTTGTGCACCAGGAACAGGAACGCTTGAAGTAGGCGGATTCAGCAGCAGAGAAACGCTGAAAATGATCCGTTCTCTGGCGGAATTTAACTATGTTGGATTTGACCTGGTGGAAGTGCTGCCTTCTTATGATCCAACTCAGATAACCTCGTTGCTTGCAGCTACAATCATTCATGATTTTGCTAGTTTAGTTGCAGTGAAAACGAAAAGAGAGTCATTGGATGCGATGATTGAATAACGGCTTGTAAGCAGAAATCCCTCTTATTCAGAGGGTATTTCTGCGTTGATATAGCAGGAGATTAGGAACATATAGCTATTTAAAATAAAGCGCTTTCATAATATGATAAAAGAAAAAGATAGTTTGTTAGCAACCCTTACCAACTTAAAGAAATAAATCATATATTTGTTATAGTAAATGTAACTACTCTTTATATAAAAATGAATGAAAGTCATTCATTTTTATATAAAGAAATTAAATACAGGCATTTATGGATTTAATTGTCAGAATGTTCTTAATAAATAGAAGGGGGAAGATAAATGGAACATGAAACAGTAACATTAAAAAGGTCGTTGAAATTATGGCAGATTGTATTAATGGGGATCGGATATATGACTCCGATGGTAGTGTTTGATACGTTTGGGATTGCATCTGATATGACGAATGGACACGTTCCCACGTCTTATATCATAGCCCTTGTCGGGATGCTTCTCACAGCAGTAAGCTACAAAAAGATGATTCAAGTGTTTCCAAATGCAGGGTCAGCTTATACATATACGCAAAAGACAATCAATCCACATTTAGGATTCTTAGTTGGCTGGTCTGCACTAATGGATTATCTCTTTTTACCGATGGTTAACGCACTTATTTTTCAAATTTATTTATCATCTATTTTTCCTTCGGTACCATCGTGGATTTGGGTTGTCAGCTTCGTCATTATCGTTACGCTGCTAAATTTACGAAGCGTTAATTTCACCGCCAATTTCAATACGTTTCTTGTTGTATTTCAAATGACGATTTTAGTATTGTTTGTTGCTGTTTCAATCAAAGCCCTGCTAGGAGGAATGGGGGAAGGTACTCTTTTTTCTATGAAGCCTTTCTTTAATCAGAACATGACGTCATCAGGGCTAATAGCGGGAGCCACACTTATGTGTTTTTCCTATTTAGGATTTGATGCAGTGGCTATGTTATCAGAAGAAACGCCTAATCCTAAAAAAACGATTCCGCAAGCTATTTTTTTAGTTGCGTTAATCGGAGGAGTCATGTTTACCGTGACATCTTATTTTATTCAAGCGGTTTTTCCAACGTTAGAAGGATTCAAGCATCCAGACGCTGCGGCTCCTGAAATTGCTATGTATGTGAGCGGTACGCTGTTTCAAATTGTCTTTTTAGCTGGAGGAATTGCAGGAACATTATCGTCAGGCATGTCATCGCATGCAAGCGTTTCGCGTTTATTATACGTAATGGGACGCGATCGAATTTTACCTCAGTCATTTTTTGGTTATGTTCATCCTAAGCTGCGCACTCCCTCTCGAAATATTGTATTAGTCGGAGTTGTATCAGCAACTGCCATTTTCTTCAGTCTGGCAACGGCTACGTCATTTATTAATTTTGGAGCACTCATTGCGTTTTCTTTTGTTAATATTTCGGTTATTGCGCACTATGCTGTTCATCAAAAGCAGCACCGGTCGGCTAAGGGTTTTTGGTCATACATTATTATGCCACTATTAGGAGCGGCAGCGATTGGCGTTTTATGGCTTAACTTGGAGCGCAATTCATTTTTACTTGGTATTGGCTGGGCGATTGCTGGTTTAGTTTATTTAGTGTATGCAACGAAAGGTTTTAGAAGGCAGCTGTCTTCCATTGAGTTTAAGGAAACAGAAGAAATGTCACCTTTGATGAAAGTCGGAGAAAAGTAAGGATAGAAACTACCTGTTTAAGCCTATCTTATTAAGGAAGCCACATTTATGGATTACGTATTTTGAACGTGTTACTATGTAAGAACGATAAGATAGAAAAAGGTAGGTAAATTATGATTAAAGCAGTTGTGTTTGATTTTGATGGATTAATTATTGATACAGAATCTGTATGGTACGAGGTGTACCGCGAAATGTTAGAAGACAGGGGAGTAGATCTACCGATTGCAACGTTTGCTTCTTATGTAGGAACGGATGCTACGGCACTTTACGATTATTTGCTTCAGCAGTTTAACAATGAGTTCACAAAAGAGGAACTAGCTCAAGAATCGTTAAGACGTCATCAAGAAAAAATGAAATCATTAGTAGCCCGAGAAGGTGTAGCGGAGTACTTGGCAGAAGCAAAAGAACTTGGATTGAAAATTGGTTTAGCAAGCAGCTCATATCGTGACTGGGTAACAGCTTTTTTAAAAGAGCTAGATTTGCTGCACTATTTTGAAGTCATTCAAACGCGCGATGATGTAGAAAAAGTGAAGCCAGATCCCGCTCTTTACCGAAATGCAATTGAAAAGCTAGGAGTAGATCCCTCTGAAGCTTTGGCATTTGAAGATTCTTCTAATGGAGCAAAGGCTGCTATGGCAGCAGGCTTGCGCTGTGTGATTGTACCAAATCCGTTAACTAAACATCTGTCGTTCGAAAGATATCACTTACACATCGAATCGATGAAAGAGAAAAGTTTAAAAGAAGTGATTCAGTATCTTTGTATTGAAGACTAACGCTAAAAGCGCCACATTTTTCAAAAGAAAATGTGGCGCTTTTTTTATTGTTTTACTGCTTCTTCAGTCAAATCAAAAGGATTATCTACAGGGTTATAGACGCCGTCGTAGTGTTTTTTTAACTGTTGCAATAATAAGTCAATAACCTTTAAAGAAATCCTAATTCAGCATTAGTAATAGCTTCATTTATGTTTCATTATAAAGAGAGAAGTTTCGTTGACACCCTGGAAGAATATGTTTTAAGATTACTTCCAAACAGATTTAATTCTTAGTTAATTTATGTATTTAATTAGTTTTGGAGGTTTCTATGGGGAAACATATTTATTTAAATGCGTTTGATATGAATTGTGTTGTACATCAGACACCTGGTTTGTGGACGTACCCAAGTGATCAGGCGGCTGAATATAAAACGTTAGATTACTGGGTGAAGTTAGCTAAGCTATTGGAAAAAGGAAAGTTTGACGGTTTGTTTTTAGCCGATGTATTAGGTATTTATGACGTTTATAGGAAAAGTAATGAAGGAGCTCTTAAACAAGCTGCTCAGCTTCCGGTGAATGAACCAACTGCGCTTATTTCCGCTATGGCATATGCAACAAAGCATTTAGGGTTTGGGGTAACGGTGTCTACTACTTATGAGAAACCTTATGCGTTTGCGCGAAAATTTTCGACGTTGGATCATTTAACAAATGGACGCATTGCATGGAATGTTGTGACTTCATATCTTGAAAGCGGGTCAATTAATCTAGGATTAGAAGAACATTTTACGCATGAAACCCGCTATGACATTGCCGATGAATTTTTAGAAGTTTGCTATAAATTATGGGAAGGAAGTTGGGAGGAAGGAGCTGTTGTAAAAGATAAAGAAAAAGGGATCTTTACACTTCCAGACCGGGTTCATCCGATTAATCATAAAGGGAAGTGGTTTAGTGTTCCAGGTGTACATTTATCAGAACCTTCTCCGCAGCGAACTCCAGTTTTATTTCAAGCAGGAGCTTCTGCCCCAGGAAGAGTATTTGCCGCCAAACATGCTGAGTGTATCTTTACAAGTTTTCCTACTAAAAAAGTAGCCGCAGATTATGTAAAGAAAATGCGCGCTCAAATCGCTGCAGAAGGCAGAGACCCACAGAGCGTATTAATTTTTAATTTATTTACACCAATTGTTGGACGAACAGAAAAAGAGGCTGAAGAGAAGCTTGCTCGTTTTGAAAGCTATGTCAATTTCGAAGGAGCAGCCACGCTGTTTAGCGGCTGGACAGGAATTGATGTTTCTGTCTATGAATCAGAACAGCCTATTGAATTTATTGCGACGAATTCAGTTCGTTCCGCTTTAGAGAAATTTACAATAAGTGATCCCGATAGAAAGTGGACGGTAGAAGAGGTAGTGAAATTTGTCAGTATCGGAGGAATGGGACCGGTTACTGTGGGTAGTCCGGAACAAGTAGCTGATTTTATGGAAGAGTGGATAGACGATACGGGCATGGATGGATTTAATATGGCTTATGTGACCACGCCGGGAACGTTTGCTGATTTTATTGATTTAGTGATTCCTGTTTTGCAGGAAAGAGATTTATTCAAAACAGATTACAGTGAAGGAACTTATAGAGAAAAGTTATTTAAAAAATCCCATTTCTTGCCTGATGAACATTATGGCGCTCAGTATCGAAAGACGAGCCAAAAGGAGAGTTTAACATGACTGCGACTACTGTAAAGGAAGAAATTTATCTTGATCAAGCAAAAAAGCTGTCCGTTTCTTTTGCAAAGGATGCAGCACAAAGAGATAAAGAAGGCGGAACACCTAAACAGCAAAAAGATGCTATTCGCCAAAGCGGGCTGTTAAATTTATTAATTCCTCAAAAATATGGCGGAGAAGGCGGGGAATGGTCAACGGCTTTAGCTATTGTTCGAGAGTTGGCGAAAGGCGATGCAGCATTGGGTCACTTATATGGCTATCACTCCTTGTTTGTCTCAGATGTTCGAATCAAAGGCACAGAAGAACAGCAGGCCTATTTTTATCCTTTATCTGTTCAGCAGCAAGCTTTTTGGGGAAATGCCTCTAATCCTTTAGTAGAAAGCCTAAAAGGTGACAAGCAATCACAAGGTTATCTATTAAATGGAACGAAAGCGTTCGGTTCTGGTTCACCGGATTCTCAGTACTTATGGTTATCATTTAATGACAGAGAAACGGGGCAATATTTAAACGGAGTCGTGCCTACTGACAGAACAGGTATTACCGTCAAAGATGATTGGAATGCGATGGGACAAAGACAGACGGGAAGTGGAAATGTAGATTTTAAAAATGTACGAATAGAAGAACATGAAGTGATTCAATATTTTGTTGAAAACCCTACTCCTTTTTCAACTATTGGAGCCTCGCTGTCGCAAATTATTTTAACGAATGTCTTTATAGGAAGCGCTTTTGGAGCAATTGAAGAAGCACAAAACTATACGGCTTCTAAAACAAGGCCTTGGTTAACATCAGGAGTAGAAAAAGCTTCGGATGATCCAGGTATACTGCGAAAATACGGTGAACTCTGGATTCAAGCGAAAGCAGCCAGTGCACTTGCAGATGAAGCAGCTCTCGTATTGGATGAAGCGTGGGAAAAAGGCAGAAAATTAACGGAAGAAGAACGTGGAAACCTAGCAGTTCACGTAGCGGCTGCCAATGTTTTTGCTGGTAATGCTGCACTGGATATAACAAGTAAGATATTTGAAGTTATGGGAGCGCGTTCGGTTCATGCTGAATACGGATACGATCGATTCTGGCGTAATGTAAGAACTCATACTCTTCATAATCCAGCTGAATACAAGCTTCGAACGGTTGGGAACTGGGTGTTAAATCAGCAGTACCCTACACCTAATCCGTATGCTTGATTTAAAAATAGTAAAAAATGAAGCTATCAGACAACTGAGGCTCCTTATTGCAGTTTATTTGTAATAACGGAGTTTTTTTATGTAGCTTTAAAAAGGGGCGAGTACAAGTGGAGTTATTTTGGTTTATTCCAACGTATGGAGATGGACGTTATTTAGGAAGCCATGAAGGAGCCAGGGCTGCAAGCTATTCTTATTGCAAACAAGTTGCACAAGCTGCGGATGAGCTAGGCTATAGCGGGGTCTTGCTTCCGACGGGAAAATCATGTGAAGACGCGTGGATTGCTGCATCTACTTTAGTGCCAGTCACTGAAAATCTGAAGTTTTTAGTAGCAGTACGCCCGGGTTTAATGTCGCCTACACAAGCCGCAAGAATGGCTGCAACATTTGACCGCTTTTCGAAAGGAAGGCTTCTCATTAATGTCGTAGCAGGAGGAGATCCCGTTGAGCTAGAAGGAGACGGAGTGTTTTTAAACCATCACGATCGCTATGAGCTGACAGATGAATTTTTAACGGTATGGAGAAGGGTATTAAATGAATCCGATGTTCACTTCGACGGAGACTACTTGAGTGTGAAAGGTGGCGACATACTTTATCCGCCAGTCCAAAAACCGTATCCTCCCCTTTATTTTGGAGGTTCTTCTCCTGTAGCGATGGACGTTGCCTCAAGGCATATAGACGTCTATTTAACTTGGGGAGAGCCTCCTGCACAAGTCAAAGAGAAAATTGAACGCATGAAAGAAAAAGCAAAGCAGACAGGAAGAGAAATTCGATTTGGCATCAGGCTTCATGTCATTGTTCGTGAAACTGAAGAAGAAGCCTGGAAAGCTGCAGATGAACTGATTAAACATGTAGATGAAGAAGCTGTTAAATCAGCCCAAAAAGTATTTTCTCGAATGGATTCAGAAGGTCAAAAACGTATGAGCGCCTTGCATCAAGGTGACCGTTCAAACTTAGAGGTAAGCCCTAATCTATGGGCTGGTGTAGGGTTAGTTCGAGGAGGAGCAGGGACTGCTTTAGTAGGAGATCCTGATACGGTGGCACAACGAATCAAAGAATATGCAGAGTTAGGTATCGAAACATTTATTTTATCTGGATACCCCCATTTAGAAGAAGCATATCGAACAGCAGAGCTTTTGTTTCCAAGGCTTCCAGTTAAGCGTAAGCACGATGAGAACGAGCGCACATTTATCAGTCCATTTGGTGAAGTGAAAGCGAATGATAAAACACCCGCTAAAAGGTGAGAAAGGAGGGTAATCATGAACAACACCCAAACGATTGCAGCGTCTCAAGAGAAGATCCTTGAATTGGCTAACCAGTTGGCTAAAGAGTTTTCCAAAACCGCTGCAAAAAGAGATAGAGAAGGTGGAACGCCTCTACATGAGCGTAATTTGCTTAGAAAAAGCGGTCTTTTAGCTCTCCCGATTCCTAAAGAATACGGGGGTTATGGAGCCGGCTGGCCGATTGTTTTTAAAGTCGTGAATATCATTGCGAAAGCAGATAGTTCACTTGCGCACTTGTTGGGGTATCATTATTTGACGGTTTGTTCGACGTTTCTGTTTGGAAGTACTGAGCAGTACAAAACTTTTTACAAAGAAACAGCAGCTCAGCAGCTATTTTGGGGCAATGCCTTTAACCCTAGAGATTCAGGACTAAAAGCAGTTCGAGAAAATGGAAGATTAATGCTCAGTGGAAGCAAGAGTTTTTGTTCCGGGGCAACCGATTCAGACCGTTTGTTAGTATCGGCTCAAGAAGAAGGAAGCGGTGAGGTATTGCTATGTGTACTTCCTACTTATAGAGCCGGAATCGTTACTGAAGATAATTGGGATGGATTTGGCCAGCGCCAAACGGATAGCGGAAGTGTAAAGTTTGAAGACGTTATCGTTTATGAAGAAGAAATATTGCGTAAAGCAGCTGAAGAGCAAAAGGTTTTTCCTACGGTACGAACGCATTTGGCTCAGCTTATGCTCACTCACTTATTGTACGGTATTGCTCAAGGCGCTTTGGAAGAATCAAAAGTTTACGTGAAGGCTCATACAAAGCCGTGGATAAGTTCAGACGTTGAAGCAGCAGAGCAAGATCCGTACATTATTCAGCAATACGGTGAAATGAGTTTAAACCTTCATGCTTGTTCAGCACTTATAGAAAAAGCTGTTGCAGAATTTGATCATGCATGGAAAAAAGAAGATGCGCTAACGAAACAGCAGCGGGGCGAGTCCGGAGTTGCGATTGCGTTGGCCAAAACATTTACTGTCAAAATGGTCTTACATATTACCTCTACTATATTTGATGGGATGGGAGCGAGAGCCACGTCTGATCAGTATAAATTTGATCGATACTGGCGCAACGCCCGGACGATTAGCTTACACGATCCTATTGCTTATAAGTTGCGTGACATAGGGAAATGGTGTCTTAGCAGTGAACTGCCGCCTATTACACCATATTCATAGAAAGTCTGCTAAAAAGAGGCTGGGAGAAAAATAGTTTAGTTGAAGGAAGATCCGAACGATGAATCGTTCGGATTTTTTTATGGTGATGGTGAACGTAGGTTTCATATATTGAGTTGCTTCTAGCGGTGTCTCAAGCAGTTCAGCTCATATATCCCATTTGTTCGTCTTTAGATTGGAATGATGTAGCTATATCTCAATCTCTTTTTTGTAGAATAGATATAATTTTTTTAATTAAAAAATAACGAATCAGCTTGTTTAAATAGATAAAACTGATATAATGATAACGATTATCAGTTTCAAGAGTCGATTATCTACATAAAGATACGAGCAGGAGGAATGACATTTGAATAAGAAAAAAATAGGACTGCTGGCTTTTATTACAATGCTGGCAATCGGAATGCTTATCGGCTGCAGCAGCACGAATAAGGGAAATTCAGCTGATGAAAAAAGTGAAAAAACAAGAGTGGTCAAGCATGAGCTTGGAGAGACAAAGGTAAAAGAGAATCCAAAGCGAGTAGTCGTATTAGAGTTAGGCTTTATTGATGCATTGTTAGATGCTGGTATCAAACCTGTAGGAGTAGCTGATGATGATAAAGCAGAACAGCTTATTGATAAAGATGTACTAAAAGAAATCAAAGGATACAAATCAGTTGGCACGCGAGCGCAGCCAAGCTTGGAATCGATTAAACTGCTGAAGCCCGATTTGATTATCGCCGATTCAGAACGTCATAAAAATGTATACAAAGAATTATCGAAAATTGCGCCAACGATTGAGTTAAAAAACTTAAATGCTAATTACGATGATTTACTAAATACAGAGTTAAAAGTAGGAGAAGCGGTTGGCAAGAAAGCAAAAGTTGAAAAAGTGGTAGAAGAGCATAAGCAAAAAATGAAGGATTTAAAAGCAAAAGCACCAAAAAATCCGGGCAATGTACTTGTTATCGCTGATGCAAATGGTAATATTAATGCTAGAACTTCAAATTTCTTTACAACGGGTGTTCTTGAACAATTAGGCTTCAAAAATGCATTAACAGATCCTACAAAAGAGTACAGTGTAAAAATGACAATGGAACAGCTTGTAAAAGCAGATCCGGACAAACTCATTGTTATGCGAAATGAAAAAGGTCATACGCCTTTAGCAAAACAGCCATTATGGAAAGAGCTAAAAGCGGTTAAAAATAATCAAGTGTATGAAGTTGATGTATTTAAATGGTCTCTTCGCCGAAGTGTACAAGGTGCAAATGGTATTGCAGATGAAGCAGAAAAGTTATTATTTGAAGGCAAATAATAACGAAGAAAAGAACAATCCAGCGGGATTGTTCTTTTCTTTTTAATGAACTTTCAAATGGAAGGAGGCGCATTCTACTATGAAAGCTGTTCACGGCTTATCCAAAAGAAACAAATCTCCGCTTCGTATAATAGCTACTTTTCTTGCGGTTATTATTCTTTTACTGATTTCAATGTTTTTATCTATTTCCATCGGTTCTATACATATTTCTTTTGGAACGATTAAGCAAGCTATACTAAATTTTGACGGATCAAAAGAACAGTCTATTATTCAAACTGTCCGTCTGCCTCGCTTATTGGTAACGGCATTTGTTGGCGCTAATTTGGCTGTCGCTGGAGCTTTGATGCAAGCATTAACTAGAAATCCGTTAGCTTCTCCTGGAATTTTTGGTATTAATGCCGGCGCATCAGCGGCAATGGTATTTTTAACGGTTTTAGTGCCTAGTGTAAGCATGATTGGCGGGGTATTTGGTGCATTTTTAGGAGGCGCATTTGCTGCTGTTATTGTTTATGTCATGAGTTCGTTGATTAAAGGAGGCGACAGTGATGTAAAGCTTGCTTTAACAGGTGTTGCTATACAAGGTATGCTTATGTCTCTCACGCAAACGCTGCTGATTTTTAATGAAAGCAAAACAGAAGGCGTTATGTTCTGGCTCACCGGTTCAGTTATTGGGCGAGATTGGGGACATGTTCATGTATTGGTTCCTTTTAGCATCGCGGGCCTGCTTATTGCGTTTGGTCTGGGAAGAGCGTCTTCTTTATTGTCTTTAGGAGATGACGTAGCTAGAGGACTCGGGCAGCGAGTCTTTGCCATTAGAGCGTTCACTGCAGTTGTTGTGATTGTATTAGCAGGTGTTTCGGTGGCAATTGCGGGTCCCATTGGCTTTGTAGGGCTTGTTGTTCCTCATATGGTACGCTATTTAATAGGTGTAGATTACCGGTTCGTTTTGCCAATGAGCGCGCTGCTTGGTGCATCTTTATTGCTGCTAGCAGACGTATTATCACGATTTATTACATACCCGTATGAGACTCCTGTAGGTGCAGTAACAGCATTGCTCGGAACGCCGTACTTTATTTACTTAGCGAGACGCAAAAAAACAGAAAGGAAGGCATGAGTTATATGCAGACTGTCAATAAAACAAAAAAGCAGCCATCTCGATTCAAGTCTGTCGGCCTGTTTATCATTCTTTCTGTCTTAATTATAGCGCTGAGTGTGATAAGCCTTAGCTTAGGAGACATTAACATACCTCCTCTAGACATTATTACGTCTTTTATTGGTATTGGCGATCCTGACTTGACGTCCATTTTAGTAGAATTTCGTCTGCCTCGTATTTTGCTGGCTATTTTAACAGGAGTCGGCCTAGCTGTGTCCGGAGTCGTCGTACAGTCCATTATGAGAAATCCGCTCGCTAGTCCAGATACATTAGGTCTATCAAGCGGATCAGGATTAGCAGCTGTTGCAGTCACTATTTTACTGCCTTTAGCAACCCCATCCGTTTTATCCGTCGCTGCGTTTGCAGGAGGCTCGCTTGTCTTTGTAATCGTCTATTTGCTTGCTTATAAAAAAGGAGTAGAACCTATTCGATTTGCATTAATAGGTGTAGCAGTCAGCGCTTTTTGTTCATCCGGTATTCATTTGTTAATTTCAAAAGCAAATCCAAACGTAAATGCGGCACTGATTTGGCTGAGCGGCAGCTTATGGGGAAGAACATGGGATCAATTAATTGGTTTACTTCCCTGGGTCGTTATATTAGTACCGCTGATTTGGCTGTTAGCTGCCCGGTTAGATTTAATTCATCTAGGTGATGAAGTGGCTCGAGGACTAGGGGCTAGAGTAGAGTTAATTCGTCTAGTATTGCTGGCAAGCGCAGTGGCAATGACGGCTGCGGTTGTATCGGTGGTTGGCACAATTGGCTTTGTAGGGCTTATTATTCCTCATGTGGCCAAGCGGTTAGTGGGACCGAGACACAAAAAATTGATTCCTACAGCCGCTTTGCTTGGCGCTTTGTTTGTACTAGCAGCAGATTTAATTGGGAGAGGAATTGCTCCTCCGATTGAAATTCCGGCTGGGCTAATCATCGGCATTATCGGCGCTCCGTATTTTCTTTATTTATTGTGGAGAGAATCTAAAAAATAAGCTCGCGCTAAAGCGCGAGCTTATTTTTATTCCAAATGAATTTTTTGGGAATGGAATATGCGGAGGCTCTTCTAGCCATCCTTGTTCAATACTTATTCTTGATACTTCTTTGGCGTATTCCAAAATTTCATTCGTGAAGTTTGTATAGTTTAAAGCGAGATCTAAACGCGGGCTCGTTGACATCGCCAGCCCGTATCCACGTACATTTTCAGTAATCATCGCGGCCAGGTGAAACATCATGAGTTTTTCTGAAAATGGAGGAATGGAAGACTTTTCTACTCCGTAATCCCACTTCATTGTGACCGGTATGTTTTCTACCATTAGCGGTTGTGACAGGGATTCAATGTGCTGCTGTACCTGCTCTCTACCTTTTAACAAAAAAGCTTGAATTTCCTGAGAAGGAGCTGTTTGAGCAAACCCTAAAATTAAATCCTTTGCAATTAAGTTCGTCTGTATGCTTGACACGATATGAGAAATTTCAATGACCGTTAACGGCCGCTTTTCATCAAAATAGCTTCCTAAGAAGAGTTCTTTATCGTTTGAAATATGCTTCAAATAAAGCAAATAAAAAGAATCCGAAAATAATTTTGGAGCTTCAACATTAAGGTCTTCTTCGCCGAAACCTAGCGGGATTGGCATATTTTCTTTTAAAAAGATAGCAGTGAGCGCATCACTGTTTTTTGTTGTGATGCAGTGTACCTTGAATCGCTTTTTGAATATCTAAATCGTCTACATGACACAGAAAATGGTTAATCATACAAGAAATTGCTTTATCGTTCATATATTGCTTCCAAATAACAGCCATCTCGGCGGCTGATAGTGGAGAAAATGATTGATTGTTCATAATAAACTCCTCATATATAGATAATTAACAAGTTTCTAAAAGATTATCAACTAGTATAAGTCAAAGGAAGTAAGATAAACACTATAGAAAGTAAAAAAAGTATCAACATTTTACTATAAGAGTAACCGTCATACATAATTTAAAGGTTCTTTTAGGAAAAGAAGAGTTCAACCGCTTCTTTCTTGCAAAGCAGAAATAAAACCGAAATAATAAATGAAGAAAGTTAGGCAAGAAAGGAGTTTCATTATATGCCAGAAGGTCCAGAAATTAGACGAGCAGCCGATGAAGTGGAAAAAGCGATTATTAGTCTTCCCGTTAGCGAGATATGGTTTGCTTTTCCATCTTTACAGCATTACGAAGAAGTATTAACGGGTGCTCGTATTAAAAGGGTAGATACAAAAGGGAAGGCTATGCTTATTCGTTTTGACAATGGCTATACCATTTATTCACATAATCAGCTTTATGGAAAATGGTATGTACGTTCATCTTACAATTATCCATCTACAACCAGACAGTTGCGTCTTGCTATTCATAATGAAAAGAAATCAGCGTTGCTCTATAGCGCTTCTGATATTGAAGTATTGCGTGATGAAGAAGTTTCTGCTCATCCTTTTGTATCAAGAGTAGGTCCGGATATTTTAAGTGAAGAAGTAACGGCAAATGAGCTTTTAGATCGCTTTTACTCTAAGCGATTTTACCGCAGAAAATGGGCGTCGCTGCTGCTAGACCAAAGCTTTATAGCGGGGATTGGAAATTATTTGCGCAGTGAAATCCTATTTGTAGCGGGAATTAATCCTGCATCTCGTCCGGTAGACTGCACGGAAGAACAGCTTAAAAAGGCAGCTGAAGCAACCATTTCTCTTGTCAAACAGTCCTATGAAACGGGTGGCATTACAAATGATGTAAAGCTTGCTGAAACGTTAAAAAAGAAAGGCCAAAAGCGCTCTGAATACCGCCACTGGGTTTTTAACCGTGAAGGAGAAGCTTGCCGAATTGACGGCACGCATATCTTAAAAGTGCAAGCTGCTTCTAGAAGGCTTTATTACTGTCCTACTTGTCAAAAATAGCAGGATATATTTATTCTGCTATTTTTTTGATGCGGGAATGAATGACTGTTCATTTTTTGTGATATAGTTAAAAAGTAAAGTCTTAATCTTAAGGGGAGGGATAAGATGGAATGTAAAACAGGAGATACATTTACGTGGCAAAGAACGTTTCAAGAGGAAGAAATCATGCAGTTTGCAGAGATGACTGGAGACCGGGGCAAACATCATATAGAACGTGACGAAAAAGGGCGGCTAATGGTGCATGGACTTATGACTGCTAGCATTGGAACAAAAATAGGAGGAGACTTAAACTATATTGCAAGAGAAATGGTGAGTGAATTTCTTCGTCCAGTTTTTGCAGGAGATACAGTTACCTGTGAATGCATATTAACTGAAGTAGAAAAAGCAGATGGTTTTCAAAAAGTGAAAATTAAATCAGTATATCGAAATCAACAAGGTAAAGAAGTACTGATAGGGACAAGTAATGGAATTATTAGAGATTAAAATGAAAACGTTAACAAAAATAAGTTATGAAGGTTGTTAGAAAAGTCACGGATTCGTGACTTTTTTATTGTGCAAGTTCCTTCTTTTATTGTTTACCATTTAAATGTAAATATGGTAATTTAATAAAGTTGGGTTTTATAAATGGTAAAAATGTGTATTTACTAAGTACATAGATTCTTATTTTTGGAAAAATATTTAAAAAGGAGTTCTTACATGAAAAAAATAATGAATACCAGCTTAGCACTATCATTCGCTCTATTGCTTTCGGCATGTGGGATGCCGTCTTCAGAGGAATTAACGGGTGACGTGAAAGAAGCACAAGAAAAGGTGAAAAATGTTCAAGTGAAGGTCACTGGAAAAGAAGAAGGATCCTCTGATTACCAAGTAAACGGAGTACAAGAGTTTGATTTTAAAAGTAAAGCAGGTTACATTAACACAAAAATGAACGGCGAAGAATTGAAGATGTATCATGACGGTGATGAAACGTTAGCTGTGGCTGGAGAAGAAAGCACAAAAGTACAGGGGGAAGAAAAAAAGTACGTTACGGCTTTAATCAATAACGCTAGGGAGCTTCAACAAAATCCAATACGCTACTATCAAAAATATGATAAAAATCTTCCAGATGAATTTGACGTCACTGAAAAAGACAAAGAGTATGTATTAACATTTAACGGAGAGAAAGACAAAAAGCAAAAAATTGTAGCAGGTGATGCTAAAGCTTATTATAAAATAACAAATCAAGGCAGCGATACCGCTGTAGACCTTGACCAAGTTAAAGGAAAAGATTTTTCGCTTGTTGTGACAATTGATAAAGAAACGAAGCAAATAAAGAAAGTAGTAAAAAATCAGTCGTATTCAGTTAACGTAGACGGAAAAACAGAAAACTCAAAGTCTAAGCAAACGTATACGTATACATACAATCAATTAGACAATGTAACAAAACCAAAAGTGGAAGCAAAAGCCGCTGCTGCTTCTACAGATAGCAGCACCGAAACACCAAATAAAGAAAAGCAAGCTGCTTATGCCAAGGAAGCAGGACAATACGTAGATGCTTTAATTCAAGCAACTGTTTATCAAAATACAGATCAATTTGTTGCTAAACATCCGAATCAGCAAGATAAGAAACAGGTGAAAGAAAAAGGGGAGTTCCAAAAGAGTTCGTTTGTAGAGTTTTTTGAAACGAATTTTAAAGGTGCCTTATCATCATTGAGCTCAAATATAACCGACGAGCAGTTAAACGAAGTAAGCAGCGCGTTTCTAAAAGCTCTTTCATCTACAAAATATACCATTAAAGATGCAGCGTATAGTGATGAAGATGATGCGTACGTCGTACAAGTCGAAATTCAAGGATTTAACGATGCAAGTGTATTAGCAGAAGTCATGACACCACTTGCAGAAAAATATCAGGCGGGTGAGCTGAGTAACGAGCAGTTAGTAAACGAACTTATTGACGGAGTAGCAAAACGTTATCGTGAGCCAGTTGAATTACTTCCGGCAAAAACAGTCCCTGTACACGTCGTAAGAAATGGTGAACAAGATTACGAAGTTTTAATGCAAGATGAGTATCTGTTAACATTTGCTCAACAATCATAAATAGACATAAAAAAGATTTCGGCTATATGCCTGAAGTCTTTTTTTATGTTAATTTAAAATATAATTTTAAAAAATAAAATAATTATTGAAATTATATTTTAAACAAATTATAATAACCATAACTTCACTACATGATGAAAAAGAAGCCGAAAAGATGAATGAACAGCTTACGTTATTAACAACAGAGTCCCAAAACGAACAGACAATGAAGATCGATACAGCTAGTACAAAAGAAATTTTAAACATAATGAATACAGAAGATCAAAAAGTGGCGCTGGCTGTACAAAAAGTACTTCCAGACGTAGAGGTGGCAGTTGAATTTGTAAGTGAATCGTTTCAAAAGAAAGGCCGGCTTATTTATGTAGGCGCAGGAACAAGCGGACGACTGGGAGTATTGGATGCTGTTGAATGCCCGCCTACTTTCATTACCAATCCTGATCAGGTACAGGGATTGATGGCTGGAGGAGAAAAAGCATTTGTTAAAGCAGTTGAAGGTGCTGAAGATAAAGAAGAATTGGGAGCAGCAGATTTACAAAAAATTCATTTGAATGAACGAGACACAGTCATTGGAATTGCTGCAAGCGGACGCACTCCTTATGTGATTGGTGCATTAAGATATGCAAAATCTGTAAAAGCTAAAACGGTGGCGCTGTCTTGCAATGGTAATTCTCTTATTGGAAAAGAAGCGGACCATAGTATTGAGGTGGTAGTAGGGCCGGAAGTGCTAACAGGTTCCACAAGGTTAAAAGCAGCAAGCGCTCATAAAATGATTCTCAACATGATTTCTACAGCGGCTATGATCAAAGTAGGAAAAGCGTATGAAAACTTAATGATAGATGTTCATGTGAGTAATGAAAAGCTTAAAGAACGAGCAATAGGTATTATTTGTAAAATTACAGGTGTTTCTTATGAGCAAGCAAGTCAAACGCTTGAAGAAGCAAATAATGAGGTAAAAACAGCAGTGGTTATGATCAAAACAAATGAAAATTATGACACCGCGAAGATGTTACTGAATAATGCGGACGGTTATGTGAGAAAAGCGATTGAACATTACGTATATAAAGGAGAGAAACGATGTCAACAGGCGGATTAACAATGATTAAAAACACGGTGGCTAAGCTTCCTGATTCGGAGAGGAAAATTGCTGAATATATTTTAAACAACCCGCATACTGTGGTAAACAGTACGGCTGGAGAATTAGGTAGACTAGCGAATGCGAGCAGTGCTGCTGTTATTCGTTTGTGCAAATCTATCGGGGTTAGCGGGTTTCAAGAATTAAAGGTAAGAGTAGCCGGTGATTTAGCCAGAGATACGGAGCAAGGATACCGCGATATTGAAACAAATGAAACGATTCAATCTATTGTCAAAAAAACGGCAAGCAACAGCATTCAAAGTCTAAGTGATACGGCCGAGCTTGTGAATTATAAAGAAGCAGAGCGGGCTGTTTTGGCGCTGATTGAAGCCAAAAACATTCATTTTTTTGGAATCGGTGCTTCACATATTATTGCTATAGATGCGCAGCAAAAATTTCTTCGAATTAATAAAAATGCCACGGCTTTTGCAGATAGCCATTTAGCAGCTACACTCATCGCAAATGCAAGTAAAGACGATGTAGTTGTGGGTATTTCTTTTTCAGGGGAGACTCCTGAAGTAAGCAACGTCTTATCTTTAGCTAAAAACCGTGGAGTAAAGACGATTAGCTTAACCAAGTACGGACAGTCCACCGTTTCGTCTTTAGCTGATATTTGTTTGTATACGTCTTATTCTCAAGAAGCGCCGTTTCGAAGCGCAGCTACATCGTCTCGTTTAGCCCAGCTTTACGTGATTGATGTGTTATTTTTAAGTATTGCAGCGCAGCAGTATGACCAGACGATTGAGTATATTGACAAAACAAGAGATGCCATTCAGTTTTTGAAAGGTAAGAAATAAAAAAGAAAGCGATTACAAAAAGGGGATTTTGTGGTCTGTTTCCTCAGTACCGTATCCATCTAAGAGGAAAATACAAAGGGGGATTAACATGTCTTTAGATAATCATCAATTAGCAAAGGCTGTTTTGGAGATGCTTGGGGGAGCATCCAATATTGAAGCGTATACGCATTGTATGACGCGGCTGCGTGTGACGGTAAAAGATGATTCAATTGTAAAAAAGACGGATATACGAAAACTTGAAGGCGTGCTCGGATTAGTGGAAGAAGAAACGCTTCAAATTATTATTGGTCCTGGAAAAGTAAACAAAGTAACAGAGGAATTCGGAAAGTTAATTGATGAATCCGGCGGTATTAATTTAGAAAATCGTGCGGCTCAGCGGAAATCGGAGCTGAAAGAAAAAAATGCAACTCCGTTTAAGCTTTTGCTTCGCCGAATTGCAAGTATTTTTATTCCGTTAATACCTGCTCTTGTAGCATCTGGACTTATCACCGGAGTGACAAAAGCAGCAGTTCAAGCGAAGTGGCTTCCTGCAGATTCACAGATTGCTATTCTATTAACGGTTATCGGAAGCGGCTTATTTGCTTATCTTGGTATTTTAGTAGGTATTAATGCCGCAAAAGAATTTGGTGGTTCACCGGCTCTAGGGGGCTTAGCGGGTATTTTAGTCATTAATCCTGCCGTAGCTGATATTAAACTTTTCGGTGAAGCACTTTTGCCGGGACGGGGTGGCTTAATAGGAGTCTTGCTTGCAGCAATCTTTATGGCCATGTTAGAAAAACGAGTACGCAAATTTGTCCCTCAGTCACTGGATATTATTATTACACCAACCGTTACGGTATTAATTACAGGCATTATTACGTATGTAGTATTCATGCCAATCGGCGGCTTGATTTCAGACGGAATCACAAAAGGTCTTTTAGGAGTTTTAGAGATTGGAGGAGTTGTAGCAGGCTTTGTGTTAGGAGCAACATTCTTGCCGCTCGTCATTACAGGACTGCATCAAGGTCTTACTCCTGTTCATTTAGAGCTTATCAATTCAATTGGAGATGATCCGCTTCTTCCTATCCTAGCAATGGGCGGAGCCGGTCAGGTCGGTGCAGCTTTTGCTATTTATATCAAAACAAAGAAAAAACGTTTAAAGCGAGCAATTGGAGGCGCACTTCCTTCAGGACTGCTCGGAATCGGAGAGCCGCTTATTTTTGGAGTCACACTTCCTTTAGGGCGGCCATTCTTAACCGCTTGTCTTGGAGCTGGAATCGGCGGAGCGTTTCAGGCGCACTTCCATATTGCAACTGTAGCAGTGGGAGTATCAGGTTTACCGCTTACGTTTTTAGTTCATGCGCATCAAATTCTTCTTTATTTACTTGGATTAGTTATTGCTTACGCGGCAGGCTTTATTTGTACCTATTTCTTTGGATTTAACGATGAAATGGCGAGGGAGTTTGAATGATTGGCATTTCGTTTTATTTAAATGATAGTGATGCCCCCAAAAAATTAATAGAAGCGAGTGAGTGCGGCGTCACACGTGCATTCACTTCGCTTCACATTCCAGAAGAAAAAGGAGATTTGGCTGAACGGGCAAAAGAATTGCTTCATGTGGCTAGAGATTGTGGAATAAGCGTGTATGCAGACGTATCTAAGCATACGCCAGTTCATTTAGGTATTGAAAGCCTTATGTCGCTATCTTCACTTGGCGTATCTGGTATTAGACTAGACGATGGCTTTAGCGCAGAAGAAACTCTTTCGCTTGCGAATGAATTTTATATTGCTGTTAATGCAAGTACGTTATCCAAACAAGAAATTGAAGCACTCTTATCTGCAGGTCTTCATCATCATCAGCTGCTTGCATGGCATAATTTTTATCCGCGGCCTGAAACAGGGCTTGAAGAAACGTTTTTTCAACAGCAGACAGATTTATTTAATGAACTTCGTATTCCAGTCTGCGCTTATATTCCTGGAGAAGACGAAAAAAGAGGCCCTGTTTATCAAGGTCTTCCTACTAGAGAAAAAGACCGTAATAGATGTCCTTTTACTTCTGCAGTAGATTTATACGGATGCGGAGTAGCAGAGGTTTATATTGGAGATCCATGCGCCGGTTCAAGTTTATTAAAGCGTTTGGTTCAATATCAAGAAAGCCGCATTATTCCGCTGCGCATTCGTTCACCTCATATAGAGGGAACGTACAGCGTGCGTCCGGATGTATCAAGAGACGTTCTGCGTTTAGTTGATACTCGATCTGTAAAACCAGTGCCGCCATTTCATACAGTAGAACGCAGAATGGGAGCAATTACAATGGACAATGATGGCTACGGACGTTACAGAGGAGAGGTTCAAATAGCTAAAACGAATTTGCCTGCAAATGCTAATGTGAATGTGATTGGGTATGTGATAGAAGAAGATCATGAGCTGCTTTCGTTAGTGAGACCGGGGCAAAAACTTGCGCTTCTTCCTGTCTGAATGGAAAAACGATGTATTTTTAAAGAAGCCGATAGTTAACTAGTAAGCTTATAAAAGTAAAGAGCACACACTGCTTGAAAAGGTGTGTGCTTTTTGTTTTCCTAAAAAGGAAACTATTTTCATTGCTGAATAATGAACCTTTCTATTGAATAAAACGCTTTACTATGATAAAACTATTACAGGTAAACATATGATAATCGTTTAATTTTATAGAGATACAACGCCACTAGGGGTGCTTTCTAAGCTGAGAGAGACGAGAAGTCTTAACCCTTATAACCTGAACTAGGTAATACTAGCGTAGGAAAGAGGTATTGTAATGGATGTTTTGTATGGTATTTCCTTACGAACTCGTTATAATAATTTTTTGTATATAAACAAAAACACTTCTTTCCTGCGAAAGAAGTGTTTTTTTATGCGTAAAGGAAGGTGTCATACATGGAAGAAACAATTGATTTGCTTGTCAAACAGGTAGAGGAGCGCAAAGGGGAGCTAGTCCAGTTATTAAAAACGCTTGTTTCATATAAAACGCCGGCGCCTCCTGCACGGAATTCTCATGAAGCGCAGCGCTACGTAGCGGATTTCCTTAAAAACTGCGGTTTTTCCATCGATATGTGGGATTTATATTGCAACGATCCTATTGTAGTGGGCACGTTAAAAGGGAAAAAATCAGCTGACTATCAAAGCTTAATTATTAACGGGCATATGGATGTAGCTGAGGTACAAGAAAATGAAAAGTGGGAGACAAATCCGTTTGAAGCTGTGGTAAAAGACAACATGATAATCGGACGCGGAGTTGCTGATATGAAAGGCGGCTTGGCAGGAGCATTATTTGCAGTTCAGCTTCTAACAGAAGCAGGAATCGAACTGCCGGGAGACTTGATTTTTGAATCCGTTGTAGGAGAAGAAGTGGGAGAGGCAGGTACGCTGCAATGCTGTCAGAAAGGATATACAGCTGACTTTGCGCTTGTTGCCGATACGAGTGATTTACATATTCAAGGTCAAGGCGGAGTGATCACGGGATGGATTACGATAAAAAGCAGTAAAACCTATCATGACGGTACACGCCGAAGTATGATTCATGCTGGAGGAGGGCTGTTAGCTGCGAGTGCTATTGAAAAGATGGCAAAAGTGATCGGAGGGCTGCAAGAATTGGAGCGCCACTGGGCTGTTACAAAAAGCTATCCAGGATTTTTGCCGGGAACAAATACGATTAATCCAGCAGTAATCGAAGGGGGAAGGCATGCTGCGTTTATTGCAGATGAATGCAGGCTGTGGATCACCGTTCACTATTATCCCAATGAATCATACGACCAAGTATCAAAAGAAGTGGAAGAATACATTTTAGCTATTGCAAAAGCAGATCCATGGTTAAAAGATAACCTGCCAACCTTTGAATGGGGAGGCACATCAATGATTGAAGACAGAGGAGAAATCTTCCCGTCATTAGAAATTGATGAAAATCATGCTGGAGTACAGCTGCTTGCAAATACTCATGAACAAATTGAAGGGAAAAAGCCTCCAATCGATGTGTCAACTAGCGTAACAGATGGCGGTTGGCTAGCTGATGCGGGGATTCCGGCGGCTATTTACGGTCCGGGGAATTTAGCAAATGCACATGCTGTGAATGAACAATTAGATATGAATCAGCTTATTCAATATACAAAAGTGATGGTGCAGTTCATTTATACGTGGCTGCATACGCATAAGGAGTGATCATCATGAAATTTAGTGAGCGATTATACGAAAAGCTGCAGCCTATTTGGCGTCAAAATCATAATCATCCCTTTGTACAGGGAATGGGAGACGGAACGCTTGAAAAGGAGAAGTTTCGCTTTTACATGATTCAAGATTACCTTTACCTAATTGATTATGCCAAATTATTTGCGATTGGAGCCATGAAAGCTACCGATCTTCAAACGATGGGGGAATTTGCTGCACTTTTGGATTCTACATTAAACGAAGAAATGAGCCTGCACCGTGAGTATGCCAAGAAAATTGAAATCAGCGAAAAAGAATTAGAAAAAGCGCAGCCATCTCCTACAACGCTTGCATACACACACTATATGCTGCACGTTGGTCAAAGCGGAACATTAGCTGAATTAGTGGCGGCTCTTTTGCCTTGTATGTGGAGCTACTGGGAAATAGGAAAAGAACTCAGTGAAAAGCCTGGAGCTAACAATGAGTTTTATCGTGAGTGGATTGAAATGTACAGCTCAGAAGAATTTGGAGAACTAGCGACATGGTGTATTAATTTATTCGACTCACTTACTGAAGACAAATCAGAAGCGGAATTAGAAAAGCTCGAAGAAATTTTCTTAAATACAACGCGTTTTGAATATATGTTCTGGGATATGGCTTATAACGAAGCGATGTGGCCAATTCATGAATAAGTCTGTGTTATCTTTTCAAAACGTCAGTTTTACGTACAAAAACGGTGATCAACCGATTTTAACATCATTAAACTTAGATGTGAAAGAAGGCGAGTTTGTCAGTATCGTTGGAGCGAGCGGTTCTGGGAAAAGTACGTTGTTTCGTCTCATTACAGGTCTTGAACAGCAGAGTGAAGGCGATATCGTGATTAACGGACAGTCTTATGAAAAACGGCTTGGAAAAGTAGGCTACATGCCGCAGCAAGATTTGCTTCTTCCGTGGCGCACGATTTTAGACAATGCAGCGCTGCCGCTTGAGCTTCACAATGTGTCAAAAGCAAGTGCTCATAGACAAGTATCTCAGCTGCTCGAAGAGTTTGGTTTAAAAGGGTATGAAAACCGTTTTCCAAGTGATTTATCTGGAGGGATGAAGCAGCGTGTTTCTTTTCTGCGAACGGTATTAAGCGGTTCTAACGTGCTGCTTTTAGATGAGCCTTTTAGTGCGCTTGATGCCATTACGCGTTTGTCGATGCAAGAATGGCTGCTTGAACAATGGCAAAAGCGTAAGCACACCATCTTATTTATCACTCATGACGTAAACGAAGCGCTTTTTTTATCAGATCGTATTTTTATCTTTTCAGACAAGCCGGTAAGTCATCTTGAAGAGATTCAAGTGCCGCTTAGCAGACCTCGAACGCAAAAAGATTTGAATCAACAGCGTGTGCTTGACGTGAAAGATTATTTAATTGAACAGCTTAGATCGAAGGTGAACACATGAAAAAGTACGGAGCTTCAGTGATATTAGTAGTCATTTTACTGGCTGCTTGGGAAATTGGAGCACGCATTGTAAACTATCCGTTTATTTTACCAACGCCCACCGGTATTTTAACGAAGCTTTGGGATTTGCGAATGGATTTATTGTTTAAGCATTTACCAGCTACGTTATCTATTGTCGTAATTGGACTGGTTATATCCGTTGTGCTAGGGGTTCTGCTGGCCGTGTGGATGAATTGGAGCCCGCTTATTGAGCGTGCTTTCTATCCGCTTATTATTGCGTCACAAATGATCCCGACCATTGCCATTGCTCCTGTATTTGTTCTCTGGTTTGGCTACTCCATTTGGAGCAAAGTGATTGTGACCGTATTAATTACATTTTTCCCCATTACCGTTAGCACGTTTGACGGGCTTCGTTCCACAAACAAAGAGTTAAAAGAACTCATGTTAACGATGGGAGCAACAAAAAAAGATATTTTCTTTAAGTTGAACATTCCTTCTGCACTGCCTCATTTTTATTCAGGGCTCAAAGTAGCGGTTACCTTTAGTATAATAGGTGCTGCCATTGGCGAATGGTTAGGTGCACAAGCAGGCTTAGGATATTTCAGTCGTCGCATGATGACACAGTTTGATGCAGCTGGTGTATTTGCACCAATTGTAATTTTATCCGCGCTTGGTATTTTATTCTTTATTATTGTAGCAGGTTTTGAAAAACGTTCATTAAAGTGGAGGAAAACAGAATGAAAAAATGGTTTGTAATTGGCTTAAGCCTGATGCTTGTTTTGATGCTCGCTGCTTGTGGTCAGAACAAGGAAAATAAAGCTGGTGACAGTAAAAAATTAAAAGACGTTACAATTATGCTTGATTGGTATCCAAATGCAGTGCACAGCTTCATTTACGCTGCACAAGAAAAAGGATATTTCAAAAAAGAAGGGCTGAATGTAAAAGTACAGTTTCCTGCTAATCCAACAGACTCGCTTAATTTAGCAGCTGCGGGGAAAGTTACGCTCGGCCTTTATTATCAGCCTGATGTAGCAATGGCACGAGCAAACGAAGATGTGCCGGTAAAGTCGGTAGGAGCGATTGTAAGATCTCCGCTAAACCGAGTTGTGGCGCTGAAAGATAGCGGTATTAAGCGTCCTAAAGATTTAGAAGGAAAAGTAGTAGGCTACAGCGGAACGCCATTAAGTGAATCTGTTCTAAAGAAAATGGTGAAAAGTGATGGAGGAGATCCGAATAAAGTAAAACTAGTAGACGTAGGATTTGAGTTAAATTCATCGCTGATTAGTAAAAAAGTAGATGCTGTAATAGGGGCATATATTAATCACGAAGTACCATTGCTTCACAAAAAAGGATACAAAACGGTTGACATTGATCCTTCGGATTACGGCGTACCATCTTACTATGAGCTAGTGGCAGTTACTGGGGATCAAACGTGGGCAAAAGATTCTGATACGATTAAAGCGTTTTGGCGTGCTGCGACAAAAGGATATGAGTACACAGAGAAGCATCCAAAAGAATCACTTCAAATTCTATTAGATAACCAAGATAAATCAAACTTCCCTCTTGAAAAAGACGTGGAAACAAAAAGTTTAAATATTTTACTTCCGAAAATGAAGTCTGAACACGGATTTGGCAGTCAAACGAAAGAATCATGGCAGTCAAATGTGGACTGGTTAAAAGAGTCAGGATTAATTAAGAAAAAGCCAAATGTAGATGAAATGTTTGAGAATATCGGAGAATCCAAGTAAATAATTTAAGACGAATTTAAAAAAACCTTCTTATACTGAACGTAACTTTCTGAAAGAGAAAGTGAAAAGGTAAAGGAGGTTTTTTTATGGCTTTTACGATGGTAGATAAGGAAACATGTATTGCTTGCGGAGCATGTGGAGGGAGCGCACCAGATCTTTATGATTATGATTCAGAAGGTCTTGCTTATGCAGTGCTAGATAACAATGAAGGAACAAAAGAGGTTCCTGAACATCAGCAAGATGAGATGATGGAAGCGTATGAAGGATGCCCAACAGAATCCATTAAAGTCGCAGGGCAGCCGTTTTATAGAGATGCAACAAAATTCGAATAGGGTTTTTGAAGAAAGTTAACGATAGAGTACATTTAGTTATGCGATAAATAAATATTTGGTGAAATAGAAAGTTTCAAAACAAAAAAGGTCTTGCCTAGAGCAAGACCTTTTTTTATTCTAAATTTGCATGCTTTCCGTACATTGTATGGGTATCAAGTTCTTTCTTCTCCATGAAGCGAAGAATCAGCGCATCGTAGAAGAGAAGAAGCGTTTGTTCAAACAGTGACGCCATAGGCTGTACTGTTTGATAACTGTTTTGTTCTTGATCCTTAGGAGCACCGGGCAGCTTCACGATAAAATCAGCCAGCTTGCCAAGCGTGGAATCGGGAGAAATTGTGACTACTCCAACTTTTCCTCCAAGTTCTTTTGCTTTTTGAGCGATAGGAATCAAGCTCTTCGTCTCCCCAGAACCTGATCCGATGATTAATAAATCATCCTGCGTGAAAGTGGACGTCACGGTTTCTCCAATAACATACGCATCAATGCCCATATGCATCATACGCATAGCAAATGACTTGCCCATAAGACCTGAACGGCCTGCTCCAGTGACAAACACTTTTTTAGATGAGATGATGCCATTTACAAGCTGTTCAGCTTCATCGTCAGCGATTAGAGCCGTTGTTTGTAAAAGCTCATTCATAACCGTTTTTAAATGTTCGCTCGTCTGCATAGAAAGCTCCTTAATTTGTAATAAGCTCTTTCATTTGAGAAGCAACTGATTTTTTATCGTCTTGGCTCGTGATGCCTCCGCCAACGATAACAAGATCAGGCTGTGCTTTTACTACTTCAGGTAAAGACTCTAATTTAATGCCGCCAGCAACAGCTGTTTTTGCATTTTTTACAACGCTTTTGATTGTTACTAAATCTTCAAAAGAGTTTTGGCCAACTGCTTGAAGGTCGTATCCTGTGTGTACACAGATATAGTCAACGCCAAATTCGTCTAGCTCTTTTGCGCGTCCTTTAATATCTTTTACCCCAATCATATCGACTAGAATTTTTTTACCTTGTTTTTTCGCTTCTTCAACTGCACCTTTAATTGACATATCTTCAGCCACACCTAAGATGGTAATGATGTCTGCTCCGGCTTGAGAAGCTTGCTGTACTTCATAGCCAGCTGCATCCATAATTTTTAGGTCAGCTAATACTTTTAAATTAGGAAATGCTTCTTTAATTTCTTTAACGGCGCGAAGCCCTTCATTGATTACAACAGGTGTACCGATTTCCACGATATCAATATGTTCTTCAACTTCTTTTACTACCTCTTTTGCTTGAGAAATATTAACAAGATCTAATGCTAATTGTAATTCCATTCTACTCCACTCCTTATAGAAATCTATAGATACCTTTTGTGCTTTTTTACATAAAAAGCAGCTGGTGTAGTTATTGTACCCGCAGTTTGAGGTTCTTAAAAGTACGCACTTTTCCCACAAATAGTGTGGGGAATGATAGTATACAGAAGTATACTAATGGACATATCAGTCTTGTAACCGCTTAATTTTCATTGAAAATGCGGATGATATTGATTAATATCATCCGCATAAAAAAATAAAAACTATGGAATAGAAGGATTAGTTTCCATTATTTAATTAACGTTTCTGCCTTTTGTTCTTGATTGATCAGCACTGTATCACGGTAATTTTTACCCCAATCGTACATGGCTGTCAAAATAGGCATTAAACTTTCTCCTTCTTTTGTAAGTGAGTATTCGACTTTAGGTGGTACGACAGGATAAACTTTACGGTTAACAATTAGATCTTCTTCCAGTTCCCGCAGCTGGTTAACCAGCATGCGTGGCGTAATATCAGGAATAAGCGATTTTAGTTCCCCGAACCGTTTTGTTCCTTCACGTCCTAAGTGCCATAGTATCAGCATCTTCCATTTTCCGCCGATAATAGCAAGCGTTAATTCTTTTTCACAGTTAAATTCCTTATTAAGCTGGCTCAATTGCTTCACCCCTATGACCAATAGTATAAGATTTCTTTTAAAGTACTTCTTATTATACCGGTGCTGACAATCCTTTTACAAAAATCCGGCTTGCGCTTTTCTGTTAAAAAAGGGGAGCTTTTTTATTACATAGTTATTCTTGACTAGTGGGAGCTAAAAGGTGGCCTTTAGTCATGTTTTTTGTGTTCAATTGTTTAAAGATAAAGAAAGGTGGGAAATCACTCAATAACAATGCTAAAGGAGGCAGTAAAAATGGAAAGAAACCGATCTGAATTACAAAACCCTGCTTTAAGCAACAGCGCAGGCATTAATAACGATGTAGGAATCAATAACAATCCACAGACAGCTAATAGCCCTACTGCTGTTAGCGCTGGAAAAAGCTGTAGCAGCAAGCTAGTAAAAGGTGTTGTTGTCGGGGCAGTTGTGGGTGGATGTATAACATTACTTGATAATAAAACTCGCTCATCTGTTAAAAGAAGAGCCGTTACATTAAAGGACTCTTCTGCAAACATGATTAATCAAGTAAAAGAGAACCCTCAAGAAACAAAAGAAAAAATGGTGCAGCAAATGAAAAACGCATCAAATTTGCTAAAAGACGCAATTAATGATGCTAAACATTTGTACGAGCGTGTAAACGAAGATTTCTTTAAGCAAGCAGAAGATGTGAAAAGCGTTACGCATGATGCAAAATCGACGGTAGAAGATGCTAAAAGTGATTTACAGCAAATTGGTGAAAAAGTGAAAGATGCAACTTCTGAAATAAGTAAGGAAAAGATGACGCCAGACGAAAAACCAGAAGCTGAGCGTGAAAGAACATACCAGTCTATTCACTAAAAGGGAGATGTTAACTGTGAGTCAAATGAATGAAGGAACTACAAAAGACATGAATAAAATTGAAGATACGGTAGATAATTTAGGGACGGAGAAAAAAGAAGCAATTTTGCAGAATTTTGATACGTTTACTGATTATTTAACTCAAAAAGTCCATGTCGGTAAAAAACTCGGGTTAAATGAGGAACAATTAGCAGCTGCTACAAAAAAAGTGGCTAGCTATTTAGCCAAAAATGAGGAGCCTCGAAACCGAGAAGAAAAAGTCCTTCATGAATTATGGAAAGTCAGCAGTGAAGAGGAAAAGGAAGTCCTTTCTCATCTCATTTTAAAACTAGTTGCGTAACATTAAAAAAGCATCCCATCTATTAGGATGCTTTTTTAATGTATTAAGATGATTGATTTTGAGCCTCTTGAATCGTTTTATCCCAGTCAATACCGCAATCATCCGTTGCACAAGAAGATTGCTGTGCGCAGCTTGCACATTTTCCCTGAGTACTCTTGCGGAAGAATTTTGTCATATGATAAAGGGCATATCCAAATATTAAAACCCCAATTAAAATGTTAATAATCAATGTTATTCACTCCTTTTAAGAAAAACCAAGTACTTTTCCAATAGTGTGTACAAGCAAAGCTACGAGATAAGCGACAACCAAAGGGTAGGCCACAGCAAATGCTGTCCATTTCAATGAGCCGGTTTCTCGTCGAATAACAGCGACGGTTGCTAGACACGGAACATAAAGAAGAACAAACACCATAAACGTATAGGCTGTTAGCGGTGTAAAGAATGTCTTCATTGTGTCGCCAAGCTGTCCTTCTTGTACTTTATAAATGATGCTCATAGTCGAAACAACCACTTCTTTTGCTAGGAAGCCTGTAATCAGTGATGCTACAGCTTGCCATGTCGCAAAACCTAAAGGGATAAATAGCGGAGCGATAGCACCTCCAATAATAGCCATAAAGCTATTTTCCATATCTACTCCAAAACCGCCAGGGCCAGCGTAAGATGATAGCCAGATAAATACAGAGCCAGCTAAAATAACCGTACCTGCTTTTCGGACGAAATTTCGGCCTTTTTCCCACGTGCTTCTCCAAAGAGTCTTAGCTTGAGGTACGCGGTAAGGAGGAAGTTCAACAATAAAAGTTGATTGTTCGTCTTTAAGAAGCGTTACTGATAAAATTTTCGTTACAACAAGTGCTAAAATAATGCCAAGCAAGTACATAGAAAACACCACAGCTGCTCCGTTTTGCACAAAAAACGCACCTACAAACAAAGCGTATACAGGAAGGCGTGCTGAGCAGCTCATAAATGGATTTACTAAAATGGTCATAAGACGCTCTTTTCGCTGTTCAATTGTACGTGCGGCCATGATCCCCGGTACGTTACATCCAAAGCTAATAATCATCGGAATAAATGCTTTTCCGTTCAAACCGAAAAATTCCATGATACGATCCATTACTACAGCAATTCGAGCCATGTATCCTGAATCTTCAAGCAGTGAAATGAAAAAGAACAGGACAAAAATTTGTGGTACAAATACTAATACGCCGCCTACGCCTGCGATGATGCCGTCCACAATTAAATCATGAATAAATGGAGCAGCACCAGCTGCATTTAGAAGAGAATCAGCGCCTTTACTAAGCGTTCCGCCAAAAAAACCGTCCAGTTTATCAGAAAGAGGAACGCCAATCCAAGTAAACGTAATATTAAAAATCAAATACATTAAGCCAAGAAAAATAGGGAGACCAAGCCACTTATGCGTCACAATTCGATCGATTCGATCTGTGAAGGTTAGAGGTGTTTCGCTGCCCTTTATGATACACTCGCTGGAAATGCGCTCGATAAATGCTGTACGCACGTCGAAGAAATGCTCGCTAAGCGGCTTGGTTAATTTTTGTACAGCCGCTTTTCGAAGCTCAAGCAGCTCTGAGTAACTCGTTTTTTCTTTTAACGTTGATTCGATTACGCTATTTTCCGCTAAAAATTGAATGGCAATCCATCTGCTGACATCCGCTTTTGTTTGAATCATATGAATTGCTTGTTCAGCGGTTTCCCCGTAATTTAATTGAAATAACGGGGCTTTTAAATCTTGCTTCAAAGTGGAGAGAAGCTCATTAATTCCTTTTCCATTGCGGGCAATAATTGCAGAAACTGGAATATGTAATGATTTGCTAAGCTTTTCCAAATGGAAAGTCAATCCGCGTTTTTCCGCTACATCAATCATATTTAAGCCGATTACTAATGGCTTTCCATATTCCAAGGCTTGAATAGTGAGATGCATGCTTCTTTCAAACTGAGAAGCGTCTACAATATTCAGCATACTGTTAAATTCTCCGGTTAACAAAAAGTTAGTTACCACTGCTTCATCTGAAGAAAGAGGAGTAAAATCATACACACCCGGCAAATCAACCAGCTGGCTGTTTTGCTTTTTAATAGACCCAACTTTCTTTTCCACGGTTACACCGCTCCAGTTTCCTACGTATTCATAGGAATCTGTTAATATATTGAATAAAGAAGTTTTTCCTGTGTTTGGATTTCCTAAAAGTGCAATTGTACTCATGCTGTCTCAACCTCAATTTTAGCCGCATCGCGTTTTCGGATGCTAATCATTTGACCTTGACATTCAATAATACAAGGTCCCCCTAAGATGGTTTTTTGCTTCATGCATAGTTCGCAGCCTTTTTTTACTCCAAAAGAAAGAAGGCGGCGTTCTAATGATCTATCTAAAAATTCAATGTTTTTAACTTTTACTTTGTCGCCAATACTCACGGTAGTTAAATTCATCATTCAGCACTCCTGTTAATGATAATCATTTTCAATTTGTATCTATCTCGATTATACATA
Source organism: Priestia megaterium NBRC 15308 = ATCC 14581 (assembly GCF_000832985.1). GTDB lineage: Bacteria > Bacillota > Bacilli > Bacillales > Bacillaceae_H > Priestia > Priestia megaterium. The sequence goes on from NZ_CP009920.1 coordinate 3,013,750, forward strand.
AGGTTCTAAAATCAATCAATGCTTCTAGAGCGTTACAATTAAAAATATATATTTATAACTATATTTTTCAGGTGAAATTATGTACGATTTTAGCAGCAAATTGTCAGGAGGGATGTGAGTGGAGGTAATCATTCGCAAAATGAGAAAAGAAGATATTACGTCTGTTCAATACGTCGCAAAGATGAGCTGGTATGATACATATGAAGGAATTATTCCTAGAAGCGTTCAGAATCGGTTTCTTTCAGAAGCATACTCCAATAAAAGGCTGCTGTGGCGCTTGCGCAATTCGTTCATTTATGTAGCAACTATTGATGAGAAAATCGTAGGGTACGCTAACTTTTTCCGACTACAAAACAGAGGGGAAATAGAACTAGGATCTATCTATATACTTCCTGCTTATCAAGGGAAAGGAATCGGTTCGCAATTGTTAGAAAAAGGAATGAAGCGCTCGAAGGAATTAAAAATCGTTTACATTAACGTAGAAAGGGAAAACGGAATAGGCCGTGCATTCTATCAATCAAAAGGTTTCCAGCTTGTGGATGAATTTGATGATGAATTTGACGGGCATTTATTAAGAACGATGCGAATGAAGCTCATGATTTAAGCTTGATATTTAGTGTGAACGTTATCTTAAAAAGCTGATTTTAAACTTTCTGCTAAAATCAGCTTTTAATTACAGAATAACGATTGACCTTATTCTTGTGAATATGGTAACATTAATCAGAACTTAATGACCGAAAATGTTTTTCGGTCAAACGGTCAAACGGTCAGACGGAAGTAAGGATTATTGGAGGCTAAAAAACATGAATATGATTAAAGGAGAATGGAAAAAAATCTTTTCCAAACCAATGACTATTGTTGTGATTTGCGGATTGTTATTTGTTCCATTACTTTATAATGTCATCTTTTTATCTGCTTACTGGGATCCATATGGAAAAACAGATCAAATTCCAGTTGCAGTGGTAAATGAAGATAAAGGTGCTACATTAGATGGAAAGAAATTGAATGTCGGTCGTGATTTTGTTGATGATTTAAAGAAAAACGATAAATTTGACTGGAAATTTACGAACAAAGAAAAAGCGTTAGAAGGCTTAAAAAATGAGGACTACTATTTAGTTTTAGAAATTCCAAAAAATTTCTCCAAAAATGCAACAACATTAATGGATAAAGATCCTAAAAAAATGAAATTTATCTACCATACAAATGCCGGAAAGAACTATTCAGGCGCTCAAATTAGCTCAAATGCAGTGGCTAAAATCAATGATCAAATTAAAGAAGCAGTCACAAAGCAGTATGCTGAAACGGTATTTGACAGCTTTAAACAAGTAGCGGACGGTCTTCAAAAAGCAAGTGACGGTGCAGGAGAGCTAGAAAATGGCTCGAAAACGCTGCGAGATAACATGAAAAAATTAGCAGACAGCACGGTTACATTCGAAGACGGTACAGCTAAATTAGCAAATGGGTTAACGGATGCACGAAAAGGAGCAACAGATTTAAATGCTGGTGCAGCTAAGCTACTAAACGGTGCGGACACAATTAATGAAAACTTAGGCAGCCTAAACAGCGGTTTAGGGAAGTTAGAGAGTGGAAGCAGTCAATTATATAGTGCTTCTAGTCAATTAGAAACTGGAGCTGTTGGTGTTCGAGATGGATTGTCAAAGTTACAAAATGCAACCAAACAACTTAATGATGGAACGCAGACACTTCAAGGAAAGCTTCCGCAGTTCACAAGCGGTTTAAATCAAGTGGACGCTGAAGTGAGCAGCGTTACGCAGCAAATTAATCAAGCGGAGCAGGAAATTACGCAGATTAAACAGCAGGTTGATTCAAAAAAAGCAGAGTTTGAACAGCAGCAGCAAGCTCTCATTGACAGCATTAACAGCAACGAGTCCATTCCTGATGAGCAAAAACAAACGCTGATTGCAGGAATTAAAAAGCTGACGTCTCAGCAGTTTATGGATGAACAGCAGCAAAAAGCAGAGCAGTTAAAAGCAAAAGTAGATAAAGTGCAAGAGTTATCTGCGGCGCTGCAAAAGCTTTCTAAAGGCGGAGAAGATATTCAAAGCGCAATTAATAAAATTGCTGACGGACAAAGTCAGCTGTACGATGGACAAACGAAAGTATATAACGGTGCTGTTAAATTAGCGGACGGAGAAAAGCAGTTCAACAATAAATTTGCAGAGCTGAACAGCGGTATAGCTGACGCTCATGCAGGAGCTGGAAAGCTTGCTGACGGGCAGCAGCAAATTGTGGATGGACTTAAGAAGTCTGAACAAGGAAGCGCAGCGCTAGCAAATGGTTTAACACAGCTAGAAAACGGGGCAACCAAATTAGCAAATGGTTCTAAAGAGTTAACAAATGGTTCGTCTAAACTATATGATGGTTCATCTAAATTATCAGATGGAACAAGCGAGCTTCATTCATCTTTAGCAGATGGTGCAAAAGATGCAAAAGATGTTAAAGCGGATGATAAAACATATAGCATGTTTTCAAATCCGACGGATTTAAAATCAGATAAACAAAACAACGTAGATAAGTACGGTGTCGGATTAGCTCCATACATCTTATGTATTGGCTTGTTTGCGGGAACGTTAATGTTTTCAGCGGTATATCCAATGAAAGAGCCATCAATTCGACCGACATCAGGCATTTCGTGGTTCCTAAGTAAGTTTAGTGTCATCACTATTGTAGGTATGCTGCAGGCAGCGATTGCTGTTACAGCTCTTCTATGGGGCTTGCATTTAAACGTAACAAGCATTTGGCACTTCTATATCTTTACCATGATTACAGGTGTGACGTTCTTTACACTTATCTTGTTCTTAACAACAGGGTTAGGAAAAGTAGGGCAGTATTTAGCCTTCATTATTCTGTTGCTTCAAATTGGCGGCAGTGCTGGTACATTCCCTAAAGCACTTGTGCCGGAATTCTTCCAGGCAATTAATCCGTACTTGCCTATGACCTATGCAATTCGCGGTTTCCGTGAAATCATTTCAATTGGTGATGATTTCGGCTATGTATGGCATCAGGCTGGCGTACTTGGAATCTTTGCAGCAATCTTCATCACTCTTTCATTGATAATGTTTTATATCAATGCCAGAAAAGAGAAGCATCACACAGAGGAAGAGGCAGCAGCATAATTTAACTAATATAAAAAGAGAGTTCCAGTTTAAAAAGGAACTCTCTTTTTCTTTATGATAGTATAGGTTTACGTATAAAAGAGGGGAACGTGAAGGCATGCAGCTTACAAAATTTTCGGTATATGAAAGTGATCGTGTAAAAAAGTGGCAAGAAGGACTGAAAGAATGGGACGGTTCAATATCGGAACGGATGATAAACGACCGAGCTGAAGATGAATTTTGGCAGCAGTATTTAGAGAAAATGTCTTTTAATTCAGTAAATGACCCTGTAGTAAAACAGCTTCAACAAGAACTCCTTGCTTTTTTGAATCCAAATGACTCTGTTATGGAAATTGGCCCTGGCTGGGGAAATTATACGTTTTCGATTGCTGATTATGTAAAAGAACTTACGTGTATGGATTGTTCGCCAAGCATTATTCGCTACTTACAAAGGCAATCAGATGCCCGCTCTAATCTAAAGTTCATAGAAGGTAAATGGGAGTATGAGCGTCTAACAGATAACTACGATGCCGTAGTAGGAATAAACTGTTTTTACCGTATGCATAATATTGTCGATGGTCTCTTAAATATGAATGATTCGGCTAATCGTTTGGCGGTTATAGGCATGTCAACGGGTCCAGAAAAGCCTCACTACGTAGAGTTACATAGAAAGCTTGGGTACGAGATTAAATGGCGCCGTAAGGAATATATTGACTTACTAAATATTTTATATGAACTGGGTATTTACGCAGATTGTAAGCTGGTTCCTATAACCAAAACGGTAACCTATGAGACGTACGAAGATCTCATCAAGAAGAACTCGACAAAGGTGCTTTCTAAAGATATTGACAAGTTAGAAACTGAGAAGATTATTTTACACTATGCAAAGAAAATAAATGGCACATATGAATATACGTATCAATATCATATGGCTTTTATTTATTGGAAACCGATAAAAAGAACCCGTTGAGTAAAATCAACGGGTTCTTTTTAGTAGGGATAAAGCTGTAATTTAGAATAAGCAATATTAAAATCGTCGCCGCTTAGAAGAACTTTCAATTCCTGCTTCTTCACGGTATTTAGCTACTGTTCTTCTTGAAATTTGAATTCCTTCGCTGGAAAGAAGAGACATGAGTTTTTGATCTGAAAGAGGTTTTAATTTATTTTCTTCGGCAATTAATGTTTTGATTTTTTCTTTTATAAAGGCAGTAGAATTGCTTTGTTCGCCATCAGTTCGCTCTAAAGAATTGGTGAAAAAGTATTTTAACTCAAACAGCCCGCGTGGCGTTTGAATATACTTTCCGTTAGTCGCACGACTTACCGTTGATTCGTGACAGTCTATTTTTTGAGCAATATCTTTTAAGGTAAGCGGCTTTAGCCCCGAAATACCCATTTCAAAAAAATCTTGCTGATGTTCCACAATGGCTTTGGACACGTTGTAAATCGTCGCATTACGCTGCTCAATACTATTGATTAGCCAAGTAGCTTCATGAATTTTTTCCTGTACGTATCGATCGGTTGTTACGCATGCAGGGCGATGAACCAGCTTTTGGTAGGTGCCGTTAATTTCGATGGGCGGAAGCAGCTCGCTATGAAGAATAAGATGATAGCGACCGTCAACTTTTTGTACCGTTACATCAGGCGAGATGTACTTTGTAAGCGGGACATGGAAATCTCCTGCTGGACGAGGATTTAATGTCCGCAAGCAGTCAACAATTTCTTGTACTTCACGCATCGAAATAGAGTATTTTTTTGAAATGTTCCGATATTTTTTGTTGGCAATATCTTCAATATCGTGTTTTACCACGTCGTATAAAAGAGGAGGCTTTGACTTTTTGGCCTTAATTTGAATAAGCAGTGAATCGACAAAATTTTGAGCGCCCACGCCAATCGGATCAAAGCTTTGTAAAACGTGAATCATATCGTTGACTTCGTTAATTGAAACATTCAGCAGTTCGGCTGCCAATTTTGGCTCAATTGCTAAAAAGCCGTTTTTATTTAAGTTTCCAATTAGAAATTGAACGATGTGTTTTTGGTGTGTGTGTAAATGATTTAGCATAGACAGTTGCTCTAATAAATGACTCTCTAATGTCACAGTTTGATCAGATATATAATTAAACGGATTATACTCGTCATCGGTATAACCTTTTGAATATGAACGCTGTTCTCGAGTATCAAATGAATCTTTTTGCTGAGAGTCGCCAGCAGACAGTTTAATTACAGGATTTTCATTGACTTGTTGATGAAGATAATGAACTAAATCGGCCGTAGAATAATTTAAAATGTTGATAGACTGACGTAATTCAGGTGTCATGGCCAATTTTAATAGTTGTTTTTGGGATAAATCTAAACCTAATTGCATCATTGGATCACCTATCATTCTTGAGTTTTATTTCGACAATTCTGGCTGCATCGTTCGACATCATCATAGCTGAAAATGAGAAAGAATTCTATAGTGTTGTCAGATGTTCTTACACAGGGGCGAATCGCAAGAAAGAGTAGGAGAATAGATAAAACAAAAACGAATAGCTTCTGGCAATAGCTATTCGTTTGTTTTAACAGAGCCGCTAGGAGAACTTAGCTGCAATTTGGGGTGTTTCCCATTCTTCTATCTCCCCATGCGCACATCATATTTAAAATTTCTCGTAAGGTTTCGCCTTCTTCACTGAGTGAGTACTCTACTTTAGGAGGAACTTCATTGTATACTTTTCTATTGACCACACCGTCTTTTTCTAATTCTTTTAGCTGTTGAGACAGCATTTTTTTGGTAATAGCAGGCATAGCTCGCTGAAGTTCACTAAAACGTTTTTCACCTTCTTTTAATAGGCATAAAATAACGACTTTCCATTTCCCGGCGATTACTTCAAGCGTTGCTTCAACAGGTACATTATAGTGGGGTGCTTTCACCGTTAATCCTCCATTCATAAACAGATATGAAATATGGATATAATAATTTAATATCCATAGACCTAGGTTACCGGTAAGGTACCTGGTTACATGAAAGTGCCGTCTTTTGTAAACAACATGTATTTATTATACTGAAAAAGAACTTTTAATTGAAGGAAGAAATGTAAAAGGGGAGATCTTGATGAAAGCTTTACTGCTAGAAGGCAAAGGGAAAGTAAGTGAGATGAAAGTCGGAAATATCCAAAAGCCGCATCCAGCTAAAGGTGAAATTTTAGTTAAAATTAAAGCTACTGCTTTGAACCCTGTAGATTATAAAACTGGAAACGGCGGTAATCCTAGTTGGACATATCCTCACGTATTAGGACTTGATTCAGCGGGCGTTGTCGAGGAAGTGGGAGAAGAAGTCACAACTGTCAAAGTCGGAGACCGCGTTGTATATCATAGCGATTTATCAAAAAAAGGCGGGTTTGCACAATACGGAGTGACAACAGCCCACACAGTTTCTCTTATTCCGCAAGGGGTTTCATTCGAAGACGCTGCGGCTATTCCATGTGCGGGATATACAGCATATCAGGCATTGTTTCATAAAATGAACGCTTCAAAAGGGCAAACGATTTTAATTCACGCAGGTGCTGGAGGGGTTGGAGGGTTTGCCATTCAGCTTGCCAAAAATGCAGGCCTTACAGTGCTCACAACCGCATCTTCTGCCAATCATGAGTTTGTAAAAAGTTTAGGTGCTGATTATGTAATCGACTACCGTAAAGAAGACTTTGTGAAAAAAGTGCTGGAGCTTACCGATGGAATCGGTGTAAATTTAGTCTTGGATACCGTTGGACGAGACAATGCAGACGAGTCGGTAAAGGCTCTTGCTTTTAATGGTCAAATTGCATTCATCGCAGGACCGCCTAATGTAAACGAGGCGATTTCGTTTGCGCACCCACTATCGTTTCATCAAGTTGCATTAGGAAGTGTACATCAGTCTAATAACGTAAAAGAACAGCAAAAACTTGCTGAGATGGGAAATAGAATGCTTTTGCTTTTACAAGAAAATACGCTAAATGCACTCGTGGAAAAAGTCATTTCACTAGAAGAAGTGCCAGCAGCATTAGATGAACTGGCGACTCGTCGAGTAAAAGGGAAAATTGTAGCTGTAATAGATAAATGATAGAACGAAAAAGAGATTGAGACATAACTACATCAATTCAATCTAAAGACAAACAAATGAAATAAAGGAGCTCGTATCGACCATTTATTACACCGCTGTTGATTTCCATGCAAGGCTTCGCTTTCCGCGGGCGGCCGCTGAGCCTCCTCGTTGCTTGCGCTCCTGCGGGGTCTCATCCCTTCCGCTGTTCCCGCAGGAGTCTTCGCCTTGCCCTCCAATCAACAGCTAGAAGCAACTAACTGGATGAACCCTACGTTTACCAACACAATGAAAAGGTCCGAACGAGTACTCGTTCGGACCTTCCTTAAACTAACATACTTTTTATTTTAGCCGCTTTTAAATCGTAAACTGCTGCGTATAGAGCTTGTGATAAAACCCTTGTTTCTCTAGCAGCTCGCGATGATTTCCTTCTTCAATAATTTGTCCGTCTTTTAAGACAAGGATTTGATCTGCATTTTCAATCGTTTTAAGGCGGTGGGCAATGACAAAGCTTGTTTTTCCTTTTAATAGATTACTCATTCCTCGTTGAATATCAATTTCTGTTTTTGTATCAATGTTGGAAGTAGCTTCGTCTAAAATTAAAATATCACAGTCAGAAAGCATGGCTCGAGCAATCGATAAAAGCTGCTTTTGACCTTCACTTAAATTTCCTCCGCCAGCTGAAATCACGGTATTGTATTGCTGGGGCAAATGTTTGATAAACGAATGAGCATTGGCCATCTTTGCGGCGCTTTTCACTTCTTCGTCGCTGGCATCTAACCGGCCAAATCGAATGTTATCCGCAATCGTACCGGAAAATAAATAGGTATCTTGAAGAACAATGCCGATTCGGTTTCGTAAATCATGAATGTTATAGTCACTGATGGAACGTCCGTCAATTTTAATGTCTCCGTTTGAGATGTCATAAAATCGTGTGAGCAAGTTAATGATGGTTGTTTTACCAGAACCTGTCGGACCGACCAAAGCAACCATTTCACCTTTTTTTGCTGTCAGTGTAACATTTTTTAAAATCATTTTTTCATCGTTATAGCCAAATGATACATTCTCAAAAGCAACGTCTCCTGCAAATTTTGTAACAGAAAGAGCGTTTGGCTTGTTTGTGACGTCCGGCTGCTCATCCATAATCGCAAACACGCGCTCTGCGCCGGCAATAGCCGAAAGAATGGTGTTTACTAAGTTTGCCATTTGACTGATTGGGCGAGAGAACTGACGTGAGTAGTTAACAAATGAAGCAATCATCCCAACTGTAACGCTACCTTGAACAGCCATAAATGCTCCCGCTCCGATCACTAGTGCTAAGCCTAAGTTGTTAATAAAGTTTGTGACAGGACCTAAAAAGCCTGAAAATGTTTCCGCTTTTGTTGCTGAACTTCTCAGCTGTTCATTTCGTTCATTAAAAACAGTTAAAAAGTCTTTTTCCTTACTAAAAAGCGTAACAACTTCTCCTCCAGAGATTGCTTCTTCTACAAAGCCGTTTAGCTCGCCTAAGTCTTTTTGGCGTTTGACAAAATTTTCACTGCTTCGTTTTAATATTTGTCGAACGATTATAACCATCAAGGGAATAACAATCAGCGTGATAATGGCAAGAATCCAGTTGAGCGAGAACATCGCAATGGTAATGCCGACTAAAGACAAAATAGAGGACAGAGCCTGAATAACGCTTTGACTTAGAGCGCTGTTTAGATTATCAATATCATTTGTGACTCTGCTCATTAACTCTCCGTGAGCTCGTTTGTCAAAAAAGCGAAGGGAGAGAGTCTGAAGCTTTGCAAATAAATCTTGTCGAAGCATTCCAATAGTCGTAAACGAAACGTTCACCATTAAATAGGTTTGCAGCCATGTTAACAAAGATGTCGTAATATAAATTCCTGCAAGAATAAGGGACATTCGTATCGTTCCGCTGATATCTTTGGGAATAATATGCTCATCAATAATAACCCCAATTAAATAAGGGCCTAATAAATTAAGTAGGGAAGTCACAATAACTAAGATTATCGCAGCCGCAAGCGGAGGTTTTCGTTTCCCCATATATGACCAGATTCTGTACAGTGTTTTTTTCGCATTTTTTGGCTTAACTACAGGGCCTTTCATCATTCCTCTAGGGCCACGAATAGAGCTCATTTGATTTTTACCTTGGTTATTCACTAGGCAACGCCTCTTTTCCGCCTTGTGCAAGGTAAATGTCGTAATAAAGAGAGCGATAACGAAGCAATTCTTCATGAGTCCCTTGTTCAGCAATTTTGCCTTCATCCATGACGATAATATGATCAGCGTGGAGAAGAGACGAAATTTTAGAAGCAATAATGATAACGGTCGCATCTGCAAACTCTTCTTTTAAATGTTTTAGTACCTGCGCTTCTGAGACAGCGTCTAATGCCGAAGTTGCATCATCGATGACCAGGATAGCGGGCTTTCTAACAAATGCACGCGCGATTGAAAGACGTTGCTTTTGCCCTCCTGATAAATTGGTTGCTCCTCGCGTTAAAGGATACTCATATCTTTCTGGAAGTTTTTCAATAAACTCCGTTGCGCATGCAAAATCCGCAGCATCTTCAATTTCTGAGGAAGAAGCCTGATCTTTTCCCATTCGAATATTCATATCAATCGTGCCGGTAAACAGCGTAGCTTTTTGAGGAATAAACCCAATGGATGAGCGAAGCACTTTTACGTCATAGTCCGTAAGGTTTTTTCCATCTACGAAGATTTCGCCGTCATCAGGATCATATAACCGGGAAATAAGTTTTGCAAGCGTCGACTTCCCGCTTCCAGTAGAGCCGATAATGCCAATGGTTTCTCCGTGTCTAGCAGTGAACGAAATATCTTTTAATACGTTTTCGCCATTTTTACTATAGCTGTATGTAACGTTTTGAAACGATAGATCACCTTTAAGTCTGTTGATTTGAGCAGCAGAGTTTGCTGGAGGGATGTCTATTTTTGTTTTTAAAACAGAATCGATTCGTTCAGCTGAAGGGAATGCGCGTGTAATTTGCATCAGCATCATGCTGCTTGACATAAGTCCGTTTAAAATAATCGTTAAGTAATTAATAAAAGCTAAAATCACACCTGCTTCAATTTTTCCTGCTTCGACTTGAAGTCCTCCCAGCCATAGAGTAGCTACCATTCCGATATTTACTACAAATAAAATAACGGGCATTAAAAGCGAAATAAGCTGAACAGCACTCATATTAGCTCGCGTCAAGGAACTGTTTGCTTCTTTAAACTGATTGATTTCATACGATTCTCTTACATACGCTTTTACTACACGCATCCCTGATAAATTTTCTTGGACTTTTGTATTTACACGATCAACGCTTTGCTGAACTTTTTTAAAAAGTTTTCCAGCTTTCGTGATCACAAACCAAATGCATAAAAATAAAATAGGGACGACCACGACGATAATAGGAAACAAAGAACGAGCGGTTAATAACACGATCACAATACTTCCTGCAAAAAGTAAAGGACCTCTAACTAATACTTTTAGCGTCATATTCAATGCGTTTTGAATACTCGTTACATCATTTGTCATGACGGTAATTAAGTGACCAGTCCCTAGTTTGTCTCTGTTGCTGTTTGAGAGGTTTTCAATTTTTTCAAAAAGCGATTTCCGAATATCGGTAGAAAAATTTACTGCCGCTTTTGTGCTAAGGATGGCGCAGACGATACCGGCAGCTAAGCCAATGACTGCTAACACAAGCATAAGGATGCTTCGAGTGATAACATATGTTTGATCGTTGTTTGCAATGCCATAATCAATGATATGCTGCATAATAGTAGGCTGAAGAAGGTCAGCTAACACTTCAATTACCATCAATAGCGGGGCAAACAGCGCGAGCCATTTGTAAGGTTTTAAGTAAGGGTACAAAGATTTAATTGTATTCACACATTGTGGCACTCCTTTCTGTAAAAAATATGGTAACATAGAATAAGTTTAGAAGTTTGTTTCAAGCACCATTTATTATACGCCAATGCAAGCAGAAATCCACTTTTTGAGAGGGTCAGGTATGCAATGAATCAAACATTACGAGTACATCATCCGCTTTTTGGATCTTTGTTATATGACTCGGCCTGGGTTGGAGAAAAACAGGTCACTTTCTTTGGACAAAAACAACAGGTGTTGCTGACAATTGATGGAGATAAAGAGAAGCCATTTCAAAAACGGCAAGAAGAGGCTTTTCAAGCTTTTTGGCTTCAAGGTGAATTATTGTTAAAGAGGACGGAAAAAGCTCTTTTTGATTATTATCAACAGGTGCGAGATGAATACAGAACTCAAGTTGAAAAAGACGTGGTAGACTTATTAGTTCCGAATGTAAAAAAGCGAAAAGACATCGGGTTTTTAGTTGAGTGTATTCAAATCTTTGTTCCTGAAGCACCTCATGATACAAGAGAACTTGGTTTGTTTTTTGAATGTACGTGGGAAGAAGAGCATATGTTAGCTGTAAAGTTTAGAAATGAACAAATTTCCGCTATTGGTTTACAAGAAGATTTATTCTAGTAAAAAGCCTTGAAGCAAAGTGCTTCAAGGCTTTTTGGCATTAATGTTTGACGGGCTCTTCGATTCCCATACCTGTATTTGCTTTTACTAAAATCTCATCAAATTTCTTTTCGTCTGCTTTTTTAGACGAAAGAAGTGTTCCTATAAAAGCAGCTAAGAAGCCTAGAGGAATAGAGATAATACCAGGGTTTGTTAGCGTAATGAGCGGTTCACCTACAAAGATAGCAGCTCCCGGCTCAGGTGCCCACACGTTTGGACTAATGGCAACTAAAAACAGGGAGCTGAATAGTCCAACCAGCATGCCAGTGACTGCTCCTGCTGTATTAAAACGTTTCCAAAAAATAGTGAGAAGAATAATTGGCAAGTTAGCGCTCGCTGCTACCGCAAACGCAAGTGCCACTAAAAATGCCACGTTCATGTTTTGAGCAAATAATGCAAGAATAATAGATAAAATGGATACCCCAATAGAAGCCCATCGTGCAGCCACTACCTGTTCTTTTTCAGTAGCAGCTCCTTTACGCAGAATATGACTATAGAAGTCGTGCGCGAATGCTGAAGCTGCTGAGAGCACCAGTCCAGCTACAACAGCTAAAATTGTAGCAAATGCTACAGCTGAAACGAACGCAAAAAGAAAGTCTCCGCCAAGAACTTGAGCGAGCAGAGGAGCCGCCATATTTCCTGCTGCATTTGCTTTGATAATATCATCATATCCTACAAAAGCAGCAGCACCGAATCCTAAAAAGATTGTCATAATGTAAAAAACGCCAATGATCCACGTTGCATAAATAACAGACTTTCTTGCGGTGATGGCATCTTTTACTGTGAAGAAACGAATAAGGATATGAGGCAGGCCTGCTGTACCAAGAACAAGAGCTAAATTCAACGAAATCATGTCCAGCGGATTTTTGAATTTATTTCCTGGATTTAAAAAGCCGTCACCAAGAGGAGTTGCAGTTTTCATCTCGGAAAACATTTTAGCTAAGCTAAAATCAAATTTTGAAAATACGATAATGGAAATAATGAACGTACCAATCATCAGAAGCAAGGCTTTGACAATCTGCACCCAGCTAGTCGCTGTCATTCCTCCAAATACAACGTAAACCGTCATCAAGACGCCGACAATCAAGACAGAGTACACGTAATCTAGACCGAGTAATAAATGAATTAATGCTCCTGCTCCAACAAGCTGCGCAATCATATAAAAAATGGAAATGGTGATCGTGTTTAACGCAGCAACTCCTCGCACTTTCTTTTCGTTAAAACGAGCTGCTATCATATCTGCCATTGTGTACTTTCCTAAGTTGCGAAGTGGTTCAGCTACAATGTATAACACAACCAGGTAGGCAACTAAAAAGCCGATGCTGTAAAAAAAACCGTCAAATCCAGAAAGCGCTACCATTCCAGCTATGCCTAAAAATGATGCAGCAGACATATAATCTCCGGCAATCGCCATACCGTTTTGCCAGCCGGTTAAACTTCCATCTGCTGTATAAAAGTCACTGGTCGTTTTTGTCCGCTTGGATGCCGCATACGTAATGATTAGCGTAAGACCTACAATGGCTAAAAAAAGTGAAAAAGCTAGTACGTTCATTCATTTAACCCCCTATTTAATTTGCAGCTTCTTTTTTAATCGTGTCAACAAGTTCATCAAATTTCGAGGCTCTTTTTGTGTATAAAATGCATAGGGTCCAGGTCATCACAAACTGTGCAAAAGCAAATACCCACGCCCAGGTCATAGAAGCAAAAGCTGGTTTGTTTAAGACGGTTGTGTAAGCCGTTAAAATAGGCAAGGTAAAATAAAAAGCAAGAAAAAACAGAGAGAGCGGTAAAATAAAATTGCGTTTTTGTTTCAAAAGCTTTTGAAATGAAGCAGACTGTGCAATTTCTGTGTAATCAGGAGAGGAAGAAGCATTGTTTACCTTCTTTAAAGAATTTTCATTCATCGCCAAGCGGAATTCCCCCTTTGATAATAAATAGATGAAGCGAAAAGCTTCATATCACTTGAATTATATTATTTTCGGAATAAAAAGTAAATTCTGTCTTTTTTGTGAGAATGGTAACTGTATAAGTTTTTTAATATACTGAAGGTTCACACTAAATGCATACTGCCATAATAAAAAAAGAACAACATTCAATACAAAGGAAGAATCATTCGAAAAAGAAATATTGAAATTAATCCTTAGTTTCTTTTACATATAAGGCTTTTCTTTATTATTTAGACATTATTTTTTTGTTTGATCTTTTGAAAAAGAAAAGAAGATAATGATAAAATCATATGCCCACAATAATGCTTAGATAGGAAACAGGTTGAGAAAGTACGCTATTATTTAGAGATGGTTATAAATAGACAAGATATTATGAAAGATTTCTATATGAATGATATTTTTTCTTTATAGCAAACAAATCATGTGACTACTTATATAAAAGAGAAAAGGTGAAATAATGGCATTTGGAATTAAACGCCCGGAACTAAACGCATGGAAAGCAGCTGTTAAGCGAGGAGAGATCGCATTTTTAACTCATTATTGGCTTGATGAGCGTTTTCCACATGCAACTACTGTAACAAAAGTAGGTTGCAGTGACTTAAATAAGCTGATTAAGTGGGGAAAAAAGTATGGTATTCCCGCTAAGTATATTGATAATCGATCCGGCTATCCTCATTTCGATTTACTAGGTGAGCGTCAGAAAGAAATTATGAAAAAGGAAAATCAGCTGGAGCAGCTGAAGCGATTTGAAGAAGTTAACGAGTGAAAAGCAAAACTAATTTAAAAAACTGTAAAAAAATTCTATTGTTAAGGCTTTTTTTATGTTTAAATAGAAAAAACAGTGGAATAGATTAAGAAGAACAATTACGTCATATATTCTCTCTTATAGGGAAAAACCTTAGTTAAGTTTCCTTATTTGATACGATAAAGAGCTTTGCTTTATAATAAAATTGTGGTTCGGATAAAAGGAGGAAGAAGGGCATGTCCGAGGTTGGAACTTTAAAAAAAGGATTAGATATCTTCTCTTTGCTTTTAAACCGTCCGAATATGACTATTCCAGAAATGATGGAAGCGCTCGGTTTTAATAAGAGTACGATGTATCGTCTTGTGAGCACGCTTGAACAAAACGGATTTATTGTAAGAAACCCGTCTAACCGCTATACGGTTTCACCACAACTGGTGCTGGCACTCGTGCAAAATACGATGCATACGAACTATGAAATGAATTGGCTCTCTGTTCCTGCTATGCAGAAGCTGAGTGAAGAGACCAAAGAGACCATTTACGCGGGAATTCTCCATCATAAACAAATGGTTACAACTCAGGTGGTCAACGGGCAATATAGCACTCGTACGCATTCCGAAGTAGGAAATAAAAAGCCGCTTCATGCAAATGCTATTGGAAAGTGTATTCTTGCTTATCAAGAGGACAGCGTACAAAAATCTATCCTTCATGAACTTTCGCTTGAAGCTTATACAGATCGAACGATCACCGAGCTGGACGAGCTTGAAGCTGATTTGGCTTTAAGTAAGGAAAGAGGATATGCTGTCGATGATGAAGAACGGGAGCCGGGCGTTCGCTGTATTGCAGCTCCTATTTTCAGAAAAGGAAAAATAATGGCGGCTATTGCTTTATCAGGTCCATCCTTTCGTATTTCACAAGAGAAAGACGAAGAACATGCTGCACTTGTTAAACAGTGCGCAGAACAAATTTCACAAGCAATTACTCTTTACGAATAATTCAATAGTAAAAAAGGGGATGAACAGCAACATGGAAAACTTACAGTCAACTACGACCTTAGCAAACGGCGTTAAAATGCCCTGGTTAGGTTTAGGTGTTTATAAAGTAGAAGATGGTCAAGAAGTTGTAGATTCAGTTAAATATGCAATCAAAGCTGGATATAAAAGCATTGATACGGCTAAAATTTATGAAAATGAAGAAGGCGTGGGACAAGCGATCAAAGAATCAGGTGTTTCTCGCGAAGAACTGTTTGTTACATCAAAAGTGTGGAATGCAGATCAAGGATATGACACAACTATTCAAGCGTTTGAAACAAGCTTAAACAAGCTAGGTCTTGAATATTTAGATTTATACTTAATTCACTGGCCAGTTGAAGGTAAGTATAATGATACGTGGAAAGCACTTGAAAAGCTTTATAAAGACGGGAAAATTCGTGCAATCGGCGTATCGAATTTCCAAGTACATCATTTAGAAGACTTGATTGCAGATGCAGAAGTCAAGCCGATGGTAAACCAAATCGAATTTCATCCACTTTTAACACAAACAGAAGTGCGTGAATACTGCAAAAAACAAGGAATCCAAGTGGAAGCATGGTCACCGCTTGCACAAGGTGAGCTGCTTGATAACGAAGTGTTAACTCAAATTGCTGAAAAGCACGGAAAATCAACTGCTCAAGTTATCTTACGTTGGGACTTGCAAAACGAAGTAGTAACTATTCCTAAGTCAACAAAAGAACATCGTATTATCCAAAATGCAGACGTATTTGATTTTGAATTAAATGCAGAAGAAGTTGAAAAAATTAACGCATTAAATCAAAATCATCGCGTAGGTCCAGATCCAGATAACTTTGACTTTTAATTTTAAAGCAAGACTAAAACGTCTTGTAAGATAAATAATAAACAAAGCGCTATTGTCATTCATGCAGTAGCGCTTTGTTTATTAACAAATAAATGTGATAGTCGAACGAGGAGGAAAAGTAATGAAGATGTCAGGAAACACTATTTTAATTACGGGCGGAGCGTCCGGAATTGGGTTGGCGCTTGCAGAACGGTTTTTAAATGAAGGAAATGAAGTCATTATTTGTGGAAGAAGGGAGTCAAAGCTGCAAGAAGCAAAAGAAAGATTCCCTTCATTACATACAAAAGTGTGCGACGTATCAATGGAAGAAAGCAGAGTAGAGCTAGTAAAATGGGCGACTGAAAGGTTCCCGAAATTAAATGTTATTGTGAATAATGCAGGCATTCAGCAGCGCGTAAATCTTTTACACATGCACGAAGAGTGGCAGTATTACGAAAAAGAACTAATGAGTAATGTAAGTGCTCCTATTCATTTAACGTCGTTATTGGTTCCTCATTTTGTTCAGCAAGAACGTGCTGCGGTTATTAATGTAACGTCCGGGCTGTCTTTAACACCTGGAGCATGGGTACCAATCTACAGCGCAACAAAAGCGGCGTTGAGGTCGTTTACGATTAGTCTAAGACATCAATTAGAAGAAACAAATACCGAAGTGATAGAAATTCTTCCTCCAGCCGTGAACACGGATTTAGGAGGACCGGGACTTCATACATTTGGAGCACCGCTTGATGACTTTGCTGATTCGATATTTGAAGAATTGAAAAAAGATAAAATCGAAATTGGCTATGGAGACAGCGCTAAGAGGCTTCATGCTTCCAAAGAAGAAATTGAGAAAGCTACAGCACAGGCTTGGAATGGATTTTTGAAAAAAAATCCTGAATTTTAAAGACAGCAAACAAAAAGCTTCCTAAACTCGTCAATAGTAGCGGGTTATAAAAAGCGTGTGTCCATAAATAAATGAACACACGCTTTTTAGCATTAACGATCTACAGTTTGTCTAATTCGTTTTTCCATTTTTTCAAGCATGCGGAGGTACTCATCCTGTTCTTCAGGAGTTAGAGCAAAAAGCATGTCTTGCCAAAATAAATTTCGCTGCTCAATTACATAGTTCACTAATGTTTCGCCAGCCTCTGTTAAGGATATCCATACAATTCGGCGGTCTTTTTGGTCACGTACGCGCTTAATGAGTGCATCATCTTCTAATTGATTTAATAAAATGGTAGTAGCTCCGGAGGTTAGCTTTAGATTTGAAGAAATTTCAGCTACCATACGTTTAGAGCTGACTCCAATGAATTTTAGAATTAAAAATTTCGTAATGGTCAAATTATAGGGCTGCTCACTGATTTTATCTTCCAAGAGCTTTCGCTTGAGTTCAAATAATGAGGTTTTAACTTGGTCAAGTTTTTCTAGTTTATCTATTAACTGCTGATCCATTATAATCACCTTTTCTTTATCATTATAGGTGTTAAACAATTGCTGCTAGTTACCTATTGGGGTTTATGTATATAGGGAGTTTGTTCCGAAAAAAAGAAGCTGTTTTTGTGGATAACCCTATGCTTATATATCTAACTTTAAAGTAAAGTAAAGTACTTGTAAAGAAACCAAAACTTTTAAGTTGTATTTCAGTTAAAGATGTAGTAAAGTATTCAGTCGGGAAAACTTTATGAAACATAAATGTTTAGTTTTAAAAATAAATTAAAATCAAAGTTATTTACAACTAAATATCTTTGTGATAAAGTTATCTAGCGTAATACTTAACTGAATGAAATATTAAGGAGGTAAAATAAATGTCAAGAGGGCGTTTAATTTTAATGAACTTTATCGGAATTATTGTAGTATTAGCTTTAATTATTGGTGGGGGATACTATTATATTCAAAAATCTAATTATGTATCCACAGACAATGCAAAAGTGTCCGGCGACCTTTATACAGTAGTAGCGCCAGCGGCAGGTAAAGTAGCAAGCTGGAACGTTGAAGAAGGTAAAGATGTTTCAAAAGATGATGAGGTAGCTAAAATCCAATCAGAAGATGGAGAAAAAACAGTTACAGTACCAGAAGACGGTAAAATCATCAAAACACAGGTAAAAGAAAATCAAATGGTTCAAGCTGGTCAACAAATTGCTAGCGAAGTAGATATGAATAACTTATTCATCATTGCAAACATTAAAGAAGACAAATTAAAAGATATTGAAGCTGGCGATGACGTTGATGTAACAGTTGATGGAGATACTAAAACAACAATCGATGGAAAAGTAGAAGAAATCGGTTATGCAACAAACTCAATTTTCTCATTAATGCCAAGTTCTAATTCAGACGGCAACTATACGAAAGTATCACAAACAGTTCCTGTTAAAATCTCTATTTCTAACTACTCTGAAAACGTACTACCAGGTATGAACGCAGAAGTTAAAATCTCTAAAAACTAAGAACGTACATGATTAAGAAGAGAAGAAAGGAGGAAGGAACTGATGTCAGCAAACACGATACAACCAGAGGAAAGCTCAGTTAAAAAGCATATCCCGCTGCTAGTCGTACTTATGCTTGGATTGTTCTTAGCAATTTTAAACCAAACGCTGCTAAATGTTGCGATTCCGCATCTGATTACAGAGTTTGGCGTTACGGCTAATACCGCACAGTGGTTGCTTACAGGATATATGCTTGTCAATGGTGCACTTATTCCATTATCAGCCTATTTAATTGAACGTTTTGGAGTTCGTCGCTTATTCTTATTTGCAATGGCCTGCTTTACAATAGGTGCACTTATCTGCGGGATTGCGCCTACTTTCTCGATTATGCTAATCGGACGTCTGGTTCAAGCAGTCGGAGGCGGAGTGCTAGCACCTCTAGTTATGACCATTATCGTATTTATTTTCCCTCCTCATATGCGCGGAAAAGGAATGGGTATCTTTGGTTTAGCCATGATGTTCGCTCCGGCAATTGGACCGACGCTTTCAGGATGGGTTATTCAAAACTATGACTGGCATATTTTATTTACGGGAATGGTGCCACTAGGTGCGCTCGTACTTATTATTGCAGCTTTTAAATTAAAAGATATTAAACCACCTCAAAATGTAAAAGTAGATCTAATTTCTGTGTTTACATCTCTTGCAGGTATGGCTTTACTTCTATACGGCTTCAGTGAAGCTGGAAACGATGGCTGGACGGATTCAGTTGTATTGTCAACGATGATTGGCGGTATTGTCTTATTAATCATCTTTGTCGTGCAGCAGCTTCGACTTAAGAGTCCATTACTTGATGTGAGAGTATTTAAATACAGTATTTTCTCATTATCTAATATCATTAGTATTGCCATTACAATTAGTATGTATGCTGGTATGTTCTTATTGCCAATTTACTTGCAAAACATTCGTGGCTATTCAGCATTTGATTCAGGTTTATTAATCTTGCCTGGTGCACTTGTTATGTTAGTTATGTCACCAATTTCTGGTACGCTGTTTGATAAATTAGGACCGCGTCCACTAGGGATTGTCGGGATGTTGATTACAGTGGTGACAACATTTGAATTTACAAAATTAACGCTTGAAACACCGTTTAGTCATATTGTTATTATTTATATGATCCGTGCATTCGGTATGTCATTATTGATGATGCCAATTATGACGGCTGGTTTAAATCAGCTGCCGGCAAAATTAAGCAGCCATGGTACATCAATGGCGAACACGCTTCGTCAGGTGAGTGGTTCAATCGGTATCAGTTTAATGACTACAATCTTTACAAATCGCACAACATATCATGTGAATGAAATGAGCAGTTCCATGACTACATCCGATCCATTCTTTATGAATAACTTCCAGGCATTTGTGCAAAAGATTGCTCAAACGCTTCACCTTTCTCAAACAGAGGCGCAAAAACAAGCTTTAACAACATTAGCTGGAAAAGTTCAAGCGCAAGCAACTGTACAAGGAATTAACGACGCGTTTTATTGGACAGTTATTATTGCCATTATTGGATTGATTTTAAGTTTCTTCCTACGTGATGTTCGTAAAGATGCAGTAGTAGAAGTAGAAGAGACAGAAAAAGAAACAACAGACGATATTCGTATGTTACCGGCACCAAAAGATATGAACTCATAAGCAACGGAGGGATAAAGGATGAAAATTTGTATCGTATATGATAGTGAAGGCGGACATACAGAGGCATTAGCAAAAGCGATTGCTTCTGGCGCCGAGCTGTCTGGAGAAGCAACTGTATATGTAAAGCATGTAGAAGAAGCAGATGTACGTGAACTGCCTGAAATGGATGCTATTATTTGGGGCTGCCCAGGGCATTTTGGAACAATCAGTTCAGGGTTAAAAACGTGGATTGATAAATTAGGTTATTTATGGGCAGAAGGTAAATTAATTGATAAAGTAGGTGCGGTGTTCTGTACAACAGCTACAACGCACGGTGGCTTAGAAGCAACGCTTTTAAATTTAATTACACCGATGCTTCATCAAGGAATGGTTATCGCTGGCTTACCAGGTAACATTCCAGAAAATGCGCTGTACGGTACTTATTACGGTGTGGGAATTACTTGTCCAATCGAAGGTGACGAATTATTAACAGAGAACGACCAAGCGCTAGGTAAAGCGTTAGGAGAACGTGTTGTTCAAGTGACTAAACGAATGACACAAGGACAGTAGGTGACAGTATGTTAGGTATTTTACTGATCGTTGTAGCTGTGATTCTGGTTGTACTAATTATTACAATGAATGCTAAAGCATCATCTTCTAAGCGCCAGCGTACAGTTCCACCTAAAAAAGAAGCGGCTGCTTCAAATGCTCCTAAAGAGCCAAAAGTAGAAGAGAAAAAAGTGGCAGAAAAAAAACCTGCAGCACCAAAAGAAGCACCAAAAGAGCCGCAGGCCAAGACGGAAACGAGAACATCTAGACATAAGAAAGAAAAAGATGTCATGAACGATGATATGTATCGTCAAGTGCTGCAAAAGTTTAGAGAAGGCGAAAAAGACGACACGGTTTTTACAAAAGAAGAACGTGACGTTATGAATGATGACGCTTTTCGTAAGGCTTTAAGATCGTTTAAGAAAAACGATAGTGAATGAGTTTCTTCTATTATAATAGTACGGAATAAAATAGATAGAAAATAAGTTATAAGCATTCCGCGAAACCAGCCGCTCTCCCCAGGCTAGGTTTCGCTTGGAGTGCAGCAGGGGGCTGACATGTTAACATCGACTCCCTGATTATAAGAAAGGGGACGTCAAAACATGGAACAGCTCACATTTATTGAAGAGGTCCAGAGAATTTCGATATCCCTTAACAAAAAGGTAATGACAGAGATAAAAGAAAGGTTACTTTCACAAGGGATTACACCTTTTCAATATCATATCTTATTAATTATCGGTAAGTGCAGTCACATTGGGGTAACCAAGCTGGCAGAAGAGATGCGCGTCAAGCCTAGTGCGATTACTCCTGTTATTAATCGTTTAATAGACTTAGAGTTAGTTTCACGCTATCACTCTAAAGAGGATCGCCGCAAAGTAAACATTGAGTTAACAGCTAAAGGTGAACAAGTGATTGAAGAAGCAAATGAAATTGTGCAAAAGATGATTGCTCATTTCTTTTCTTGCTATGAACCGAAAGATCAAGAGCAATTTTTGAAATTATTTAAGAAACTAGACGCTAATATCTAATGAAAGAAAAATCACTTCTTAATGAGGTGATTTTTTTTAATAAAAAGATTGTCAACTTCACTTTTCCATGTTATTATTTGTGTAAACGGTTACATATATGAAGGGAGGGAAATAAAGTGGTAACAATTCGTGATGTAGCAAAAGAAGCAGGCGTGTCCGTTGCGACCGTTTCGCGCGTTTTAAACAGTACAGGATATGTAAAAGAAGACACGCGTGTGCGAGTAATGAATACAATTCAAAAATTAAACTACAGCCCTAACGAGGTAGCCCGTTCGCTTTATACACGTGAATCGCGTTTGATTGGTCTCTTGCTTCCAGACATTACAAACCCTTTTTTCCCTCAGCTTGCACGAGGAATAGAAGATGAAGTACATAGCCATGGATTTCGTTTAATTCTTGGCAATAGTGATGAGCAGTTAGAGAAAGAATTAACCTATCTCCAAACGTTTACGCAAAACCATGTAGTAGGGATGATCACGGCAACAACAAGTCTAGCTCAGAAACTATATGAAGGTCTTACATTTCCCGTCGTGTTTTTAGATAGAAGTTCTGATCAGTATCCATCCGTTTATGCTGATGGTTTTGAGGGTGGAAAACTTGCTGCAGAAGAAATAATCAAAAGAGGAAGTAAAAGAATTACACTTATCAAAGGTCCAGTAAATGTAAAGCCTGCTCAGGAACGCTTTCAAGGCTCTCTGTCTGTTTTGAGTCAGTCTGATGCAGACTTTTACGTATTAAATACAAATTCTCTAGCGTTTGACGATGCACAGAAATGGGCAAAGGAAATCTTTCAAAAGTACCCTGAAACGGACGGGATTATTGCAAGTAATGACATTGTAGCCACAGCCGTTTTACACGAGGCGTTTCGATTAGAAAAAAGCGTGCCCGATGATCTACAAGTAATTGGTTTTGATGATATTCCGCAAAGCCGCTTTTCGTTTCCAGCGCTGTCTACAATTCGTCAGCCTGCTTATGAAATGGGCAAGCAAGCAGCAGGTCTGTTAATGAAATGTATTAAGAAAGAACCTTTAATTCAAAAGCAAGTACAACTACCCGTTACGTTTATTGAACGAAATACGACACGAAAGGTTGAGGAACATGGCTAAAGTAACTGTGATTGGAAGTTCATCAATGGATTTAGTAGTGACATCAAATATTCGTCCTGGAGCTGGAGAAACAGTGTTAGGAGAATCATTCAAAACTGTTCCTGGAGGAAAAGGAGCGAACCAAGCTGTTGCAGCAGCCCGTCTTGGAGCTGATGTGAGTATGATTGGGTGTGTGGGCGAAGATCATTACGGAAAAGCAATTCTGGAGAATTTCAAATCAAACGGTGTATCCGTGAAAAATGTGAAACCGGTTACAGATTTAGATAGCGGAACAGCTCACATTATACTCGCTGAAGGAGATAACAGCATTGTAGTTGTCAAAGGAGCAAACGATTATATTACTCCAGACTACGTAGAAAAAGCAAAAGAAAAAATTAAAGACGCGGATATCGTACTTATTCAGCAAGAGATTCCAGAAGAAACGGTTGAATATGTTGCTCAGCTTTGTCAGGAACTTAAAGTACCGCTTTTGTTAAATCCAGCGCCTGCAAGACCATTAAAAGCAGAAGTGATTGAACAAGTTTCTTACATCACTCCAAATGAACATGAAGCAGAGCTTTTATTTGAAGGAAAAGAAAAAGAAGAAGTATTAAAACAATATCCAAATAAATTGTTTATTACAGAAGGAAAACAAGGTGTGCGCTATTTTAACGGCGAGAAAGAAGTATTGGTTCCTTCTTATCAAGTAGAAACGGTTGATACAACAGGAGCAGGAGATACATTTAACGCAGCACTTGCTGTGGCACTTGCCGAAAGAATGGGTTTTGAAAAAGGAATTCAGTTTGCTAATCGCGCAGCTTCGCTATCCGTCACTAAATTTGGTGCGCAAGGCGGTATGCCGACTCGAAAAGAAGTGGAGGAGAGTCTGTAAATGAAACGTCACGGAATGATTAACAGTCATATTACAAAAATACTAACAGATCTAGGTCATACAGACACTATTGTCATTGCAGATGCAGGGTTACCTGTTCCGAGTGACGTGCCTAAAATTGATTTATCTTTAAAGCTAGGGGTGCCTAGCTTTGAAGATGTAGTAGTAGCTGTGTTAGAAGATATGGCTACAGAAAAAATAGTGATTGCTTCTGAAATGAAAGAAAGAAATCAAAAGGCTTACGAGTTGATGGAGAAGCAAAACATCTTAGTAGAAGAAGTATCGCATGAACAATTAAAAATGCTGACAAGCAAAGCGAAAGTTGTGATTCGTACAGGAGAAGCAACTCCTTATGCAAACTGCATTTTACAAGCGGGAGTTATTTTTTAAAAGAGGTGAACAGCATGCATATTGCAATGAGAGGGATTCATAAAGCCTTTGGAGCAAACCGTGTACTAAGGGGCGTGGATTTTGAATTACATGAAGGTGAAGTTCACGCACTAATGGGGGAAAATGGAGCGGGGAAATCTACGCTGATGAATATTTTAACCGGCCTTCACAAAAAAGATGAAGGGCAGATTCTGATTGATGGCAAAGAGACGTATTTTCAAAACCCAAAAGAAGCAGAACAAAACGGAGTTACCTTTATTCATCAAGAGCTGAACGTTTGGCCTGAAATGACGGTGCTTGAGAACTTATTTATTGGCAAAGAATTAAAAACGCCTTTAGGTTTTTTAAAAACAAAAGAAATGAAAGCGTTAGCAAAGAAGCAGTTTGAAAAATTAGCTGTGACCATTCCTCTTGACCAAGAAGCGGGACTTTGTTCTGTCGGACAGCAGCAAATGATTGAGATAGCCAAAGCGCTGATGACGAATGCAAAAGTCATTATCATGGATGAGCCAACCGCAGCGCTTACTGAAAGAGAAATTCAAAAGTTATTTGACGTAATTAATGCGCTGCGAAAACAAGGTGTATCGATTGTCTATATTTCACATCGTATGGAAGAGATTTTCGCTATTTGTGATTCCATTACGGTCATGCGTGACGGACAGACGGTAGACAAAAAGCCGATTCCAGAAACCAGCTTCGATGATGTTGTTCGCAAAATGGTAGGAAGAGAGCTAACGGATCGATTTCCTGCTAGGACATCTCCTAAGGGAGACGTTGTATTTGAAGCAAAAGGCTTGGAGAGAAAAGGTGTATTTCAAGACGTTCATTTTTCAGTGCGATCAGGAGAAATTGTCGGTGTTGCGGGGCTAATGGGAGCTGGCAGAACCGAAATTATGCGCGCTATCTTTGGGCTTGATCCGTTAGAAAAAGGCGAAATTATATTAAATGGCAAACGGGTCAGTATCACAAAGCCCGACCAAGCCATTAAATTAGGTCTCGGGTTCATTACAGAAGATCGTAAAACAGAAGGGCTCGTCCTGGATTTTTCTATTCGAGAAAATATTGCGCTTCCAAGTCTATTCAGCTTTTCGCCAAAAGGCTTTATTGAACAAAAAAGCGAGCAGCAATTTGTAGATTTACTTATTAAACGTTTAACGATCAAAACCGAGTCGTCTGAGACGAGTGCGGGTAACTTATCGGGAGGAAATCAGCAAAAAGTAGTTATCGCCAAGTGGATTGGCATTGGACCAAAAGTGCTGATTTTAGATGAACCAACTCGAGGAGTTGACGTCGGGGCAAAGCGTGAAATTTATCAGCTTATGAATGAACTGACAGACAGAGGCGTGGCTATTATCATGGTGTCTTCAGAGCTTCCAGAGGTACTCGGCATGAGCGATCGCATTTTGGTTGTGCATGAAGGAAAAATAACAGGTGAACTGACAAGTGAAGAAGCAACTCAAGAAAAAATTATGACATTTGCAACAGGAGGTCAGTAAAATGAAAGCAAACACAGCGATCAAAGAAAATCGCGTTGATAACGTGATGCAAAAGCTAGGTCCGTTACTAGGTCTATTTATTCTTATTGTCATTGTATCGATTTTAAATCCAAGCTTTTTAGAACCTTTAAATATTTTAAACTTGCTGCGTCAAGTAGCCATTAATGCCTTAATTGCATTCGGTATGACGTTTGTCATTTTAACAGGCGGAATTGATTTATCGGTTGGCTCTATACTTGCTTTATCAAGTGCGTTAATGGCAGGTATGATTGTGTCAGGTGTAGATCCTATTTTAGCTATTTTAATAGGATGTGTGTTAGGAGCTGTAATGGGTATGATTAACGGCTTGCTTATTACAAAAGGAAAAATGGCGCCGTTTATTGCAACGCTAGCGACGATGACAATTTTTAGAGGGTTAACGCTTGTTTATACAGATGGAAATCCGATTACGGGCTTAGGCGAAAACTATTACTTCCAGTTATTTGGCCGCGGCTATTTTCTAGGTATTCCTGTCCCGGCAATTACGATGGTACTAGCATTTGCTGTCCTATGGGTGATTTTGCATAAAACGCCGTTTGGCCGTAGAACATATGCAATCGGGGGAAATGAAAAAGCAGCATTTATTTCAGGAATT
This sequence comes from Priestia megaterium NBRC 15308 = ATCC 14581, assembly GCF_000832985.1. Classification (GTDB taxonomy): domain Bacteria; phylum Bacillota; class Bacilli; order Bacillales; family Bacillaceae_H; genus Priestia; species Priestia megaterium. The sequence goes on from NZ_CP009920.1 coordinate 3,040,155, forward strand.
AAAGTACCAAAAGTTAAGGTTATGATCTACTCACTAGCAGGATTATTGGCAGCGCTATCAGGAGCGATTTTGACTTCTCGTTTGAACTCTGCTCAGCCAACGGCAGGTACGTCTTACGAGTTAGATGCTATCGCTGCAGTAGTACTGGGTGGAACAAGCCTTTCTGGAGGACGTGGACGCATTGTTGGAACGTTAATTGGTGCGCTGATTATCGGAACGTTAAACAACGGCTTAAACTTACTCGGCGTTTCGTCCTTTTACCAAATGGTCGTAAAAGGAATTGTTATTTTAATCGCGGTATTAATTGATCGCAAAAAGTCAGCTTAGGAGGGAAAAACATGAAGAAAATTTGGCTCGTGCTATTATCATTTTCATTATTACTGTTAGGGGCTTGTTCACTTCAGCCTCCGGAGTGGGCGAAACCATCTGAAAGTAAAAATTTAAAAGATATTAAAATTGGTTTATCCGTTTCTACATTAAACAATCCGTTTTTTGTTTCGCTAAAAGAAGGGGTACAAAAAGAAGCAAAAAAACTGGGCATGGAAGTAGTTGTAGTAGATGCTCAAAATGATTCAGCAAAACAAATTAACGATGTAGAAGATTTAATGCAGCAAGGTGTTAACATTCTGCTTATTAATCCAACGGATTCAGCTGCTATTTCAACAGCTGTACAATCGGCTAATAATGTAGGTATTCCAGTTATTACACTAGATCGTTCAGCAGAAAAAGGAAAAGTAGAAACCCTAGTAGCTTCAGATAATGTAAAAGGTGGTCAAATGGCTGCTGATTACATTGTGAAAAAAGTAGGGGAAAAAGCTCAAGTAGCAGAACTTGAAGGCGTGCCGGGAGCTTCAGCAACTCGTGAACGAGGAAAAGGGTTCCACAACGTTGCGGATCAAAAGCTAGATATTACGGCTAAACAGTCGGCTGATTTTGACCGTACAAAAGGCTTAAACGTTATGGAGAATGTTCTTCAAGGAAATCCTGGTATCAAAGCCGTATTTGCTCATAATGATGAAATGGCATTAGGAGCTATTCAAGCGATTAACAGCTCAGGAAAAGATGTGCTAGTAGTAGGGTTTGATGGAAACGACGATGCAATTAAAGCGGTAAAAGAAGGGAAGCTAGGAGCAACTGTAGCTCAGCAGCCTGTTTTAATCGGTAAACTTGCCGTAAAGTCTGCTAAAAATGTTCTTCAAGGCAAAAAGGTAGATAAGCAAATTCCAGTGCCTTTAAAACTAGTAACCTCTGACAAATAATGGTTTTATACGTGTGCAGAAAAAAGACGCTCATTTGATTTATGGGCGTCTTTTTATGTATATAAAGTGTAAAAAAGAAGTGAAAAAGTCATAACTTTATAAATAGTGTAGGAATTATGTAGGTGGAATTTATGTAATAAAAAGTAAAAAACACCGAAAAAAGACGGTGAAACACATAATTTTCTGTGAAAAATTTGTAATATACCTGTAATAATAAGCGTTTATTTCTATTTTTAAAGAGCAAATATGCCCTGTTTATGACAAAAATATATCTTTTTTAATAAACAGTAAACCTCTCTATCAAGGGATTTTGGTGATGAATTCCCAGAAAGAGATTCTTGGTTATACAGATTATGGGAAACTTTTAACTGTATTGTAACATAAACAGATAGTTTTTTATGGTATAACTATGTCTATGAGGAAAGGGGACTATTACTTTATGAAAATTTTTAAGCGTATGACTCTTGCAGCAGTCACAGGAATTTTCTTCATGACCGGCATCACAGAGACTCACGCCCAATCGAATGAAGAAGCGCTCCAGAGTACTGAAAATAAAATTAAAGAAACAGAAAAGGCTGTTCAACAAAAAGAGAAAGAGAAACAGTCTATCAATTCAGATGTTCAAAACATTCAATCACAATTAAATTCATTACATACAGTAATCTCTAGCAATAAAAAAGAGTTAGCATCGACTGAAAAGCAGATTTCAGAAGCGAACAAAATGATTGAGAAAAAGAAAAAAGAAATCGTTTTGCTTCAGGAAAAAGTGTTAAGTCGTAAAGATATTATTGAAAATCGATTAGTTGCTTTACAGCAAGACGATAAAACAAGCGTTGTTATTGATACATTAATGAATGCTGATAACTTTGGAGATTTTGTCGCGCGTATGGGTGCTGTCACAACGTTATTGTCAGCAGATAATGATATTTTAAAGCAGCATCAAAATGACTTAGATCAAATTGAAAAAGATAAAAAAGAAATTGATAAGCAAGAAAAAGTATTAGAAGCAGCAAAAGGTAGCCTAGCAGCTAAACAAGCTGAATTAGATAAAAACGTTGCGAAACAAACAGCAACGTTAACAACTATGCAAGAAAAATACAGCACGGTCGTAAATGAAATTGATGCAGCTTCTTCAGAAAAAGCAAATCTTCAGTCTGAACTAACAGGCATTCAAGATAAGATTGCAAAAGAAAAAGAAGCAGCTCAAAAGCAAGCTGAGCAAGTGGCAAAACAGCAGGCGACTGAAAAGGCTGAGGCTGATGCAGAAGCAAAGCGTCAAGCTGAACTAGCAACAGCTAAACAAGAAGTAAAAACAGAGCCAAAACAAGAAGTAAAAACAGCTGCAGCTACAGAGAAGAAAGCAGCCGTTTCTTCAGAAGCAAAAGAAACGAAAAAAGAAGAAAGCACACAAAAGCATTCTGGAAAAGAAATGTATGTAGAAGCAACAGCTTATACAGCTAATTGTGCAGGCTGCAGCGGTGTAACAGCCACTGGACAAAATGTAAGTTCAGGCACTCATAAAATTATTGCGGTAGATCCATCCGTTATTCCATTAGGTTCAAAAGTATACGTAGAAGGATACGGAGTGGCAACAGCAGGTGATACGGGCGGTGCGATTAAAGGATATCGAATTGACGTATTAGTACCTTCCGAGTCAGCTGCAAAAGCATTTGGACGTCGTACAGTGAAAATTACGGTGTTAAATTAACGAAATAGACTGAGACAAAAGCAGTTTAGTTGAAGAAAGATCCGAACGAGTAATCGTTCGGATCTTTTCATTGTATTGGTGAGCAAGTTGCTAGCTAATCTATGCTCTTTTCGTTACCATACAATAAAGTAAATGGAAGAAAAGGAGTGGGTAAAATGAAAGTAGTGGATCCAGCGGTACAAAGTGCAAAAGACAATTATCATTTGCTAACAGGTGTCGTCATTCCTCGGCCAATTGCGTTTATTACAAGTCAAAATGATGACGGTGTAGTGAATGCCGCGCCGTTCAGTTTTTTTAATGTAGTTGCGGCAGAGCCTCCGCTGATTGCCGTTTCGGTTTCGAGAAGTGAAGGTCAAATGACGAAAGATACGGCCAAAAATATTAGTGCATCTAAAGAATTTGTAGTTCATCTTGTAGACGAAAGCTTAGTGGAACAAGTGAATCAAGCGGCATCTTCTTATCCTTCTTCCGTGAGTGAAGTCGAAGAAACAGGGTTAACACTAGCACCCAGCAAAAAAGTGCAGGTTCCCGGAATTCAAGAAGCAAGCATTCGAATGGAATGTAAGCTTCACCAAATTGTTCCATTAGGAACGGATGAGGCATACAGCTCAGATTTGTTTATCGGTGAAGTTGTGATGTTTCATATTAGTGAAAAAGTGATAGAAAACGATCGCGTTTCTGCAGAACGTGTGAAGCCAGTCAGCCGGCTTGCGGGTTCTAACTATAGTAAATTGGGGCAATTATTTTCCTTAGAACGTCCCAAATAAGCAAGAAAGTGTTACTTATGTAGCAAAAAAATAGTATACATTGGATTTTTTTAAATAAGCGATTGTGTTCTGTTTCAACAACGACAGTACATTCGCTTTTTTTCATGAACGAAAAAGTTAATAGAAACCATAATAACAAAATCAATTTAGAAAAAGGCAAAAATGTAAGGTTTTTGCCTTTTATATTTACCATTGAGGAAAAAGGTATTCATTCATATAATTTAGATTAAGTAAATTGTATACGCTTTCAATATACAGAATTATTTTTCAATAATTCTCTGGAGAAAGAGTCATGAGCGTCTACAAAAAAACTTGCCACACTAGGAGACGAGATTATAGGAGGGGTATTCATTGAAACGTTGGTTTAGTTTAATCAGTTTTGCACTCATTTTAACCCTAGTACTTGCAGGATGCGGAGGAAAGTCCGCTAATGAAACAAGTGGTAGCGGTGAAAAAGAAGTTGTTGCATGGGCTTGGAATATTAACGTACCGGTATTAAAGAAAGCAGCAGCAGAATACCAAAAAGAGAATCCAGGGTTTAAATTAAAAGTAGTGGATATGGGACGTGAAGATGTTTATTCAAAACTAACAACAGGATTGCAAGCTGGCGGAAAAGGCCTTCCTGATATTGTATTAGTAGAAGACGATCGTTTCCAAGGATATTTAGATGCATTTCCAAAAGCATTTTTAAACCTATCTAAAAAAGGATTTGATAAGCAAGAAGATAAGTTTCCTGAGTTTAAGAGAGCCCTTTTATCAAAGAATGGAGATATGTACGGCTTCCCGTTTGATGCAGGTCCAACAGGCGTATTCTATCGCACAGATTACTTTGAAAAAGCAGGCGTAGATCCAAACAGTATCAAAACATGGGATGATTACATTGCAGCTGGTAAGAAAATTAAAGAAAAAGTTGGCGTTGATTTACTAGGTTTAGATTTTAATAATGACGATGGCTTATTCCGAATGACGCTGACACAGCAAGGTACGTTCTATTTTAATAACAAAGGAAAGCTAAATTTAACTTCTAAAGAAGCGAAAAAAGCAATGGAGTTAAATAAGAAGTTAAAAGAAGCAGGCATTGTTAAAAATACAGTGGGCTGGGATGCTTCAATCAGTGCCTTAGCAGAAGGTAAAGTAGCAAGTTCACCATCTGGTGCTTGGCTATCCGGTTCTATTACACAGCAGGCTCCGGATTTAAAAGGAAAATGGGGAGTGTTTTTATTACCTTCGTTTGAAGAAGGAGGCAACCGTGCTTCTAACTTAGGTGGAAGCAACTATGTGATTTCAGCAACTAGTCAAAAAGCAGATGAAGCGTACAAATTTATGGAGTATTTCTCAACAACGGATAAAATTCAAGAAGAAGCGATGAAGGGCGGATTATTCCCATCATTAAATACCGTATACTCTTCAAAATTATTCACTGCACAAGATGAGTACTTTAACAATCAGACGATTTGGAAAACATTCGCAGATGAAATGAAAGATATTAAGCCGGTTAATTTTACGGGCAATTACTCAGTTGCAAACAGTGAAGCAGTCAAAGCTGTGTCAGAAGTAACAAATGGTAAGGGCGTTACAGACTCGCTTGAAGCAGCCCAAAAACGCTTAGAAAACCGAATTAAAAAATAATCAAGAAGCATAGAAGGTGATTTATGGAAAATTGCCTTCTATCTCTTCTTCTTGCGGTACTAGGAGGTCATCATGAAGACAAATAAATCGTTGCCTTACTTATTTATTGCTCCAGCACTTTTGCTGTTCGCGCTGTTTACAATCTATCCTATTTTTTCATCGTTTGTTCTAAGCTTTCAGAGTATGGAAGGCGGAAAGTATGTATTTACCGGGTTATCAAACTATACACGCTTACTAGGAGATGATATTTTCTGGAAAGCGCTTGGAAATACGGGAATTATTTTAATCGTTCAAGTACCCGTTATGATTTTATTAGCGCTTGTACTAGCTAACGCGTTAAACAGTCAGCTTTTAAGACTAAAAGGTTTTTTCCGAGTTTCATTTTTCTTGCCGGCAGTAACGTCACTAGTTGCCTACTCTATTTTGTTTTCAATCATTCTTCAAGATGAAGGAATTATGAATACTATTTTAGGGTTTTTCGGTATCGATGCCATTCGGTGGCTGGGGGATCCATTTTGGGCTAAAGTCTCAATCATCGTTGCGATGACTTGGAGATGGACAGGTTATAACATGGTTATTTTTCTAGCAGCTCTTCAAAGTTTATCTCATGAAGTTTACGAAGCAGCTGATTTAGACGGAGCAAATCGTATTCAAAAGTTTTTCCACGTAACGGTTCCACAATTAAAACCCGTTATCTTGTTTGCTACTATTTTATCAACAATTGGCACGCTTCAATTGTTTGACGAACCTTTTAACTTAACAAAAGGCGGCCCTGCTGATTCAACGATGACGCTAGGCTTATATATTTATCAAAATGGCTTTAAATATTTTGATTTTGGATATGCTTCAGCTATTGCGTACGTTGTTGTATTATTAGTTGGTATTTTAACGTTCTTCCAATTTAAATTTACGGGTGATAAATCATGAGTGTATTAGAGAGAGTAGAAGCAACCGCAGTAGTTACCGTTCCTAAGGTCAAAAAGAAAAGGCACATCATGCGCAAAATAGGACTATACAGCTTGCTTGGGCTGTTTACGATTATCTCAATTTTTCCTTTTTACTGGATGTTTATCGGCGCTACGAATGAATCAGGAAAAATGTTTACAAACCCTCCAACGCTGAAGCCTGGCGATCAATTTATGACAAATCTACAAAATTTAAATGCTTCAATTGATTTAGGGCGCGTCTTTTTTAACTCAGTATTTGTTTCAGTCGTGTATGTGATTGTAGCTTTAATGGTCTGCTCCACAGCTGCATATGCGTTATCTAAATTTGAATTCAAAGGCCGCAACGCAATTTTCACTACGCTTTTATTGTCTATGATGATTCCATATCAAGCAACGCTCATTCCACTTTTTCAGCTGATGTCGAATTTTAATTTGCTTGATACGTATTTTGCACTTATTGTTCCGCAGCTGTGCTTTCCGTTTGCTATCTTTTTATTACGTCAGAACTTTTTAGCTTTTCCAACGGAACTTATTGAAGCAGCTCGTTTGGACGGAGCTGGAGAGATGAGAATCTTTTTAACTATTGTGCTTCCTTCTATGAAGCCTGCTATGGCTGCAGCAGCTATTTTCTTATTTATGACACAGTGGAATAACTTTATGTGGCCTTTAGTTGCGACTACATCTAACGAAATGGCTACATTGCCAGTTGCTCTTTCAAGCTTAATTGGCTTATCGATTATTGATTACGGTCAAGTAATGATGGGAGTAACGATTGCAACCATTCCAATCATTGTCTTCTTCCTAGCACTTCAGCGTCATTTTATTTCCGGAATGCTTGGAAGTGCAGTAAAATAAAAAGCAGCAGATGTTGAAAAAAAGTATGTTAGTTAAAGGAGGATCCGAACGAATCTTATTGTTGATTGAGAATCAAATTCGTTCGGATTTTTTCCTTTCTAGGATGAACGTAGATTTAATTGTAGTTAATTGCTTCTAGGTGTTGATTGGAGGGCAAGACGAAGACTCCTGCGGGAAAAGCGGAACAGGTGAGACCCCGCAAGGAGCGTAAGCGACGAGGAGGCTCACCGGCCGCCCGCGGAAAGCGAAGTCTTGCACGGAAATCAACAGCTGTGTAATAAGTAATTCATACTAGTTCAATTATTCAATTTGTTCGTCTTTAGATTGGGTTGATTTAGCCATAGTTCAATCACTTTCTTAATGAACAGGGGGAGAGAAAATGGGAGAAATACCTGTAGGAGTTCAGCTTTATACGCTGCGTGAAGAAACGAAAAAAGATTTTAAAGGAACGCTTCAAAAAGTAGCTGCTTTAGGGTATCAAGGGGTAGAGTTTGCGGGGTACGAAGGATATACAGCGCAAGAAGTAAGAGCATGGTTAACGGATTTACAGCTGAAGGCAGCTTCTAGTCACGTGCCGCTTGAACAATTAGAATCAAATTTAGAGCAGGTGATTCACTTTGAGCAGCAAGTTGGAAATTCACATATTGTTTGTCCTTATTTAATGCCTGAACGACAAACTGAAAAAGGATATTTCGAACTTATTGATTCTTTAAATTACATTGATGCTTATTGTAAAAAAGAAGGCCTGTCGTTTAGCTATCATCATCATGATTTTGAGCTAAAGAAATTGTCAACTGGAAAGTCAGCTCTCCAAACAATCTTAGAAGAAACTGAGGTAAACGTAGAGTTGGACATTTATTGGCTGACTAAAGCAGGCGAAGATCCAGTGGAGTGGATGAAGCATTATCAAAATCGTACGCCTTTTATTCATTTAAAAGATATGACAACAGACGGCGAACAATTTTTTGCTCCTCTTGGTACCGGAGGAGTAGATATAAAGGCTGTAATGCAAGAAGGACATAGAGCAGGCGTAAAATGGTGGATCGTTGAACAAGATCATTGTATAGAAAGTCCTCTTAGCAGCATTAAAAAAAGCTTAGCATATATCAAATAAAAAAACGAACAGACAGCGTCTGTTCGTTTTTTTATTGATAAGCTAAGCTGGAGTCCACTCAATTTCTCCGCACTTATTCGTATAATCAATATTCACCTCAAAGTTATGTTTTTCATAAAAATGAATCAATCTTTCGAGATGATCCCAATCGCGCTCAGCGATATCGCCTTTAATGACATGAACATTTTGATCAACCGCTACTTCTTTTAAATAATTCATACATACAGAGCCATATCCCTTATTAGCGGGCCCTTTAATGTCACCAATAAAAATCGTGTGATTATCTTCATATACGCCATCGATGGCAAAATCCCAAGCCCCTCTATAGGCTTTTGTACATTCATTTAGCATAATTTTACATGCGTTTCCGTCATTTTGTGCCGATACAATAACTAACTGATTATCTTCAGGCTGATCGACACCAATAACTTCATACTTTTTAGCAATTTCTTTTAAATTATCCTGCATGCGAAATAGCTGAAACTCTAGATCATCAAGTGTTTCTTTTAGTTCTTCTGCATTCTGATTTTTTTCTGTAAGCTGAGTAAACATTTTATACTCCTTTCCGTCTGTTTTCGGTCTAAGTGCGCCTATGACAAAGAGGACACGGTGTATAAAGCGAAACTTTATTTAGCAAAGTATCTACCTTAGTAAAAATATAAAAAGGAAAGAACCTGATTTGATTGATTATTCATCAAAACGGCTGCTTTCCTTAGCATTCACTTTTAAATTTTTCACAACGTGTATAAGGGTAACAAAGACTCATTAATTTTGTCAATAAGGTTGTAGGTCTATTTATAAAGAAGATAACAGGTCATTGTATCTATTGGGAAGAAAAAATAATGAGTGAAAAAAGAATCATTTTAAAGTAAAATCATCGGAGGAAAAGTATGGTTAAAAAGGAATTGCTTTTCATTTTAAAAAAACATACTTAAAATAAAAGTAAGAAAATATTTCATTTACTTACAAAATATTATAAAAAATGGATGGAGTAATATGGGGTAAATGTTAACTATATCGAACAAAGGGTGTATAAGATGGATAAATATCAAATTGCATTATTAGCTAATGTGCGTAAGCAGCTGCAAGAGTGGACCGATCAAAATGAAGAAATACCTCATGAAGAAGTGTACCGCTTTTTGCATTCAATTTCTGGAACGTCTGCAACCATTGGACTGAATTATTTAGGAGATCGTTCCCGCGAGTTAATGGAAGCTGTTGAAAAAAATCAGAAAAAAACCTGGGATTACGCGGAGTTGAATACATTTTTATTAGATATTATTAAAATTTGTTATCAAGATGAAATTCAATCCGCAGAAGATATAAATAAACCGATAGAAATTAGTGAACAAACAGCGAATGTTTTACTTGTGGATGATGATCTTTCAATGCTGATGTATTTAAAAGAACAGTTTGAAAAACAAGGTTGGTACGTATTAGCAACTGCCTCTAAAGAAAAAGCCATTACGGCTTTTTACGAATTAAAGCCGGATTGTTTTGTTGTTGATGTACATATGAAAGACTGTACAGGCTTTGACATTCTGTCATTTTTACGTGATAAAACAAAGCAACTGTTCGTCCCCATTGTCATGATGAGCGTTGATAATCAAAGAGAGACGCGTTTGAAGGCTTTTAAATTAGGGGCCGATGATTTTTTTGTTAAACCTCTCGATATGGAAGAAAGTCTGCTTCGAATTGGTCACCATATTGAACGAAAGCAGATGTTTAACTCCTATTTAATGTTTGATGAATTAACAGGAGCCTATAACCGAACGTATTTAAAAGAAATCTACAGTCAGCAGCTATCCAGCTACGACCGTTTAAAAGATCCTTTTTGTTTAGCGATTTTAGATTTAGATTTCTTTAAGAGAATAAATGATCGATATGGACATCTTATGGGAGACCGCGTGCTGCAAGCATTTGTAGAGTATATGAAGCATGAAATTCGTCCAACAGATCACATTTTTAGATATGGAGGCGAAGAATTTATTCTTTTACTGCCAAAAACCAATATAAAAGAGGCAGAAACAGTATTAAATAGACTGTTGGATTCCTTTGTGAAAAAAGTGTTCACACATCAAAGCACTTCGTTTTATTGCAGCTTTTCCGGCGGAGTTGTAGAAGTTCATAACACTGAATGGCCGTTAGAAAAAGCTCTTCATCAAGCTGATGAGGCATTATATATAGCGAAGGAATCAGGACGTCAAAAAATTGTAGCTTCTTCTGAAAGCAAGCTGGTTAAAAAGCGAACGCTTCGTATGGCTATTATTGATGATGATTCTATCATTCGAACGATGCTGAAAGAGCTTTTAAGTAAGATTGATGTAGGAGATCGCTATGAAGTGAAAATAGAAGTGTTTAAAGATGGCATCGAATTCTTTGAGTCCCAATGGATTCATTCTAGCGATCAGTACTTTGTTATTTTAGACGGAATGATGCCTAAAATGGATGGCTTAGAAGTGCTGCAAAAATTAAGACAGAATAAACGTCACGATCAGTATACGGTTATTATGCTTACATCAAGAAACAGCGAACAAGATATTCAAAGAGCATTAGAACTTGGGGCAGACGATTACATGACAAAGCCATTTAAGTTAATGGAGCTTGAAGCGCGCGTGCGTCATTTAATGAAGAAGGTGAAATAAATGGCGATGTCAATTCAAGTGGTATATATCTTATTTGGCGGGTTGCTATTGCTTTTAGTCTGTTTTCTGAGTTATTTACTTATTCAAAAAGCGCGTTTAAACGCTTTTCGAGCAAAAGTAGAATCCTATAAAGATAGTATGAAAGAATCTCTTTTTATTTATTTATACAGAAAAGATGAAGAACATCGGGTAGAGCCTAAAAATAGAATAGAGCTGGCGGGTGTAGAGGAACTATTGAGCGGTTTTTCTGCAGCTGTACAAGGCGATGAAATTCTAAATAACATTACGCTCTATGCGGAGAAGGTGTTTACACCCAAATATAAAAAAGAGCTGCATCATTCTAGATGGAGTGTCAGAATGAATGCCCTTTATGCTATTGAAGATTTTGGGCTAACTACGCTAACAGACCAATTAGTACAAATATATGAGAAAAAAAATAGTACAGCGGCTGAAAAAAATCAAATTTTAAAAATTTTAGTTAAGCTGAATCGCCCTGAGTTTGTTATGTACATGACAAACGCTTCTAGACCGCTGTCTGAATTCATGTACCGCTCTTTGTTTGGAACTATGAACAGTGAGCAGTTTCAGCAATTTATTAATAAATTTGAAGACCTGCAAGAAGAAATTCAGCTGCCTCTTATCGATATGATCGGTATCAATCATAAGTTAAAGTATATAGATTTCTTAAAAATGCACATGAAAAGTTCATCAGAAGAACTGCGAATTCGTTCATTGAAATCACTTAATGCTTTATCTTTTCCATTAAGAATAGAAGAGCTCACGAACCATCTTCAGTCAGGTATTTGGCAAGAAAGAATGATGGCTACAAAACTAATAGGCAAAACGAGAGATGAGAAGGGATTGTCACTTCTTGAGCAGTCTCTAAAAGATTCTCATTTTCTTGTGCGTTCAAATGCTGCTCAGTCAATGATGAAAATCCCAACAGGTAAAGAATACTTAGTTCAAGTATACAAAACGACTGATGACAAGTTTTCGAAAGATATGGCAGCAGAATGGCTTGAAAAAGGAGGAATTACGGTTGTGGAATAGTGTTTGGCATCTTTTATTGTCCATTTGTGGATGGGCTGTATTTGCTTATATGATTTTTGTGCTTTGTTTTTATTTTACGATGTTTATCATCTCGGCTTTTCAACTGCGAAAGCAATATCAATTAAATGATGAAGAACCTTATGAAGATTTGCTTGCGGTCAGCTATACAACGCCGTTATCTATATTAGTTCCCGCTTATAACGAATCTGTCGGGATTATTGGAAGCGTGCGTTCGCTGCTTGGAATTGAATATCCGGAATATGAAGTAATTGTAGTAAACGACGGATCTTCAGATGATACGTTAGAAAAGCTAATCGAGGAGTTTTCTCTTGTGAAAATGAATCGAGTTGTGAGAAAGCAAGTAGAGACGAAAGAAGTAAAAGCTGTATATCGTTCTAAATTATACGATTATTTATATGTAGTCGATAAACAAAATGGGGGAAAATCAGATGCATTAAATGCAGGAATTAATTTATCCAACTATCCTTATTTTTGTTCGATCGATGGCGATTCAGTGTTAGAAAGAGATGCTTTTTTAAAAGTTATGAAGCCAATTATTGATTCAGACGGAGAAGTAATTGCTTCAGGGGGAAGTATTCGAATTGCAAACGGATGTAAAATCGAAAACGGTGCGGTCGTATCGATTGGACTTGATACGCAGCCGCTTGTTGTGATGCAGATTATTGAATATTTACGTGCCTTTCTTATGGGGCGCATTGGTCTCAGTCGCCATAATTTATTGCTTATTGTGTCAGGAGCATTTGGCGTATTTTCTAAACGCTGGGTGATTGAAGCTGGGGGTTATTCTCATACAGTCGGCGAAGACATGGAGCTCGTTGTTCGCCTGCACCGACTGATTAAACAGAAAAAAACCAGCAATCAAATTGTTTATATTCCAGATCCCGTATGCTGGACAGAAGCACCCGATGAAATCAAATATTTGCGAAGACAGCGGAACCGCTGGCACCGTGGTTTATTTGATAGTCTTTGGAAGCATAAAGAGATGCTGTTTAATCCGAAATACGGAAGCATCGGAATGATTTCTATGCCTTATTTTGTGTTTATTGAACTAATCGGGCCGGTCATGGAAATGTTAGGCTATTTGTTTATTGTTATTTCTCTAGTTGTAGGCGGGATTTATGTAGAATTTGCTTATTTGCTTTTTCTTTTAATGGTTGTATATGGTTCTCTTTATTCAATGGCGGCCGTTTTGCTAGAAGAGTGGAGCCTTCGTAAATATCCAAAAGTATCCGATATTGCTAAGCTATTTTTCTTTTCCCTGACTGAATCCTTTTGGTATCGCCCTCTAACTGTTATATGGCGCTGTCATGGATTGTTGGATGTTATTCGCAATAAAAAAGGCTGGGGAGACATGCAGCGAAAAGGAGTTTCACAATGAAAAAATGGTTATTAATCGGCGGCATTATTTTGGTTATGGGAATAACGGCTTCTCCATTTCTTATTTGGCAGCTAAAGAAACCAGCTGATTTGAATATGCTTGTCATTGATAAAACAGTGCCAGATCAAACGTTTCGAGAGCATCAAGGCTTAATGTGGATGCTGAATCAAGCGAAAGTACGCAAAGACGGGAAGCCTTATGAAATCTCAAAAGATTATGCAGGGTTTTACCCGAAAGGAGATAAAACATACAGCATTAAATCTCTGCCAAAAACAAACTCTGCAGATATGATTTATATCACCGACACGTATGGTGTATACAAAGAAGATTTAGGCGTAAAAGCTAAAAGAGGAGATCGCTCTCAATTGGTGTATGGCGGCATGACTTCTGAAGACGTGAGCTACGTTAAGAAAGTGCTGAATGGACGTACAAAAACGCTGATTGGAGAGTTTAATACATTTGGAAGTCCTACTTCCTTAGACGTTCGCAAAGAACTGTATGAATTGTACAATGTTACGTGGTCCGGCTGGATTGGTCGCTACTTTGAGGAATTCGGCAGTGAAGAAGTTCCTGCTTGGGTGAAAAGTGGTTACAAAAAGCAGTACAACAAAGAGTGGAGCCTTACAGGAAAAGGCTTATTATTCGTTAATGAATCCAATAAGCTCGTTATTATAACGGAAAAAGAATTAAAAGAAAATCCAGTATGGTTTCAATATACAAAACAAGGAAAGAAAACATTGAATTTACAGGATGAATCTGCTTATCAATATTGGTTTGACGTAATTACACCCCAGCAAAAAAGTGATGTGCAGGCTCAGTTTGTCTTTCACTTGGATTCTGAAGGAAAAAACAAGCTAAAGGAAAATGGTATCCCTTTGTCCATACCAGCAGTCGTTCATCATAATAAAGAGCGATATGATACTTATTACTTTGCAGGAGATTTTGCAGATCAAGGAGAAGTACCTTCCATTTATCAAACCTCTTTTTACCCGGTGTGGAAGAAATGGACAGAGAAAATCGGAAAAGAAGATGAGTCTTCTTTTTACTGGACTGTTTATCTGCCTCTTATGAATAAGATCATAGATCACCAGCAAAATGAATCTCAGCCTGCTTCTGTTACTTTTAATAAAAATATGGAAATCTATGAAGATGCTGACCTTAAAGTAGCAGGGAAAGTAGGAAAAGAATATTTGCAAGTTTATCAAAATGGCAAGTGGCAAGATTTGCTGATTAAAGGAGTAAATATGGGCATTAGTAAGCCAGGACATTTCCCCGGTGAGACTGCTATTTCGAAAGAAGAATATTTGCGCTGGTTTAAAGAAATCGGAAAGATGAATGCAAACTCAATCCGCGTATACACCATTCATCCTCCCGCCTTTTATGAAGCGCTTGCTGAGTATAATCAAAAAGCCAAAGAACCCATTTATCTTTTTCATGGAGTATGGGTGAATGAAGAAGTTTTCTATGATTCACAAGATGCTTTTGCAAAGGAAAATACAAAAGAATTTGAAGCTGAAATGAAAAGGATTGTAAACGTTATTCATGGAAAGGCAACACTGCCAAAACGGACGGGACATGCTAGCGGAACGTATACAGCAGACGTTTCTCCTTATGTTTTGGGCTGGATTATAGGAGTTGAATGGGATCCCACGGTAGCTCTTTCGACAAATGAAAAACATAAAGGAATGAAAGATTTTAAAGGGCAGTATATCTATACCGAAAAAGGCAACCCCTTTGAAATTTGGCTTGCTCAGCTTATGGAAAAAACAATTTCCTATGAGCAGGATAAATATGATTGGCAGCGGCCTATGAGCTTTACAAACTGGGTGACGACGGATTTGCTGACTCATCCATATGAGCCTTCTGAAGACGAAGATAAAGTGTCTGTTAATCCTAATTTAATTCACACAACTAAAAAATTTGAGCCGGGATTATTTGCCTCTTATCATATTTATCCGTACTATCCTGATTTCTTAAACTATGAACCTCGTTATCTCGCTTATCAAGATCATCGAGGAGAGAAAAATAACTATGCAGGCTATTTGCAAAATATGAAAGAAGTTCATCATATGCCCGTTCTTGTTGCTGAATTTGGCATTCCGGCTTCGCGAGGACTCACTCATAGAAACGTATACGGGTGGGATCAAGGCTTTCACACGGAACAAGAACAAGGAAAGATTCTGTCACGCTTATATGAAGACATTGTCGAAGAAAAAATGGCTGGCGGTATGGTCTTTACATGGCAAGATGAATGGTTTAAGCGAACGTGGAATACGATGGAGTACGACAATCCGAACCGAAGGCCATTTTGGACGAATTTGCAAACGGGAGAGCAGCATTTTGGACTGCTGAGTTTTGATCCGGGAACGAAGCTGAAAGTCAAAGTAGACGGTAAATCAGATGATTGGAAAAAGCTGAACAGCAAGTCGGTATATAAGCCGTCTAAGAAGTTAAAAGCATTGAACATTACAAGTGATGAAGGTTACTTATACCTACACGTGAGTGCAAAAGAACTGGAAAATCAAAAGCTTTATTTCTTGTTTAACACGATTAACAATCAGGGACAGTCAAAGATTCCTCAAATTCCTTCCTTAAAAACAAAAGGAATTGATTTTGTAGCAGAATTAAACGGGAAAGAAGACAGTCATTTATGGATAGACAGCTATTACGATACGTATTATTTTTCATATGCTCATCAGCTTCAAATGATTCCGGCCGTAAAAGGAAGCGATACAAAAGACAACGGCATGGTTAATCCAATCAGGCTCGCCCTTAACAAAGAGTTAGCGATTGGAGAGGGGAAAAACAAGAGAACCATTCCTTTTGACGCCTATGAAACTGGTAAGCTCCAAGAAGGAAACAGCGATCCTAATTCTTCTTCATTTGATTCGCTAGCAGATTTTAAAGTGAATGAATCAAGTGGAATTGCTGAACTTCGCATTCCTTGGGCGCTTTTAAATGTAAAAGACCCGAGTCAAAAAGAAATAATGGGAGATATTTGGTCCAAAAAAGGATTAGAATCCAGCGAGAAAATAAAAGGAATTCAAGTGGGAGTCGTAGCTATTAATAAGAAGAGCAATGACGTGGAAGATACGTTTCCGACTCAGAAAAAAGGAGAACTTTTATTAAAAGATTTTTACTTATACAAGTGGAAAAATTGGGAGTATCCAACTTTTCACGAACGAATAAAGCCGTCCTACTTCATATTGCAAAAAACGTATGGACGACTACAAGCGGAGGAATAACATTGGCAAAAATTTTATTAGCGGAAGATGAAGAAGTGCTTCGTATGTTAGTGGTAGATACCCTTGAAGATGAAGGACATGATGTGACGGAAGCAGAAAATGGCGAAGAAGCTTTGGAATTTATTAAAGAACGTGATTTTGACTTAATTATTTTGGATTATATGATGCCCGTGTTCACCGGGCTTGAAGTCATTCAGCAGCTGAAAGAAATGAAAGATAAGCGCCATACAAAAGTATTGATGCTTTCAGCTAAGAATCAAGCTGCTGATCAAAGCCGGGTGTTAGAAGCAGGGGCTGCGTATTTTATGTCTAAACCGTTTAGTCCCCTATTGCTAGCCGAACGTATCGAGGAAATTTTAGATGAACAATAAACTAAAACGAAAAAGTATTTCAACCCAGTTCATCCTCTTAGCAAGTATCCTTTTACTTGCTTTTGCGGCGGGTTCAACTGTACTTGTCGTACGACAAAAAGAAATTACAGCTGATTATGCTCAGTACAGGGCACAAGTGCGGGAAAAGACACAGCTGCTATCTACAATTGATAAATCAATGAACAAGGCTTTTTTGCAGGCTCGTGGGTTTATTGCATTTGATTCAGAGGATATGTATAACGAGGCTGCAAGTCAGCAAAAAATTATCGAAGAAAATTTTGCTCGACTTTCAGGTCTAGCCGCAGATAGACGTGAGCGTACGTTTGTAAATGAAGCGACGGTAATGCTAAACACGTATTTTAATCAAACGCTTCCTTATTTTAAAGATATTTACGACAAAAAAGGTATTGAAGGAGTCCGCTCTAGTCCTGAGCGGAATGCTGCTTCTAAATCAATAGAACAAATGCAAAAAGAACTTGATGACTACCAAAATGAATTAACTAAAGACTTAAATACACAGTACGATGATACGTCGAGTGACATGCAGAAAAGTCAAACGCTCTTTATTTTATTTTTAGCGTTTACAGTGGTCATTTTATTATTGCTTACACGGATACTGCTAAATAAGTTTGTAAAGCCACTGAGTCAGCTAGCATATACGGCAAGCGAAATTGCTGCCGGAAAAGAAATGCCTATGATATTTGATGAACATAGAAGAGATGAAATTGGTATGCTATCTCAAGCCTTTTACAAAATGGTATCGACTTTGCAAAATAATGAACAGGAGTTAACGGCTCAAAATGAGGAGCTGATTGCACAGCAAGATGAATTGCACAGTCAGCAAGATGAACTTCAGCACGCATTAGAATTGACCAAGGAACGAGAAGGAGAGTTGGAATTGCGCAATTTATTTGTGCATGGACTAACAAATTCTCTTCACAAGCAAGAGGTTCTCAAGAGTGCTGTCACAAACATGAGCCGGGTGATGAAAGCTGATCACGGGTTTATTATGCTAGCCGATGAAAAGACACATGCTTCATTTGGTCTATCTTCATCAAGTGTTCAACAGATGGTGGCAAATCCTCATAATAATTACGTTGATCATGTGCAAAAGACAAAAAAATGTATGGTAATAAAAAGAGAGTGTATAGAACATGAGCGCCTATATCATCAGCAAACGTTTTATTTGTATGATGTTATCGTACCGGTGCTGTCTTCACAGGGAGATATGCTAGCCTATATGTTTTACAGTCGCTATGCGGATGGGTACACAGAGCATGAACTACAGACATTTGAAATACTGGCCAAACAAATCACAATTGCTCTTGAAAAAATTTATATTTACGAAGAGTCTGAGCACGACCGACTGCTATCTCAAGATATTTTAAATTCGATTCAAGAAGGAATGCAGCTTGTAGATACAAGCGGTACGATTCTACAAGTGAATACGAAGATTAGCGAATTGTTTCAATATGAGCATCAAAGCGGGCTTCTTCAGCTCTCTCTCGATCAATGGCTAGATGCTCTCTCTCAAAAAGTCGAAAATATAGGGCAGCTAAGACAATACGTTGAAGCTATTTGTAAGGGAGAGCAAGTAGAAAAGTCTTTTATTTATTACCTGCACACGGAAGGTAAGCGAAAAGTTATAAAAGTTTATAGCGAATACGTGTATCGAAACCGTCAGATGTTTGGCGTATTGTTCGTTCATCGTGATATTACGAAAGAATTTGAAGTTGATCAGATGAAGTCGGAATTTGTAAGCACTGTGAGTCACGAGCTGCGCACACCTTTAGCAAGTGTATTAGGGTTCACTGAGCTTATGCTAAACAAAACATTAAAAGAAGAAAGACAAAAGAAGTATTTAACTACTATTTATCAGGAAGCACAGCGGTTAACTTCTTTAATCAACGATTTTCTGGACGTCCAAAGAATGGAAGCGGGGAAACAAACCTACGATAAAAAGTATCAAGACATTCTTCCGCTTATTAAGCAGGTGATTGAAGTCCAGAAAATACAAACAAGTAAGCATGAATTTGATATGATTTCCGATCAAGAGCATTTTACAGTAATGGGAGATAAAGATAAGCTGCTGCAATTGTTTAATAATGTAATTAGCAATGCAGTGAAATATTCGCCCGATGGAGGGAACGTTACAGTTAAAGTGTATCAAAAGGAACACGCTGTTTATATTGATATTCAAGATGAAGGAATTGGTATACCAAATAAAGCGCTAGGTCAATTGTTTACCAAGTTCTACAGAGTAGATAACTCCGATATGCGCAAAATTGGCGGAACGGGTCTAGGATTAGCAATTGTAAAAGAAATTGTAAAAGCTCATGGCGGAGACATTACTGTACAATCGGAATGGAAAAAAGGAACAACATTCACGGTTGTTCTGCCTCTTCTATATGAAGTTCAGTACGACGAAGAGATGATAAGTGCGAATGATAACCGTAAAAGCGTAGTGATTGTAGAAGATGATAAAAGTTTAGCGACGCTTTTACAGGTAGAATTAAAAGAAAGCGGTTTTCATGTTCGGTATTTTAACAACGGAGAAGACGCATTAAACTCTATTCATCAGCAAAAGCCTGAAGTGGTTGTTCTAGATATTATGTTAGGAGAAAATAAGTTAGACGGGTGGGATGTTTTAAGACACCTCAAAGAAAATATAGAGACAGAAAAAATTCCTATCTTAATCTCATCTGCTTTAGACGAAAGAAGCAAAGGGTTAGAGCTTGGAGTGTGTGAGTTTCTGATTAAACCTTATCAGCCTAGTAAATTATCCAAAACGATTCTCCAGCTGCTTTTGAAAAAACAAGAGCACGAAGGAGAAATTATGATTCCATCAGATAAAGAAGAGTAGAAATTTGGTGAGGCTTCGTTATATTTACGGAGTCTCATTAAACGAAAAGAAAATTAGTAAAGTAATAAAAAAACGTTGAAAACGCTATCAATTTGTGGTTTTATAGTAAGTAGGCATAACATGATGACCTTAGAATTACCTTTTTCCACCTCCTTACATGCGTAAGGAGGCTTTTTTGTATAAATATAGTAAGATAAGATAACAAAACCTGATGCAGAATCGTTTATTGAATTTCAGCTAGTTAAGAAACTGCTCAAGAAAGTTTGATAGTGAAAGGAGTGAAGCTCTGGAAATCATTTTACCAAGGGAGGATAGTCTATCCCAGAAGTGAAGGTAGTTCAATTTTTATAATCATAGTATAATAAAAAATACGGTTATAAAAGCTGTGTTTATTATACATCTTTTATATAGAAGGTAAGGTTGAATTTTATATTTTCTTAAAGGAGGTCTTTCCTTGGATATTGCGTATATAATTGCTGAAGAAAGAATTAGACAAGCAATAAAAGACGGTGACTTTGATAAGCTGCCTGGGGAAGGAAAACCATTAAAGTTAGAAGATTTGTCACATATACCTGAAGAACTGCGCCAAGCGTATAGGATATTAAAAAATGCAAACATGATAACGGATGAACAAGAGCTGAAACGAGATATAGCTACAATAGAAGAATTGATTTCTATATGCACGGATGCTAATGAAGAACAAAGGCTAACAGAGATGCTTACGGAAAAGCGTTTGCGCTTTGAGCAGCTCGTTGGCAAGAAAAAGATGACAAGTTCTGCAGCTTACAGGACGTATCAGAATAAAATTTACTCCAAATTTTTTTATTAATGAGTGTAATGGACCAGACGATCGGAGGGTGAGAACTTGCGGCTGTTAATTTTATTGATCAGTATCATACTATTTATTTCGCTTTGTTTTTATATTTTTGCTCCACAAATAAAACGAGGTGCCCAATCGAAAAATGTGCCGGTTTTATTTATTCATGGCTATTTAGGCAGTCAAAAAAGCTTAGGGAAAATGATTAAACGATTTGAACAAAACGGATGGGGAACTAAAGTAGGTTACTGCGTTGTTCAAAAAGATGGAGCTATTCAGTGGAAGCATATTATGAAAGCAAAAGAGGGAAAACTTCCGCTTATTCATATCGTCTTTAAAAAGCCAGATGCCAGTATTGCACAGCAGCAAAAATGGATTGAAGCTATTATGCAAGATGTACGTGATACATATAAAGCACCTTCTGTTGATTTAGTTGGACATAGTATGGGAGGAGTAACAGCAGCAGCTGTTAGTTTGTCTAACCCTCAGCATATTCAAAAGTTAGTTACGTTAGGATCGCCAATTCAAGGATTAGATTATCAGGAATTAATGGAGATGTATCCTCATGCACGCAATCATATTGAATCTATGGGTGCTCGTGATTTAGCTTTTCACTCTATAGCGTTAAACAAGCTTTATGAAAGTCGTCAAGATTTCTCAAAAGAAATCGACGTTTTTTCAGGAGCAGGAGATGTGGGAGATAAGACAGATGGAGTGGTAACAGTAGAAAGTGCGTACGGACTGCAAGAGTTCACCGAACACATTCATCTCCAAACGTTTCATGAAGCACATTCAGATTTACATGAAAGCTCAGAGGTTGATAAAGCTGTCTATCAATTTTTAAAACGGGATTAAAGGGGGATTACGATGCTTTACTTAATTAGACACGGCCAAACAGATTGGAATAAAAACAAACTTATTCAAGGGCATGCTGATATTCCGCTCAACGAAGCGGGAAAGCAACAAGCTAAACGCGTAGCGGAACGTTTTCGAGATATCCATATTGATGTAATCTATACAAGCGATTTGCTTCGTGCGCAGGAGACGGCTAGGGAAATTGCAGCAGCTGCTAAAGTAGAAAAAATTGAAGTTTGTGAGCAGCTGCGTGAGCGCTCTTTTGGAGAACTAGAATCAAAGAACGTAGAAGTTTTGCATGAGCTTGTGCCAAACTATGTAACAAATTGGGGAGAAGAACCTTTATATAATATCGAAACACTCGAAGCCGCTCAAGAACGGATGGTTCGGCGGTTAACGGAAATTATGAAGAAGTCTATCGGAAAGAAAGTAGCAGTTGTTAGTCACGGGGCGGCAATTAATACATTCATTCATCATGTAACAAGCGGAGAACAAGGAACGGGGACTACTATTTTACAAAATACATCGATTACAACTTTTGCTTATGAAAGTGGGAAATGGCGTCTTGAAACGATCAATGATGCCAAACATCTTGAATAAATATACTTAAAGAGGCTGTGGCAGTAGTATTTTAGTTGAGGGAAAATCCGAACGATTAATCGTTCGGATTTTTTTATGGTGATGGTGAACGTAGCTTTCATATATGTAAGTACTTCTAGCTGTTGATTGGAGGGAAAGGCGAAGGCTCCTGCGGGAAAAGCGGAAGGGATGAGACCCCGCATATTAATTTTATATATAAATATTTATACAATTGATTTTAATAAAAATGCATAGTAAAATAAGCTTTATTACTATTCTATTAAAGCGTTTAGTATAACTGAATTTCCTAATATTGTTTAATAAGTAACTATATTTCGGAATAAGATTAATTGATTTGTATAATTTCAAGGAGGATGTAGTATGTCAAAAGATTGGAGTCACTTATTTGAAAGAATGCCTGAATTGCTAGCACCGACGATGGCTAAAGACCATCCGAATTTGCCCGTTGTGAAAGAAGAAGGATGCTATTATTATGGATTGGATGGTAAAGAATATCTCGATTTTACTTCTGGAATCGCTACGACAAATGTAGGACACAGACATCCGAAAGTAGTAAAAGCAATCAAAGACGGAGCAGATCAATTATTGCACGGTCCTTCAGGTGTTATTATGTACGAATCGATATTAAAGTTAGCGGATGAGTTAGGAAAAGTAACGCCGGGCAATTTAGACTGCTTTTTCTTTGGAAATAGTGGCACCGAAGCAATTGAAGGAGCCTTGAAATTAGCGAGACATGTCACAAAGCGTCCGTATGTTATTTCTTTTTTAGGATGTTTTCATGGCCGCTCGATGGGAGCTTTAAGTGTTACAACCTCGAAAAGCAAATATAGACAATTTCAGCAGCCTTCGGGACTGACGTATCAAATTCCATATGCCAATCCAAAAGAGTGCCCTGCGGAGCTAGACAGCGATGTGTACTTTCCTGAAAAGCTTGAAAAAGATTTTGAAATACTCTTTAAGCACCAAGTCACGCCTGAAGAAGTGGCGGCCGTTATTTTGGAACCAGTATTAGGAGAAGGCGGCTATATTATTCCTCCGAAAAGTTGGATGAAGAAATTAAGAGAGATTTGTGATCGTCATGGAATATTACTTATTTTCGATGAAGTCCAAACAGGGTTTGGCCGTACCGGCGAATGGTTTGCTGGACAAACGTTTGATGTCGTGCCAGATATTATGGCTATAGCAAAAGGAATTGCTTCTGGAATTCCGCTTAGTGCAACGGTAGCTTCTCAAGAATTAATGAAGCAGTGGCCCCTTGGCACACATAGTACAACATTTGGAGGAAATCCTATTGGATGTTCAGCAGCCCTTGCAACTCTTGAAGTGATGAAAGAAGAACAACTGCTTGATAACACAAGAAAAATGGGCGCTTATGCGTTAGAAAAGCTGCATCTTTTAAAGGCCAAACATTCAGTTATTGGGGATATCCGTGGTTTAGGGCTTATGATTGGAATTGAAATTGTTAATCCGGATACGGGAGAAGGAGATGGAGACGCCTTATTTGAGATTCTGGACTTAGCTTTAGAAAAAGGCGTGTTATTTTATTTTTGCGGAAATGCAAGTGAAGTTATTCGTATGGTACCTCCGCTTACTGTAACAAAAGAACAGATAGATGCCGGCATTCGTATGCTAGATGAGGCTATTACTTCTTTTGAGAAAAAGTCAGCTGTAAAAGCGTGATAAAAAAATATAAAAAATTTATATATTTGTAACCTAGTTGTCATAGTAATGGTAGCGATATCATAGTTTTAGAGGGAAAACAATTTTCTGAAAAGTAGTTGACATCTGTTTGTGCAGCATGTAACATAATATTTATCTTATCAACAATTATCAACAAAATTCGACAAACTTCTTATCAAGAGAGGTGGAGGGATAGGCCCTTTGAAACCTCGGCAACGGACTTTATAGAACCGTGCTAACTCCCACAAGCAGTGCTTGAAAGATAAGAAGAGACCAGGCTTACTAACAATTGTGATCCCAACCTCTTCTTACAGGCACTTAGACACTGTAAGTGGAGGTTTTAATTTTATGACAAGAAGATGACATTTAGATAAAAAACAGCAGGTGAAATTACCTGCTGTTTTTATATGCTGTAAAATGATAAATAACCTACCAGAATTCCTAGTGAAAGTACTCCAATTGTAATACCAACAATCCACCACATCATTTTTTTCATTATTTATTCCTCTTTATCAATTAACTATAGCTGTTGATCCGCCTGAAGCGCCGGAAGCTGTACCGTAAGCAGTTTGTCTTTTAATTCCGGCATTTTTAGCTGCAATTTTCCACTGCCAGTCAATTTGCCCGTAGGCTCGATTATTTTGCACCCAAGATTTTGAACTCTTTTTTGAAATAGACACAAGGGGGTTTACATTTTTCGTGACGACGCCTCGTACACTTTTGACTGAAGTCACCGATGAGTTTTTCGTGTAATAGTCTACATACACCGTTAGTTTTGTTGTTGTAAATCCAGCCGCTTTATAAGAAGCCGTATAAGCTGCTGTTTTGAATAAAGGTGAAGCCGTTCTTGCTCCGTATGCTGCTGTACTTGCAGCTTCGACCGTGCCGCTAGTCTCTTCAATATCCATTTTTAACAGAGATGGATCCTTTAGTGATTGTACAACTTTTTGTTTTTGCTGACGCGACAGTTTTGAAAATTCATACAGTGAACTTTTATCACTTTGCGCTTTCAAGAACTGCGTGTAAGAAGCAACCGTTAAATGTGCAGGTTTTTCACTAGCCATAACAGAGTTTGGCACGACTAATAGACATAATAACGCACTTATCAGGAAAAAAGAAAAAAACGTTCTGTTTGTAGCCATATTTATATAAATCCTTTCTAGTATTCTATCTTTATAAATAGATACGAAGTAATTTATCGTTTTGAAGAAGGACTGTGTGCTGACATATTAACTGTCATCACGACACGAGCTTGCTGTACAGATTTCATAAAACATTCGTATAGAGAAGCGAATACTTTGTCCACATCTCCTTCTAAAGCTGTTGCAAAAGGCACGGTTTCAGCAAATACTCCCTGTTGTTTAACTGCGCCAATTCCGCTTTTGATGATGTCTACATAATGCGGCGTATCTAATGGATACAAAGAAAATTGAGTGGATACAGGGAACGAAGCACAAAGCTGTTGGTTTGAAGACGTGTTTTCTTTTGGTTTTATTTTTGTTTCTTCGAAATATTCTTCGTGCTGCCCTGTTGAAAACGTGGCATTCAGCACAATATGCTTTCCTGATTTTCCAGCACTTTTATAAACGGCTTGCACAACTTCAAATACATCTTTGGCAGTTCCTTCAATAAACGTACTAACACGGTCCGTTTTTCGCTGAACTTTAGACATATCCACTTCGTTTAATGCGCCTAAAATAATATCGATAAAGTTATCACTCATAACGGAAAGCGTAAAACGGCAGCCAACATTTATTTTTTCCAAGTTAATCACCTCTAAAATATAGATTTGTAGTTTTTTAATCATACAAATCATAAAATAACTTTTCTGTTTTGTATAGAAACAGAAGATAGATTCTTTATTTTTAGGAAATATTACATAGAAGAAACGGAAATAAATTGCATAACATGAAAAATAAGGGTGTTAAGAAAAGTCACATAATAAAAAAGAATAAAAAAACAATGTTAGAACTTCTGACAAAAAGCTGGTATATAGACTGAAAACACCATATTATAAATACAAGATCACATTATTCTCCTGCGATTTCGTATAACCTCTTGAAAAAGGGACTTGGGATTTTATCATAAATCCAACCTCCTAGCTGTATAATCAGCTAGGAATTTTTTTTACCCAAACTCTCTATCGCCCATGAGGTTACCTACACTTATTCAACTCAGAGCATACACCATATATATAAGACCAGTGTAAGAAAGATTGCTTGAAGATGTTAGTGTTCGGCTTGAGCTAGAAATAGATAGATGTTACGAAAGAGGGGAAAGAAGGTATGACGCACACATTAATTAAAAATGCAGAGATTATTACGATGAATGAGAAGAATGATATTATTTACGGTGACCTTTATATTGTTGGAAATCGTATTGCAGCCATCGGGAAAAACCTGCATCCGGAAAAGGTAGATAAAGTCATTGACGCAGCAAATAAAACGATTGTGCCGGGCTTTATACATACTCATATTCATTTGTGTCAAACGCTTTTTAGAGGGCAAGCAGATGATTTAGAGCTGCTAGACTGGTTAAAGAAGAAAATATGGCCGCTTGAAGCTTCACATGATGAAGAATCTATCTATTATTCAGCACTGTTAGGGATCGGCGAACTCATTCAAAGCGGAACTACAACAATTGTAGATATGGAAACTGTTCATCATACGGACTCTGCTTTTCAAGCTATATCTCAAAGTGGAATCCGAGCTCTTGCAGGAAAAGTAATGATGGATAAAAAAGGCGATGATCTGCCAAAAGCTCTGCAGGAGACAACGGCTGACTCGATCAAAGAAAGTGTAGAGCTGCTTGAAAAATGGCATAATTCAAATAACGGTCGTATTCGATACGCATTCTCCCCAAGATTTGTGCTGTCGTGTACGGAAGATTTGCTGCGTGAAGTGAGCCATTTATCAGCTGGATATAATGTCCATGTACATACTCATGCTTCTGAGAATCAAGAAGAAATTCGCATCGTAGAAGCTGAAACGGGTATGAGAAATATCATGTACTTAGATCATTTAGGATTAGCCAATGAACGCCTTATTTTAGCGCACTGTGTGTGGCTAAATGATCAAGAAAAGCAAATTATTAAGAATCAAGGAGTAAAAGTTAGTCATTGCCCAGGCTCAAACTTAAAACTTGCATCGGGAATCGCAGATGTGCCCGGTTTATTAGAGCAAGGTGTATTTTTAAGTCTTGGCGCTGACGGTGCTCCTTGTAATAATAATTTGGATATGTTCAACGAAATGAGGCTGGCCGCTACGATTCATAAACCCTCGCACGGACCAACGGCCATGAATGCAAAGCACGTGCTAGAAATGGCTACAATCGGCGGAGCGAAAGCAGTCGGGCTTGAAAAAGAAATTGGAAGTTTAGAGGTTGGGAAAAAAGCGGATCTTGCTATTTTAAATTTAAATCAGCTTCATACTTTTCCATCTTACGGCGTAGACCCTATTTCCAGAGTTGTGTATTCAGCAACGCGAGGAGATGTAGAATTAACGATGGTTGATGGAGAAATTGTGATGGAAAACCGCGTGTTAAAAACCATTGACCAAGGAATTGTGCTGAAAGAAGCAAATCATTCGATTGATCGTCTTTTAAAAAGAATCCCGCTTTTGATTTCATAAGATGTAAAACAAAGAAGAGGCTGGAATAAAAGTATTTTAACAAAAGTAAAAATCGAATTATTAATCGGAGTTATTGATTAATAATTCGATTTTTTGTTGTCAAGGTGAACGTAGGTTTCATCTGTTTAGTTGCTTCTAGCTGTTGATTGGCGGACAAGGCGTAGACTCCTGAGGGAAAAGCGGAAGGAATGAGACCCCGGCAGGAGCATAGGCGACAAGGAGGCTCATCCCCCCGCCCTCGGAAAGCGAAGCCTTGCACGAAGATCAACAGCGGTGTCACAAGCAGTCCAGATCATTTATCCAATTTGTTCGTCTTTAAATGGGATTTATTTAGTGATGTCTTAATCTCTTTTTTGTATATATGAGTAAAAAGAGTACTCTTGCAACAGACTAAAAAGATAAGAGAAATAAATTTTCAAAATTCCAAACTAACGGAAGATAAAAATTTTTATAATGATAGCGTTTTCTACCTTTGCATATCTACAAATTAAGACTATAATAGGACAAAAGATTTTACTTTGCAACGTAAAATCCTCCTAAATCGTGTCTTTTTTAGGACATTTGAATAGGTAGGATTTTTTATTTTTTTTAGAAGTAGGGAGGCGCGCGTGTTGGAGCGTAACGGAATATTAGAGCGCTTGTTTAAACTATCAGAGCGCAACACAACACCAAAACAAGAAATACTAGCAGGACTTACAACTTTTATGACGGTCAGTTATATGGTAATTGTCAACCCCATTATCATGTCTGACGCTGGTATCCCCCGAGAAGCGGCTCTTGCAGCTACCATTTACGCCATTGTATTTAGTACGTTACTGATGGCTCTGTGGGCAAATTTCCCGATTGTAACCGGTCCAGGGATGGGTTTAAATGCGTTTTTTACGTATTCAGTAGTATTAGGACAAGGATTGTCATGGCAAACGGCACTTGGAGCAGTTTTTATATCCGGGGTCTTATTTTTTGTTTTAACGGTAACAGGAATACGCGGAAAGATTATTGATGCCATTCCGAACGTATTAAAGTCTTCCATAGCAGTTGGAATTGGTCTTTTTGTTGCGTTTATCGGTTTGAAAAACGCTGGATTAGTTGTGGCAAACGAGTCTACTTTTGTAGGGCTTGGAAATGTCATGGATAAGGGTCCCTTACTGGCTATTTTTGGGCTGATATTAGCAGCTGTACTGATGGCTAAAAATGTAAAAGGCGCTCTCATTATAAGTATTTTTGCTACGACAATATTAGCGATGATTGTAGGAGTACAAGCAGTTCCTCATTCCTTGAAAGACGTCTTTTCAGCTACGCCGCCGAGCGTTGGAGAAACATTTTTTCAAATGGATTTAAAGGGTGCAGTTGCCTACGGCATTTTTTCAGTTGTATTTTCTTTCACCATCGTAGAATTATTTGATACACTAGCGACATTGATTGGACTATCTAAAAAAGCAAACTTAGTAGATAAAAACGGTAAAATTCCAGGTTTAAATCGCGCGCTTGCAGCAGATTCAATCGGTACAATGGCGAGTGCTATTTTTGGAAGCACTGCGTTAAATACGTATATTGAAAATGCAACAGGTATTGCAGAAGGAGGGCGTACCGGCTTAAAGGCATTAACGGTTGCCATCTTATTTATATTTACTTTGTTTTTTGCACCGCTTATTCAATTTATCCCGAGCGTTGCTACTGCTCCAGCACTCATTATTATTGGTTCGCTTATGCTAAGTGACATTCGAAACGTTAACTTCGACGACTTTACTGAAGTTGTTCCCGCTTTCTTAACAATTGTCATGATGCCGTTAACCTACAGCATTGCAGAAGGTTTAGCGTTCGGCTTCATTTCATACACAGCGATTAAACTGTTTACAGGACGTCATCGCGAAATTCATTGGATGATGTATGTGATCACGATTGCCTTTTTTATCAATTTTTATATGAGTTCGCATTAGGAAGAAAAGACGTAGCCCCACGCTGCGTCTTTTTTTGTTACTGATTCCTTGTCAGAGAACATCGTGAAAGGATGAAGCTTTTCTTTTATTTTAGATAATTGTAAAATAATTATAAAAGGTGCGTTATAAAGGGTTGGTGGAATAAATTGAAACAAAGTAAACGCAAACGTGTAACCTTACAACAAGTGGCAGAACACGCGGGAGTATCTCGAGCTACCGCTTCGCTTATTGTGCGAAATAGTCCAAGTGTTTCTGAAAAAACAAGGAAAAAAGTTCTAGCTTCGATGAAAGAGTTAGGATATGTATATGACCGTATTGCAGCAAATTTAAGATCTCAAACTTCATCAACAATCGGAGTTATTATTACGGATATATCTAATACGTTTTTTACAGAATTGTTAATTGGAGTACACGAGGAGCTCGAGAAAGACGGATATACGGTGTTTTTAGGTACAACGTTTGATTCGGATAATCGACAGGATCAGCTGCTTTCTACGATGCTAGAGCATCGGGTAGGAGGCATTATTTTATGTCCTGTTGCGGGTACATCGGAAGATACGATAAGAAAAATTCAGCATTTAGATGTTCCTTCAGTACTAGCAGTAAGAGAATTGCCTGAGGTGGAGTCAGATTATGTAGGGGTAGATTATAGCTTAGGCGTTCAAAAAGCGGTTCAACACTTACTTGAACAGGGACACAAAAGAATCGCATTTTTAGGAGGAACAACCGGTTCTACAACGTGGAAAGAAAGAATGGAAGGTTACCGCTTGGCTTTAAAGAACGCAGGAATTTCTATTGATGAAGAGCTTGTTATTCCGAGCGGTCCGACAAGAAGCGGCGGTGTAGAAGCTGCACGTCAAGTGCTGGACATTTCTGAGCCTCCAACAGCAGTTTTTTGTTTTAGCGACTTAGTTGCATTTGGTGTTATGCAAGGTTTAAAAGAGAAAGGGATTGTTCCGGGAGAAGATATAGCGGTAGTGGGATTTGATAATGTCATGGAATCATCCGTATGTCACCCTACTCTAACAACCGTCTCTTCTTTTGCAAGACAAATAGGAAAAGATGCTGCACGGTGTCTTCATAACCAAATTGTTGATAAAAAAGAACATCATCATCGCATTATTTTAACGCCTCAGTTAGTTGTTCGAGAATCCTCATCAAAAAAAAGAAGCAGTTAATGAACTGCTTCTTTTTTTGTGAATTATTTAGACGGTTCATAAATATCCCAAGCCATTTTCAAGGAATCAACAATATAATTTGCTACTTCTTCAATATCCAAATTGTCAGTTTCTACTTTGGAGTGGTGGTTGGAATAAATTGCTTGTCGTGTATAAAATAATTCTTCAATATCCTCTAGACTTCTTCCTTGTAAAACAGGGCGACTGTCAATAATGAGACTGATGCGCTCTTTCCATGAATCCCATGAAAGGTCTAAAAAGAATACAATACAATTTGATAAGCATATTTTTTGAATTTCTTCTTGAAGAAATGCGCCTCCGCCAACGGATATAATTTTTAAACGCTGCTGAGATAACTGGCTAATTACTTCTTTTTCTTTATTTCGGAAAAACTCTTCACCAAACTCTTTAAAGATTTGTGATGTAGGCATTTGAAACATTTTTTCGATTTCTTGGTCTATATCGACAAAATCTCTGTATAATTTCTTAGCGACTAGTTCGCCGATTGTTGTTTTACCTACGCCCATAAAGCCAATAAATACAATGCTTTTTTCTCTAAGAGACATCTCGCTGTAAGTCATTTTTCAAAGCCTCTTTCTGTTTTTAACAATAAAAAACTTATTATTTTGTATTTTAGTTATTAGAATTATAATACAAATTTTACTGTTTGTAAAAACAGTGAAAGGTATATTATGTCCTAAGAAGCAAGTATCAGCTCACGTTTATAAAATTCTTGTTAGTCAACAGATGGTGATACGCTGTAACCAAAACAAATAAGTAATAGTTAAGCTCGAGCATAGTCATAAATCTTTGTCATATTGACAGTGCTGCTATCTTACATGCTCCTACAGTGTATGTAAGAAAAAAAAGGAAGTGAATGTGAAACTACGTAAACGAGTATAAGCAAACTGGACTCAGGATCAATAAATATTTTTAGAAAATTCTTTAATTTCCTATTGCTAGATTAAAATTTCTGTTGTAGGATTATGATAACGTTTACAAATTGAGTTATTACTTTAAATCAATAGGATTTATAGAAAACTGCATCAAAATTTAGATCGATCTAACATAAAATTAGATCGATCTAAAAAGGGTCAGGTCAATTGTTAAAAGGAGAGATCACAATGAGCTTTAGACGAGCAAGACCTTATGTAAATAAAGAATGGCTTGAAGGTAATCGATCAGCAGTAAGTATTAAAAGTCCGTATTCGCAGAAAGTAATTGGTGAGCAAATTATAGCAACGCCAGAAGATGTTGAACGAGCGCTATCAGCTGCCTATGAAGCTAAAAAAACAATTGCGAGTCTGTCTTCATATGAAAGGGCCAAAATTTTAAAAGAAGCAGCACGGCTTTTGGAAAAGCAAAAAGAAAAGTTTGCTTCTCTCATCTCAAATGAGTTAGGAAAACCCCTGAAGAATACGTTGGATGAAGTATCTCGATCTGTAGAAACATTAGAGCAATCTGCGGAAGAAGCAAAAAGGCTTATCGGTGAAACGATACCAGGAGATGCTTCCGAACGAGGGGGAAAAGCGATAGCTTCCACATTCCGTGTGCCTGTCGGGGTTGTTGCTGCTATTACTCCTTTTAATGCACCTTTGAATTTAGTATGCCACAAAATTGGACCAGCTTTTGCTGCTGGCAACAGTGTTATTTTAAAACCAGCTCCGCAAACAGCCCTAGTTGCTTCAGAATTTATAGCTCTATTATTAGAAGCTGGAATGCCTGAATGCGCTATTAATATGGTTTTAGGGGGAGTAGAAACAGGACAGCAAATCGTAAAAGATGACCGTGTAAATATAATTTCTTTTACCGGTGGAACAGTGGCAAGCAGAAATATATGTGAACTGGCTGGAATGAAAAAAGTGCTTCTAGAATTAGGAGGAAATGCTTCAACGATTGTTCATGAAGATGCCGACATTAAGAAAGCTGCTGAAATGTGTGGGAGAACAGGGTTTAGCAACTCCGGTCAAAGCTGTATTTCAGTTCAGCGTATTTATGTACATGACTCAGTTGTTTCTGAATTTACAGAGCTTCTGAACAATGAGGTAACGTCTTTAAAAGTTGGTGATCCTCTGCTGCCGCAGACGGATGTTGGATGTTTAGTAGATGAAAAAGCAGCAAACCGAGTTTTGGCTTGGATTGAAGAAGCAGTCGCTCTAGGTGCAAAGCTGATATGCGGTGGTAAAAAGACAGGGGCTTCTATAGAACCTACTGTTCTATTAAATCCTCCTAAACAAAGCAAAGTGGTGTGTCAAGAAGTGTTTGGGCCTGTGGTGAGCATCATTCCTTATCAAGATATTGAAGAAGCTATTCGGGAAACAAATGATTCATCATTCGGTTTGCAAGCAGGGCTGTTTACAAATCAAATGGATTTAGCTTACCGTGTTGCTGAATCTTTAGAAGTAGGAGGAGTTGTGATTAATGGGACCTCTAATTTTCGGCTCGACCATTGGCCGTACGGCGGGATAAAAGACAGCGGCGTTGGTAGAGAAGGACCTCGATTTGCGATTGAAGATATGACAGAAACAAAAATGATTGTCCTGCAGCTATCGTAGCTGAGTTTATTACCTAAAAAAATAAATAGTGAATTTAAAGGGGGATATAGAATGGAAAAATTAATATCACATCAATTAGTAAATTATCTTGAGGAACGAGGCATTGAGCATATTTTTGGTTTGTGTGGTCATACAAACATAGCGGTACTAACAGCCTTAGAAGAAAGCAAAATTAAATTTATCAACGTTCGACACGAACAAATTGCAGCGCATGCAGCTGATGGCTATGCACGTGTGACGAAAAAAGCAGCAGTAGTATTAAGTCACTTAGGTCCTGGCTTAACAAATGCTGCTACAGGTGTAGCCAATGCAGCGTTAGACTCAATTCC
This sequence comes from Priestia megaterium NBRC 15308 = ATCC 14581, assembly GCF_000832985.1. GTDB lineage: Bacteria > Bacillota > Bacilli > Bacillales > Bacillaceae_H > Priestia > Priestia megaterium. The sequence goes on from NZ_CP009920.1 coordinate 3,073,587, forward strand.
AATGGTGGTCATCGCTGGTGATGTTCCTACTCATTATTATGGAAAGCATCCGCATCAAGAGGTAAATTTACATGCTGATGCTTCCCAATATGAAATTTATCGTCCATTCGTTAAGCGTGCATGGAGAGTTGACCGGCCAGATTTATTTCCAGAAATATTAGAGAAAGCATTTTTACTAGCGGAAAGTGGAAATCCTGGCCCTGTATTAGTATCTGTACCTATGGATATCTTTTCAAAAAAGATCGATGTTGCTTTATTTGATCGATTGCATCGCCAAACGAAATCTTTGCAAAAACCTTCTATTGATGATGAAACGGCAAAGAGTATTGTACAAAAATTAATTAATGCTAAAAATCCAGTGTTATATGTAGGCGGAGGCATCCTATTAGCAGATGCAGCAAATGAATTAAAAGAGCTTGTGGACCACTTGAACATTCCGGTAGCCCACTCCTTAATGGGCAAAGGAGCACTTCCAGATGATCATGACTTGACTCTAGGGATGACTGGTTTTTGGGGCACGAAGTTTATCAATGAAAAGTGTCGGACTGCTGATTATATTTTAGCATTAGGAACACGATTTGCAGAAGCAGATTCTAGCTCCTGGGAGCCGGAATATACGTTTGATTTTTCAAAAACAAAATTGCTTCATATTGATATTGATCCTAGCGAGATAGGGCGTAATTACCCTGCCGAAATCGGTGCAGTGGCTGATTTAAAACAAGCCCTTAAAGTCTTAAATCGCGTAGCTAAACAGCTTATTCCGGAAGGAGTAAAAAATGAAGCATTAATCAAAGAGATTGCTTCTTATCGTGAAGAGTTTAAAGCTAGCAATGAAGAATATATTCACGACAATTCATTCCCAATGCAGCCGCAGCGAATTTTAAATGAAGTTCGCGAAGTTCTGCCGAAAGATGCCTATATTACTACTGATGTAGGCTGGAATAAGAATGGGGTAGGACAGCAGTTTCCAATCTATGAAGCTGGAAGTATATTAACTCCAGGAGGTTTTGCCACAATGGGATTTGGAGCGCCGGCAGCTTTAGGAGCAAAGGTAGCTCAGCCTGATAAAGTAGTTGTTTCTCTAGTAGGAGACGGGGGATTCGGCCAAAATCCAGCTGTGCTTGCTACGGCAGCCGAAGAGAATATCCCTGTGGTGTGGATCATTATGAACAACTTTGCGTTTGGTACGATCGCGGGACTGCAAAAAGCACATTTTGGAACTACTCTAGGCACGGTATTTGAAAAAGATGGAGAGGTATATTCTCCTGACTTTGCAAGTATCGCTAAAGCTTATGGAGTAGAAGGTATAAAAATTCAGTCAGCCGAAGAGTTTAAACCGGCACTTCAAAGAGCTGTTGCTTCTAATAGACCAGTTGTAATTGATGTGGCAATGTTAAACAATCCTGTACCAACGTCAGGACATTGGAACATCATGGATATTTACTCACCGGATAAGAAAGTACACCATGTATCTGTTTAACAAGTATGGAACAAATGCTGAAATGAAAACGGAAACATTTAACTTTGATAAAAAGGAGCTGTTCCTATGCTAGAACGAGGAGAAGGAGCTCATTCTCCCGCTATTTGTACGCCTTTAGTGGGCAAAGATCGCAAAGAGCTTTTAACAGAGCTAGCGGAAATTCTATTAAAAAAACCGGATATAATTGAATGGCGCTTAGATTTTTACGAAGAAATTCAAGATATAAACAGCGTCCTTTCTGCAGCTAAGGATATATATGAAAATAGTGAGCGCACACCTATTTTGCTTACTGTACGTTCTCAAAAAGAAGGGGGGCAGCCTATTTCCTTATCAGAAAAGGAAGTAGTAGCCATACTTGCAGAGGTATGTAAGCATCCATATGTAGCAATTATTGATTTTGAAGTATCAAATCAGCCAGAGCATATCCGCTATTTACGTGAAGTTTCCAAGGAAAATAATAAGAAACTTGTGCTTTCTTATCATAATTTTTCTTTTACGCCTCCTAAAGCGGAAATTTTTAAAAGCTTATTTCTAGCTGAATTTTACGGAGCAGATGCAGCGAAAGCGGCTGTCATGCCTCAGAACAATCAAGATGTTTTAACTTTATTGGAAGCTACAAGAGAGGCTGAAAAAGAGCTCACCATTCCTCTCATTACCATGTCGATGGGAGGGTTAGGAGCTATTAGCCGGATCGTCGGGTGGATGTACGGATCTTCTGTTACTTTCGCTGTAGGGAAAAGCAGCTCAGCTCCTGGGCAAGTTCCAATTGATGAATTACGAAAAATAATTCAGTTAACAAAAAAAGTTACGGGTCCTGAGAGCCATTATTCTCATCAAATTGTTTCGATATAAAATAAAAAGCACAAGAGCATAGCATGCTCTTGTGCTTTTTATTTATCCTTTAAATGCATGGAAAGATACACCCGAGTATCTTTTTTGTGCTCGTACTTTGGATTAGCGCTTCGCGTATATTCTTTTGACTGATGTTCTATATGGTAGTTCTGTTCAAACTGTTTGATCGCTTCATTAATTTCTTCTTGTTTTCCCATTAATCTTACTTGCAGCATTGCAACGTCTCCTTCCATATACTTTGCTTTTTGACTATATCATGAAATGAAAAAGAAGTAATTTTATTTTTTGTTGACGAACTTGTATATACAGGTTAGAATAAAAACATAAAACTTGTATATACAGGTTTGTGCTGAGATTTATATAGGGGATAGGAAATACAGGAGTAAAATGAAAACGGAAACAAGGGGGAAAAGACATGAATCGAGAATCTGTTGAACGCATTGTAGAAGCCGTTGGCGGAAAAGAAAATATCTCTGCTGCAACGCATTGTGTAACGCGTCTTCGACTTGTTTTAAAAGATGAAGATAAAGTCAATCAACGTATGCTAGATGAGCACGAATTAGTAAAAGGATCTTTTTCTACAAACGGCCAGTTTCAAGTTGTTATTGGTCAAGGCACGGTTGATAAAGTATATAAAGAAATGGTGACGCTTACAGGTATAGGTGAACTATCTAAAGAAGAAGTGAAAAACGAAGCGGCTAAAAACTTAAATCCGCTGCAGCGCGCAATAAAAACATTAGCTGACATCTTTATTCCCATTTTACCGGCCATCGTAACCGCGGGTTTATTGATGGGAATCAATAATGTACTAACAGGAGCCGGAATTTTTTACGATGATAAATCAATCGTAGATGTTCATACACAGTGGAAAGACTTCGCGAGCATGATTAATTTAATTGCCAATACGGCATTTGCCTTTTTGCCAGCTCTTATTGGGTGGTCAGCTGTTACGCGTTTTGGAGGAAGCCCTTTATTTGGAATTGTCCTTGGGCTCATGCTTGTACACCCTGATTTGCTAAATGCCTGGTCTTATGGAGAAGCATTAAAAAAAGGAAGTATCGATACGTGGAATTTATTTGGTCTGCACGTTGAGAAAGTTGGCTATCAAGGGCAGGTTTTACCTGTGTTAGCTGCTTCGTTTGTGTTAGCAAAAATCGAATTGTTTTTACGAAAACGAATACCGGATGGTTTTCAGCTTTTAATTGTAGCGCCTGTAGCTCTTTTAGTAACAGGGTTTCTCGCTTTTATTGTGATTGGTCCGATTACATTTGCAATAGGAAATGTTATTACAGGTGCAGTTGTATGGCTGTTTAAAACGGCTCCATTTATTGGAGGGCTTGTATACGGAGGTTTATATGCTCCCCTTGTTATTACGGGCATGCACCATACATTTTTAGCGGTAGATTTACAGCTGATTGGAAGCGTAGGAAGTACGTTCTTATGGCCAATGGTAGCGTTATCTAATATTGCACAAGGCTCTGCGGCTTTTGCGATAATGATTCTTTCAAAAAATGATGAGAAATTAAAAGGACTGTCTTTAACGTCAGGAATTTCAGCGTGGCTTGGCATTACGGAGCCTGCAATGTTTGGTGTGAATTTACGCTTTAGATTTGCTTTTATTTCTGCAGTGATTGGTTCAGCTATTGCAGGTGTCGTCATATCCGTGGCGGGAGTGAAAGCAGCATCGGTGGGAATTGGTGGTATCCCTGCTCCGTTATCAATTGTTCCGCAGAGCTGGCCAGCTTTTATTATTGGAATGATAATCGTAATTGTGGTGCCGTTTCTTTTAACGTTAACGCTTGGAAAGCTTCAGAAAAAATCAACCGTTACATCAACTGTCGCGGCTACAGAATCGTTTCAACATAATCCAAAGAATTAAATGGTGGTGTTAAAAATGCAAGAACCTTGGTGGAAAAAATCGGTTGTCTATCAAATTTACCCTAAAAGCTTTTATGATACGACTGGCAACGGCGTGGGTGATATAGCTGGAATTATTGAAAAGCTAGATTATTTGAAAAAGCTTGGCGTAGACGTTGTGTGGCTAACGCCAATTTATAAATCGCCGCAGCGGGACAATGGATATGATATAAGTGATTATTTTGTTATTCAAGAAGAATACGGAACAATGGAGGACTTCGATCGTTTAATAACAGAAGCGCATAAGCGGGATCTTAAAATCATCATGGATATTGTCGTTAATCATACGTCAACTGAACATGAATGGTTTCAAGAAGCTAAAAAATCGAAAGATAACCCGTACAGAGATTTTTATATTTGGAAAGATCAAAAAGAAGATGGAAGTGCTCCGACGAATTGGGTTTCAAAATTTGGAGGTTCGGCGTGGGAGCATGATAAGCTGACAGAACAATCCTATCTGCATTTGTTTGATGTCACGCAAGCGGATTTGAACTGGGAAAATGAGCGTGTGCGCCGCAGCGTGTACGATATGATGACGTTTTGGTTTGAAAAAGGAGTAGATGGATTTCGTCTCGACGTTATTAACTTAATTTCAAAAGATCAGCGCTTTTTAGATGATGATGGTTCTATGGCGCCAGGAGATGGACGGAAATTTTATACCGACGGTCCTCGCGTTCACGAATATATGCGAGAAATGAATCAAGAAGTTTTTTCAAAATACGATAGCATGACCGTTGGGGAAATGTCGTCGACAACTGTTGACCACTGTATTCAATATTCTCATCCGGACCGGGGCGAGCTTAGCATGACGTTTAATTTTCATCATTTGAAAGTCGATTACCCAAACGGAGAAAAGTGGGCGCTAGCAGATTTTGATTTTATTAAATTAAAAGAGATTCTATCAACTTGGCAAAGGGAGATGAATAAAGGAGGGGGATGGAATGCACTATTTTGGTGCAACCATGATCAGCCTCGCGTTGTTTCCCGCTATGGAAACGATGAACTCTATCATAATAAATCTGCCAAAATGCTCGCCGCAGCCATTCATCTGATGCAGGGAACACCTTATATTTATCAAGGGGAAGAAATCGGTATGACAAACCCGAAGTTTTCCTCTATTGATGAATATAGAGATGTGGAGTCATTAAATGTGTATGAGATAAAACGTGCACAAGGAATGAACGAAAATGAAATTTTGGAGATTTTAAAACATAAATCAAGAGATAATTCCCGTACACCGGTACAATGGAGCGATGAGCCAAATGCAGGTTTTACAAAAGGAAAGCCATGGATTAATCCGGCCGATAACTACCGTGAAATTAATGTGGAAAAAGCGTTAGATGATGAAGATTCAATTTTTTATTTTTATCAAAAGCTTATTGCACTGCGCAAGCAGTATGAGATTATTACCTATGGAAACTATGAATTGATTCTTGGAGAAGACGAGCAGATTTTTGCTTATATCCGAAATGGAGCAGGTGAAAAGCTGTTGGTGATAAATAATTTCTACGGCAGCGAAACAGCCTTTGAACTGCCAGAAGATATAACTTTTGAAGGATATCATAGTGAAATATTGCTGTCTAACTACAAAGATTCATCAAAGGAATTCAAGCAAGTCTTACTTCGGCCGTATGAATCAATCGTGTATCATTTAAAAAAATAGAGAAAAAAGTAAAAAGAACGATGGGTGACAATCTATCGTTCTTTTTATACAATTGGGTATATATAGAAAGTAAAATAGGTGATGGCAATTGAAAGAAAATAAATTTATCAGTATTTACGAACAGTTAGTCGATAAAATTAAACGTGGTGACTGGCGTCCTAATATGAAACTTCCTTCTGAAAATGAGCTTGTTGAACAGTATCAAACGTCTCGTGAAACGATACGGAAAGCGTTAAATTTACTTTCACAAAATGGGTACATTCAAAAAATGAAAGGAAAAGGCTCATTTGTATTGGACGTATCACGCTTTGATTTTCCAGTATCAGGACTTGTTAGCTTCAAGGAAATGGCGGAAAAGCTAGGACATACATCGATTACTATTGTAAAAGAATTTGAATTAGTTAAGGCCGATCAAGATTTGTGCACACAGCTTGGGGCGACGAAAAAAGATCTTATATGGAAAGTGGTTCGAGCACGGGAAATCGATGGGGAGAAAATTATTTTAGATAAAGATTTTTTTCATAAAAAGTATGTTCCTCACCTCACAAAAGACATATGTAAAGGCTCTATTTATGAATACTTAGAAAAAGATCTTGGGCTAAAAATAAGCTTTGCCAAAAAAGAAATTTCCGTTGACGAGCTGACGGACGAAGATAAGTGTTACTTAGATTTAAAAGACTATGAACATATTGTGGTAGTAAGAAACTATGTGTATTTAGAAGATGCAAGCCTTTTTCAATATACGGAATCACGTCATCGTCTTGATAAGTTTCGTTTTGTAGATTTTGCTCGCAGGGGTATATAATGTTTTACTGCCCATGAGTTTTTCCTTTTTGTATATGTTTACAAAAAACTGCTTTGGTATAAAAAACAAAGCAGTTTTTTTATGGAGAAAATTGAAAAAACGTGATCCTTTTGACGATAAAACTTTAAAAAGGTTGAATTTTTCTTTGGAGTTTGTTTTAGTAGAACATAAGATTATTTTATATTTGTATAATGTTATCCATACAAGATAGAGATTTATTGTTCTTTTTTTTATTAGATATATAAGAAAATGTTATTTAAAAACAACAATTACATTAGTAATTCTAATGAATGTATCTAACTACAGCATTAAAGGGAGCTGCTCAAACAATACTAAGTAAAAAGGAGGAGACGGAATGAGTCACGATTATCGACTTTATCCTCTTGGTGACAGCGGCATTGTCGTTTCATTTGGAGACGAAATTAATTTCGGCATACATAAACGTATTCAGCAATTTACTGAGGTGCTAGAGCAATCATTATGTAAGGGAATGATTGAATATGTGCCGGCTTTTACAACAGTTACAATCTATTATGATCCTTGGATAATGAGTGAAAAAGGAAGAAGAAATCCTTACACAGCAATATCTATATATATTGAAGAACTGCTTTTCCGCCAGGAAGAAAAATCTGAAGCAGTCGCTAGACAAATTGAAATTCCGGTGTGTTACGGAGGAAAGTACGGACCGGACTTAGAGAGAGTAGCTGCTTTTCATTCATTAACGCCTGATGAAGTTATCTCCATTCATACAAATGGAGAATATTTGGTGTATATGCTAGGCTTTGCTCCTGGTTTTCCTTACTTGGGAGGGATGAGCGAAGAAATTGCGACTCCAAGAAAAGAATCACCGAGAAACAGCATCCCAAAAGGGTCAGTTGGCATCGCAGGAATGCAAACCGGCGTGTACCCAATCGAGACACCTGGAGGATGGCAGTTAATCGGGCGTACTCCTCTTACACTATTTAACCCAAAAAATGATTCGCCAAGCTTGCTTCAAGCAGGTGATCGTATCCGATTTGTTTCCATTTCTGAAACGGAATATGAAGCCCAAAAGGAGGTGGATGAAGATGAGTATTAAAGTGATACGTCCCGGTTTATTAACAACGATTCAAGATATCGGCAGACATGGATATCAAAAGGACGGCATGATTGTCAGCGGGGCAATGGATAAAGTTGCTTTAAGGATTGCCAACTTATTAGTAGGAAATCAAGAAAATCAGCCGGTTATTGAAATTACGTTAATGGGACCAAAAATTGAATTTCAGCAAGATGCTTTGATTGCCCTGACGGGAGGGGATTTATCGCCAACTGTTAATGATGAAGCCGTAAAGATGTGGCGACCTTTATATGTGAAAAAAGGGAGCGTGCTGCAGTTTGGTGTTCCGATTTTAGGATGCCGTTCTTATTTATCGGTTTCCGGTGCTTTTAATGTTCCTGCAGTTATGGGAAGTACATCTACTTCACTCCGCGCTCGGATAGGCGGGCTGCATGGTAAAGCATTACAGTCAGGGGACGAAGTATTAAGCCACCCTCCTACAGAAACAGGGGAAGCAATTATAAAGAAACTGGTGAAAAAGCAAACGGACCGCTCTTTTCAGCAGGCTTTTTGGACGATTCATCCTAAACTTCTTCCTTCATACGAGACGCCTATTATCCGCACGATGAAAGGTGCAGAATTTGATTGGTTTACAAAAGAAAGTCAACAACATTTCTTTAATCAAGAATTTGACGTTACCCCTCAATCTGACCGTATGGGCTATAGGCTAAAAGGGAAGAAATTAGTTCTTGGTCAAGAAAAAGAGCTGCTCTCTAGCGCTGTGACGTTCGGTACGATTCAAGTACCAAAAGAAGGGCAGCCCATTGTTTTATTAGCAGATCATCAAACCACAGGAGGATACCCTAGAATCGGACAGGTAGCAACTGCAGATTTTTCAGCGCTGGCGCAAATTTCTCCAGGGAAAAAGGTTTCTTTTCAAGCAATTTCACTGGATGAAGCGCAGTATTTATACATGGAGCAGGAAAAGAAAATAAATCATATTAAAAGAGCACTTCGAATGAAAATATAAGGAGGAAGAAGATGGCTACCGTTGATTTGAACTGTGACTTAGGGGAGAGCTTTGGGAACTATAGATTAGGAAATGATAAAGAAATTTTACGCTATGTAACGTCTGCAAACATTGCTTGTGGTTTTCATGCCGGAGATCCTTCGGTTATGAGAGAAACAGTAAAGCTGGCTTTGAGTGAAAATGTGGCGATTGGCGCGCACCCCGGATTGCAAGATTTAGCTGGATTTGGACGTAGATATATGAAAATTACGCCTCGAGAAGCTTATGATTTGATGGTATATCAAATGGGGGCTCTTTCAGCTTTTATACGTGCAGAAGGAGGGGCCCTTCATCATGTGAAACCTCATGGCGCTTTATATAATATGGCTGCAGGAGATCGAGACATAGCTAAAGCTATTGCTGAAGCCGTTTATAATGTTAGTGAGGAAGCTATTTTATATGGTTTGGCTGGAAGTGAATTGATTAAAGCCGGAAACGAAATAGGCTTGCGTATGTCTCAGGAAGTATTTGCAGATCGAACCTATCAACAGAACGGTATGCTGACGCCGAGAAACGTTGAAAACGCCGTGATTCAAGATGAAGAAGCGGCTATTTCTCAAGTAATTAAAATGGTCAAAGAAAAGAAAGTGTTTACTGTGCAAAATGAAGAGATTCCCATTCAAGCAGATACCGTTTGTATTCATGGAGACGGTGCACATGCTGTTGAATTTGCCAAAGCTATTTGTGACAAGCTAAAAGAAGAACAAATTATTATTCAACCACAATGAGGTGACATCATGAAAAAAGAACGCAACTGGAGCGTGCTGCTCGGAGCAGCATTTTTAATGGCTACTTCAGCAGTGGGGCCAGGTTTTTTAACTCAAACAACGGTCTTTACACAAGCTCTCGCCGCAAGTTTTGGTTTTGTCATTTTACTGTCGATTTTATTAGACATTGGCGTTCAGCTAAACGTATGGCGTATTATTGCCGTTTCAGAAAAAAGAGCACAGGATATCGCTAACAATGTTTTGCCAGGCCTCGGCTTATTTATTGCTATTTTAATTGTAATCGGGGGCTTAGCATTTAATATTGGAAATGTAGGAGGAGCGGGTCTTGGCTTCAATGCGCTATTTGGTATTTCTCCTAAAGCGGGTGCAGTCATTACAGCCATCATTTCTATCGCAATTTTTTTAGTCAAAGAAGCCGGAAAATTAATGGATCGATTTGCTCAATTAATGGGTGGAATATTAATTGTTTTAATGGTGTATGTTGCAGTTTCTTCCGCTCCGCCATTAGGAGAAGCAGTATCTAAAACATTTTGGCCGGATCACATTGACGTAATGGCGATTGTTACTCTTGTAGGAGGAACGGTAGGAGGATATATTACATTTGCAGGAGGTCACCGTTTATTAGATGCAGGAATCAAAGGAAAAGCCGCGATTCCTGAAGTAACAAGAGGAGCAGTATCCGGTATTACGATTGCTTCGATCATTCGAATTTTTCTATTTTTAGCCACACTAGGTGTGTTGAGTCAAGGACTAAAGCTGAATCCTGATAATCCACCTGCCTCTGTTTTTCAGTTAGCCGCAGGGGATATTGGCTATAAATTATTCGGTGTTGTCATGGCAGCGGCGGCTATCACTTCAGTTATTGGTTCGGCATATACATCGGTTTCCTTTATTAAATCCTTCAGTAAAAGGATTGAGAAATATGAAAACTGGATTATCATTGCATTTATTACGATTTCAACCCTGGTTTTCTTAACGATTGGCCAGCCGGTCACGCTGCTTATTTTAGCTGGAGCATTAAATGGGCTAATCTTACCTATTACACTTGGAACGATGCTTATAGCGGCGTATAAAAAGAAGATAGTAGGCGATTACAAGCATCCAACTTGGCTTGCCGTTTTTGGCGGTTTTGTGGTCGTTATTATGGCTGTGCTAGGAGTCTATACGCTTGTGACTCAAATGGCAAAACTGTGGTAAGGAATTCTATAACCAATTAAAAAAGGGCCAGAAGGCCCTTTTTTAATTGGTTATAGGCAATACATATAAAATGATTGCTAAAAAGTGGAGTACGGTTCCGCCAAGAACAAACATATGCCAAATCATATGATGAAAACGAAATCCTCGCCATACGTAAAAAACAGCCCCGATTGTATACAACACGCCTCCTACTACGAGAAGGACAATTCCTTGATGGGCAATGTTTTGAGTTAACGAATCCCAAGCAAACACAATCATCCATCCCATAAATACGTAAAGAATGGTGGAAATAAAAAGGAATTTCTTTACAAAAAAAGCTTTGAATACAATTCCTGCAAGAGCGATGCCCCATACAATTCCAAAAAGTGTCCAGCCGGTGGTTCCTTTTACTGCGATAAATAAAAATGGAGTGTACGTACCGGCAATAAACAAATAAATAGAAGAGTGGTCAAATATCTCAAAAAGATCTTTTACCTTACCTTCTGGAAAGCTATGGACAAGCGTAGAGGAGACATAGAGAAGCAGCATGGTTACTCCGTAAATAGTAAAACTGATAACATGCCAAGGCGTTCCTTCTAACGAAGAAAGTACGATTAAAAGCGTTAATCCAACAATGCTGAGTACGGCTCCAACGCCGTGTGTAATCGCATTTGCAATTTCTTCTCCTCTTGTAAATGTGTGTGTAGTAGCCATTTACAAAATCCTTTCTTTACACAAAATTATCTTCTATTTTCTCAGAGGATCAGTTTTGAACGTACCTGCTGAGAAAAAATCCGTAACTGTCAAAAACATGAGTGAAAAGGTCATTGGTTATTTCTTTATTATAGACCATTCTTTTGATTTTATCTATTTTGACTGGAGGTCCGAAAAGAGGAAAGATGTATATGTGAATGTTCACTAGCTGTAAAAAGCATGTATAGAAGAAAAAATTGCTTTTTAAAAAAATGGAAGAAAAGTTGTCATGAAGGCATGATTTTGAAATACATATAAAATAAAACTTTTAACAGTCAAGGTTACGATTACTGCTTAGCTCATTTGCAATAGATAAGTAACAAGATTGTAAGAAGGCAGGGGGATGGAAGCAGTGAAAAAAGAAGTTATTTTTGATGAAACTGGCACATACAAATACTCTCTATTATGCAAATGGAGTGAAGTAAACGAACGTAAACTTACGTTTATCTTGTCATTTCCAGAAAATACGTATGAATACAGCGACGATACAGCTGTATCCAAATGCATAGAACTGGCGCAAAAGTGGGGATTTGGAGTCTTAGAAATCGTTTATTTATTCAGCTATCAAACCGACCATGTTTCGTTTTTACGCATGCTTTCAAAAGAAGAAGCTGTTGGAACAAGAACAGGTGAATATATTCAAAAAGCAGTGGAGGATGCTGAACTGGTTGTGGTAGCTTGGGGTGATCATGGAAGCATTTATAACCGGCAAGAGGAAGTAGAACGCTTTTTGAAACACAAGCCGGTATACTGTTTTGGAAAAACGAAGCAGCAATTTCCTCGCCATATTTTATCCGTCGTGCATCGTACAGAATTACAAAAATACGAAATGCCGGCTAATCGTGAAGAGTCGGAAGAAGTTTCTTCGTTTATTGAAGACATAGATCAAAGTTTTGGTGGAGAGGATTATTCGCCAATTAAACAACTAACAGAAGAAGAACCGCTTATGTTTATTGAAGATATTGCCAGTATGTATCGGTAAAAAGAAGAAGCGAGGTTTATATTCCTCGCTTTTTCGTTAGTATAAAACACCAAGTTTTGTCATATGGTTGTATCAAGAAGCGTGTGTGAAGGGGGAACTTTATGAAGTTAAATGAAGTATTGCACCGCATCACAACTATTTATAATGAGTTAGAAGAAGAGTGCTTTCAATATATAGGGACTGTGATCAACGAAAATGCAGAGCTGGATATTTCTCGTCTTGAAGAACTAAGTACGCTGTTAAACTTCGTATATGAATGCTCGCAGGATGTATTAGTAGGTTCTATTTTAACAAAATTGGATTATGGACAACCCATTTATCAATTTGCTATGTTAAAGCCTATTTCCCTTGAAGGAAATGAAGATAAGTTAGATATTTTATATGAAGAAAAGGTAAAAGTAGAAAGAGCTATTCTAGATGTGTATACAGCTCAGCGAAAGAAGTTATTGACTCAAGCAGCTGAAGACTTAAAAGAACTGCACTACGAGCTGCAGACCTATGTGTATGCTTGCAACATATAAGTGAATCTGTTGAAATGGCAAGGCATATATACAAATAAAAGGGAACATGTTAGGATAAATAAAAAGAACTCCTAATCAAAGAGTTCTTTTTATTGTGAAATATATGATTTTGAACTAGTAAAGCATAAAGACGGTGGTAATGGCAGTTACCCTTTTCTTTGTGCTTTTTTTATCCGATTGTGTTGATGATACTGCTTACTGCGTTAAAAAAGTTCATAAGTACCTCGTTTAGCATGTAATATGCCTCCTCTCTTACTAAATATGTACAATCAAATTATCCAATTGTGTTAATGATGCTGCTTACCGCGTTAAATAAGTTCATTAAAACGTCGTTGAACATGTTTGCAACCTCCTTTATGATAGATTCATATAGTAATACGATAAAACATAAAGTTTGGATCACATTTTTTAAATGTTTTTTTAGAAAAATAGTTAAAAAGAGAATTTAATGGAGGTTAAAGAAGATGAATTCGTTTACAAACGACGAAAAGCAAGCGGTATACAAAGCGATTTATGGAAGAAGAGATGTACGAACATTTTTGTCTGATGAGATTCCGAATGAAACGGTCTATAACATTCTACAGGCTGCTCACAGCGGACCTTCCGTCGGGTTTATGCAGCCTTGGAATTTTATATTAGTATCTGATACAGAAGTGAAAAATAAACTTGCCTGGGCAGCAGATAAAGAGAGAAGGGCACTGGCTATTCATTATGAAGGTGAAAAGAAAGAAGATTTTTTAGAGCTCAAGATTCAAGGATTAAAAGAGGCGCCATTAACTATTTGCGTAACGTGTGATCCAACAAGAGGGGGCTCTCATGTTCTCGGAAGAAACTCAATTCCAGAAACCGATATGATGTCAACTGCGTGTGCGATTCAAAATATGTGGCTTGCTTCATATGCAGAAGGACTGGCAATGGGTTGGGTAAGTTTTTATAAGAAAAATGATGTACGTGACATTTTACATATTCCTCCTCATATTGATCCTGTAGCGCTCATGTCAATTGGCTATACAGATAAATACCCTGAGAAACCAATCTTAGAACAAGCTAACTGGGAAAAAAGAAGGGATTTAGACAAGCTAATTTATCATAATGTATGGGAAAATGAAAAAGAATAGTGGAGAGAAAATAAAGACATAATAAAAAGCGCCGAAATATAGTAAAATTTGAATATTAAATGATACACTATATATAGCGAAAGCGGATATGAGCGTCTAGCGTATCCGTTTTATTTATATGTATACAAATGACTTGGGAAAAAGAGAGATAGGAGAATTGAAGGTTTCATGAATATTGCAAGAAGTTGGCTTCACAACAAACTTACTATTCGCATCATTACGCTTATTATCATTACAGTTTTACTTGTCAGCATTAGAAGTATGCTTCAGCTGCTGTTATTTACGTTTATTTTTACCTTTTTAATTGGTCGTTTTCAACAAACGTTAAGAAGAAAGCTTCCGCTTAATTCAACGCTTATACTCATCGTCATCTATATCGCACTGATTGGGGCCCTCGGTATTGTAGGATATGTATACATCCCGGTTATTATGACGCAAGTTACCGAGCTTGTACAGAAGCTGATGTATTTTTACAAGCACCCCCCTGATAATACATTCGTCACCTATATTATCGATAATCTAAAGAGATTCAAATCACCGGAGAATATTCAGCAGAATATTGATTTAGTATACAGCTATTTATCTAATATTGGAAAAGTAAGTGCACAAGTTTTCTTAGCACTCTTGTTAAGCCTATTCTTTTTACTTGAAAAGTCGCGGATTCACCGATTATTTGTCCAATTGGAACAATCTAGGCTGGGCTGGTTTTTCAAAGAAGCGGGCTATTTGGGGAGAAAATTTGTTAATTCCTTCGGCAAGGTAATAGAAGTTCAGTTTATTATCGCTTTTGTGAACAGCATTTTATCCGTTATTGCGCTGTGGGTGTTAGGGTTTCCTAATTTGCTTGCACTTGGCGTTATGGTCTTTCTACTAGGGCTAGTGCCGGTTCTTGGGGTATTTGTTTCACTCATTCCACTTTGTACAATCGCTTACAGTTTAGGAGGCGGTGTAAAAGTACTATCTGTGTTAATTATGGTGGTAGTACTTCACGCACTTGAAAGCTATGTATTAAATCCAAAGCTCATGTCATCTAAAACAAACTTGCCAACGTTCATTACGTTTATCATTTTAGTGTTTGGTGAACACTTCTTAGGCGTATGGGGGCTGATTCTTGGTATTCCTATTTTTATTTTCTTTTTAGATTTAGTAGGAGTAGATTCAGCACAGCAACTGTCAAAAAAAGAAGAGGCTGGGACAAAATGATTTTAGACGAGGTGAAAAACGAGCCATTAATCAACATGTTTGACTAGTGGTTCGTTTTTTTTTGTTATAGTGAATGTAGGTTTCATCTGTTTTCGTTTCTTCTAGCAGTTGATTGGAGGGCAAGGTGAAGACTCCTACGGGAAAAGCGGAACAGGTGAGACCCCGCAGGAGCGTAAGCGACGAGGAGGCTCAGCGGCCGCCCGCGGAAAGCGAAGCCTTGCATGGAAATCAACTGCGGTGTCACAAGCGGTTCAGCTCATGTATCCTGTTTGTTCGTCTTTAGAATGGATTCATGTCATTATTTCTCAACCTCTTCTTTTTTTAACGAGCGTATCGTTTTTTGAATGATTGGATGATCTCGATGCTTAAGTTTATAAGCAAGAAAGATCTGATTTTTTACCGCTAAATGTTCAAGTTCAATTTTCACCTTTTTTTCTCGGAGCGCTTCTTGAATCAAATAGCGGGGAAGCAGGCTGATTCCCATGTGGTGCTGAATGGCTTTTAACACCGTTTGAAGATTTGGAATTACATGATGAGGCTGAATTTCAGGTCGTTTTTTAAAATGCTGCCGCCAAAATCTCCTGATAATAGGAAGTTCAAGACCATAGCTAATCCACCGCTGATTATATAAAAAATCTTCTACGTCTTTACTAGCTGTCATTTCAAAAGAAGGAGGGACGGTTAAGACAAACTCTTCTTCTTCAATGACCGTATATTCAATTCCAGGTATTTGCAATCTTTGGGTTGTAATCGCAATATCAATTTCGTCGCTTTGTATCTTTTCAAGCAAAACAGAAGCAATACCAAACTGGCTGTAGCAGCGGATACCTGCATCTTTTATTCTTTCTAAAGCTTGTTCGGTAAAATACTCTACGGGAGAACCAATTTTTACGACCGGCAGCGCGTCGGGAGATGAAGCGGTCATTTTTAGTTCAATTGAAGCAGCTTCTAGGCTTTCAATTAACGGGACAATACGCGTGTACAGTTCTTTACCTTTTTCTGTTGGAATCATCTTTCTCGGTGCACGGATAAATAAACCTTCGCCTATTTCAGCTTCTAAAGCAGCTAAGTGCTGACTCATGGCCGGCTGCGTTAAGATCCTCGCTCTGGCTGCTTCAGAAACAGATCGATATTTGTAAATGCTAATAAAGCTGCGATACCATTCAAAATCAATCATTTATGTCATCCTTTCTTATAAATTTATTTATGGATATCTATTTATTTTCTAATTTGTATTATAGACAAGCTCTCTTTAAAATAAAAATAGTAAGCAAATCATTTTTAGATAGAATAATTAAAGCAACGCTAGGCAAATGATTTAAAAAGGAGAGTTAGACTGTGAAAGCATTATTATTGCAAGATAAAAATAAATGGACAGAAATGAAAGTAGAAGAAATAGAAAAACCTCTTCCAAATAAAGGGGAAGTAGTAGTTGAAGTTCACGCAGTGGGACTTAATCCCGTAGATTATAAAACGGCTACTAACGGAAACCCTCATTGGACATATCCTCACATTCTAGGTTTAGATGTAGCTGGGACAATTGATGAAGTTGGAGAAGGAGTAGTTGACTGGAAAAAAGGAGACCACGTTGTCTATCACGGGGACTTTATGAAAAAAGGCGGATATGCTGAATATGCGGTTACGACTGCTCATTCAATTTCGCGCATTCCTCATGCTGTTACATTTGAAGAAGCTGCTGCTTTGCCTACTGCAGGTTACACAGCTTATGAAGCACTATTTCGTAAACTTCCAATGAACCATATTCAAACCATCTTAATTCATGGAGGAGCTGGAGGCGTAGGAGGCTTTGGCGTACAGCTTGCTAAAAACGCTGGAAAAACCGTTTTCTCAACAGCTTCATTACATAATCATGAGTATGTGAAGTCGTTAGGAGCTGATTATGTAATTGATTATCGCGAGGAAAACGTCGTGGAAAAAGTATTGGAGCTGACAAATGGCCGCGGCTTAGATGCTGTGCTTGATACGGTGAGCGCAAAGAACGCAACGGATTCTTTAGATATGATTGCCTATAGAGGACATTTAGCACATATTGCTGGTGCACCTGATTATACAAAAGTAAAGCCTTTTACAAAGGTGATTTCTTATCATGAAGTAGCTTTAAATGCTGCACATCACATTGATGACATGATTGCGCAAGCGGATTTAGCAAAAATGGGTGATGAGCTTTTAGCATTAGTAGCAGAGAAGAAAGTAGCTCCGATGATTGAGCGCATCATCTCGTTAAAAGAAGTGCCAAGTGCATTAGAAGAGCTATCAAACCGCCATGTGAAAGGGAAAATTATTGCTAAAGTTAAATAATAGTAGGACAGAAAAGACTCTTTTATTACAACTAATAAAAGAGTCTTTTTTCTGCTATTTTCTTTTTTTGCGTTACTTCACTTATAAACTGCATATGATAGAAGATAATCAAATATAGCAAACGGGTGCGTATGAGCTTTTTTTACTAGTAAAATTGCTTTGAAATCGTGAAATTTTGAATAGTTTGAGTTATGATGAAAGAACGTGAAATTTGTATGATTGAAAGGAGAAAAAAGGTGCAAGGGTTTATTGATTTTGTACAAAATTTAGGCATAGTGGGCATCTTTATTGCTACAGCAATCGAAGCTGCGGCAATTCCTTTTCCGTGTACGTTATCGATTTTGCTTATTGGCTCGGTGCTGCAGCTCTCAATATGGAAAATCCTTATTGTTTCAGCTGTCAATACCGTTATTTATATCGCATTCAACTATATTCCGTTCGTTATGGGATACAGGTTTGAATCTATTACCAAGCGCTGGTTTGGTGAAAAAAATATAAAGCGTGCCCAAAAATGGTTTCATAAATATGGAAAATGGAGTATTACGATTTCTCGTCCCATCAGTATCGCAAACTATATAACCTATTTGGCAGGTCTTAGTAAAATCAAATCTAGGGACTTTGTTTTATACAGCACCTTAGGCATTTTTCCGTGGTTTGTTTTTTTGCTCTATGTAGGAGGACTTGGAGATATTGAAAAAATCCAAAAATATTTGCATGATGTTGATCGTTTAATATTTGTTATTCTTATAATCGGAGTGATAGTTGGTGCAGGCTGGTGGATGAAAAAGAGAAGAGAAAGCCACGCTCAAGAATAAAGCTATAATTATGGTTATAGCTTTATTTTAATATAAAGAAATTCTTTAAATAAAAAGATTTTTCTGAAAAGTAACAAAAAAACATTTTTCCTTTTAAAAAAATGTGATACTATGATACATAAGGTCGCTAAGAGTTGTCTTGGTTCACCGGGTGTTTACTGCATTCATTTAATAAAAGAAGCCAGGTATAGGTGAAAGCTTTGTTTCTAGTAATGTTGAGAAATGCTGCCTTGGGAAGGGAGGTAAAACGTACAGTACGTGTCAAACTTATGTTATTAAAGTCGTAAATTTGTAAGCGGTTTCTTTATTTTTACATGTGAGTAGAGCAGCTTTGGTTTTGAATGCAGCTTGTTACGGGTTTGTTGAATAGTCAGTATATCTTAAAATTAGATCGATCTAATTACCTGTATTATATGAATTCGAAATGTGTTTGATTGTAAATGAAGATAAGCTGAAAAAGTACAGGTTAGGTACCACAAATATTTCTGAATTTTAATAAAACAGGAGGTAAAATCATGAAAAGCGTAGGGCGTATTAATGGTAAAACTCAGCTCATCGGCCTTTTAGCAACTCCAATTGGACATTCATTGTCACCATCTATGCATAATATGGCCTTTAAAAAACTGGGATTAAATTATGCTTATTTAGCTTTTGAGGTAGGAAATGACTCGTTAGAAGATGCAATTAAAGGGCTGAGAGCGTTAAATGTTAAAGGTTTTAATGTATCCATGCCCAATAAGACAAAAATTCTCCCGTTTCTTGATGAATTAGCAGACAGCGCCAAATTTTCAGGAGCTGTCAATACCGTCGTAAATGATAATGGCGTACTAGTTGGGCATAGCACAGACGGCATGGGTTACATTCGAAATTTAAAAGAGCACGGCGTGGATATCACAGGAAAAAAAATGACGTTGATCGGTTCGGGTGGAGCAGCGACGCCTATTGCTATTCAAGCAGCTTTAGAAGGGCTTGAAGAATTAACAATTTTTGCTCGTCATGATGAATTTTATTCAAAAGCTGTAGAAAACGTAAAAATTATTAATGAAGAGATGAAACATGTTTCATGTAAAGCGAAGCTGTATTCTCTTGAAGATACAGACAGGTTAAGAGAAGAAATTAAAACGAGCGATATTTTGACAAATGGAACAGGAGTGGGAATGAAACCGTTAGAAGAATTCAGCATTATTGAAGATATATCAATGCTGCGTCCGGATTTAATTGTAACCGATGTCGTGTATATGCCTATGAGATCAAAACTGTTAGAACAAGCTGAATCAATTGGATGTCACACCATTAATGGAATAGGAATGATGATCTGGCAAGGGGCCATGGCGTTTGAATTGTGGACAGGAAAAGAGATGCCTGTGGAGTATATTAAGGAACAAATGTTTGAACCAAGCTTACAGTATTAAAAACGCGTATCTTCAAATCTTACTAGAATTGTACGAATGAAGTGTCTGTATTTTCTGTTTTTTTAACGCGATAAGAGAAATATTTGTAAAATTAATACAGTTATTTTTGGATTTATTATATTAAAAAGTGTTTATTTTAATTTTCTAAAAATTAAAAATATATATTGCGCAGGCAAATGTAATTCAGTATACTAAAGCTCAAGTTTGAATTGATTTTATATTAGGCTGTGTCAAAATACGACGCTTCGCGAAAAAAGGCAGGTGTTACAATGAGAAATTAAAAAAGCAGACGTTGATCATCATGTTCGGATATTTGAGTAGATCATAAAATATAAGCACCGTTCCGCAATATGTGAAGAGATTTCCGCTGGAATTAGATCGTTCTAATAAAAATTTATTAGATCGTTCTAATTAGAACTTTCTATTAATCTTTTTAGTTTCACTAATAAAATGTTTTTACGAAAGGATAAAAGAATAAGTAAATAGCTAGAGGATTAGGTTTTCAGCATTGCCATCTTTCAAATTGAGTTCAGACAGACTTTATGTAAGCAAGTAATTATAAATGGGATCTGAGCAAAGAGATATTTTACAAAAATGAAAGCGCATACTTAAAATCTTATGAGTGAGGGAAAAGAATGAAAAAACATCGTTGGTCGATTGTATTCTTGATTGCGGTTGGTGTAGTTGTAAACTATTTTGATCGAATTAATATGTCCATTGCTATGCCATTGTTACAAAAAGAATTTAACTTGACAGCAGGTCAGATGGGGATTTTCCTATCAGCATTTGCATGGTCTTACGCTTTACTTCAACTTCCTATAGGGCCTTTGCTAGATAAAATAGGCGTAAAATGGGTAACGCGTGTAGCGACCGTGATATGGACAGTAGCTTGTCTTTTAACTGCAGTAGCAAATGGATGGGGGTTAATTATTTTATCTCGAGTGCTGTTAGGAGTTGGAGAAGCACCGTTCTTTCCATCTGCTGCTAAAGCAGTTAGCCATTGGGTTCCGCGTCAGGAACGCGGAAAAGCTATCGCAGCTTATGATTCTCAATCCAAACTTTCCAACGCCATCGGAGCGCCTATATTAGCACTAATTGTAACAGAGTGGGGCTGGCGAGGCGGTTTCTTAGCAACTGCTATTCTTAGTTTCATATATGCTATTGTTTATTGGATCTGGTATCGTGAACCTCATGAAGATGAGCGTTTGACGAAAGAAGAATATGACTACATTGTTCAAGGCGGTTCTCAAAGTTCAGAAGAAGTTAAAGGCAGTGCAATGGAGAACATTCGATATTTGCTAACTAAAAGAAAAGTCTGGGCAGTATTCATTGGATTTGCGGCATACGGCTATTCATGGTTTTTGTTCTTGACTTGGCTTCCTGGATATTTAGCAACAGAAATGAACATGTCTATTTTAAAATCAGGCTGGTACTCGGCCATACCGTGGATTGTAGGTACCATTACTGAAATAGTAATCGGGGGTTGGCTTGTTGATCGTCTTATTAACAAAGGGTATAACCGGACGCGTGTCAGCAAGTTTTTTCTAGTAATAGGTATGGTATTTGGTTTGTCAATTATTGGGGCAGCGTTTACTCACAGTGCGAACGTAGCTGTATTTTGGATTTCAACAGCACTTGGAGGTCTTGTTGTCACATCTGCTGTTGCCTACAGCATTCCTACATTTATTGCACCAAAAGGAACGGTAGGAACATTAACGGGACTTTTAACATTTGGGAATAACTCGATGGCTATTGTTGCACCTATTACGACTGGGTTTATTGTTCAAGCCACGGGTTCATTTATGTATGCTTTCCTTTTAGCAGCTGCTTTTTTAGTGATTGGAATTTTAAGCTATACGTTCCTATTAACAGATTTAGACCCGATTGAAAGCAAAGAGTCTATTCTATTAGAAGAAAAAGAGTTAACTTTAGAAAAATAAATCATCTTAATATTTCGACTAATGATATTCATTTTTAACATATCAAAGGAAATCTACTAATTAATTATCTTAATTAAGCATACAAACAGTTATTACCGGAGGGGATTCAACGTGTTAACCAAAAATTATGGACCTTTAACAGGAGTTCAAATAATAGATATTTCTACTATGATTGCTGCTCCCTTTGGAGCTACTTTACTAGCGGACTTGGGGGCGGAAGTAACCAAAATTGAGCTTCCGGGAAAAGGAGATACGCTTCGGACTGTAGGGCCTTGGAAAGGGACTGAACCTTTAAGGTGGCCCGGACTTGCTCGCAATAAAAAGTCTGTTACGCTGGACATTCGATCAGAAGAAGGAGCAGAAATTTTCAAAAAGCTAATTAGTGGCGTAGACATTTTAATTGAAAATTTTCGCCCGGGTACACTGGAAAAATGGAACTTAGGATATGAAGAGCTTAAAAAAGTTAACCCTAAGCTAGTAATGGTGCGCGTATCAGGTTATGGACAAACAGGTCCTTATCGAGAGAAAGCTGGATTCGGCACACCGGGGACAGCATTTAGCGGACATACCTATTTACAAGGATATTCAGATCGTCCGCCCGTCAGTCCTTCTTACTCTTTACTAGATTATGTAACGGGCATATATACCGCGTTCGCTTGTGTAAGCGCTATCTATCATAGAGATGTGCACGAACAGCCGGAAGGTCAAGTAGTAGAAATGGGATTATATGAATCTATTTTTCGAATGATGGAGTTTTTAATCGCTGAATATGATCAAAACGGAAAAGTAAGAGAGAGAAGCCCTGGACTTGCAGGTCACTCAAGCCCAGCAGGCACATATGAAACAAAAGACGGAAAGTTTGTTGTATTAGTATGCAGTACAGACTCTACCTTTGATCGTCTTGCAGAGGCAATGGAAAGAAAAGATATGTTAAAGGATCCGCGATACTATACAAACGTAGAGCGTCTAAAGCATGATCATGAAGTTCAGGAAATTGTATCAAATTGGATTAAGTCCTTCACTCAAGACGAGCTGCAGGTAAAGTTAGATTCATTTGGCGTGCCAGTTAGCCCTATCTACAGCATTGAAGATATATTTAATGATCCCCAGTATAGAGAACGAGAAAACATTGTAGAAGTAGAGCACCCCCGCCTAGGGAAAATTAAGGTTCCGGGAGTAGTGCCAAAGTTTTCACATACACCGGGAGCAATTCGTCATCGTGCCCCTGAATTGGGAGAACATAATGAAGAAATTCTAGGTGGAAAACTGGGGTTATCAAGTGAAGACTTAGCAGTGTTAAAAGAAAAGGGGGTTATTTAATGAATACTATTCAAAAAATAGAATTACCGGAAAAAGTCATAATCTGTGAAGTAGCCCCAAGGGATGGGTTTCAAGCTGAACATGAGTGGATTCCTACAAAAGAAAAAATATCTATTATCCGTCAGCTAGCCAAGACAGGCATTCAATCAATGGAAATTACATCTTTTGTACATCCGAGAGCGATTCCTCAGTTAAAGGATGCCGAGCAGGTCGTAGAAAGTGTTCAAGATTTAACAAATATCAAATTTCGCGCGTTAGTGCCGAATGTAAAAGGTGCACAGAGAGCCATTGACGCCGGAGTGAAAAAGTTAAAGCTTATGCTTTCAGCTACAGATTCTCACAGCTTGTCTAACGCAAATTGTTCTGTAGAAGAAGCCCAAAAAGGTTTTTATCCTATTATCGAATTAGCGGAAAAGCATAACGTTAAAGTGGGAGGTTCAATTTCGGTAGCGTTTGGATGTCCTTATGAAGGAAAAGTTGCTATAGAACGCATTTCTTCTATTGTAGAACGATACAGAATGATGGGTGTCGAAGAAATTTCTTTAGCAGATACAACAGGGATGGCAAATCCTCAGCAAGTGTATCGTATGCTAGGGTTTCTTAAACAAAATTATCCCGGCATTATTTTCTCCATGCATTTGCACAATACGAGAGGAATGGCATTTTCTAATGTAGTGGCTGCTTTGCAGCAGGGTGTTATTCATTTTGATAGTTCTATTATCGGGTTAGGAGGGTGTCCTTACGCTCCAGGTGCCACTGGAAATATAGCTACAGAAGATCTGGTTCATGGATTAAGTGAAATGGGAATTCATACGGGCATTGATCTTAACAAGCTTATTGAAGCAGCAAAAGAGGTGAAGCAAGTAATTGGTCATGACGGTGGAAGCTATATGCTGCAAGCAGGTCCTTGTTCAGAACTTCATGCCAAGCCAAAGGTTCAAGAGAAATTAGTATAACTAAGCCGTGAACATGATAACCTTTTAGGAGGTGATGGGAGCGTTTAAATTAAAATAAATTAGATCGATCTATTTTCCTCTCATGTAAAAACGTTCAGGCCTTGTTTTATATAAAAGTTTGTTTAATAAAAATGAAAAGTTGGTGCTAAACATGATAGAAACTATTCAAAAGAAATCACAGCCTTATATTAACGGTGGATGGATTATTGAAGATCGAGAAGTTGCTTTAATAAAAAACCCCTATTCTGGAGAAGTCATAGGTGAGCAGCTATTAGCGAATGAAGAAGATGTTGAAAAAGCATTAGCATCAGCCTATGAAGCAAAAAAACATGTCGCCGCCCTTTCTTCTTACCAGCGTTCTAAAATTTTAAAGAAAGCGGCTCTATTACTAGAACAAGAGAAAGAAAAATTTGCTCGACTTATTTCTTTAGAACTAGGAAAGCCTTTGAAAAATACGCTGGACGAAGTGGCCCGTTCAATCGAAACATTGGAACTGTCAGGGGAAGAAGCAAAAAGATTGATTGGTGAAACATTGCCTGGCGATGTTTCAGAACGTGGTGCACAAGCTATTGCATCTACTTTTCGAGTGCCCGTTGGTGTTGTAGCGGCTATCACACCGTTTAACGCTCCTTTAAATCTTGTATGCCATAAAATTGGGCCGGCTTTTGCTGCTGGGAATAGCGTGATTTTAAAGCCTTCTTCGCAAACAACTTTAATTGCAACAGAGCTCTTAAAGCTGCTGCTGCGGGCAGGATTTCCTAAGGATGCTGTAAATATGGTGCTTGGTCGAAGACAGGTTGCACAGCAAATTGTAAAAGATGATCGCGTGAACATTATTTCATTTACAGGTGGAACGGTAGCTAGTAAAAATATTTGTGAGCTAGCTGGAATGAAAAAAGTATTGCTAGAGCTAGGAGGAAATGCTGCAACGATCGTCCATAACGACGCAGATTTAAACCGTGCTGCGGCTATGTGTGCTAAAACCGGATTTAGCAATTCCGGTCAGAGCTGTATCTCTGTTCAGAGAATTTATGTACATCAATCTGTGGTCTCTGAGTTTACCAATCTTTTAAAAGAAGAGGTGCTGAAACTTAAAATCGGAGATCCCTTATTGCCTGATACGGATGTAGGGTGTGTAGTAGATGTCCATGCAGCTGAGCGAGTGACGAGCTGGATTGGCGAGGCCGTACAGTCGGGGGCACAAGTGATATGCGGAGGAAAGCGCCGCGGAGCTACGGTGGAACCTACCGTTCTACTAAACCCTTCTAAAGAAAGTAAAGTTATTTGTGAAGAAGTATTTGGCCCTATTATTAGTATTGTGCCGTACGATACGATTGAAGAAGCTATTGAAGAGACAAATGATTCTGCTTTTGGTCTTCAAGCAGGGATTTTTACGAACAAAATGGATTTGGCTTATAAAGTAGCTCATTCTCTTGAAATGGGCGGTGTAGTTATTAATGGAACATCTAACTTTAGATTAGATCATTGGCCATATGGCGGAGTGAAAAACAGCGGTATTGGCAGAGAAGGTCCACGTTACGCCATTGAAGAAATGACTGAAACGAAGATGATTGTATTAAGACTGCCTACAGAGAATTAAAATCAAATCAATATGTAGGACGTTTATAAGCATATATCGTCATTTTAATTAGATCGATCTAATTCGTTTGAATAAAGGAGGAAGTTATAAAATGCCTAATCAATTTTCCCTTGCGTATCTTACTGTTCTTGGATGTTCCCCGCCTGAAATGACGTATATGGCTGCGAAGGCAGGATATGATTTTGTTAGTTTAAGGCCTATTTACATGGGGTTGCCTGGAGAGCCTAACTATGCGTTAGCTGAAAATAAGCAGCTGATGCGAGAAACAAAATCTGCTATGTCAGAAACAGGAGTGAAGCTTCTTGATATAGAGTTAGCACGTATCTATGAGGGAGTTGATCCAAAACGTTACTTACCTGCAATGGAAGCAGCTGCTGAACTTGGAGGACGTCACGTTCTTAGCAGCATTTGGACGGACGACCGCAATTTTGGTATCGAATGCTTTGCTGAACTCTGTGATCTAGCTAAGCCTTTTGGGTTAACCATTGAATTAGAATTTGTTCCTATTGGGAGCGTATATAACCTTAAAGGCGCAATGGATGTTCTTCATACGGCTAATCGTGAAAATGCAGGTCTTATGATTGATATCCACCATTTTCATCGATCAGGAGATAAGGTGGAAGATTTGGACGACGTGCCTCGTGAGTGGTTTCGCTATCTTCATCTTTGCAATGCTTCTGCGGAAATTCCGAGTTCAAAGGAGGAAATGACTCGAGTTCTTAGAGAAGAACGATTGTATTTAAATGAAGAAGGTATTGATGTTGCAAGTATTATTAATCGTATCCCGCAGGTTCCTTATTCCATAGAGTTGCCAAATGTAAAACGTGCCAACGAACTAGGATATGAAGAGTTTGCGCGCCAATGTTTACAAACTGCTAAACAATACTTAGATAAGCATCCGCGCAAGAAGTATGTTTCTCATCAAGATCAGCTGCGTTTCCATTCTACACGATAGGTATTCTGGAGAGCATTGTGCAGCTTACCTTTTAGGTTTATTTAATTGAAGTACCCCTACTTAGCAAGCTTAAAGTGGGGGTATTCTCTGTTAAAACGGTAAACGTAAGAATCAAGAATAAATATAAAAGTGTGACATCATACATTCACTTTGTCATAATTAATGCTAAGTTCTTATTTTTATATACAGTGAAGGTTTGATGAAAAAGAGCTGCTGAGAATGTACTCAACAGCTTAGTAAATAATCGATTTATTAGGAAGTTGAGAGAGCCCGCCAGCTTCTATAAGACGTAATATCCTCCGCATCTTCTGTCGCATGAGCTTCACAAAGAAAACCCGCTACTTCACTGCCGTCTTCAAGAGTGATTTTGCCTAGTCCGAGAGGAGAAGGGATAGAATCGGCAAAAGAGCCGAGTAGTGATAAAGGCATTTCCCAAAGTTCAACCTCAATTTTTTCTCCTTGTTGCTGTGTTCGCAACAGCCCCGGTTTTGCTGGAGAAGTAGGCAGTTTAAAAAGCTGGTAATAAGGAGCGGTTTGGTCTTTTCGTACGAACGAAGCTCCGTGTTCACGCATTTGAGATTCAAGTGGAAACCCGCGCATATGCAAACCGCAAACAGCTACTAATGTTGTATCTTTTTTTGAATCAGCCGTTCGTTCCCCATTTAAAAACAATTCGCTGAGTCCGCAAATGAATTGTTCGCCGTCAAATGTAGAGAAAAATGAAATGCCAAACGGTAAATCAAGATCCGCATCTTGAGATGGAAGAGAGACAGCACACAAGTCGAGTAAGTTACAATGATTTGTAAAACGCCCCATGTCACTGTTTGTTTCAATTGGATTTTCTCTTACTTGTTCCCGCGTCCACGTTCCGCCTGCTGTCGGCATAACAAGAACAGCATTTTTAAGTTGATGATATGCTTTATGTTTAAAGGATTGAAGCTTATGTGAAGCTTGAAATAAAGCAGCAGCATCATATTCTGATTTAGCTCCTGAACGAAGCACTTGCTCGGTTACAGGAAAGACTGTTTCTTCATGAGAAGTGATAAATTCTCCTAAGTCAGCCCAGCGCTCTGCTACGTAAGGGCCGTCATATAATAAAGCAGCTGCTTTACTTAAATACGAGCCGTCAATGTATTCGATGGGAATAGATAAATCTTCAATCTTTTTCACAGCTTGTTTCCACGCTTTTTCGTACTGCTCAGCAAACGGCCCGTAAAACGAAAGCGGTTCTTTTACCATATAAATTTTTTCAGGAAGCGCCGAAGAAGCCCGAACAACAGAGCGTGACCATGGGTCTCGATCGTCTACTCCTCTAATAATGGAATCTACAAGCAGTACGTCACTCCATTCATGAGCAAAAGCAGTGACGCAGTCTAAGCTTTTACATGCCGGAACTACACCTGCAGATGACCAAGCTCCGAGGGAAGGTTTATAGCCGATTAGACGGTTTAAACCAGCTGGAACCCGCCCTGAACCTGCTGTATCGGTGCCTAAAGAAAAAGCAGCATGCCCCCGAGCTACGGATACAGCTGATCCTGAGCTCGATCCGCCGCTAATGAGCTCTGGCTTTAACGCATTGTGCGTTTCGCCATATGGGCTCCGTGTACCGACCAGTCCTGTAGCAAATTGGTCCAAGTTGGTCTTTCCAAGAGGAATAGCACCTGCATCGATAAGGTGTTGAACAACCGTAGCATGTTCAGAAGGGATATACGTATATTCTTTACATCCGGCTGTCGTCGGTACATGTGCTACATCGATATTATCTTTAATGGCGAATGGAATTCCCCACAAAGGCAACGCTTCAGGGCTTAGCGTAGCTAAGCGATCCAGATAAGGTTTTAACTCATCGAGTGTAGGAGGGGTAATCCAAATATTCATGTCTTTGTCAGCTTCTACACGCGTGAAAATTTGATGTACTACATCTTCCGGAGTTAATTCTTTTTTGATATACATATTACGTAACCATTGAACCGAAAATGTTTTAGGCAAGCTCACTGTTTTCATTGTATCCACCGTCCTTAATGAGTAATTGGAGCAAAGGCTTTTATACCGGCAATCAGCTGTCCAGCTTGTACTTCATCGCCGGGTTTTACATGAATAGAACTGATATATCCATCCATAGGTGCTAGCTGCGGAAACTCCATTTTCATGCTTTCTTCGATAATTAACGTATCGCCTTTTTCAACTTTTTGTCCTTCTTCTACAAGAACTTTCCATACGCTTCCCGGCATTGTACAGCGCGCGGCTTCCGTACCTTCGGGCAGTTCTTGTTCCGTAATTTCAGCTGTTTCATGTTCAGAGACGTACTCAGCTAAACCAAGTGCTTTCCAATTTTCTCGTTCTGTTTGAAAAGCACCCTGCTGGGTATGACGAAAAGCAGCTGTGCTTTCTTCAATGGATGAAAGAAAATCTAAATATTCTCCAAGTTTAAACGTTGTCTCCGTAATATCTGCTTCAAATCTCCCACGAAGGAAATCTTCGCGCAGTTTTAAAAGCTCGTCTGCTTCTACTGGGTAAAATTGAATTTGATCAAAGAAACGAAGAAGCCACGGTTTTCCTGTTTCAAAACTTTCCGTTTGACGAAGTCGGTTCCACATTTGAATCGTGCGTCCCACAAATTGATAGCCGCCAGGACCTTCCATTCCGTATACGCACATATACGCACCGCCAATACCAACTGCATTTTCAGGCGTCCATGTACGGGCAGGATTATATTTCGTTGTAACTAAACGGTGACGAGGGTCTAGAGGTGTAGCAACAGGTGCGCCTAAATATACATCTCCAAGCCCCATTACAAGATAATTAGCGTCAAATACAATTCGTTTAACATCTCCAAGGTGGTCCAGCCCGTTTACTCGGCGAATAAACTCTAGGTTGCTTGGACACCATGGTGCATCTGGACGAACGTTTTGCTGATAGCGTTCAATAGCTAATTGAGTTGCAGGATCATCCCATGAAAGTGGAAGTTTTACAATACGAGACGGAACTTCCATTTCTTCAAGAGGAGGAAGCGCACGATCAATAGCTGAAATGTGCTGACAAAGTTCAAGAATAGATATCTTTGTTGCATCAATATGAATTTGAAGAGAACGGATACCAGGCGTTAAATCTAGAACCGGTAAATCCTCACGCTTTTGGATAGCTTCCATTAAAGCATGTACTTGGAAGCGAAGCAGCAGATCAAGCTCCATTTCTCCGTATTCCACAAGTATATTCGCATCGCCTGAGCAGCGGACGGAAAATGGAAAGCGTCTATTTTCCGTTTCGTTAATCAGCAACGGATAATCGCTTTTGAGCGGCTGTGCTACTGGATTTGTAAGTACAGGAAGTGATGCAGATGTTCCGATATGCTGCAAAAAGTCTTCCTGAGTACATTTGAGTTTTTCAGCTTGTTCAAGGTCAATTAATTTAAACGAAATTTTATCTCCGGGATGAAGTTGTCCTATTTTCCAAAACTCTGCTGAAGCGGTGGTAACAGGGCAAACAAAGCCGCCAAGACTCGGACCGTCTGGGCCAAGTAAAATAGGCATATCTCCCGTTAAGTCTAAGGTGCCGATGGCATATGCGTTATCATGAATATTTGATGGATGCAAACCGGCTTCTCCTCCATCTTCACGGGTCCAAAAAGGAGAGGGGCCTATTAACCTCACGCCTGTTCTAGAACTGTTAAAATGAACTTCCCACTTTGTATCTGTTAGCTGCTGTAAATATTCTGGCTGTAAAAACTCTTCTGTACAATGAGGGCCGGGAATTACTCCGATTGACCATTCTTTAGACATGGCTGGCTGATAGGGAAGGGCAAGTTCATTTTCAACGTGTGAGTAGTCAGAGACACGCAGTACATCTCCCGTACGAAGTGCTCTACCGCCGTGCCCTCCGAAGCTTCCTAGTGTAAAAGTAGAAGAGCTGCCTAATATTTTAGGCATATCAAGTCCGCCGCCAATCAGTAAATACGTACGCATTCCTTCGGTTGCTTCACTAAATGAAAGAATTTGTCCCGGCTTTGCTCTAATGGTCTTATACATAGGGATTTCAGCTTCGTCTAATGTAGCATGCATATTAGCACCCGTAATGCAAAAAGATAGATTGTCTCTAAATTTATAAGAGCCGCCTCGGAGAGTCATTTCAATCCCTGGTGCATCCGGGGAGTTTCCGAGAAGTTTATTTCCTATGCGAAAAGCAAAAGGATCCATTGGACCGCACGGAGGAACCCCTACGTTCCAGTGCCCGGTGCGTCCCGGATAATCTTGAACAGTGGACTGAACGCCTCCGTCTAAGACTTCGAGTGCTTGTTCGCTCGGATTATATGAGTTAAGCATTTGAGTATACACGTCGCCTGTTTTGCACGCTTTTTCTTCTAGCAGTCCCTGCAAGTATTGAAGATTAGTAGTAACGCCGTATAATCTTGTTTCTTTTAAAGCAGCGCTCAATTTTAGAAGGGCTTCTTCTCGTGTTTTTCCATGAACGATAATTTTAGCCAGCATAGGATCATAAAGTGATGTTACAGTAATCCCGTCTCGTATCCACGTTTCAACTCGAGCACTTTTAGAGAACATTGCTTGGTCGATTTGCCCGCCGCTGGGACGAAAATCATTTAAGCAATCTTCTGCATAAATACGAGCTTGGATACTGTGACCTGAAGGCACAGGAAGCAAAGAAGGAAGGTTTACTAGCTCATCGCATGCTTCTTTAAGCATCCATTCTACTAAATCAACGTTTAACACTTCTTCTGTAACGCCGTGCTCTACTTGAAGGCGAGTATTTACTTCTAAAAAATAAAATTTCTCCGCTTCGGCGTCATAAAGAAACTCTACCGTTCCTGCGCTTCGATATCCGACTTCTTTAGCTAGTCGCGTAGCTGCTTGCAGCATATTTTCCCGTATATATGAAGGGAAGTTTGGAGCTGGGCTTTCTTCAATTACTTTTTGATTTCTTCGCTGAATAGAGCAGTCGCGTTCTCCTAAAGCCACTACTTCTCCAAAAGAATTCCCGAAGATTTGAACTTCTACATGGCGAGCTTTTTGAATGTATTTCTCTAAAAAAACACCGCTGTTTTTAAAGTTTGTTTGTGCTAAATGGCAAACTGAGTCAAAAGCTGCTTGAAGCGCTTTTTCATCTTGGCAAACACGCATTCCAATTCCGCCGCCGCCAGCCGTACTTTTTAACATAACGGGATAGCCAATCTCTTCAGCAGCACATATAGCTTCTGATACATCTGTAATAAGAGGTGTACCGGGCAGCAAAGGCACATCGGCTTTTTGCGCAATTTCCCGAGCTGAATGTTTTAATCCGAATATTTCCATTTGCTGAGGTGTAGGACCAATAAATACAATTCCTTCAGCCTGACAGCGACGAGCAAATTCCGCGTTTTCGCTTAAAAAACCGTAGCCTGGATGAATAGCTTCCGCGCCTGTTTTCTTTGCAATATCTAGAATAAGGTCTTCGTTCAAATAACTTTCTTTGACCGGGCCGCTGCCAATTAAAATGGCTTCATCTGTTTCATCAACGTGCAGGCTGTCTTGATCAGCTTCTGTATAAACAGCTACAGATTTCACTCCTAAATGTCGTAATGTTCGCTCAATTCTAACGGCAATTGCTCCTCGGTTCGCAATTAATACTTTTGTAAACATAGATGAACACTCCTTTTTATAATGAATCCCAAATAACTAAGCGAATAGGGGTAGGGTTATAATCGTTGCACGGGTTGTTAAGCTGAGGGCAGTTGCTGATCAATACAAGTGTAGGATTGATAGCTTCCATTTCTACATAGTATCCAGGGGCAGATACCCCGTCGTTAAACGTTAATCCGCCGCTTGGGGTCACAGGGACATTCATAAAAAAGTTTACGTTTGGTGCTAAATCTCTTTTGGTGTAGCGGCTATCATATTTTGATAGCTGAAGCATAAATGTATCTCGGCAGTTATGCATCGGAAGCGTGTCATGTGCATAACGTACGGTGTTGCTTTGTGCCGAACAAGCTCCGCCTAAGGTGTCGTGGCGTCCGCACGTGTCAGCAACAATTTTGACTAGTTCTTTGCCAGATTGAGAAAGCAGCACTGTGCCAGTGGATAAATAAATATTTCCTTGATTAGCAATCGTAGATACTGCACTGTAATGATCTTCTAGGTTTTCAGCATCAAAGAATAAAGTATCCGCTGCCTGATTGCCTTCTACATCTATTATTCTAAGAGTTTGGCCTGGTTTAAGTTCGTGCATCCAGCCGTCCCCAGCCAGTACCGTTTCATCATAAATTGCGTTCTCTATTTTTCTGTTGCTTTCCACTCGATTAAATACAGCCATTATAGAAGCCTCCTTCATTTTTAAATCCTTGATAATGTTTTATTTCCAAGCAATAGGTCATAAGACCATGTGTTTTCAAACGCTCGTTTATTTTCAGGTCTAAAATTTAAACAGTAGTCATCTGAGCTTACAGGAGCCGCTTCATCTACGGTTATTTCAATTGGAACAGAAGGATACGTTCCGCTCGGGTCTAAAGGGTTAGGTGTATTAGACAGTAGAAAGAGCAAATTCATTTCTGTTCTAAGCGTAATAAAATCTCCTTTTTTACAATGAGAAGAAACAAAATTCATATTGCCTTCTTCGTCGCAGTATACTTTTGAAAATAAGTTAAGATTAGGGACTAAATCCCGTGGTGTTAAACCGTTACGCAAAAGCTCCATTGAGAAGTTTTCTTCGCCATTCCTTCTCCATTCATTTCGGGATTCTTGATAAGTAGATACACCGTATTTTTGATGAGTTAAGCTGCGCGTAGTGTAGCCTGAAATGGTATCATGCCAGCCGGTGGTATCAGCAGTGATGCTTGCAAATGCTCTGCCGTTGTCACTCATCAGAACATGTCCTTTTGTTAAGTGAGCAGTGTGCTGAGCTTTTAAGGTATCGGGCATGTTGTATCGTTCTGTTAAATCATAAGCGTTGTATAATAGTAGGGATACATTTGCACCGGATTCTTGTGCAGTAAACGTCACTGATTTTCCTCTTCCAATTCGGCCTGACCATTTTCCACCAGCCGGGATTGTTTGCTTCCAGATAGAACTCATAAAATAACCTCCTTAGAATAAAAAAAGGATAAAAGCCTGGGAGAGTAGTCTCCCAGGCTTTTATCCTTCCGTGTTATACAGCGTAGCGCTATATCGCTCTCTCTCGGACCAGTCTTTAACATATGTTAAACGGTGTTAAACGGAACCCTAGACAGCTTTTTTGTTCTTAACGGCTG
Organism: Priestia megaterium NBRC 15308 = ATCC 14581; assembly: GCF_000832985.1. Classification (GTDB taxonomy): domain Bacteria; phylum Bacillota; class Bacilli; order Bacillales; family Bacillaceae_H; genus Priestia; species Priestia megaterium. The sequence continues at coordinate 3,107,441 of NZ_CP009920.1, forward strand.
TAAGAACCTTTATCCATTTGTGGCTTTCGATTAATCGTAGTATAGTATGAGTGAAAATGAGTTGACAAGCAGTTTGTTAGAATACCTGACATAAAAACTGATTTTTCAGTTTATTTTTCAGGGACCGTCACTTTTGAATGATCTCTCTTTACAAAAGGAGCCGACAGTCGAGATTTTACAAATAAATAGAGAAATCCAACAGTAAGCCAGGCGACACCAATCAAAAGAGTATCTTTGTTTAACAGTGTGAGCAGCCATCCGATAAATGCCGCTCCGATCAAAGGGAAGATTAAATAGAGTATTGTTTCAGTAAACGACCGTTTCTTTAACTTAATATAAAAATGGGCAATGACTGATACATTCACAAATGTAAAAGCGGTTAAGGCACCGAAACTGACAAAAGTGACCGCTGTGTTTAAATCAATGAACATTCCCAAAAACGAAAAAGCGGTAACAAGCAAGATATTCACCACGGGCGTTTTAAACGTTGGATGAATATATGAAAATACCTTTTGAGGCAGTACGGATTCACGGCCTAAAGCATATAAAAAGCGAGTAACGCTTGTGACTGAAGAAACTCCTTGAGTAAAGGTTGCAATAATTAATACCGTAATAAATAGACTGCTTAAAAGATTTCCACCCACTAATTTTACAAGGGTGTAGGCTGCATTATCAGGGTTAGTAAACGTGAATCCCGGATAGGCAATCTGTGTAAAATACGAGATAGCGATGTACATAACAGCTGCGATGCAAACAATAAGAAAAATGGCTTTTGGAATTGTCTTTTTCGGTTGAATCGTTTCTTCCGCCATTGTTGTAACTGCATCAAATCCTAAAAAGCAAAAGCAAATGAGCGCAGCTCCAGAAAAAATAGTCGTAAACGGTACATCTGAAGCCAAAAAAGGATGAAGTGAAAAAAGAGTAGAAGAACTAGCTTGACCTGTTGCAATATCTTTGATGATAAATAAACAAAACAAACTTATAAAGAGAATCTGAACTACAACAGAGATGCCACTTATACGAGCTACAGATTTAATACCAACAATATTGACTAAAGCTAAGATAATGTTCATGACGATGACCCATACGTATACAGGAATAGAAGGGAATTCCGTATGCATAAAAATACCAAATGTTAAAATAGCGATAATAGGGGAGAAAATATAGTCTAAAAGAAGTGCCCAGCCTACTAAAAAGCCAAGGCGAGGATGTATAGCTTTTTTCGTATACGTATAAGCAGATCCTGCTATCGGATATGCTTTTACCATTCGGCTGTAGCTATATGCGGTAAAAAAGATAGCTAAAAAAGCGATTAAATAAGCAAGGACCATTTGCCCTCCAGCCGCATCGTAGACTACTCCATAAACTGTAAAGAAAATCATCGGAGTCATCCAGGCAAGACCCAAAAACACAATTTGATACACCTTTAGCGATTTACTTAACGCTGGTTGGTTGTTCATATAAATCCCTTCTTTCCTCTATTTTATAGTAGTAAAAAAGAAAAGCCTGGGAGAATGATGTCATTCTCCCAGGCTTTTATCCCTCCGTGTATACGGAACCATTCCGTACGCTCTCTCTCGGACCAGCCTTTAACATGTGTTAAACGGAACCCTAGATCGCTTTTTTGTCTTCAACAGAGTGAAGACTTTTATAGGTAATGTAAGTAGTTCGAAGTATAAGCAGGATTGTAGGAAGATGCAACTACTGTGTTAGATAGTTTAACAAACTTTTTAAAAAAGTAAACTTTTGTAAAAGGCGAACTATATATAATTTTATTAAAAAGATTATTCGTTTATAGTTGACTTACAGAAAGACCTATAGTATATTTGTAGACAAGAAAAAGCTAAATACGGTTCACTCATATATGTTTGAGAATATGGCTCAGACGTTTCTACCTTATCACCGTAAATGATAGGACTATGAGTAAAAAGTGAATCTAGGTTCCCATTTTTACGTTAGTAGAAAGTTTGGTCCAAGCGATTCACATATTCATTTTTGAAAAGAAGTGGATATGACACCGAAGGGATAAAAGCCCAGGCGGGTAGGTTTTTGCTCATTGTATTTGAGAGACCTGCCTTTGTTTGGGCTTTTTCTTATGTGTCTATTTACAGTATGAGCGAGTGATGGAAGTTTCTTGTTTGTATCTGCATTGCTTTCTGGGGAGAATAGCGATGCAAAGCATGAAATCACTCACTGAAGCTTTATCTGTAAGCCCTCATTTAACCATGGGAAGTACATTCTATCTATTTTCTAGCATTTTTTCTTTGATGAGCAGCGTGGGGACGCTGCTCCTTTTTTTGTTCTTGCTTTTTTCTCTGTAAATAAAGGTCTTTAAAGAGAAGGTGATTTGCGAAATTTGGCGAATTAATGCTTTAAACAATAAATGATAGAGAAGATAAAGCGGTCTATGAAAAATGAAGAAGTTGAAAAATTGAGGAGGGAATTATGTTGCTTCACTTAATTAATGTTCGTTTGCCAATTATGCACGACCACGCTCTTTTTGAAGTGAAAATTTCAAATGGAATGTATACTTCTATCGTTTTACAAAACGGTTATCTTGAAGGTGACGAGTTTTTTCCGCTGCATGCGGCCGTGTTAGGAAAAGAAACGTCACTTGATGCACAGGGGCGTGTGCTATTACCAGGATTTGTAGATATGCATATGCATTTAGACAAAGCTCATTCGCTTCCTCAAGTGCCCAATATATCTGGAACTCTTCAAGAAGCCATTAAAAATTACAGCAGCAGCCTGCCGGCATTTCCAGAAGAAGAAATTAAGCAGCGAATGTTAAAAACTGCATTGCAGGCATTGGCTAACGGTACGACTACGATTCGAACGCATATTGATTTTGACTGCAGCATGGAAGAAGATAGTTTATTTCGAAGTTTACAAGCGGCTGTCGAAGTGAGAGATGAATTAAGCCCGTATATGGACGTGCAGGTTGTTCCGCTATTCTCTAACCTAGACATTGATGATATGCATAAGATGAATAAAATTGAACGAGCATTCGACCTTGAAATTGATGCGATTGGAGGCTGCCCTCATTTAGCTAGAAACCCAGAAAAAGAGATTGATGCTCTATTTTCGCTGGCTCAAGCCTATAATAAACCTCTTGACTTACATGTGGATGAAAGCGATGATCCGTCTGTTGATACAATAATTAATATTGCTCATAGAACAATTGAACTAAATATGGAAGGAAAAGTGGTAGTGGGGCATCTTTGCTCGCTTGCAGGAATGACTGATGCAAAAGTGAAAGAAATCTTAAACCTTTTAAAACAGGCGAAAATTGGAGTTGTCACATTACCTGCTTCTAATTTATATTTACAGGGAAGAGAAGATAAAGGAATTGTAAGACGAGGCGTAACGCGTATTCGCGACATACAAAAAGCAGCGATTCCAATTGCTACTGCATCTGATAACGTGAACGACCCCTTTCATCCGTTTGGAAAAGCAGACTTGCTGCAAGTAGGGTTACTAACTGCCTATGCTGCACATATGGGAAGTCCGGATGATCAGCGGCAGTTGCTCCGAATGATTACAAGTATACCAGCCCGGCTGATTGGAAAAGAAAAGTATGGAGTGGAAGAAGGAAACGAAGCAAACTTTGTTCTATTAAATGTGCAGTCTGTACAGGAAATATGGACTGAACTTCCCGAAACTCGCTTTGTTTTCAACAAGCATCGCTGGCTTAGCGTAAAAGAGACGCATCAGCGGCTCGCTGATACGAACTTGACTAACCTTTGGCAGGAAAATCAAATTTTAATTGGTTAAATAGACATAAAAAGAAGCTGTCACATTAGTGACAGCTTCTTAATCAATTACTTTTGAACGTTAGCAGCTTGTGGTCCACGAGCTCCATCTTCGATTTCAAATGTAACTTCTTGACCTTCTTCAAGTGATTTGAAACCTTCGCCTTGGATAGCTGAGAAGTGTACGAATACGTCGTCTTGTCCTTCTACTTCGATGAATCCAAAACCTTTTTCTGCATTAAACCATTTTACTTTACCTTGTACCATTGTAGTACCTCCTGTGTGGAAAATCCACGAATATATTACTATCTCTGCTCAATTTCAATAAGAATCACTTTAAAGAAAGTCTTTCTATTTGTTAACACCGAACAAGAAATAATATACCTAGTATAACACTTTTTTATAAAAAAGAAACCTTTTTTCATAAAAAAGTACTCTAAGATAAAAATAAGTTGAAAATATGGATATATTTTGAAATGGTAAATGAGCTATCGTTTTGTGGATTTTTAGCAATCACTAAAATCTTTTATCACGTAAAAAAAATGAATAGCGAGGTTGACAAATTGAGTAATGTGTAACTATAATGGTTACAACAAGCTGAGAAGAGTTAGCAGTGCTATAAAAAGCTCAAATTTTTTTGTGTTATATGTAACCGTCATGGTTACAACTAAAATAAAAGGAGAGAATAAAAATGAAAATTGGTGTTATTGGAGCAACAGGAAAAGCAGGTCAATTAATTATGGAAGAAGCAAAACAGAGAGGACATGAAGTAACAGCCGTTGTTCGAAATGCTTCTAAACTAAAAAATCAAACAAACGTAATTGAAAAAGATATTTTTGCCATTACTTCAAAAGATATTGAACAGTTCGATGCTGTGGTAAATGCATTTAATGCACCTCCTGGAAGCGAACAGCTCCACGTTGAGTCTATACAATTACTTATTAAGGTATTTCAAGATGTTCAAACGCGACTCGCAGTAGTGGGCGGAGCGGGAAGTTTATTTGTAGATTCAGAAAAAACAACGCCTTTAATGAGCACAGAAGGTTTTCCAGCAGCTTATTATCCAACGGCTTCAAACATGGGGAAAGGTTTAAAAGAACTTGAAAAGTCGACTATAAATTGGACTTATTTAAGCCCAGCAGCCTTTTTTGATGCAGAAGGTGCTCGCACGGGAGCCTATCAATTAGGAAAAGATCATGTGATCACAAATAGTCAAAATGAAAGCTATATTAGCTATGCTGATTACGCGATTGCTTTAATAGATGAATTAGAGAATGAAAACCATGTGAATGAACGCTTTGCTGTAGTGGGTGAAAAAGCATAAGCTTACGTTTGATTCATATTGAAAAACAGCTTGCATTTGATGTAAGCTGTTTTTTTATGGAACAAAATAGATATAAAGCGATGAAAACCGATATAGATTTTTTATTATTTCTTCGTTTTTCTTTTCAAAAACGATACAATACAACATAGATGATAAAAAGGAGATGAAAAGATGATTCGTTTTGGCGTAATAGGAACAAACTGGATAACAGATCGACTGTTAGAATCAGCTCAGTATGTAGACGACTTTCAGCTTGCAGCTGTTTATTCTCGAACCATTGAAAAAGCAGAAGAATTTGCAGGTAAATATGATATTCCTCATATATTTACTGATTTAGAGGAAATGGCAGCGAGTGCTGAAATTGATGCAGTGTATATTGCTACTCCAAATGCTTATCATGCGGAACAAGCTATCTTATTTTTGAAAAATAACAAGCATGTACTGTGTGAAAAACCGCTCGCAGCCAATGCAGCAGAAGTAACCCGCATGATTCAAACAGCCAAAAATCACAAGGTGTTACTAATGGAAGCGATGAAATCAACCCTTCTTCCTAACTTCAAAGTGATTCAAGAGAACTTACATAAAATTGGTCCAATTCGGAAATACGTTGCATCTTACTGTCAGTATTCTTCTCGTTATGATAAATATAAAGAAGGTATCGTGCTTAATGCCTTTAAGCCTGAGCTTGCCAACGGTTCACTGATGGATTTAGGTGTATATTGTCTTTATCCTCTGATTACGTTGTTTGGAGGGCCTCATAAAATAAAGGCAACGGCGTTTATGCTAGAATCTGGGGTAGATGGAGAAGGGTCAGTTGCTTTCGAGTACGAAGATCGCGACGCGGTTATCATGTATTCTAAAATTACAAATTCGCATTTGCCAAGTGAAATTCAAGGAGAAAAAGGCAGTATGGTTATTGACAAAATACATACCGCTGAAAAGGTAGAAATTCGATACAATGACGGACGGGTAGAAGAGTTAACGGTCGATCAGCCTTATCCTGCTATGTACTATGAAATAAATGAATTCGTAGAGCTGTTAAAGCAAGGAAAGATGGAATCGGACACAAATTCTTATGAGAATTCATATTTAACAATGCACGTGATGGATAAAGTGCGAGAGCAAATCGGTCTTGTATATCCAAATGACAATAAATAACAGAGGCTGGGCAAAAGTAGTTTAGTTGAAGAAAGATCCGAACGAGTTTGATTCTTGATGGAGAATCAAGAATCAAACTCGTTCGGATTTTTTTATTGATAGGGTAAAAGTAGGTTTCATGTATGAAGTTGCTTCTAGCTGTTGCACGGAAATCAACAGCGGTGTCACCCGTCATCCATACTAGATCATTTTCTAATTTGTTCGTCTCTAAATTAGATTGAGATAGTTATGTCTCATTCTCTTTTATTGTGGTTATAAAGAGCATAATTGAGATTCGAAATCTTGCTGCAGCACATTTCAAAAGCAAATATGTTGAAACAAGGGAAGTTTTTTAGTATCTTCTATCTTTATTCATCCCTGCATACATAAGATTAATCAAAGGAAAGAATAAAAAGAGCAGAAAATATTCGATAATCAATCCTAGATTAAAATGATTATAAAAAAGTATTGACTATAATAATAGCTCGTGTATAATAAAGAATGTAATCAATAGTCATTACTAGTTTATAATGATACTAATAATCGTTATCAAATAGAGGGAGTCATTGATTGCATTAAAAATAATACATACAAGCATAAGCTTGTGAAATACATCGTACAAGGAGAGGTTTTGACATGGCAGAACGTATGGTAGGAAAACAAGCACCACGCTTCGAAATGGAAGCTGTACTTGCAAATAAGGAATTTGGAAAAGTAAGTTTAGAAGAAAATATGAAAAACGGTAAATGGACAGTATTGTTCTTCTATCCAATGGACTTTACATTCGTATGTCCAACAGAAATTACAGCTCTATCAGATCGCTACGAAGAGTTTGAAGATCTAGATGCTGAAGTTGTAGGTGTTTCTACAGATACAATTCATACTCACTTAGCTTGGATTAACACAGATCGTAAAGATAATGGACTTGGAGATTTGAATTATCCATTAGCTGCAGATCCAACTCACGCAGTAGCACGTGATTACGGCGTGTTAATTGAAGAAGAAGGCGTAGCGCTTCGCGGGTTGTTTATTATTAATCCAGAAGGTGAATTGCAATACGCAGTTGTAAACCATAACAACATCGGCCGCAGCGTAGAAGAAACATTACGTGTACTTCAAGCCCTTCAAACTGGCGGACTTTGCCCAGCTAACTGGAAACCAGGTCAAAAAACACTTTAATAAATAGCGGTGGAGTAGAGGAGAAATTCCTCTACTGCTGCCATTAAAATAGAAAAGATAGTTTTCTAACTATAAAAGACAGAATATTCAGTTTTATAAATGATGAGGAGGATTTTAAAATGAAATTACGTGAACAAATGCCTGAATTAACTGGAGCAACATCTTGGATTAACGACGAAGTAACAAAGGAAGACTTAGTAGGTGATAAAGCAACGCTTATCCACTTTTGGTCAGTAAGCTGCCATTTATGTAAAGAAGCAATGCCTGAAGTTAATGATCTTCGTGATGAGTATGATGATCAATTGAATGTTGTAGCAGTTCATATGCCTCGTTCGGAAGATGACTTAGATATGGGTGTTATTGAGGCAATGGCAATGGGACACGATATTACTCAGCCAATTTACGTAGACAGTGAGCATAAGTTAACAGACGCTTTTGAAAATAAATATGTACCAGCATATTATGTATTTGATAAAGAAGGTCAGCTTCGTCATTTCCAAGCGGGTGGAAATGGAATGCCGATGCTTCGCAAACGTATTAACCGCGTTTTAGGCGAAGAATAATCTCTACATGAAGAAGAAATAAAAAGGCCGCGATAAAAATATTTTAGCCGAAGTGAAAAACGAATCACTAATCAAAATATTTGATTAGTGGTTCGTTTTTTTGTTGTGATGAACATAGATTTTATCTGTTTCGTTCCTTCTAGCAGTTGATTGGAGGGCAAGGCGAAGACTCCGCTTTTCCCCCAGGAGTCTTGCACGGAAATCAACGGCTGTGTCACAAGCGGATCAGCTCATGTATCTTATTTGTTCGTCTTTAAATTGGATTCATTTCGTTATGTCTCAATCTCTTTTTTATTTTTTACTGAGTCGTTTTGATTATTAATGAGCAATTCATCATATTGACATAAAAAACCTCATATAGTTAAATTTATATAAGAACAAACGTTCGTTTTCGGTGTTGTTATTTTACTCTTTTCTCCCTTTTTAATAAGTATAAGAAAAAAAGGAGGAGATTTGCACAATGACTCAGCTCTATTCGCAGCAAGAAAAGCGGCACGATAAAGAATGTACCTTTCATACATTTCTTACAAACCACAGCGCAACTCTTCAGACTCATATAATGAATACATTTTTGACACCAGAACGCTATGAGCGATTACAAAAAGCGGTTGTTAAACATGATACAAAAGAACAAAGACTTCTAAACAAAGAATTTCATCAGTTTTATAGCGAAGTTAGATTGCTTCATTATATTAACAAGCTTTGCAGACATTATTCCAGAGATGTTATGCGTGTCAAAGAAAAAGAGCGTTCTTATATTCCTCTTCGCCTGCAGCAGCCGGCTGCGCTAGATGGAAATCGAACAGTGGAAGATATGCTAGGAGTACAGGACGGGGCTGTATGGGAGCATGAATTTTTAGGAAATCAACTTGAAAATCGTATTCTTCATCATGCATTTCGCCAATTAACGGCCAAGCAGCAGTGTATGCTGCACTTGATTATTGTTGAACGCTGGACTCATAAAGAAATCGCTGCTTATTTTTCTATTTCTCAGCAAGCGGTTTCTAATCATTATCAACGTGCGCTAAGCAAGTTGAAAAAAATTATGAAGGTGAGTGATAGATATGTTTGATCCTCAGTGGCTTCAACTTGTTGGAAACGTAGGATTTCCCGCTGTCCTTTCTTTTTATTTATTACTGCGTGTAGAAAACAATATAAAGCGACTTGAAGAAAAAGTGGAGAAATTAACAACTGACTTAAGAAAGAAGTGAAGAAATGGAAACTCTATATGAGCTTGTAAATAAAGTGAAAGCTGGAGATGAAGAGGCGTCAAGGCGTTTATTAAAAAAGCTGGAACCAAAACTAAATAAAGCTGTTCAAAGCTTTTCGCTGCATGAGAGAGAAGACGTAAAGCAAGATTTAAAGATTAAAATTCTTTCCGCTGTTAAGACGTTTGATTTTTCCAAAACGCCAGGACTTTGGGAATTTTTACGCCATAAATAAAAAAGAGCGCTCGTTGTATCGACGCTCTTTTTTTATTTTTGCTGAAGTTCGACTACTTACCTTACGAAAATACAAAAAATAGAAAATGGATAAATATTAAAAAAAGGTAAAATATTATGAAAGCCAATAAAAAGCTTGAAATGCTGTCCATGAAAGATGGCTTAACAGGTCTGAACAATCGCCGATCTCTTGATAAACAGCTGGAAATTGAGTGGAAATACGCACAGGAAGAAAAAGAGCCGCTTTCTTTTCTCTTATTTGATATTGATTATTTTAAAGCGTATAACGATACCTATGGCCATATTCAAGGAGACGAATGCTTGAAAGAAGTAGCGAATATTGCTAAAAGCGTTGTTTTTGACGAATCGGCTTTTGTTGCAAGATACGGAGGAGAAGAGTTTGGTATATTGCTTCCTCTAGCTAATCAATATGAAGCGATAAAAATGGCAGAAGCTATTAGACAGCAAGTGGAGCAGCGTGCAATTATCCATCAAGCTTCTGACGTGTTTAAGGGTGTCACAATCAGTGTTGGAATAATGACAGTCGTTCCATCCGAAAACATACAGCTGATTTCAATTGTCCATGGAGCAGATCAGGCTTTATATGAAGCAAAGCGTACGGGTCGAAATCGAATTTCAGTATATTCTCACCACAAAGAAGCTGACTCAAACGTTTGAGTCAGCTTTTAAAAGAGATATAAGCCTCTTATTTAGGAGGAGCTTTTTCTTTTTCATCTTCTTCCATAATTCCTTTTGTAGCGTTTTTAAACTCTTTTAACGTTTTTCCGGCAGCTTTCCCTAATTCCGGCAGTTTCTTTGGACCAAAAAGCAATAGAGCGACAAATACAATTAAGGCAATTTCTCCAAACCCAAGGTTCATTGTCATCGTCTCCTATTTTTTGAAAGTGTTTACAAGTTTAGTATAGCATGAAAAGAAAGGAAGTAGTACATCATTATCCAGTGATTTTAAGACCGATTACACCTGCTACAATACAAAAAATAAATAAAATTCGACGCATGTCTTTTGCTTCATGAAAGAAAAGCATGCCAAGAACTACGCTTCCAGCAGCTCCTACTCCCGTCCATATGCCGTAAGCTGTTCCGATAGGTATCTCCTTTAATGCTAAGGAGAGAAGATAAAAACTTCCTGCACCGAAAAGGATAAATCCAATCGAAGGAAACAACCGCTTAAACCCATCTGAAAGTTTTAAAAAAATCACAAATCCCACTTCGCAAAAACCGGCAGCTATTAATGCAATCCAAGCCATGTTACGATTCCTCTCTTTCTGTTTCTTCAGTAGAAATCAACTTCAAACCAACGATTCCAAAGATCATTAATCCTAAAAATAAAATCTTTCCAATATTTGCTCCTTCGTCTAAAACGGTCATTCCAAGTATCGCTGTGCCAGCAGCTCCTATACCAGTGAATACTGCGTAAGCTGTTCCGACAGCAATTTTTTTTAAGGCATTTGAAAAGAAATAAAAGCTGATCACAATTGTGACGATTGTAATGATTGTTGGAGTTATTTCAGTAAATCCGTGTGAATATTTTAAGCCGATTGCCCATACAATCTCGAGCAAACCAGCGAGAATAAGGTAAATCCAAGCCATTCTAATTCCTCCTTGCATAAAATAAGCCCTTTTTATAGGGCCTATTTAGCACGTATGCCTTCCCAAAATATCGTCCAAGCATCGTGAATTTTTTGGTCATAATACTCCGGTTCATAATAAAAGCGCTGGATGAACAGTCCGTCGGTTAAACAATAAAAGCTATTGATATACAAATCAATCGGACGTTCAATTATTTCGCCTTCAGCCATTCCCTGTGTAAAAATAGCATGCAGAATTTGATCAGACAATCGTTCGCTTCTTAAGAAAATAGCTTTTACTTCCGACTGTAAATGTTCAGGTGGAAACAAAATAAGACGACGGTACATCTGGCCGAAAGAATCTTTTTCAATCATCGTGCAGAAATCTACAATAAAGCAGTGAAGCTGTTCTTTAGCAGACTTTGTTTTATGCTGTTCGTATATAACAGATAACTTTGTTAGGAATAAATTCATTAAATCATGCACGGTTAGTAAAAATAAGTCGTCTTTGTTCTTAAAATGAGCGTACAGGGAAGGTTTTTTTATGCCTACTTTTGATGAGATATCAGCAAGCGATGTTTCTGTATAGCCTTTTTCTCCAAAGAGCTCCATTGCTGCAGCTCTAATTTTTTCTACAGTTGATAATTCACTCAAGAAAAGCTCCTCCTCAATCTAACTAACGGTCGTTAGGTAAAAGATATCAAATATAAAAAAAAGAAGCAAGGGAATCGCTTCTTTTTAATGTATTTTCACTAAATGACGCTGAGTTAAAAATAAAGAGAAGATAAACATAAGCTCAAACGTATTTGTTACAGCTGTGCTTGGTATAGGAATTGACACGGCACTTCCTACAATCATCACGGCTACTCCAATCATCATACTGCTCCATCGCGTCTTGCGAAATAAGGAAATTCCCACAAAAAGCAAAATAATCGCCACAATGAGAACCATAAGAGGGGGAGCGGATGATCCTACTAATGTATAGCGAACAATGCCATATTCACGTACTACTTCGATACGCTGGCTAATCGTCTCGAATATTTCATAGCTAATTAAGGCAAACGTAGTTAGCAAAAAAAGAATGCCGGCAACAGGTTTTTTAGTCCATGTAATCGTCGAATATTTCGCTACGCCATACGCAAAGAGCACCAAAGTAGGGGTAAATAAAGCGTGAAACCAAAAGCGAAGCATGCTGAGTGAACGTAAAGTATCCCCTTCACCGATAAATGAACCGATCCCAATCATTATATTATCGTAAATTAGTCCAGCTATTACTAAAGGAAGAAAAAGCATGTAAAACGGCGAAGTGTTTTTTCGCACTACATATATGCTAAAGAAAAACAGGACAATATAGCAAAAAGAAAATAGAAAATAAAGGGTTGTATCAACCATTGTTTTCCTCCTTTTGATGATACTTCTTCTTTTTATGATAACATCATATGCCAAAAAAGTGAGAAATCATGCATTTTTCTAGGCAATCTTAACGGACAAAAGCTGCCTTTATCGGTAGAAAGATTCAGAAAATATTGAAATAAAAATAGGAAAAGAGGCCATAGTCAAGAGATTTAGATTTACTGAATTGATTATTAAATAAAGGAAATCTATAAAATAACAACAAAAGAACTAGGAACACATGGAGTCTAAATGCTTATATAATTAGAAAAAAATATTTAATGTCCTTTCTATTTAAGTAAGTTAAATGTAAGCAGAAAATGATAAATAAATGTATTTTTCTTACTTTTATATCTATCTATCATCCTTACAAGTACGGTTGTTAGACAAATTCAATTGGTATATCCATAAAAAGGAATTAATGGGATAAAATATTTTTTATCCCGCCTTTATATTACAAAACGTTTTCTAAAGTTAAGAAATTTTTAATTACGTAATATTTCCGTGTGTTAATTGTAAGAGTGATGTATAAAATATTCCTGTTGTTATGGTAAAAAAAGGTATCGATGGGATTTTTCTAGGTAAATAAACTTTAGACCTATTGTGTAAATTTTAAATAAAACGATGAGTTTTTAATTCTGTAAATAGACAATCGGAATTGTAAGAATATATAACATTTGAGCTATTGACCACTAATGAGCGCAGATGATAGTTTTAGAGCTGTTGAAATTGGTACTCGAGTCCATTTTTCAAAGCAGGTGTTTTAGCAGCATGCTAGCGCTGTTAATTGATTAGCTCCCATACATATATAAAGGGAGTGAAACTATGAAATCGTATATCTATCATTATGAATCAAAAGCATTCATAACGTATCCAACAGGAGAAGTTTGGAAGGAGAAGAATGAAACATGATCTTAATTATCCTATGCTGCCTATTTTTAGTAGGGTATGGCGTTTGGGAGTATCGCAGACATTTACGCAAGCTGCATTCAATTCCTGTACGAGTGAATGTTAATGGTATTCGCGGAAAATCCACCGTTACACGATTGATTACAGGTATTGTAAAAGAAGCAGGTTACAAAACAGTAGGAAAAACGACAGGAACACAAGCGCGTATGATCTACTGGCATACAAGTGAAGAAGAACCAATTATTCGTCGTAAAGAAGGTCCGAACATTGGAGAACAGCGACGAGTAGTAAATGAAGTTGCCGATATTGGCGCGGAAGCTCTTATTTGTGAATGTATGGCTGTACAGCCTGATTATCAAATCACATTCCAAAATCAGCTGATTCAAGCCAAGGTAGGCGTTATTGTAAACGTACTAGAAGATCACATGGATGTAATGGGTCCAACTCTAGATGAAGTTGCTCAAGCGTTCACTGCTACTATTCCTTACGATGGCCACCTTGTTACAATTGAAGGTCCATATTTGGAATACTATAAAAAAATAGCCGCAGAGCGCAATACAAAAGTTATTGTAGCTGACAATGATAAAGTATCTGAAGCGTATTTACGTGAATTTGATTATATGGTTTTCCCTGATAATGCTTCCATCGGTTTAGCAGTAGCAGAAGCACTTGGTATCGATGCTGAAACAGCGATGAGAGGAATGTTAAATGCTCAGCCTGACCCAGGAGCTATGAGAATTACAACGTTTGGCGATGAAAAAAATCCAGCCTTTTTAGTGAATGGGTTTGCTGCCAACGACGCTTCTTCCACGCTTCGTATTTGGGAACGTGTAGATTCAATGAACTATAGTGAAAAGCTTCCTATTGTCATTATGAACTGCCGTCCGGACCGTGTAGATCGCACGGAGCAATTTGCTGAAGATGTAATGCCATACATTGAAGCGGACGTAATGATTGCAATTGGTCAGACGACCTCACCAATCGCTGCAGCATATCAAAGAGGCGAATTGCCAACAAAAGAATTCTGGGATATGGAAGGCGCTTCTACAGAAGAAATTTTAGAGCGCATGAAGCCTTATTTAAAAGATCGTATCGTATACGGTGTCGGAAATATCCACGGTTCAGCCGAGCCGCTTGTTGAAGCTATTATTGAAATGAAAAAGATGAGAAAAGCAGTTTAATCTAGGAGGCCATTTCATGTTCGGATCAGATTTATATATCGCCCTTGTGTTAGGGGTTACACTAAGCTTAATTTTTACAGAAAAAACGGGCGTATTGCCAGCCGGTCTTATCGTACCGGGGTATTTAGCTCTTGTATTTGATCAGCCAATTACCATTTTAATGATTTTCTTAATTAGTATTTTAACGTATGTTATCGTCGTATACGGAATCTCAAAAGTAGTTATTTTATATGGACGTCGCAAATTTACAGCGATGTTAATTACGGGTATTGTGATTAAAGTTGCATTTGATTATTTCTTCCCGATCTTGCCGTTTGAAGTGTTTGAATTACGCGGAATTGGTATCATTGTACCGGGCTTAATTGCAAATACAATGCAAAAGCAAGGTCTTCCTTTAACAGTTGGAACAACGGTTTTATTAAGTGGTGTAACATTTGGAATTATGCAAGTTTATTATTTATTTTAATACACAAACAAACCGCAGCTGGTAAAGGAAGGTGAAAGCGTTGAAAGAGAAAAAATTAAACTTTCAAGAAAAAGTATTGATGTTTATAAAGAAAACAAAGCCTACAACGGGCAAGCAAGCTCTTATCTTAACGCCAATTTTAATCGTAATTTTAGCTCTTTCAGGATGGATGGAGCGTTCGGATGCTCTTGAAAACCCTGAGACGGCTAATCCAGAGGCCAATAATGATTTAACGATGACTATGGTCGGAGACATTATGATGGGTCGCCATGTAAGAGAAGTAACTGAACGCTACGGAGAAGATTTTGTATTCCGCAACGTGGAGCCGTTCTTTAAAAATTCGGATTACGTAAGCGGAAACTACGAAACACCGATTTTAACAAATGACGTAGATTCATATAAAGCAATGGAAAAAGGTATTCATTTATATAGTAAGCCTGCTGATCTAGCGACTGTTAAAAATGCAGGTTTCGACGTATTAAACTTAGCGAACAACCATTCAATGGATTACAGTGCAAAAGGGTTAGAAGATACGATCTCTACTTTTGAAGCAAACAAATTAGATTTTGTTGGTGCTGGCCGTAACTCTGAAGAAGCAAAGCATATTTCGTATAAAGATGCTGACGGTATTCGCATTGCAACCGTAGGTTTTACGGATGTACATTCAGACGGAATGTCGGCTGGAAAAAATAACCCGGGTATTTTAAAAGCAGATCCGGATCTTATTTTCAGCACGATTCAGCAAGCGAAAGCAAATGCTGATTTAGTTGTAGTAAATGCCCACTGGGGTGAAGAATATGATGCACAGCCAAGTCCTCGTCAAGAAGGACTAGCAAAAGCGATGGTAGACGCTGGTGCGGACATTATCATTGGTCACCACCCGCACGTTCTACAGTCATATGACGTATATAAAGGTTCGGTTATCTTCTATAGCTTAGGAAACTTTATTTTTGACCAAGGGTGGTCAAGTACAAAAAATACAGCGATGGTTCAGTATCATTTAAACAAGCAGGGCCAAGCTAAAATTGATGTTATTCCAATGGTTATTAAAGCAGGTACACCAACTCCAACAGATAACCCTTGGCGCATGAAGCGTATTTATAACGATTTAAACAAGTTTTCTTCAAACCCTGAACTGTTAGAAAAAGAACGAAACAAGTTTGAATTAAACTTAGATCATTCTCGCATTATAAAACATGCAGAGGAGCGCAAAAAGAACGAAGCGCAAGCTAACTAATAGCCCGTCATACACAGAGGAGGTAAAAGATGATAAATAAACGTAATACGATTATTGTTTCCATTGTCATCTTTTCACTCATAGTAGGTGTATGTGTTTATCAATTTATGTTTCCAAAACAAGAATATGCAGTAAGTACTTCAGATCCTCGCGCCACAAAAGTAGGTATGGAAATTCTTAAACAAGGCGGTACAGCAGTTGACGCAGCTATTGCCATTTCCTACACGCTTGGTGTTGTGGAACCGTACGGATCAGGACTTGGGGGAGGCGGCGGAATGCTGATTGATCCAGCAGATGCCTCTCCAACATTTATTGACTACCGAGAAATTGCACCTAAGAATGATAAAGAAGATGAGATTGGCGTACCAGGGTTCGTTGCTGGTATGGATTATATTCAGCACCACTACGGATCTATGTCGATGAGCAAACTAATCGACCCGGCCATTAACTATGCTGAGAATGGGTATAAAGTGGACAAAGATTTGCACGATAGGCTGGTTTCATACAAAGGTAATGTGAATGAAGATGAAATTCCTAGCTTTTATCCAGATAAGGACGCTATCAACACAGGTGAAATTGTGAAACAGCATGAATTAGCGAACACGCTGCAAAAGATTAAGGAAGAAGGGCCAAATGCTTTTTATAGAGGGAAAATTGCAGACGATATTACAGAAGAAACAAAAGTAAGTCACAAAGACTTGCGAAAGTATGCGCCTGTTGAACGGAAACCTCTATCGACGAATTATAAAGGTCATCAAATTATTTCAGCACCTCCTCCTTTTGCTGGTGCTACGCTTATTCAAATGTTAAAAATGACGGATCAAGAAGATATTTGGAAGCTGAAGGAATCGCATCCTAGTCTTTATTATCATTTTCTTGGTCAAATTTCAAAAGTAGCTTATCAAGACCGCTTGAAAAAAATTGCTGATCCCGCTTTTATAAAAGAAACGCCAAATGATTGGATCGACGACCATTACGTGCATTTACTTCGTAATAAATTAAATAATACTGAAACAGATCATACCAAAGTAAGCGACGTCGAAGAACATGAAAGTACCACTCATTTTGTTGTCATGGACGGTGAAGGAACCGTTGTATCAACAACGAATACGCTGAGTAATTTCTTCGGCAGCGGTGAATATGTAGATGGGTTCTTTTTAAATAATACGCTCAATACGTTTGGGGAAGGAATTAATAAGCGTCAAC
The DNA here is from genome assembly GCF_000832985.1 of Priestia megaterium NBRC 15308 = ATCC 14581. Classification (GTDB taxonomy): domain Bacteria; phylum Bacillota; class Bacilli; order Bacillales; family Bacillaceae_H; genus Priestia; species Priestia megaterium. The sequence continues at coordinate 3,124,818 of NZ_CP009920.1, forward strand.
CTGGCAAGCGTCCAAGAACATTTACAGCCCCTACCATTATTCGTGAAGGTGATGAATGGGTAATGTCCATTGGCACACCGGGAGGAAATCGCATTCCTCAAGTGTTAACGCAAGTAATTGGGGATTATTTTGAAGACAAAGATTCTATTAAAAATGCAGTAGAAAACAAGCGTGTCATTTTTGATTCTCATAAGTTTTATTCAGAAGCCAAGCTTAAACAGTCAACGAAGGATGGTTTAAAAACGTACGGCTATGACTTAAAAAACAATGATAACGCGATGTTTTACGGAGGCGTTCAAGCTCTTGTGAAAGACTTAAAGAAAAATAAGATTCAAGGTGACGCTGATCCGCGCCGCCACGGTTTATGGGAAAAAAGTACAGACTAACTTAATTGGAGGAATAGAAAATGATCGCAAAACGTATCGTAGGGATTGTAGGACCAATTGCTATTGTAGCAGGAGTAGTAGCAGGACTTGGAGCTTTGAAACATCCGGCTACTCTTTCAACAGATGAACAGCAAAAAATTGAAAATAACGTAAAAATGATTGAACAAACAAAATCAGCTGCTGCAGATGCAGTAAATGATGCTGCGGCAGCAGCTGGAAAATAAATAACAAAAAGGCATCGTCCTAGACGATGTCTTTTTTGTGTTCAATGTAATGTATGGATAAAAATGAAAGCGCTTCACAAAATATACAGATGAGTAAAAATGGAGGGTAATATGTGAATAAAAAATTACTGTTGTTTAATATTATTGCTTTTTTATTATTAATTTGCGTTATAGCCGCTTTTTTTATGACTCAATCGAGTACAGATCTTAGTCCTGAAAAGCTGCTTAAAAAAAATAATGATCATTCTTATGGTGTGAGCTCTTCTAATTCTCTGGCAGCAAATGTAGGGATGGACGTATTAAAAGAAGGCGGGAATGCAGTAGATGCGGCCATTGCTATTTCGTATGCCCTTAACGTAGTCGAACCTTTTGGATCTGGAATTGGCGGAGGTGGAGGTATGCTGATTGCCAAAAAAGATCAGCCTGCTACTTTTATCGATTACCGGGAAACCGCTCCAACTTCTATGAGTGGTAAAAACGGGGTGCCGGGATTTGTCGCTGGTATGGAATATATTCAGCAGAAGTATGGTACAAAATCAATGAGTGATTTGATTCAGCCGGCTGTTGAATACGCTGAAAAAGGGTTTGAAGTAGACTCTCTTTTATCGTCTCGATTGTATTACTCTAGAGGAAGGATGGATGTAGACGATCTATCTGCTTTTTATCCAAAGGGAGAAGCAATCGAAGAAGGAGAAACTCTGTCGCAGCCCGTGTTAGCTAAAACACTAATCAAGATTCAGCGAGAAGGCGCGTCTGCATTTTATAAAGGAGATGTGGCACAAGATCTTGCTGATGCAACGCCTATTTCTAAAAAAGACTTATCTTCCTATCAAGTGACAGAAACCAAGCCTGTCGTTTCAACTTACAATGGAACGGAAGTGATTTCAGCGCCTCCGCCTTTTTCCGGAATTACACTGATTCAAATGTTAAAAATGACAGAGAAAGAAAATCTTAAAACAATGCCTGACAAAGAATATTACGAAACGATGAACAGAATTAAAAAGGCAGCTTACTCCGACCGGTTAAAACAAATCGGAGATCCAGACTTTCATAATCAAAACTCAAGTGAATTAGTCAGTGATGATTATATAACAAACTTGGTCGATCACCCGACACGTTCTTCAGGTGAAGGCGATGAAGAACACGAAAGTACAACACATTTTGTGGTTATTGATTCAGAAGGAACCGTCGTATCTACAACTAATACGTTGAGTAACTTCTTTGGTACAGGCGAACAAGTTGACGGCTTTTTTCTTAATAACAATGCTGATACGTTTGGAAGCAAAGAACCGAATAATCGCGAGCCGGGAAAAAGAGCAAGAACTTTTACGGCTCCAACTATTATAAGAGAAAAAAGCGAGTGGGCGATGGGAATAGGTTCTCCGGGCGGAACGCGGATTCCTCAAATTTTAACTCAGGTACTTTCTAAAAACTTTGAAGGAAATGAATCGCTTCAAAAAGCTGTAAACGAACCGCGCTTTATTTTTGACGATTCGACTATTTATGTAGAGCCCGATTTAAATACCAAAAATATTCCTTCTGCGTTTCGAATAGAAACAAAGGAAAGCGACGTCTTTTATGGAGGTATTCAAGCGTTAACCATTAATTTTCAAGATAAACAAATGGAAGGAGCCGGAGACCCTAGAAGAAATGGAGTTTGGAAAACAGGAGATTAACGAAGTAAAGATCCCTTCTCATATGCTTAGGCATAGTGAGAAGGCGTTTGAAAATATCGAATGGAATGAAAATCTTTGTCGCTGGAATGAAAATGTACGTAAATGGGGGAACGATCTAAAGCAGGGTGAGCGTTGAAAAACGTGGCATCACCGTAGCGCAATGCTTTTAGCAAGTAAGGCATTTCCTGTTTGAAAATAGCGTGCCGTATGGCTTGAACGGACTTTTCCGTTTGTTCATTGCCAATAAATACGTATACATACAGCGTATCAACACCGTCTTTGTGGAGCCATTCGGCAAAAAGCTCATTTCGCTGTTCATTTAATTGATCAACAGCAAACTTTTCGTCGATCCAAAGAAATAAATCGTCTGTTTGTTCAGAATGTGTGAGCGTATAGCGTCGCCCAATAAAAGGAAAGGTGGGCGTGCTTCCTTGCCGGTATGTGACGCTAAATTGCTGAGGATTAAAAGCAGACAAACGGCATCTTCCTTTCACGCTTTTAAGTAGTTTATGCATAAAAAAGAGAAATTTCACACATTCGTCAAGAATTTTAAGCTGTTTTTCTTACATGCATACTTATGAAAAAGTTGTTACACTGAAGAAAAGAAATAGTGGGTGATAAAAGATGGAGCCGCTGTATATTGTCTTATCAATTTTTTTAGCAGCGATGCTATCGTATGATATTGCTAAATTTGTTCGAGGGGACCGGCCAGATTGGAAAGAGGGTCTCGTGACGGGCCTTGTGTTCGTGGGCTTTTTAGCAGCCATGCAAATGGCTTTTCACATTGTATAGCGACGAAAGAAGCTGGGACAAACGTATTTTAGTTGAAGGAAGATCCGAACGATGAATCGTTCGGATCTTTTTTTGTTAGGATGAACGGAGATTTCATCTATGTAGTGGCTTTTAGCTGTTGATTGGAGGGCAAGGCGAAGACTCCTGCGGGAAAAGCGGAATAGGTGAGACCTCGCAGGAGCGTCAGCGGCGAGGAGGCTCACCGGCCGTCCGCGGAAAGCGAAGTCTTGTACGGAAATCAACAGCGTTGTAACAAGCGATCTACACCCGATCATTTATCCTATTTATTTGTTTTTCGATTGAATTAATGTAGATATGTCTCAATCCCTTTTTTAAAGATATGCCGGATAAGTTTAGTCCGGCAATACTAAAAAGCTTGGATATCGAATAAGCTGTTGTATACTGCATTTTTGATAAAGGGGCTTTTTACTTGTATCGAAAAAAAACACTGCTTTTGAAGCGAAGTTTAGGAGTAGCTGTGTTTCTTTCTGTTATTGCGCTGGGAGTTTGGATGTTTCAATTTACATTCTTTTCTCCAAGTCATCAAGCCAAATCTGCCGTAAAAGAATTTTATACGCTAGAACAGGAAGGAAACTTTTCGGAATCATGGGACCTTTTTCATTCATCCATGAAAAAGAAATGGACAAAAGGTGCATACATACAAGATCGAGCACACGTATTTCTCAATCATTTCGGGGTAGACACCTTTACGTATTCCATTGAAGATGTTGAAAAAAGAAAGAGCTGGAAGATGGAAAATGATCGTAAAGCGTTTTCTGTTGTTTACGAAATGACCGTTATCCAAACGTATAAAGGGAAATATGGAAACTTTGATTTGGTGCAGAAAGTGTATGCTGTTCGTGAAAAAGGAGAATGGAAAGTCGTGTGGGATTATAAACAGTAGGAGAGCCTGCTGTTTTTTTATTTTCATAAGAAATGAGCATACCTCAGCTGTTAATAGGCCTCTTTTTTAACAGAAAAAACGTTATGTTTTTTTGCGAGTGGGTAAAATGAAAGAAGGAGGCGAACACAGATGAAATTTAAAACGATTTTATTTGATGCATATGGAACGCTGTTTGATGTACATACCGTTATTGAAACGTGTGATAAGCTGTATCCGGAGCGGGGAGAAAGTATTAGCCATTTATGGCGTTTGAAGCAAATTGAATATGCAATGCAATATCAGCTGATGGGACGATACGTTGACTTTTATACATTAACAAATCAATCCCTAAAATATGCAGCAGAAGCAAATGATATTGATTTAACGGAACATGAAGAAAAAATGCTGATGAGTGCTTACATGAAGCTGAATGTCTACGATGAGGTCAAAGAGGTGCTCGCCTATTTAAAAGAAAAAGGATATCGTCTGGCTATTTTTACGAATGGTCCTAAGCACATGATTGATCCGCTTGTTTCTTATCACAACATGAATCATTTATTTGAAGACGTTATTTCCGTAGACGAAATCAAACAGTACAAGCCTACGATGGCAAGCTATCACTATGCAAAAAATAAAATGAACGCAAAAAGAGAAGAAGTATTATTTTTGTCATCGAATACATGGGATATTGCCGGTGCTAAAAACTACGGGTTCGCAACGGCTTGGGTCAACCGAAAAGGAAATGTAGCTGAACATAAAGAATTGCAGCCAAACGTAATCATTAAAAGCTTAAATCAGCTTATTAAATAAAAAAAGAACGAGCATTAAGCTCGTTCTTTTTTATTTATTGCTAAATGTATCTTTTGTTTCGCCTACTGCTTTTTGAGCATTTCCTTTTGTTTTCTCAGCTTTTCCTTCACGCTGAAGGTCGCGGTTATTCGTTGCATTTCCGACTTGATCTTTTACTTCACCTTTAGCTTTTGATACATTTCCTTTAACTTTATCTCCTAAACCTTTACTCATTTTAATCTTCCTTTCTATTAGTGATTAAGTAGTGTTACTTGTCTGTTCCACCGTTAGAAAGAAATTAAACATATTTTCTGATTTTGACCTAAACAGAAGCTAAGCCTGCGATATTAAAAAGTAATGTGTAGGCACTATCATCATTATCGTTCGGAGGTTTTAAGTTCCCATTCATCATAAATCTGAGATTCATAAGGCCATGACAATAAGCTTAAAGATTCCACTGCTTTTAGAACAAGAGGAGAAGCATTATCGATGTTAAGATCCTGCGGTGCGATCCACAATGCTTCCAAAGAATCTTGTCCTTCAAACTGGACCGGGTTGGAAAGAAGCTCACCGCTGGCAATGTCTACGTGATAAAAAACGGCAATGTGATGTACGTGGGTAAATTCTTTCCACTTACAGGGATACTGAAAATCCGTTGTACCCGCTTGAGAAATAATAGTAATTTCAAAGCCCGTTTCTTCACTAAATTCTCTTTTCATCGCATCTGTTAATGTTTCACCGTGTTCTAGCTGTCCGCCTGGCAAATCAAAGCGATGAATATACGGCCCTCTATTTTTTCTTATAACAAGCAGCTTGTCATCTCGCATACAAATTCCATATACGCCAAAGGCGCGATCATAGTTTGGTTCCATCTTTTTTTCACTACTTTCTATAACAGAATGGCTTGATAAAGCATCATTTGATTTCTTTATCCTACCATACATTTTGCTATAGAACCTTTTTTAATGAGATGCTTTTACAGTAAGCGTGCGGGAAACAGCACTTTCGTTATGCAAACGGTCAACAGAGGTTACAACATATGTGTACGTTTGATTTTTGAGTGCGCTTTGATCTACAAACAATTGTGTTTCTCCTGTTTTCCGAACGGTTGTCAGCAAGTTTTCTGCGTTATTAATGTCGCCTCGTATATTGCCTTGGAAGCGATAAATGGCATAATATGCGGAATCATTCTGCTGATGATCTCGAATTTCAAACGCTGCTTCTTTTGTATGAGGGCCCGCGCTTTTTAATTTTGGTGCTTTTGGGGCCGTATCATCAAGCCAAGGCATTGACGGAATAAGAGCAGGATGTTTATAAATATCGTTTTGCAGCTTGTCTTTTATTCCTAGTGGGTTTCGGTTCAAATCTTTCAGGCTAAAATGCATGCTCCCGTGTACTTCTGGAAATTGGTGATTCAGAGCAATTTGTCTTGAATACTCATCGGGATCAGACCATGCTTCCACCGCGTTGTTATTAATTTTGTAAGCAGCTTGTCCAATATAAAGGTGAACTGGCTTTCCACGAACTTCATCTCTCCACCAGTTGAGCAGCGTATCGTAAGCAGCGGGTTCAAATCCGATATTCCAATAAATTTGCGGAGTGATGTAATCAACGTATCCATTTTGAATCCACGTACGCGTATCGGCATACAAATCATCGTAGTTTGTTTGTCCAGCAGTAGTCTCAGAGCCAGTTGGATCATTAGCGATGTTTCTCCACACGCCGAACGGACTGATACCAAACTTCACGTATGATTTTGTTTTTTTAATAGACGTATTTAAATCTCGAACAAGCTGATTAACATTGTCTCGTCGCCAGTCTTCAATGTTGGAAAACGTTTGAGCACCGTAGGTTTCATATGTTTTTTGATCTGGGAACGTTTGCCCTGCAATTTTGTAAGGGTAAAAGTAGTCGTCCATATGAACAGCATCAATATCATAGTTTCTTACGACTTCGAGCACTTCTTCAATAATAAAGTTTTTTACTTCTGGAATACCTGGGTTATAGTAGAGTTGTTTTCCGTAGGAGACGACCCAATCAGGATGTTGTTTGGCAGGATGATTATCGGCAAGTTTGTTTAAATCAGTATGATTCATGGTAATGCGATAAGGGTTAAACCATGCGTGGAATTCTAAGTTGCGCTTGTGTGCTTCCTCCACCATAAAAGCTAGAGGATCGTAGCCGGGATCTTTTCCTTGTGTACCCGTTAAATATTCTGACCACGGGCCATATTTCGACGGATAAAAGGAATCAGCGGTAGGTTTAATTTGAACCACCACAGCATTCATCCCCATCTTTTTTACTTCATCTAGCAAATAAGTAAACTCTTTTTTCTGCTGCTCAACCGGAAGACCAGGCTGAGAAGGCCAGTCAATATTGTATACGCTTGCAATCCAAGCGGCCCGAAGCTCCCGTTTTTGATACGTGGTAGGTACATCTGCTTTAGCAGGTAACGCGCTCGAACAAAACAGCAGTAAAAACAAGATGCCTCCTATACATTTTTTAATATCCATGTTCGTTCCTCCTTCTTTTTTGGTTGAGATAAAATTTCTTTCATAATATAGCATGTGGTCGTTATATTCACAATAGATTTTAATAAAATATTCTGAAAAATAAAATAAAGTTTTAAAAATATCAGAAAAATATTGAAATTAAACTTCAGAAAAAATATAATAATGGTAATTTAAAGAATATTTTAGAAATACGTTACTTAACGATGGAGGAATTCATGCGCCAATTTTCCGTACTTACTTTAATCGATGCACAAATGAATCATTACAGTCCTGCTGAGGGAAGAGTAGCTGATTACGTGTTAGAAAATCCTACGACCACGTTGAACTTAACGACCAAACAGCTAGCTAAGCAGTGTCAGTGCAGCGAAGCTACGATTATTCGTTTTTGTCAGCGTGTAGGAATCAATAGTTTTAAAGAATTAAAGATTGAATTAGCAAAAGATGCCCATAAGGTGAATAACGAGCAGCTGCCGAATCTTCCGGTTAATTTTGAAGACGAGACCGAAGCCGTGCTTGAAAAAGTCATGAGTAAAAGTATGAGCGCACTTATGAACACAAGTCGTTTAGTGAGCTCTTCTGCAATTGATGCAGCCGCGGAAGCTATTCATGGAGCGAAGCGAGTGTTTTTATACGGAGCAGGGGGATCATCTGTAGTTGCGCTAGATGCTCAGTATAAACTGCTTCGAATTGATATTTCAGCGCTGTTTTCATTAGACAGTCATGTTCAAATGGTGATGGCTGCGAACATGACAAAAGATGATGTGCTGTTTGTAGTATCGACTTCTGGTCAAACAAAAGAAGTGGTGGAACTGATGCAAATAGCCAAAGATAAAGGAGCAGCGGTTATTTTGCTAACGCAGCACGGCTCATCGCCAGCTTCTAGATTAGCTGATATTCTGCTGACTATTTCAGTAGAAGAACAGCATATTCGAATTGGAACGATGAGCGCTCGTATTGCTCAGTTAGCCGTTGTAGATGCGATGTTTATACGGTTATGTATTCAAAAAGGCAATCAAGTGTTTGAACGCATAATCGATACACATAATGTAATTCAAAAAATAAAGAGGTAGGGGGAAACGAGAAAATGAAGGTATTGTTTGTATGTTCTGGAGGAATGTCAAGTTCGATTGTGGTAAAAGCATTAAAAACGGAAGCACAAAAGCACGGAACGGATATGGAAGTGCTGGCAATTGGGACAAATGAAGTGGCAGAGGAAATTCAAAAAGGCTGGGATGTTGTAATGGTTGCACCGCAGATTCGCCACCGGTTTAACGCAGTGAAAGCGGAAGCGGATAAAGCCTCTGTTCCGTGCGGGCCGATTCCGCCGCAGGCTTATACGCCGCTTGGAGGTCCGACGCTTTATAAAACGGTTCAACAGCTCGTTAGCTGAGGAAAGCAGGTGTATTCCTGCTTTTTAAATAAATAAGGGGTTTATTACACAAGGGGAGAATATAGAGGGGGAAAGGGTATATGAGCAAATTTGTGTCATTTTTAGAGAACAATTTATCAGGACCTATGGCCAGGTTATCGGAACAGCGGCATCTTCAAGCCATTCGCGATGGTGTTATTTCCGCTTTGCCGTTCATTATCATCGGAAGTTTTTTCTTAATTTTAGCATTTCCGCCTGTGCCGCAAGATAGCACAATTGCAAAATGGGCAGCTGATAACAGCGCCAATATTTTAATACCGTATCGCGTAACGATGTTTATTATGTCTTTATATATAGCCTTTGGGATAGGGTATAACTTGTCCAAAAGCTATAATCTCGATCCGCTGTCAGGAGCGCAAATTGCAGTAGCTGCACTACTTCTTACGGTGACTCCAAAGCTGATTGAAGAAGAAGGATTTATGCTTCCAATGACAAACCTTGGAGGTCACGGTTTGTTTGTAACGATGATTGTATCGATTTTATCGGTCGAAATTCTCAGGTTTTGTAAAGCAAAAAATGTCACCATAAAAATGCCGGAACAAGTGCCGCCTTCGGTATCGAGGTCTTTTGAAGCACTAATTCCGGTTGCGATTGTTGTTGTACTTATGACGATTATTACCATTGTTTTAGGTATCGATCTTCACCATTTAGTTGATAAACTAGTTGCTCCGCTTGTGGAAGCTGGAGATAGTTTAGCAGGAGTATTAATACCGGTTTTCTTAATTACGTTTTTCTGGTCATTTGGTATTCACGGCGTCTCTGTTGTTGGGACAGTGGCACGGCCTGTATGGGAAGTGTATTTAGCCAAAAATGCTGAAGCGGTAGCAGACGGAGCTTCCACACTTCCGTATATTGCACCTGAAACGTTCTTTCAGTGGTTTGTTTGGATCGGAGGATCTGGAGCGACGCTGGGCCTTGCTTTAGCAATGCTGTTTTTCTCAAAATCCAAATATTCGAAAGCGCTTTCTAGGACATCTTTTATTCCGGCGGTTTTTAATATTAACGAACCAATTATTTTCGGTTTGCCAATTGTCTTAAATCCTATTTTAATTATCCCATTTATCATTATCCCGATTATTACAACGATCATTTCATACGCAGCAACGGCGACAGGTCTTATTACGCCAACCTACGTAATGGTTCCTTGGACGCTCCCGGCGCCGATCGGAGCTTATCTATCGACCGGAGGAGACTGGCGGGCGGTTGTGCTAGTCGTTATCAATATTGCTATTTCTGTTGTCATTTATCTTCCGTTCTTTAAAATGTACGACCGAAAGATGGTCGAAATGGAAAAAAGCGATGAAGCAACGGTTGCACCATCTGATAGTTCAGTTCAAATGTAAAGAAAGAGAAGCCAACTTGTTTGGCTTCTATCTCTTTAGTAGGAGTTGAGGGTCAATGTTTGTGCGGTTTCGATATAAAACTGTGTTTTTATTTCTGCTAACCATGGTTCTTTGCAACGTTATTTTTACACCTCTGCTGCAGTATGCTGGTTTACCAGCGCAGCATAGTTTATTTGCCATTACAAGCCTATCAGCAGCACTGCTTACAACATTTATTTCCATTCGGCTTTCAAACGCAACTTTATCTAAAACCGCCGTTTGTATACGCTTTGTTTTGCTTGGAATAGGGTGCACAGCCGTTACATATTTAGCCGTTTTTTAACAAGGAGGGGCAAAAAATGAAAGTAGTGACAATTGGGGGAGGATCAAGCTACACACCGGAATTGGTCGAAGGGTTTATTAAACGATATGATGAGCTTCCAATTCGAGAGCTATGGCTTGTAGATGTTGAAGAAGGAAAAGAGAAACTTGAAATTGTAGGAGCACTTGCGAAAAGAATGGTCAAAAAAGCAGGTGTTGATATGAAAATTCATTTAACGCTTGATCGACAAAAGGCGTTGATAAATGCTGATTTTGTAACGACACAGCTTAGAGTAGGTCAGCTTGATGCGCGTATTCAAGATGAACGCATCCCTCTTAAGTACGGAATGATTGGTCAAGAGACAAACGGGGCGGGAGGATTATTTAAGGGCTTACGAACGATACCGGTTTTGTTGAAAATTGCCGAGGAAATACACGAAGTTTGTCCAAACGCCTGGCTTATTAATTTTACAAATCCTGCAGGTATGGTAACGGAGGCGCTGCTTCGCTACGGAGAGCATTCTAAAGTAGTAGGAGTTTGTAACCTGCCTGTACATATGACAACCTCCATCGCGGGCTTGCTTCAAGTAGAAAAAGAAGATGTTCACATTGAATTTGCAGGGTTAAACCACTTGGTATATGGACTGCATGTGTATGCAAAAGGAAAGGAAGTAACGCAAGAAGTCATTCGGCGATTAAGTGATCCAAACTCTCAAGTAACAATGAGAAACATAGCTCCTATTCCATGGCAACCGGACTTTTTGGAAGCTCTTGGCGTGATTTTATGTCCGTATCACCGCTACTACTACAAAACAAAAGAAATATTAGCAGAAGAGCTTCTGGCTTTTCAGTCAGGTACAACACGCGCTGAAGTGGTAAAAGCATTAGAAGCCGAGCTTTTTGAACTCTATAAAAATCCAAATCTAGAAATGAAGCCTCCGCAGCTGGAAAAACGAGGGGGCGCTTATTACAGCGATGCCGCATGTAATTTAATTTCATCCATTTATAACGATAAAGGCGATATTCAAACATTAAATGTAAAAAACAATGGAGCTATTTCCTCGCTCCCAAACGAATCTGCGGTTGAAGTAAACTGTGTAGTAACAAAGCAAGGGCCAGTACCGCTCGCTTTCGGTGAACTTCCGGTAGAAGTTAATGGACTTGTGCAGCAAATTAAATCGTTTGAACGAATAGGAGCAGAAGCTGCGGTTACAGGATCTTATGAAAAAGCACTGGTTGCGCTCAGCATTAATCCGCTTGTTCCAAGTGACGAGCTGGCTAAGTCGGTCTTAGATGAACTGCTTCAAGCTCATCGCAAGTATTTACCTGCTTTTTTTAAGGAAGTGAACGCGTAGTATGTATGCTGTTGGACTTATGTCAGGAACGTCACTCGACGGAATTGATGCAGCTCTTGTTCAAATTGAAGGAAGCGGCTATGAAAGTAAAGTTAAGCTTCTTCATTTTATTACCGTGCCGTTTTCACCTCAGTTAAAAAAGGAAATTGAGCAGGCGCTTTCTTTTGAACATTCAAATGTACAGCTGATCTGCAGCTTAAATTTTAAACTTGGCTATGCATTTGCGGATGCAGTGAAAAAAGTGTGCCAAGAAGCCCGCTTTTCTCTTGAACAAATAGATGTTATTGGATCGCATGGTCAAACCATTTACCATCAGCCTTATGCTTCGGGAAGTACAGTGATGTCTACACTCCAAATTGGAGAGCCGGCTGTTATTGCCTATGAAACCAAAACGAAGGTAGTAGCAAACTTCAGGGTGATGGACATGGCAGCAGGGGGGCAAGGTGCTCCGTTAGTTCCTCACACGGAACGGATTTTGTACAGCCACGATGAGCGTACAAGGCTGCTTCAAAACGTTGGAGGTATTGGAAATGTAACGTTGATTCCGCCAAAAAAATCTCCTATACCCGTAGTAGCTTTTGATACAGGGCCGGGAAATATGATGATAGACGAAGCGTGTCAGCAGCTTTTTAATGTTTCATTTGATGAAAATGGGCGTTTAGCAGCTGAAGGAAAGATTATTTCAGAGCTTTTAGGAGACTGTATGAATCATGATTACATGAAGCTTTCTCCTCCCAAATCGACGGGAAGAGAACTGTTCGGTACACAGTACACAAAGAGACTGCTAGAGAATTATAGTAAACATAAAAAGGAAGATCTGCTAGCTACGATTACTATGTTCACGGCATCATCCATTGTACATCACTATGAAACATTTATTTTTCCTGCCTATTCTATTGACGAAGTGATTATTGGAGGAGGCGGAAGTTATAATAATACGCTGATGAATATGATTAAAGCGCAGATCGGGAAACGCTGCAGCGTGTATACACAAGAAGAAATAGGAATGTCTTCAGAAGCAAAAGAAGCCGTAGCTTTTGCGGTGCTCGCAAATGAAACACTTTCAGGTTATCCAAGCAATGTACCAAGCGCAACCGGCGCCTTGTCTCCTGTAATATTAGGAAACATTACGCCTGTACCACTATAAAAAAGGGGATGGAAGAAATGACAGAAGCAGCAAATATAGAAAATGAAATTTTTGAACTTATTGCATACGGAGGAAATGCCAGGTCACTTGCATATGAAGCGTTAGAAGCAGCTGAAGATTATGACTTTAATAGAGCTGACGAACTTTTAAAGCAGTCTCAAGAAGAGCTCAGTCATGCTCATAAAACGCAAACTGCGCTTATTCAACGTGAATTGAACGGAAAAACAATTGAAAAGTCGCTGCTTTTAATTCACGCACAAGATCATTTAATGACGGCTATTTCAGAGCAAAAATTAATTGAACATATGATTAAGCTTATTAAAAAATTTAAAAAAGAAGGCGAAAATCAATGAAAAAGCTAGGTATTGCGATTTACCCGGAACATTCGACTGTCGAAAAAGATAAAGCGTATATAGCACTTGCGCATCAATACGGATTTACCCGCATTTTTACGTGCTTGCTTTCTGTTGAAGGCGATCAGAAAAAAGTAATGGCAAATTTTAAAGAAATCATTGAGTTTGCCAATGAGCTAGAGATGGAAGTAGTAGTGGACATCGCTCCTCGCGTATTTGGAGCGCTTGGCATTTCTTATGATGACTTATCTTTTTTTTACGAATTAGGGGCTTATGCTATTCGTCTTGATCTAGGGTATACGGGAAATGAAGAGTCCATTATGACCTTTAATCCATACGGCTTAAAAATTGAAATTAACATGAGTAATGCGACGAAGTATGTGGATAATATTTTAAGTTACAGACCGAATCGAAAGCAGCTGCTCGGGTCGCACAACTTCTATCCTCATCGATATGCGGGATTGTCGTATGATCACTTTTTGAAGTGTTCAGCATTGTTTAAAGAACATAACCTTGAAACAGCAGCCTTCATTAATTCACCAAGCGCTACTTTTGGACCGTGGCCTGTTACTGAAGGGCTTTGTACGCTTGAAATGCATCGCACGCTTCCGATCGACGTGCAGGCTAAGCATCTTTTTAAAACGGGATTAATTGATTGTGCAATCATTGCGAATGCGTATGCATCAGAAGAAGAGATGAAGGCGCTGCGTGATGTTGTTCAGCAAGAGCGCTTTACTTTTAACGTGACCCTGTATGATACGATTACCGAGCTTGAGAAAAAAATTGTGCTGGAAGAGTTTCATTTTTACCGCGGAGACGTATCTGATTATTTAATTCGCTCTACGCAAAGCCGAGTAAAATATAAAAAAGAAGAATTCAAGCCTACGCATACTCCTTCCATTCGAAGAGGCGATATTTTAATAGAAAATGAACTCTATGGACAATACAAAGGAGAGCTGCAAATTGCGCTGTTAGACATGGAGAACTCAGGTAAAACAAACGTAGTAGGACGCATTGCAGAAGAGGAAATTTTTTTACTAAATGAACTGCAGCCATGGGACAAATTTGCTTTTTGCGAGCGGTGATAAAATGGACTATATTATTGGTATCGACGGCGGGGGAACAAAAACAGAAGCCGTTGCTTACAGCTTAAATGGTCAAGAGCTCGCTGCTTCAAAAAGCGGCTATGGCAATTTGCTCATTAATTACAATACGGCTATTACTCATATTGATGAATGTATTACGGCGTGCAAAGCTGCGCTTGCTGATCATACATGTAAAGGCATTTCACTGGGGCTTGCTGGAAGTAAAGCATTATCTAAAGAAGAAATAAAAAGATATTTTTATGATCGTTATCAGGTAGAAGTAGGTTTATATGATGACGCCATGATTGCACATGAAGCACTACTGCATGGAAAAGACGGGATTTTAACTATCGCAGGTACTGGAGCCGTCAGCATTGGGAAAAAAGACGGAGTGTACGAATACGGAGGAGGGTGGGGACACCTTCTTGGAGATGAAGGAAGCGGATATTGGATTGGTCTTCAAGCACTGATATTGCTGACGAAAGAGCATGATCAAAGCCGTCCTTACAGCAGCCTTAGTCAGACAATCTTGCAACATGTAAAAGCAGATACCATACACGATATAAAAAAGTTTGTCTATTCATCTCCTAAATCAGAAGTTGCTTCACTCACTCCGCTTGTTGTAAATCAAGCGAGAAACCATAAACAAGAAGCAAGTGACATTCTTCAACAGGCTGGAAAGAACCTTGCAAACATGACTCTTCATTTATATAAGAAACAGCGGTTTGAAGGGAGCTGCTTGCTGTCATGCAAAGGCAGCATTTTAACGGAAGTTCCAGAAGTGTTTGATGTTTATAAAAAAGCATGTGAAAAAGAAATAAAGCATATCCAGTGGGCAACACAGCGAGTATCATCTGCTAAAGGAGCTTATCAGCTGTTCATGAAAGAGTATAAATAGAGAAAAAATGATGGTGGAAAAGGCAGGGGATCACAGTGAACTTAAATCATATCTTAACAGAAAAACGCAATCCGCAAACCTTAAACATTGATGAATTATCAAGTCTGGAAATTGTAAAAAAAATTAATGAAGAAGATCATCAAGTGCCTCAGGCGATCAATAAAGTGCTGCCTGTTATTGCTCTGTTAGTAGATGAAATTGTCAGTGCTTTTAAACAAGGCGGACGTCTTATTTATATCGGAGCAGGTACAAGCGGGCGGCTAGGTGTATTAGATGCATCTGAAGGTGTACCAACATTCGGTACACCTGCCGAACAAGTAATTGGGATCATAGCCGGGGGAGACAAAGCGCTTCGTCATGCGTTAGAAGGAGCAGAAGATAATAAGAAACAAGCGATAGAAGATTTGAAAGCGATTAATTTATCAAATAAAGATATTCTTGTAGGTATAGCTGCAAGCGGAAGAACTCCTTATACACTCTCAGCGCTTGCGTATGCAAACAGCCTGGGGGCAGTAACGGGCTGTGTTGTAAATTCTCCTCAATCACCTATGGAACAAGAAGCAAAATATGCAATAGTAGCAGAATCAGGGCCGGAAGTTGTCACAGGTTCAACAAGAATGAAAGCCGGAACTGCTCAAAAGCTTGTTCTTAATATGCTGACGACCGCTTCTATGATTCAAATTGGTAAAGTCTACAGCAATCTAATGGTAGACGTACAGCCGACTAATGATAAACTTGTACAGCGTGCTAAAAATATTATTGCGGAACTAACAGGCGTCTCACCAGAGGAGGCAGCGGAAAGTTTACAAACATACAAAACGCCAAAAGCCGCCATTCTTGCGCTTCTTACTTCTACAGAAGGTGATGAGGTGCATCGGCTGCTTGATAAACATGACGGACATTTAAAAAAAGCCATCGGAGAAGCAATGGAACAGCCGACTAAAGATTAAGTCTTAAAAGAAGTGCATACGGCACTTCTTTTTTTGTTGAGTACATTTTTTGCACAATGTATGTGGGTGAATTCGGTCTAATCATTTTGTAAGACCCGTAGTATAGTAAAAGCATAAAGCATAGTAAGTATTTCAATTTGTGCACGAATTGGACTGAAGGTGATTCATTTGTTAGACAAACGCAGTACGGCCGTATTGCAAGTTTTACTTCAAGCCGCAACATTTATATCAGTACAAGAGTTAATGAAGCAGTTTCAAGTGTCAAGGCGTACTATCTATTATGATATTGAGAAAATTAACGATTGGCTGTGTCAACAAGAATTAGAGTTTGTTCAGTACACATATGGGAAAGGCTTTTTTCTAAACGATCAAGTAAAGGACCAAGTTGCTAAACAAATTTCTCATGTTATGCCATCTGCTTACTTATCAGTTGAGGACCGGCAAATATACGTTGCTTTGATGTGTATACTTCGAGGCGGGAAAATCGGAACTCAGCAGCTCATGGATGAAACAGAAGTTAGTCGCAATACTGTCTTACAAGATATTAAAGACTTAAAAAACAAGTGGGTAAAGAAAGGCATATCTTTGACATATAGCTATAAAGATGGGTACGAAGTAAAAGGATCTGAAAGCGACATTCGAAATTTGCTTTATATACACATCACAGAATTATTAAGTCAACATCAAGAAGAGTTGTTGAAAAGGGTCATGAAAGCAGATTACGAATATTCAATGATTTATCACTGGCTTGTAGAGTGTGAAGATAAACTGGGAATGGCGTTTACAGACAAGATGCTGACGCAATTAGCCTATATGCTCACGTGCTGTATTCAGCGTATTGGAGGCAAGCGCTATGTAGACGCCCTGATTACTAGAAAAGATGAATTAGAAAAAACCAGGCAGTACAAAGCGCTCCAAGAAATTGAAAGCGTTTTAGGATTTGATTTTCCACCTCACGAAAAACATTATCTGGCCACAGTTTTACTAAGTGCAAAAGTAAATGTAGTAAATCAAGCAGATAGTGATGATTGGATGAGAAGCATTGTAAAAGAAATGGTATCACGGTTTCAAGCATATGCTTGTGTGGTATTTGAAGATCGAAATCGTCTTGAACAAAATTTATATATTCATTTGAAGACGGCTTATTACAGGCTTCTCTATAATATTCACCTCCCTAACCCTATGCTTTCGGCTATTCAAACAAAGTATCAGGATATAGTGGAACTGACAAAAAAAGCGTTGCTTCCTTTGGAAAACAGCCTTCAAACACGTATTAATGAAGACGAAATTTCTTATTTTGCTCTTCATTTCGGAGGATGGATGAAAAAACAAGAGGGAAGGCAAAAACAAAAGCGTATTGTTATTGTTTGTGCCAATGGAATTGGAACGTCCCGTATGCTTCAGTATCAGCTTGAACAACTGTTAACAGATGCTGAATTGATAGGGCCAATGACGGTAAGAGATTATGAGCAGTTTAAAGAAACCTATGATTTAGTTATTACAACTACGCCATTAAAAAAGCGAATGAATGTGATGCTTGTGAATCCTATTTTAACGGATGATGAAAAGCAGCGGTTAATCGACTTAGTTGAACCAGCTTCTTCTCAGCTAACCACTCAAGCCATCATGGGTATTATTAAGCAGCATGCAAATATTCAGGATGAACCAGCTCTGTTAGCTAATTTAAAACTAGTGATACAGCAATCTAAAAAAATGGTAAGAGAGGATAAAAAGCCAATGTTGCATGAAGTATTGCAAGAGCCATTCTTGCAGCTTACAGATTCAGCAGATGATTGGAAATCAGCTGTTAGGCTGGCTGCCAAGCCTTTGTTGAACTATGAATATATTGAACCTTCTTATGTAGAAGCAATGATCAAAAGTGTAGAACAGTTAGGCCCTTATATTGTTATTGCGCCAAAAGTGGCGCTCCCTCATGCAAGGCCGGAACACGGGGTAAATCGTGTGGGTATGAGCATGCTTCGTTTAAAGGAGCCGGTCTATTTTTCTACTGAAAAACAGCACGGAGCGCAGCTTATTATCGTACTTGCTGCTACTGATAATGAAACCCACTTAAAAGCACTGTCACAGCTTTCAATGATGCTATCTGAAAACGATAATATTGACAAGCTTATTGCTATGAATACAAAACAAGAAATGCTTGCATTAATTGAAGCTTACTCAAATTAAAAGGAGAGATAAAAAATGAAAAAGATTTTAGTTGTATGCGGAAACGGTTTAGGAAGCAGTTTTATTGTGGAAATGAATGTAAAGAAAATTTTAGTAGAGCTTGGTGTTGAAGCACAGGTATCTCATACGGATTTAACAACTAGTAAAACGGAGCAGGCAGATATCTATTTAGGATCTGCAGATATTGTAAATCAATTGGATGATGGCAATCGCACGGTCGTGGCACTGCAAAACATTTTAAATCAAGCGGAAATTAAAGGAGCACTGCAAAAATACTTCGTGGAGGCGTAAGCCATGTTTGATTTAATTATGAAAGATATATTAGGAACACCCGCTATTCTAGTAGGGTTGTTTGCACTAATCGGTTTGTTGCTTCAAAAGAAAAAAAGTGCAGATATTGTATCAGGCACCTTAAAAACAATTATGGGTTTTCTTATATTAGGAGCGGGAGCTAATATATTAATTGCTTCACTTGAAGCGTTTGGAAAAATGTTTAATAAAGCGTTTTCCGTTGAAGGCATCATTCCTAATAATGAAGCAATTGTAGCTGTAGCTCAACAAACGTTTGGTACAGAAACAGCGATGATTATGCTTTTAGGTATGATTGTAAATATCATTATCGCGCGCATCACGAAATTTAAGTATATCTTTTTAACTGGGCATCACACCATGTTTATGGCTTGTTTGATTGCAGCAATTTTATCTACCGGCGGGTTAACGGGAGCACCTTTGGTTTTGATCGGGGCACTATTATTAGGTATTTTAATGGTTTTATTTCCTGCACTGCTTCAGCCGTATGTGCGTGAAATTACAGGGTCAAACGATATTGCCGTTGGTCATTTTGGTTCCTTAGGCTATTTAGTAGCAGGGTTTATCGGCAAGCGAGTAGGAAATCGCGAAAAAACAACAGAAGAAATTAAAGTTCCTCAATCCTTAGGATTTCTTCGGGATACATCCGTTTCTGTCTCACTGACCATGACCGTTTTATTTATTATTGTTGCACTTTTTGCAGGCCCTGCATTTATCGAAACAAAATTAAGCGGGGGTCAAAACTTTATTGTGTACTCGCTAATTCAAGCAATCACTTTTGCAGCAGGAGTATATGTCGTGCTGGCGGGTGTTCGTATGCTTTTAGCAGAAATTGTACCAGCATTTAAAGGAATTGCTGACAAAGCGGTACCAAATGCCATTCCAGCTCTAGATTGTCCAACTGTGTTTCCGTTTGCTCCTAACGCAGTGGTCATTGGATTCTTTTCAAGCTTTATCGCTGGTCTCATTTCAATGTTCTTTTTGCCTCTATTTGGTCTAAGTATTATCGTGCCGGGCCTCGTTCCGCACTTTTTTACGGGAGCAGCTGCGGGAGTATTTGGAAATGCGACGGGGGGAAGAAGAGGAGCAGTGGTCGGGTCATTTGCCAATGGAATCTTAATTAGTTTTTTACCGGCTATTTTACTGCCTGTTCTCGCGTCGTTAGGTTTTAAAGGCACAACATTTGGAGATTCGGACTTTAGTGCGGTAGGTATTCTTCTTAGCATGCTAATTAAATTATTTACGTAAAGATAAAAAACTCATGTTACGCTAGTAGCATGAGTTTTTTATGATATTGGAAGTGGAGGAGCAATGAATGAAAATTGGGTTAGCGCAAGTGAGATTTCCAAAGTCAGCCGCAGAGGGTGTAGAAACGATAGAAAATTGTATGAAACAAGCAGCAGAAGAAGGGTGTAACCTTGTATGTTTTCCAGAATCAATTGTGCCGGGACTTAGAGGAGTGGGTTTTGAAGTTGAGGCCTACAATCACGAAATTCAACAAAATACGCTTTATAAAGTTAAGTTGCTTGCCAAACAGTTAAAGCTCAACGTAATTTTACCACTGGAATGGCGCGACGAACTTGGTATGCATTTAACTGCTTTTGTAATTGATGAAAATGGAAAAGAATTAGGGTATCAAACTAAAAATCAAATTGATCCAGCAGAAGATCAATTTGGTTATAAGCCTGGAAACAGCCGCCAGTTGTTTGAAATAAACGGCGTGAAATTCGGTATTGTTATTTGCCATGAGGGATGGCGCTATCCTGAAACTGTCCGATGGGCTGCTGTAAGAGGAGCAAGCATTGTGTTTCATCCACAGTTTACTGGTGAAGTACCAGATCCGAAGTTTTATGATTATGCAATGATTGCAAGAAGTACGGAGAATGGTATTTACTTTGCAAGCGTGAATTATGCCTTAGAGAACCAAAAAAGCACCACTTCTCTTCTTTCTCCAAAGGGTGAATGTTTGATAAAAGCGAAAGCTGAAAAGCAAGAACTACTAACGTATACGATAGAGCCCGATGAGGCTAACCGGCTGTTAGCTCAGCGTCTGTTATCAAATTTACTATTGTAAAAAAGTTTATTTTTTCTAGTTAAATTAGCATGTGCGCTCTTATAACCCTTTGGTTATTTCTCCTTATGACGATATAAACGTCAATATGGTATTATCAAAAGTTAAAGGGATATTAAAAGGTGTGTGGAAACAATGGATCGAAAAAAAGTCGCATCAGTAGCTGGAGCATTGGTTATTGCCGTAGGAATTTGGCTATTTCAAAGCGGGAAATTTAAAAGTGAAGCGCAGGCAGATAAGTTTACGAGTACATTTTTGGTCGATCATGAACAAACAGACAATGGATTTGAATTATTTACTTCGGATACCAATCAATATAGGATGTGGTTTCCGCTTCAGTATGTTATTCATAAATCTTCTTATAAAAGCAGTGAAGATGAAAGTGAAGTATGGACAGCATCAACGAAGGAAAATGATTCATACAATGCTGGGAAAATAACGGCTTTATTTTCTAAGAAAAAAAGCAAAGCAGCTCAAAATAAAATGGATGCGTTTCAGCCTGATTACATGTTAAAAGGTAAAAATGCAACGATTTATGTGAAAAAACAAACAAGAGATGGAAAGCATAGCATTTATCATGCTTATGTGAATGATGATTATTCAGACAAGTATATTTACTATACGTTTGAACTAAAAAGCAGCGAACAGACAAACAGTACAAAACAGCAGTATTGGGTAGAAAAAATTCTTCTAAATACACAGTTTCAAAAAAACTCAGCTGAATAGTCAGCTGAGTTTTTACGTAAGGGTTCATAATGCTTTTCCTTTTTTATGTAAACGGGTACAATATGAGTAAGGAGGCCTTTGTATGATTGAAAAACAAGCAGTTGGTGAAAAAGCAGCACAATTTGTTGAAGATGGAATGATTGTAGGACTAGGGACAGGTTCAACAGCTTATTATACAATTGTAAAACTAGGTGAACGAGTAAAAAATGGATTACACATCAAAGCGGTTCCTACTTCTCAAAAAACAGAAGAGCTGGCAAGGAAACTAGGTATTCCCATTGTTACCTTAGCAGATGTTGAATATATTGATATAGCAATTGACGGAGCAGATGAAGTAGATAGCGAACTTTCTTTAATTAAAGGAGGAGGAGGCGCGCTGCTTCGAGAAAAAATGATTGCGTACGCAGCGAAGCGGTTTATCGTGATTGCAGATTCTAAGAAAATAGTGAAGACGCTAGGAGCTTTTCCTCTTCCTGTTGAAGTTATACGTTTTGGCTGGGAAATGACTGCGAAGCACATTCGCAGTGCAGGTTGTGTACCGCAGCTTAGGCTTTTAGATGATCATACGCCGTTTATCACCGATAACGGAAATTACATTCTAGACTGCCATTTTTCAGAAATTGAAAATCCTGCTGAGTTGGAAAAGCAGCTGATAAGGATCCCAGGCGTAGTAGAAAGCGGTTTGTTTGTAGGAATGACGGAGGAAGTTATTACCGTACAAAACCAAGATGTTTATATCATAAAAAAATAGAAGCTTTGGCGTCGGGCCTAGGCTTCTATTTTTTAATTGGAAAGAACGTTCCAATTTTTCTCTAATTGATATATGTATTGAGACGCGTTCAGTACATTTGGATGAACAAAGGTATCAATTGTTTTTTGCGGACAAGCAGATCCGTATAATGAAAAAATGACAAGCTTGCTGTGCTCGATTGGTGATACAACGTGAGATAAACAGCGATAAGAAGGATTTATCAAGCTTTTTACCATCTCATAGATATCTTCTTTGTCGTAAAAATCGACTTCAATTTCCGTCTTTACTAAATAACGGCTTTCAATGGCGCTGCTTCGATAATAATTGTAGCGTGCTCCTATGAAGTAGGACGGATCTGATGTTGAAACGTCCAAATTCGTATATGTTTGATCCTGCTTGCTTTTATAAAAAATAGAATCATGAGTATGCTTCATGAATTCTTGATAAGTTGTTCCATCTTCCCACAGAGCTAGAATACAAGCATCTGTTTCATCTTCCACGTTCCAACCCCCTAATTGGCCAATGAAACCATTCACGTGTGCAAGAGCAGCCCAATGCTGTTGCGTATATGAAAAAGATGCTTTTTTATCAGTCGGTATGCTGCATTTCACAATTTTTGTCAACATTCTCCCATCACCTCAATTAATTACTTCGATAAATGAAGGAAAAATCCTTCTAAAAAGAGGAAAATCATAGACATATCCCCCCTTTAAAAGCCATACATTTCAAATAGGACAATGTTAGGGAAAGAAGGGGAAATGAATGAAAGTTTTTCGTGCAAAAGCCTGTCAATCTCCTATGCGAAAAGGCTGGTCAATTATGTTTCAGCATCCGTTTAAAAAAGATGAAAGAGGAAGATCGCACCCGTTTGTTAAACGGTTTATGTATACAGAGCAACACGATGAAATTGACATTCTCGTTGAAGAGATGAATGAACTGCTGAGAGTGCAGGATTTTTGGACAAGTACTGCAAAAGGAAGAGCAAAAGCAAGATATGATGAACGAGTAGTGAATGCTTTTTATAACGATATTGAAAAAAGAACGAGCGAGCAAATTGACAGCGAGTATGAGTACATTCATGTAATCGGAGAACAAGGAAGCGGCAAAACAGCCTTAATCCGCCAGCTTCTTGGTATAAAAAAGGAATGTGGCTTTCTAGGAATAGGCAGTAAAGGCGCTTGTTCTGCTACGTATAAGGTGAAGGATTCCCAACACTATGAAGCTGCTGTCTCTTTTTTTACGCGAAGTGAAGTGCAAAGGAAATTGGAGAATATCCTACTAAGAAGCGCTGAAGTGTATGCTGAAGGAGGCACGGATTATGACTTGGTCTTTGAATTATTACACGGAGATTCCTCTTTTAATCTGCGCGCTCTTTTGGGAGATATCCCATACAAAGCCCGTTATTTTAATGATGATATTCCTTTAAGAATGAGTGATGAAAATAGTTCATTCAAACAATTTGTAGATGCAATTAAACGAGAAAGTGAAATAGTAAAAGACGCTGTTGATCACGAAGGAAAAGATTTTGCAGAAGGATGGCACAAGAGGCTTGAATGTAGGAAAATTACCGAGCAAATGCTTCTGGCAATTGAATCCCGGTTGAAAGAATACAAGGAGGGAACATGGGAAATAGGAGAAGACGACTGGCCAATATCCTGCCGTCTCACAGCAAAAGAGCTGTCTTCCTTTGGTCCGCTAACAAATGAAGAAGAAGAAAATAACGGACGTCTTATTTATCCATTGTTTCGTAGAATTGAAGTTTGCGGCCCTTTTTCTTTTAAAAAAGGAGTAGCGATTTGCGAGCATGCTTGTTTTGAATATACGAGCACCATCCACGATTCTTTTAAACAAGCAGCTTCTATTTTATACGTACATCATGGACTTAAACAATTAAATATTCAATTTCTTCAACAGCTCATCGTACATGGTCACGGTGCTAAGGTAAACGTTTGTGTTACACACGGAGATTTGCTTACCTCTCCAAGCTGCCGTACGGATTATGCTAAAAAACATGCCATGGCTAAAATGATAGATTATGCGCTTAAAAGCGTTTCACCTCTTATGAAAAAGCAGCTTCACTACTATTTAACAGTAGGGAATACGTCTATTTTAGAATGTGTACACGAGGAATCCAAAGAGAGTCATCTTCTGTATAAAGACTTAAAGGCAGCTTTAGTATCAGAAACGAGAAAAAAGCAGCAAGAGCTGCATCCTATTTATTTAAATTTGACTGTCTCTCAGGCTTTTTATGAAGCGATGGAGTCGCTGAACATTCCTTATATGGATAGAGAAACATGTTTGAACATTTCCTTAGGAGAGCATGAAGGGCCGGTGCCAGTCATTGCGTCCGCTTTTATTTCATCTGTCTACGAGCATTTTCTAAGCCAGCCGTCTGGGTGGTCAAGTACTTATCATTCGGTCACCGACCGACAGCAGGTTATTCAAGAATTGGCAGGTGAGTTCGCAACCGTCATTTATTCCTATTTTAACGAACAGCTGCTTGAAAATTCCCGTAATGACTGGGTCGCTCTTTATAAACAAAAAGAAGACGATCAAGCCTACAAATATAGCAGACTAATAGAAAACGTAATTCCTGCCAAAAATGATATCTATCAGCAGCAAATTCTTATGAGAACGGTCTATCAGTTGATCAAATATGTTGTAGAAAAGAAAGACGGCGTACTGGTTCATTAAGGAGTCAAGGGAGGTCAATATAAAAAAGGTTTATCAATAAAAAAACAGAGCCTGATTTCAGGCTCTATTAGCGTTTAGAAATAGCAGTTAAAGTATTAGGTCCGGCAATGCCGTCAGCTGCTAGCTTATTGTCTTTTTGAAAATTACGTACAGCTGATTCCGTATTAGCACCGAAAATACCGTCCGTGCCTTTTGTATCATAGCCAAGCGCCGTTAATTTCTTTTGAAGGGCTTGAACATTGCTGCCTTTGCTTCCTTTTTTAAGCGTTTGTTTTGTGTTAATTGTTGTATCTGCTGGTGGATTTGTTGGCTTTGTTGGATTTGTTGGTGTCGTCGGGTTCGGGTTCGTTCCTGAACTTCCTAAAGCTTTATATGTTGATGGGCCAACAATGCCGTCAGCCGTTAAGCCGTGGTCTTTTTGGAACTTACGAACAGCTGAATCTGTATTGGCACCGAACACACCATCCGTACCTTTTGTATTATAGCCAAGTGAAGTTAGTTTCTGCTGAAGTTCTTTAACTGCATTTCCTTTGCTTCCTTTCTTTAAAACAGTTCCTGTAGAAGGAGCTGGAGCAGAACCTGAGTTTCCAGAAACGTTGTACCCGTTTGCTGCTGCAATGTCGTTAAATGATTTAGAAGAAGTTGTAATCACCACTGGTGTACCGACGGTCACTTTACTAAATAACCATTCTACTTCTTCATCGTACATACGAACGCATCCGCTGCTTACATATTTGCCGATGGAAGCAGGATTATTATTTCCGTGAATAGCATACGTCGTGCCGTATGTACCTCTCGCATTTAGGCCTAGCCAGCGATTGCCAAGGGGATTTCTAGGATCTCCACCAGGAATGTTCCCTTTGTAATAAGGGCGATTGACAATTTTATTCACCACTTTGAAATGGCCTTCTGGTGTAAGAGACTGCGTGCGTCCTGTTGCTACCGAAAACGTTCGGACAAGTGAACCATTTTGGTAATAAGCGAGTTTATTCGTCGCTTTGTTAATCATAATTAAATGAGATGGTGTTGAAGCAGCTTCTGTTTTTGGGACTCCTACAAATAAGCAGGCTAGAGCTAAAATAGCCGCTATGAGTACGATTGTTGTTCTTGATATTCTATTTGCCATGTGGTGCGCCTCCTTAGGCTGCATTAATGAAAAACGTATGGTGCGGCGGTGCTATAAATTCTTCACTAATAAAATAAAAGACGAATAGCTGCATTTTCTATGCCTGTATGTATGCGCTTAATAAGGAAATCATTAAGTAGAAAGACTTTACTAGCGGGAATTTATAATAATAAGAATAACTAAGTTTTTCTTGATGCTTTGTACAACTTTAGGAATATAAGTTTACTAATCTAGGGGATTCATATTTACATAAGCATCACATCCTTTCCAGTTCTTCATTTACGTGTAAAGAAATGAAAGCGTTATACAGATTGTTTTGTAATCGTATTGTAACATATTTGTATTTTTTATACCATAAAAAGACATAAAATAGTATAAAAATACTTTATATGGGTTTTATGTACAAAAAAATTAAAAGTTAAGGAGAACGAAGCTATTATTAGATATACGAAACTGGAAAAGAAGTATGCGTAGTTTTGTGGAAATAGATAAATATTCTTATTCGAATATAAGGAGGGAGAGAGTAAAAAAACTACTTGCAAAGAGACAAGTAGTTTTTAAATCGTTATTTTTGAGCATACATTACAACAAAATTAAAAAATTTATAAATGCAATCCACTGTGCTGAACCCGCTTGCTGTTAACCAATTTAACTGATCATGTAGGGTTGCCATTTTATCTAACTTCGTACGTTCATGAGCAGCCTCAATTTGCTCATGAGTTAACCCGCTTGCGGCAATTCGTTCGCTCCAGTCTTTTTTATATAACTCTTCAATAATAGAAGAATGGCCTAATACTTGATCAGCATTAATAAATATTCCTCCTGTATGCAGCAAATCATAAATTTGTTCATACAGCTTGTGTTTTCGTTTGTCTTCTAAATGATGGATAGCAAGTGAAGAAATCACAATGTCAAATGAGTGCTCAAATTTGTAGTTTGTTATATCTGATACGATAAATTCTATATGCTGTTCATTTTTAAAGCGTTCCTTTGCTTTTTCAAGCATTTGATCTGAGACGTCAATCAACGTGAAATGCGCATCTGGGTACTTTTCTTTAATAAAAGAAGAAAACAAGCCTGTACCTGCTCCAATATCAAGTATGCGAAGAGGCTTTTTTGAAAAGTGAAGAAGAGAAACGGGAATAGAATAAAAATCAAAAAAGCAAGGAATGAGTTTGCGGCGCTGCTCATCATACTGAGAAGCATGAGCATTAAATTTTTCTTTAACGTTATTTTTCATTTTTACAGCTCCTTTATTTGGTAATATGGAGATACATATATCGTATAGAAGTTTGATAGAAAAGAAAATAAACAAAAATAAGCAGTATTGATTCCAGTTTGTTATGAATAGAAAGAGATGGAGAGAAGAAAATGGAGATCAAATGGCTAAAAACATTCATCATAGCGGCTTCTTATGAAAATTTCAGACAAGCGTCTGAAGATTTATTTTTAACGCAGCCTGCTGTATCAAAGCATATTCAGCGACTGCAGCAAGAATTAGGGGATGAGCTTTTTGAAAAAAAAGGTAAATATATCGCGCTGACTGAGGCAGGACGCTTTTTTTTGCCTCATGCTCAAAAAATGGTGGGAGCATATGAGGAAGGAGTAGGGGATTTTAAGTTATGGAAGCAAGGATATAACCGAAAATTGACTATATCCGCTGCTCCTCAAATAGCAGCATCGATTTTGCCGAGTCTAATCAAACAATTTGTAGAGAGATATCCCCATATTGAAGTCACGGTTAATATCACAAATTCGTTTCAGGTGGGAAAAGACATCAGCGACAGAAAATCAGATGTTGGATTAACAAGGATGCTTCCGGGTCAGGCAGACGTTTTTTATGAGTTAATTCATAAAGAAAAAGCAGTCTTAGTGGCCCCGTTTTCTGTAGGAGCACGTACGGAACAGGAGCTGTTATCTTCCTACCGGCTGCTTACGAATAATCATCCTGTTTATTGGGAAGATTTACTCCTTCAACTCAAGGCTTGTTATCCTCACATTCAGCTGCTTCCTGTGACGCAAGTAGAAATTACAAAACGCTTTATTGAAGAAGGTTTAGGCGTATCTTATTTGCCATTTTCTATGGTGAAAAAGGAAGTTGAAAATCAAACGTTAAGCATAATTTCACAGCAAAAAATTATTCGGCCTTCTTCACACACGTATATCGTAACAAAAGGCGAAACAGAAGAAATAAAGCAGTTTAAGCACTTTGTAGCTGAGACCTTAACAGAAACGAGCTGAAATGATACCATAAAAAGGAAGGAGAGATGACGATGTATATATTAATCATGCTAGTTGCAGCAGCAGTCGTAGTAGATTTTATTTTAAGAAAAGTGCTTGATATACCTCGCAGCAAATTTTGGGGCAAATATGAGTATGAAAGTCTAGCTTTAGAACGTTGGGACAAATATGTAATGGTAGCTTTTGTTCTTTTTCTGATATTGGATATGATTTTTATGGTTGTAGAGACTTATATCGTATCTTTCCTATTCTTAGTCGTGAATATTTTGCTGAAAAGTATAGATGAATGGAAATATAAACAAGAAACAAAAGAATACGTAACAAGCTTTGTACAGATGGGGTTCTTCTTTACGGCTTTTGTTCTATTAGCCAGCGGAAGGATATAGAAAAAGAGGTGAGACATAACTACATTAATCCAATCTGAAAACGAACAAATTGGATATATGAAGCTGAAACGCTTGTGACACCGCTGTTGATTTCCGTGCAAGACTTCGCTTTCCTCGGGCGGCTGGTGAGCCTCCTCGTCGCTGACGCTCCTGTGGGGTCTCACCCCTTCCGCTTTTCCCGCAGGAGTCTTCGTCTTGCCCTCCAATCAACAGCTAGAAGCAGTTAAACGTATGAAACCTACGTTCACCATAATAATAAAAAAACCGAACAATCAATCGTTTCGATTGATTGTTCGGATTTCCCTTCAGCTATTTTGTCCGAGCCTCTTTTGATATTATTTAAAAATATGATCAATGTCTTTAATTTCGGAAGAAGTGAGCTGAACATCTAGTGTTTTTAAGTTATCAAGTACTTGTTCAGAGCGTTTTGCCCCTGGAATTAATACATCAATTGAATCGCGCGTTAAGTACCAAGCCAGAACAAGATGAGCTACTTCTACGCCTTTTGCGCTAGAGATTTGACGAAGACGCTCTACTTTTTCTAGATTTTGCTGAAATGCTTCCCCGATAAAATGAGGCATATCTTCGCGCAGGTCATTAAACTTTGTGTTTTTATCGTATTTCCCAGCAAGTAAACCAGCAGCTAGCGGGAAGTATGGAATAAATGAAATGCGG
Source organism: Priestia megaterium NBRC 15308 = ATCC 14581 (assembly GCF_000832985.1). GTDB lineage: Bacteria > Bacillota > Bacilli > Bacillales > Bacillaceae_H > Priestia > Priestia megaterium. Next base: position 3,154,107 of record NZ_CP009920.1, read on the forward strand.
TTTGCAGCCGTATAAGGTAAAATATCGTTTTCTGCTTCTCGCTGAATTAAGTTATATTGGCCTTGTACCACGTCTACATAACCATCTTTATTTGCTTCTTTTAACTGATCTAACGAGAAGTTTGATACGCCAATGGAACGGATCTTACCTTCATCTTTTAGTTCTTTTAACGCACCAACCGCTTCGTCTTTTGGTGTGTTTTTGTCTGGGAAATGAATATAATACAAATCGATATAATCTGTTTGAAGGCGTTTTAAGCTATCTTCAACTGACTGTTTTAAAAACGCAGGAGAGTTGTCTAGCAGTACCTCATCTCCAACAATTTTATGTGCTCCTTTTGTGGCGATAACCGCTTCTTCACGATTTCCACGTTCTTTTAGCACTTCACCAATTAGTTCTTCAGAACGTTTTGGACCATAAATGAACGCTGTATCAAGGAGGTTTATGCCATTATCTAGCGCCTTATGAACAAGGTCTTTGCCGACTTCTTCGTTTAGGTTAGGATATAAGTTATGTCCTCCTACAGCGTTTGTTCCAAGTCCAATAGGATTAACATATAATTCGGATTTTCCAATCTGTACTTTTTCTGCCATGTCTAACGTCCATCTCCTTTTTTATATCTTCTTTTTTACTATAGCAAAATATACCATGAATCAAAAATAGTACGCTCATATGAAAAGCAGCTTTAAAAAAGTATGTGAACTTGAGTTACATGTAAATAAGGAGTATATTCTACAGGGCTCTATTTCAATAGCAGAAATAAAAAAAGAACCTCTTTTAAATAAGAGATTCTCTTTTAGTCATGGTAATATGATAACTTTTTGACAGCTGAAATGTTTCAGCAAGCTGCCTGCGTCCTTGCGCTCCTTGTTCGCGTACATACTCTAATTCGTTTGGTGTAAGAAGCTTCATGCTAATCAGTTTAATAGATTCGTAAGGTAAAGAGAGGCTAGCTGAAACAGAAGGAGACTGAACGCCTAGCAATACACCAATTTCTCCATTTTCATTTACAAAATGAGACGGTACGTCCAAATCAGTAAATTCAATTGAAAGAATATCGTGCTTCATGAATAGTTCTAGCATATTAGGATGAGCGGCAGCATTTTGACTCATTTGATAAAGAAGGTCAAATGCCCAGTGATCCTGGATATCAGATAAAGGTCCGCGCAGAGATTCATCATCGCATTCGATATAGAATTCTAATCCTTTTCCTTGCTTTCGGCTCTTTTCTTCGGGTGATTGAAACGGATCGGACAAGCCGTCGCTTGCGAGAATAACCGTCTCTGTTTTTTGAACGCGAATAAATGTTTGACGTCCAGATGGCCAAGCAGGCCCGCCAAAAAACATGGGATTTAACAAATGAGTTAATACGTCTCCGTCTACATGTCCAATTGTGTTCCAGTAGTCTTTTCTTTTTGAGATTGATTCCTCAAAAACACGCTCTGCTTCTTTTTCCTGCTTCTTTTGCTTCCACTTTAAGAATAATGACAAGTATCCCACACCTCTTTACGACTTCATAGTACCCAATATATACCTCATTAAGGGAACTCGTAAACCATTATTTAGTGCATGAAAGTAAATTTTTCCTTTAAATTATAAAATACCCAAACTTTTCTTAGGAAATCATAGAATTTTGTCTTTAATAAATCAGTTGAAAAATTAAATAAGCCACGTACACGGCCTGTGCGAAAAATAAAAAACCCCAAAAGCGTGCTGAAAGATGGGTAAGCTGCTTTAAACTCGTAGCGTCACCTGCATCGTGTGGATATTTGATGCTTAACACAAAAATAATAAAGGCAGAAAATAGAGATTCTACAAGTAAGAGTGCACCAACAAACATCATGCTGTAGCGTGTAAGCTGTGGGTCTTGTAAATAATAAATACCTCCGAGGATCAAACCGATAGAAAAAAGCCACACAATTCCGTATCCGTTACGTACCCAAAGCAGTAAATTAATAACAACAACACTTCCTAACCCGTAAAAAAGCCAGTCGTAGTGATGGTGAACGAGCAGGTAGAAAAACAGATAAGCCATTGCTGAGCTGAACGGGTAGCCGGCTAAAGCAATAATAACGCGCGGCAGCCATCCACGGGATCCTGCGTAGGTGGCAGTCACAGCTACGCCTTCATTATTGGTATAAAGCTCAATGCGATTGACGCCTTTTCCGACAATAAGCCCCATTAACGCGTGGCCATCTTCATGAAACATCGTATTTAAATTTGAAAAATAACGTCCAATATGCCGAAGCAGCTGATTAATGCTAGGAGCAAATGAACCTATAAAGGGAATGCCTCTTGTTAGCACAAAAGCTAATAAAATAAATAAGAAAAGCGTAGTAGATTGTTCCATCGCGATAGTCCTTTTCGTAAAATGATATGTTTCTACTTTACTCGCAAACGTGCTAAAAGGGAAATGAAACGGCTAGTTTCTCTAGGAAAAGAGAAACTGGAAGATTTACATAATATTAGTGTTAACAGACCTGACACATTCATTGACCAGCTTATTCCAAATTTTATATTCTAAACAGATATAAGAAATGAGGAGATGGTTGAATGAAAGATACGTGGAACGCATTTGTAGACAGTGACCTTTACGTACCTCCAACGGGAACGGGAATGTTAAATAACTTGAGTTTTGCGTTAAAAGACGTATTTGATGTACAAGGACATATATCAAGTGCGGGAAATCCAGATTGGCTCGCCACGCATCAGCCTGCAAGCGAACATGCAGACGTAGTAGCTGCTCTTTTAAAAGAAGGAGCTGCACTAAAGGGAGTTACGCATACCGATGAGCTTATGTACGGATTAAATGGAGAAAACGCGCATTACGGAACACCCGTAAACCCAAAAAGCGCAGATCGAATTCCGGGAGGTTCTTCAAGCGGATCAGCGGTTGCTGTCGCAGCGGGACTAACTGATTTTGCGATTGGAACAGATACGGGAGGATCGGTTCGAATTCCTTCAAGCTACTGCGGTATTTTTGGGTATCGTCCTTCTCACGGACGCATTTCTACAAACGGTCTGATTCCACTTGCTCCAAGCTTTGATACAGTTGGTGTAATGGCTAGAGACGGCCACACTCTGCAAAAAGTAGGAGCGGTTTTATTAAATTCAACGTCGCGTGCTAGTGGATTTACACGGCTGTATGTACCAACAGATGTGATGGAACTTGTGGATGAACAAAGCATGCGAGCTCTTGCGCCGTCTATCAGCCACGTAATGGAGTCTTTCTCTACTATAGAAGAGATAGCGATTGCTCCTCAGGGTTTTTCTGCATATATGGAAACCTTCCGTTTGCTGCAAGGAAAAGAAATCTGGCAAACGCACGGAGAGTGGATTCAAAAAGAAAACCCAACGTTTGGAGAAGACATTGGAAGCCGCTTTCAATGGGCCAGCACTCTTACATTATTAAATATGAATTATATAGAAGAAAAGCGTCGTGAACTTCGCTATTTTATGTACTCACAGCTTGGGGAAGAAGGAATATTAGTCCTTCCTACAGCTCCAGGACCCGCGCCTGTAAAAGATGCAAGAGGACCGGAGTTAGAAAACAGAAGATTGCGAACACTTCAAATGACGTGTATTGCCGGCCTGAGCGGTCTTCCCCAAGTTACGATACCTGCAGGAGAACTAGACGGTTTGCCAGTCGGTTTATCTTTTATTGCAGGATACAACCAAGATGAAAAATTATTAAATTGGGTGAAAGAAAACAGCGGTCGTATCATTCAAGCATCGGTAAGGAGCGTATCATGAAGTTAGTAAATATAATAGAGCAAGGGAAAGAACAAGCAGCCATTTTAGACAATGACAGCATTCTGCTTATAGAAGATATCAATACTAAATATTTAACAAACTGGTCTACAACAATTTGGGATCTTATTCAATATAAAGAACTTCGCCACCTTGAAACATGGTACGCCCATAATAAATTTGGTATGAACAGCTCTTTTCCCGTACTGCACTTGCAGGGCAGAAAAACAGCTCCTATCATTAGTAACCCGTCGAAATTGTTAGGCATTGGGTTTAATTATGCGGCTTCTGAAGAAAAATTAAAAGACTACAACCGTGCCATTGATCCAGTTAGTTTTTTAAAACCCGCAACCGCCATTATTGGACCAGATGACAGCATTCGTATTCCAAAGCAGTCCTACAAAACAACGGCTGAAGCGGAACTAGCGGTGGTAATCGGTGAAACGTGTAAGGATATAGAGCCAGATGAAGCCATAAATGTAATTGCTGGTTATACGTCAGCAATTGACGTAACCGCAGCTGATATTCATGCGGCGAATCATCGCTACTTAATGCGAGCGAAAAGCTTTGATACATTTTGCAGTATAGGCTCAGAATTTATTACAAAAGAAAGTATATCAAATGTGAAATCACTTCAAGTGCGCACATTGCTAAACGGAGACATGCAGCATGAAAATACAGTGTCTAATATGATTTACGACATCGCATACTGTGTTTCATTTTTCTCAAAAGTCATGACGCTGCATCCAGGTGATATCATTCTAACAGGAACGCCGGGACCCGCTGTTATTGAAGACGGGGACTGTATTGAATGCCATATTGAAGGCATGCTTCCATTAAAAAATAAAGTGAAAGATATGAAGAAAGTGCCTCAGCAAATCTAAGAAGAAAACCCGTTGCCTACACGCACGGGTTTTTGAGCAGAAACGAATATCTTCACACTCAGTTCACAATTAGTAGATATACTAATTAAAAGAGACAGCTGCGGTATCATATACTGAAAAATGAAATATTTACAAATGGAAAAGAAACGGGTACGATATCTGTAGCGACACTTAATAAAAAGGAGCTGACTGACAGTATGATTTTAGTCATCGGAGGAGCAGGCTATATCGGAAGCCACCTAGTAAAAGAATTAGTGAAAACAAATGAAGTTGTGGTGCTTGATAATCTATCAACGGGTCATCGCTGGGCAATCGATGAGAAAGCGGTATTCGTAGAAGGAAATCTAGGTAATGAGAAAGATTTAGAAAGCGTATTCACAAATCATAAAATTGATGCTGTCATGCATTTTGCTGCTAATAGTTTAGTAGGGGAGTCAGTAACAGATCCTCTTAAATATTATCAAAACAACGTAGCTGCGACGTTAACCCTTTTACAAACGATGATGAAGCACCATGTGAAAAAGTTTATTTTTTCATCTACTGCTGCTACATATGGGATTCCTTCTGTAGATATTATTACAGAAGATACGGCAACAAACCCAATAAATCCGTACGGACGTTCAAAGTTAATGATTGAACAGATTTTAGCTGACTTTGCAAGTGCCTACGATATGGAATATGTGGTGCTTCGTTACTTCAACGCAGCGGGTGCTTACGAAACAGCAGAAATTGGCGAGTGCCATGATCCTGAAACGCACTTGATTCCGATCATTCTTCAGCACCTTCTTGGTGAACGTGAAAACATCTCTGTATTCGGCTCAGACTACGATACTGCAGACGGAACGTGCATCCGTGACTACATTCACGTAACGGACCTAGCGAATGCTCATATTTCAGCGCTTCAGGCATTGTTAGACGGCTCGAAGAAAACAGCAACGTACAATCTTGGAAACGGACTTGGCTACTCTGTAAAAGAAGTGATCGAAACGTGTGAAAAAGTAACCGGTAAAAAAGCGAATGTTGTAATGGCAGACCGTCGCGCTGGAGATCCGGCACGCCTAGTTGCATCTTCTGATAAAATTCATGCAGAATTAGGCTGGAAAGCGCAAATTTCATTAGAAAAAATCATCGCATCAGCTTGGAACTGGCATCAAAACAGCGCAAAAGTAACAAATTAATAAAAAAGCCTCTTTTCTTTTTGAAAGAGGCTTTTTTATTACGATTAAACTGATTTATGTTCTAAATAATCATTTTTAAAATCCAGTGTTTTAGCCCACAGATAAGCCTTCTTCTTTTCGGACATTTTCCCTAAACAAGCACGACTTTTGTTCTTTTCCATATGATGTAGGTAAATATACCATTCCCAACTATCCCCGTTTATAAAATAGTCCGCAAGGAGGTTATGATATGTATTACTGTGTAAGATGCTCCAAATTTCATGACGAACAGGAAAAAGAAAACATCTTTCAAAATGGTTTTTACATTGATCCCTATTTGCTTCAAAAAGTCCATCTAGGCATGTGCGTCCACAAATCCCCATCAATCAAACAAATGAGAGCCGTAGAACGATTCGAAACGAAAAAAATGTAGAATTCACATTCACCAATAAGAAGCTAGATCTAACCAGGTCTAGTTTTTTCAGTGAATAACAGCTTTCTTCAGCTATCTTTCATGTAATATTAAGATAAATTTAAGACAAGCCCGCTATACTAGTTAGTAGACGTATACATAGGGTATGGTACGTTAAGAAATTGAAACAGCAGTCCGTTTTATAAACTAGAAAGGATGGCGTCAAATGATTTCTGAAAAACGATCTCTTTTGTTGAAAGAACAAGCAAAGCTTCTCGCATTAAAAGAATATAAAGGCATTGTCAAATCCATATCGCTGAGTAAAATACTCACTCTTCCTATTTATATAGTAGATATCCTTACGTTAAACGGAGAAGAGCACAAAGTAAAAATTAACGCCGAAACCGGCAGTATTTTGAAAGAAAAAACGATTCCTTTAACTAAAAGCCGTGCAAAAGCATATGCGTTAAGACAGCATAAAGGTATTATCGAATCGATTGTTCTCACTAACAAGCAGTACGAAATTGTGATTCTTGGACCTGATGGAAAAACCCACAGCGTAAAGATTGATGCTGAAATTGATGTGCTGGCACAAGAAGAGCGAAACATTCAGTAAATGGCTTATATTATGTAATCAACCTCACTTTTTTGAAAGTGGGGTTTTCTTTATTGAGAGAAATCATTAATAAAGGTAACAATGATAAAAAAAGAAGTGATTATTTCTTTAATAGAAAGGGTAAGTGATAGTAAAAAATAACCACTTCCTAATTATGGTTCTTTGATTCGTTCTGCTTATGACTCTCCCATTATAAGTATGATAGTATCGAACATGTATAAAACATAGGTTATAACATAACTAAAAGGGTGTGCGACAATGAAAAAACGTACGAAGACCATTATTGCAGTCATTGCAGGAGCTGCTATTTTAATAGGAGGAATATGGATGATAAACGAAAGCCGATACCCAAACGTCCCCGCTTTTGATGATCACTTTACACGTAAATTCTTAAACAAAGATAAAAAAGTGGATGACGGGTTTTATGAGTTTAAGTCGAATACCGGGCAGTATACGATGTGGTTTCCGGAGGAGTATCAACTAATACATGAGGATGCATCAGATTATGTTAAAGACGATACATACTATGAATTTTGGAAAGCCTCGAATAATAACAATGAAGGACATAAAGGATATATTAACATTGAGTTGTCTGAGAAAAATCCCGATAAAGAAAAGGTCTATGTAGAAAGCTTATTTAAGAAACGTTTTCATAGTACTAGCCCTCAAAAGTTACAGACAGATACAACAAAAATTTATTATGACAGAGCGTACATATATTTTAAAGGAACAGATAAAAGGGTGATTACGGACTTTAATAGACATATTCCAACTACATATGCTGGTTATATTGCAGACAAGAACTCCGAGCGTGTAATTGAATTTTATTTTGATAGTACAAATGATCATCTTTCTAAAAAGTCAGCAGAAGAACGAGATAAATGGATTATAAAGATATTAAAGAGCATTACTTTTAATAAGGATGAACACAATGGCTAATCATTCTGTTTTAGATAATAGTTTAAGAAATAAGTTAACTCAACTTGAATATAAGGATCTATCAGGAAAAGAGAAAGAAATAAAAGAAATCTATAAAGAAACTATGGGGAAAGAACCGCCGAATTTTGAGATTTATAGCAGTACGGACATGAAAATTGGAAAAAAGTCTGGTTTCGATGGAGCTGCTATTCATTTTTATGACAAAAAGCACCATATTAATGAAATATATTATATCTTTAGAGGAACAGAACCATCTAAAGATTTTGGTGATGTGGTTTATGATGCATTAGGTATTGGAGCAGGAAAAAGTAACAAGCAAATCAATGATGCTTTAGAGATGTACAATGAGGTAGAAAAAAAGGTGGAAGGATCAGATATTGAAATTAAAAGGTATGGAGATGGTCATTCTCTAGGTGGTCACCTTATAGTTACATTAGGTCTGTTAACTAAAAACTTTGTGAACATAAGAGGGTTGAATGATGCTCCTGTAAATGTTAAACAACTCAAAGACCTTGATAAAGACTTCTTAGAATATATAAATCGAAAAAGAGGAGCAAGCAGACATTTATCTTCAAATGACCTCATATCTCTAGCTAATACTTATTATGAAAAAGAAGTAAAAAGAATCAGCCATACCTGGGTAAAAGGCGAGCCTATGCATGCTCAATCCTTTCCAAACAGCTGGTATGCAGGTAACAAAGTAACCATGCTTGGAGATTTAGATAAAGAAGAAATGATTAACATTGGAAAATATCCTTTTCAGAAAGAAGCAAAATGGAACCCAGTATATATGATAGACCAATTCCGATATAACCTTGGAGTAAAGACAACATTAGGCGGTTTAGGGTTTGTTAATGATCATGTGAAACAAGAAACGTTGCTTAGCCTGCCAGAAACACGTGATCAATATCTTGAGAGTGTAAAAAGATATCCTTTTCTTCATTTTGGAGAGATTAAAGCAGGTATAGGAGTAGGTGCAGCAGTAATGGTAAATACATTTACTAGCCCTGGAGCAACATTTCAGCTTATTAAAGGAATATCTCAAAGTAAACAAGCAAAACTCCACGGAATTAATTATGTTGTCAAATACACAGAAGCTAATGCTATGAAGACATATTATCAGGTTTTTGATTCAGGATCTCAGGAAGAAATCTTGCTAGATTATGAACAAATGAAGAAGTTTGTTTATTACTGTGCTAATGCCATTAAAGACAAAGAAGCAAACTTAAATGCGCTAAAGCAGTATTTACATAGTGAAATTAATGAAGTCTTCGAAGCAGAGAAGAAAAAGTTAAAAATGAAGATATCCAGTGAAGAAGCTTCTCCCCAGTCATTTATGGAAAAGGCAGATAAAGACGGAGCTACCCTCGCTTGGTTTGGACAAAAGCGTGTGGCTGAAAAAGTGACGTTTGACAAAACGTTTGATCCGCTAGACGATAGTGTATTTACTCCTGTTGAAAAGATCATTTCTTCTATTCAAGAGGAAGTTACATACTATCAAAAGTTTCTTGAAGCGTTCTTTCAAAATTTCGAGAAGATGATGGAAGCAGACGAATCGGTAGCTTCAGATATTAAAAGCATGAAAGAAGTAGTAGGGGGGATTTAATTGTTTGATTTTACACACACAGGAACAACGAGCGGTAAATATACGTTTGAATTTGATGGTGATGATTTCAAAGGCGAGCAGGCAAAAAGGATTAAAGAGTTAATCAAGAAGGATCAAGAAGTGAATGAAAAGCTTTGGCATGCTAAAAGCTATTTAGAAAACCAAACGGGTAAGTTTTCGGATGCGGTTAAAAGTAAATTAGAAGCAGCTGAGCGGGGATATACGCTACGAGCTCAGCAGTATGATACTGGATCATTTCAGCATATTATGAGTTTTATGCATTCTGTTACAGATATGCATAAGAGAGAGTACGAAATTCGATATAAAGAATCAATGGATGAAAGGGAATTAACATAAGGCATACTGCTATTCCTCAGACAGTGGTCTGAGGGATTTTTATATGTTGAACACTTTACATTAAGTCCCGTTTATTTCAAAAGAATAATAAAGGGAGTGTATGGCAATGAAAAAAAGTACGAAGACCCTTCCCGCAATCATTACAGGAGTTGCTATTTTAATAGGTGGAATATGGATGATAAACGAAAGCCGCTATCCAAATGTCCCAGCTTTTGATGATCACTTTACACGTAAGTTCTTGAACAAAGATAAAAAAGCAGCTGATGGTTTTTATGAGTTTAAGTCAAAGACAGGACAGTATACGATGTGGTTTCCAGAGGAGTATCAAGTTTTACATAAATACCGCGAGGATTACACTAGAAATGGCGAATCATATGAAAATTGGTCAGCTGCTTATATTAAACCCTACGAAAATGATCAACAAACGTACGCTATCAATGTTAAATTTTCGGAGAACGACACAAAATCAGAATTAATTTATGTAGAGAGTTTATTTAAAGAACAATTAGGCAGTAAAAAACCTAAACAGTTAGAAACCTCTAATACAAGAATTTATTATAATTCTGCCTATACATATTTTCGTGGTACTAACCAACATATAGTACATGACAGTAAAGAAAATCCACCCAACCTTTATGTCGCATATGTAGCAGATAAAAGCTCTGATAAGGTAATCAAATTAATATACGATAGTGTAGGAGAAAATACAGAAACAAATCAAATGGATAGAAAGAAATGGTTTTTGAAAATGCTAAAAAATATTCATTTTAACGAGGGGAAATAGTAGGGGATTTATAGAGAAGAAGAGATAGCGAGTTAAATGAAGAAAGTTATAAGATTTGCTTTAGCTGTTAGTATATTAGCTGTAGGTATAATGTTTTTTTGTAATGCTTTATAGGGGCTATTATCGTTAATTTTCCAACGAGCGTCTATTTATTAGTACGAGCAATTTGTCTATGATTACAAGCCAACGATAACAGGTTATTGTGCTAAGTATATGATAAACGTAAATTTCACATATTAGGTGTTTCTAGCGGTTGATTCGAGGGCAAGGCGAAGACTCCTGCGGGAAAAGCGGAACAGGTGAGACCCCGCCGCAGGAGCGTAAGCGACGAGGAGGCTCAGCGGCAGCCCGCGGAAAGCGAAGCCTTGCACGGAAATCAACCACGGTGTCACAAGCAATCTATACTAGTCCCTTTATTTAATTTGCTCATCTTTAGATGGGTCGAGTTACTTATGTCTCAATCTCTTTTTTGAAACATCTTTTACAGCCTATCTATCAAAAGCATAAAAGTCTCTAAAACACTTCTTTGTTGCTATCATAAGCCTCCAGCAAGTCTCAAAATACCTAAATCGCCTAATGGAATATCTTACTTTTAATGGACAATTAGCTGTTTTTAGGATATATTTTTATAAGTTTAGGTTATGGAAGAAATAGTATATTGAAAACGAAAGGTGATTAAACGAAAGAATGGATGCTCATGTTTTAAAGGAACTGACGTATGAAGACTTTCAGTTTGTATATCAGCCTATTTATGCGTTGAATTCGTGGGAGACGCTGGGTTTTGAGGCTTTGCTGCGCACAGCTTTCGCAAAAGGGCAAATTGAAGAGTTGTTTTCACTGGCAAGATGCCATAATTATTTGTACAAGCTTGATACGATGGCAATTGAAGGGGCTATAAAGAACTTTCCGTTTGAGGTATTGAAATCTGAGGATTTATTTATCAATGTGTTTTCCTCTACTCTTCTCCACCCGCATTTTCAGCTGTTTTTAACGTATCTGTTGAATACCTATAAAAACGCGAAGCATCGCATTGTATGGGAGTTAAATGAAACGCTTCATGAAAAGATTTTATGGGAATCGCCTGCTCTTTTTACCCGAGTAATGAGTTTGAAAGAGGCCGGTTTCAAAATTGCGATTGATGATTTTGGAGCAGGGGCTGCAGCGATGAGACAAGTGAGCATGTACGAACCTCACTATATGAAATTGGACCGAAGCTATGCTGAAGGGCTAGCCGACTGCAAGCAAAAGAAAGATCTGATTGATTTGCTTGTTAACTATTATCCGCATACGAATCTCATTTTAGAAGGCGTTGAACGAGATAAAGATTTAGCCGCAGCGATTTCGTTAAACCTACATGCTGCTCAGGGCTATTTGCTGGGCACGCCGCAGTCGATCTCTTCCTACTTAACTTATAATAAGTACCGCAGTTTATTCAGACGAGAAAGGCTTCTGCACTCCTAAAACATATCCTTCACTAAATAGATGATGTATCCTAATATATAAATAGGTAATTAGACGTAAAGATGATATAGGTATCTAAAATTATTAAAAAATTATGAGGTTTTATGGGGTGAAGCAGACGTGTTTTTTTGGAATAATGAGTGAATTACATATAGAAATAAAAGGTTCAATGAAAGTTCGAAGGCAGATGGAGGATATTTAGTATGTATAGTGAAGGGATATTCCAATTTTATTTTATGAATATGCCGCAGCCTGTTATTTTAATTCAGCAAGAAAAACATCATCTATATTATAAAAAATGTAACAAAGCAGCTCAGCAATTCTTTGAAAAAATGGAAGACAAGATAATCAATAAAGAAGAAAATCTGCTTTTTTACACACTTTGTGAAAAAGCTATTGCCACGAAAGAACCAATTCAATATCAATACATACAGCTTTTTCAGCCCGACCGGCATGCATATGAAGTAACATTTACCCCTCTTTTTAATCAAGCGACGGCCCCTTCACATGTCCTTGTCATGGCTCAAGAAATTCATTATAAAAAAACGCAGGAAGAGAGCACGCGTTTACTCAATGCGTTTCTAGAAAACACGGTAGATGCCATTCTAATTGCTGATTGTAATGAGAAGGTCTTAACAGTCAATGGAGCATTTGAAAAGCTATTTCAGTGGAGAAAAGAAGAAGTTATAGGAAAAAGCCGTCAAGAGATGGACATCGTATCAAAAGAAGAGGGAAAAGAAAACCTTAAATTAATCGAAGAATTAAAAAATGGTAAGACGCTGCTTCCTTATGAAACAGTCAGGTACACCAAAAGCGGCGAAAGCGTGTGTGTATCTGTCAGCTGTTCACCGATTTATGATGATCAAAATCAACTGGTCGCCTATTCGGTGATTTACCGAGATATTACACCGATTAAAAAGTTAGAACTGGAGCTTATTGAAAGTAAACAGTGGTACAAGTCGCTGTTTACAAATCACCACCACGCAGTTTGTATGCTGGATATGGACGGTACGATTTTAAATATTAACAGCGCATTCTTAGAAACGCTTCATCTTTCTGCAAGCGATGTGCTGCACCAAAATTACCGAGATATTGCTAAAAGGCTGGGAGTCTGTAATTACAAGTCTTGGAATGTATATGAAGCAATCAGCTACAGCACAGAGCTAACACTTCGTAGAAGTCAACATTCCGCACAGCACGTGTACATTACAACCATTCCTGTCAAAGTAAATAATCAAACGGTTGGTGCTTACGCAATTTTACACGATATTACGCCTCAAAAAGAAGCAGAAGAACAGCTGGCTTATACAATGAAAGAACTTGAAAATATAAAATATGCGCTTGATGAATCAGCTAGCGTTATGATTCTAGATGCAAATGGAACTATCACGTATATAAACGATATGTATATACGTTATTCAGATTATCAAAAAGAAGATTTATTGGGGAAGTATTATCGAGATGCAGGGCTTCGTCATGACCTTTCTGAGCTGCGTGAGACAATAAAAAGCGGAAAAGTATGGCGAGGCGAGCTTGAAATGTGGACGAAGCATAATCAGTTATACTGGGTATCGAACACAATTGTGCCATTAAAAGATATAGAGGGAAATATTACTTATTATGTCTCGATTCATAATGATATTACAGAACAAAAAGCGCTAGAAAATAAACTTCATTTTGAAGCCACTCACGATAGTTTAACAGGTCTTCCCAACCGGGCGATGTTATTAAAAGAGTTAAACAAAGTAATTGAAAAAGGGAAGCAAAAAAGCGATGAGTTTTTTGCGCTTTTGTTTCTCGACTGTGATAATTTTAAGCAGATTAACGATGAATATGGCCATCATATAGGCGACGAATTTCTAAAAGCATACACGAAGAGGTTAAAAAGCTGTGTGAGGAAAGGCGATCGCATTTATCGTTTGGGCGGAGATGAGTTTATCATTATTTTAAACGTAACAAATGGACGAGAAATTGAACAAATTGCTAGGCGAATTCACGTATCTCTTCAGCAAAGCTGGAATGTACGAGGCTATTGTTTGTGCACAACAACTACCATCGGTGTCTCTATTTATCCAGAAGACGGGGAATCGGCTGCTTCATTATTAAAAAATGCAGATGATGCGTTATATAAAGGAAAAAGAGAAGGGAAAAATAATTATATCCTCTACCAAACGTAAAAAAAGCCTCCAAAGAGGCTTTTTTATTTTATCCATGTTTTTGCCCACTTGCTGACGGGGCCTAAGATCGTACCAAGCTCTGATCCTTTTTTAGTTAAGATATATTCAATACGAACCGGACGTTCAGGAATAACGTGCCGGATTACAATGCCTTCTTCTTCTAACTCTTTCATTCGTTCGGTTAACATTCGTTTACTTAAAGAGGGAATGCTGCTGTGAATTTCACTAAAGCGTTTAGGACCGCTCATCAGGACATAAATAATTAACCCGTTCCATCTTTTTCCTATTATATCAAACGTTTTCCACACTTTTGGACATAACTCATCAAATTCATTCATTCATGCCACCTACTTTATCGTATATAGGATATTAAAAGTAACTCTTGTAATGTTATTATATACTAGCATTTGGATAATGAAAAGGCTATCTTTTTTTATTTTCAAAACTTTCAGTAGCTTGGAAACGCTGTATTGTAAAGTTTTTAAAAAAAGTCACAAAATCGACATATTATTATTGACGTATCAAGAAAAAAGGTCTAAGATTGGTTACATAAAGTTACCTAGTTAAGTAAAAGGTACTTTAAATTTACAATTACATCAAGAGTTTGAGAAAGAAGGTTAGTATCAAATGGATATCCTTTTGGCTATTCTTCCTGCGATTTTCTGGGGAAGTATTGTCCTGTTTAACGTTAAATTGGGCGGAGGTCCTTACAGTCAAACGCTTGGGACTACAATTGGTGCGCTGATCTTTTCAGCCGTTATTTATTTCGTAGTTCATCCAGTGTTGACGCCGCTTATTTTTATTGTCGGAATCGTTTCGGGATTATTTTGGGCAGTTGGGCAAAGTAATCAGTTGAAAACGATTGATTATATTGGTGTTTCAAAAACCATGCCAATTTCAACTGGTATGCAGCTTGTGACGACATCGCTGTTCGGTGTTATCGTGTTTCACGAGTGGTCAACAACAACAACCGTTATTTTAGGCGTGTTAGCTCTTATTTTCATTGTTATTGGTATCGTGCTAACATCACTAGAAAGCGAAAAAAACCCAGAGCAATCTGGACAATTCAAAAAAGGGATCATTACCCTTATTATTTCAACAATTGGATACTTAGTGTATGTAGTTGTCGCTCGTTTATTTAATGTAGACGGCTGGTCGGCACTATTCCCACAAGCAATTGGTATGTTAATTGGTGGACTTATACTTACTTATAAACACAAACCGTTTAATAAATACGCAATTCGCAACATTATTCCAGGCCTCATTTGGGCAGCTGGTAATATGTTCTTATTTATTTCTCAACCTAAAGTAGGGGTTGCAACAAGCTTCTCATTATCACAAATGGGAATCGTTATTTCAACGCTTGGCGGTATCTTCTTACTTGGAGAAAAGAAAACAAAGCGTCAGCTTATTTCAATTACGATTGGTATTGTGCTCATCATTTTAGGTGGCGTATTCCTCGGAATGGCTAAAAGTTAACGTTTACGTAAAAGTTAATGATAGTATGTATGAATAAATGAAAACACTAGGAGGATTTTATGATGTATACAGATTTAAAAGATAAAGTAGTTGTAATTACAGGTGGATCAACAGGTTTAGGACGCGCAATGGCTGTTCGTTTCGGTCAAGAAGAAGCAAAAGTTGTTATTAACTATTACAACAATGAAGAAGAAGCTTTAGATGCGAAAAAAGAAGTAGAAGAAGCAGGCGGACAAGCAATCATCGTTCAAGGCGACGTAACAAAAGAAGAAGATGTTGTAAACCTTGTTCAAACAGCTATTAAAGAATTCGGTACATTAGACGTTATGATTAATAACGCTGGTGTTGAAAACCCAGTTCCTTCTCATGAGTTATCTTTAGACAACTGGAATAAAGTTATTGATACAAACTTAACAGGTGCATTCTTAGGAAGCCGTGAAGCAATCAAATATTTTGTTGAAAACGACATTAAAGGAAACGTTATTAACATGTCTAGTGTTCATGAAATGATTCCTTGGCCATTATTTGTTCATTACGCAGCAAGTAAAGGCGGTATGAAACTAATGACGGAAACATTGGCTCTTGAATATGCGCCAAAAGGTATCCGCGTAAATAACATTGGACCAGGTGCGATGAACACACCAATTAACGCAGAGAAATTTGCAGATCCTGTACAACGTGCAGACGTAGAAAGCATGATTCCAATGGGTTACATCGGTAAACCAGAAGAAGTAGCAGCAGTTGCAGCATTCTTAGCATCATCACAAGCAAGCTATGTAACAGGTATTACATTATTTGCTGATGGTGGTATGACGAAATACCCTTCTTTCCAAGCAGGAAGAGGCTAATAGTTTTTAATCGATGTGGAAAAAAGAGACATGGCAAAAGCGCCATGTCTCTTTTTTCTATACCTAAGCGAATGCCGCCCCCCTTGCGGGGTTGGTGGCATTCGCCTAGGTAAAAGTTTTTTGTGCTTCCCTTATAGGTTTATTGTATTACCCAGCCATTTTTTTATCAGACGAAGGCTGGTTTTTGTCTTTTAGTTTGCTAAAGATAAAGGCAAGAACTGAGCCTGAGATGTTGTGCCAGACGCTGAAGATGGCACTTGGGACAGCGGCTAGCGGCGAAAAGTGAGTGGAAGCAATGGTGACGCCGAGCCCTGAGTTTTGCATGCCAACTTCCATTGCCACTGCTTTTTGTTTGGCTAGATCCATTCCGCATAAGCGGGCAAAGAAGAAGCCGATTGTGAAACCAAGAATGTTGTGAAGAACAACTACGGCAAAAATGATACCGCCTGTTTTAGCAAGCTGTGCTTGGCTTCCTGCCACAACGGCAGATACAATCAAGACAATCGCGACTACTGAAACAAGGGGAAGAGCTTTGGAACTTGCTTCTGCAGCTTTTCCAAAAAACTTTTTGATTGTAAATCCAAGAGCAAGGGGAATGATGACAACTTGTATAATGGAAATAATAAGAGACATGATATCAATATCGACCCACTTGCTTGCAAATAATAAAATAAGAAGCGGTGTAACAATCGGTGCTAAAATGGTTGAAACAGAAGCGATAGCAACTGCGAGCGCAACGTTTCCTCGAGCCAAAAAGACCATTACGTTTGATGATGTGCCGCTTGGACAGCAGCCTACTAAAATAACGCCCACTGCTATTTCTTTTGGTAAATCTAAGCCAATCGCCAAACCAAATGCGAGAAGCGGCATAATGATAAAATGTCCCACCACGCCTAGTGCTACTTCTTTCGGTCTTCGAAATACTTCGCTGAAATCAGATGCTGACAGCGTTAATCCCATTCCAAACATGACAATTCCTAAGAGCGGAACGATGTACTTTCCAATCCATACAAAATGCTCTGGGAATGAGTAGGCAATAACGGAAATTAAAATAACCCAAAGCGTAAATGTTTTTCCTGCAAATGTACTGATTTTCTCTATTGTTTTCATCTGTACGATACCTCCTGCGAACTATAAGAAGAAATTATACTATTTATTCAGAAAAATTAAAACAGTATTTTTGTAAAATAGTACAGAATATTTTATCTTTTGGAGATTATTTCAGCTTAAACGCAAGCATTCCTTCATTGAATACACGGAATATGTGATAATATAAAGAAGTTAGTTTTAGAAAGTCGGAGGAGTTTAGTCATGAAATTTATCTATATTTTGTCTGTCCTTCCGTTCGTAGGCATATTAGGTTTTCTCCCTTTTGTTAACCGAGTCACTCCGTTTGTTCTCGGTATGCCGTTCAATATGTTTTGGATGGTGATATGGGTGGTGCTTACGTCCATTATTTTAGGGGTTATGTACAAGCTTGATCCCAGAAATCGGGAAGGGGAAGAAGAATGAATAGTGCACTTATTATTATTTTACTATTTTTAGTGGCAGCTATTTTTCTTGGCATACGATCAACCAAAGGCAAGGATATGAACTTGGAGCAGTGGACGGTAGGCGGACGCGGTTTCGGGGCTGTTTTAGTGTTTGTGCTGATGGCCGGAGAAATCTATACAACATTTTCGTTTCTAGGCGGAAGCGGATGGGCTTATGGAAAAGGAGCTCCTGCACTTTATGTGTTAATTTATATTAGCTTATCATATGTCTTATCATACTGGCTTCTTCCTGTTATTTGGAAGTATGCAAGAGATCATAAGCTCGTCTCGCAGCCTGATTTTTTTGTAAGCAAATATAAAAGCCCTTACCTTGGTGTGCTTGTAGCTGCTGTAGGAGTGATTGCTGTCATTCCTGTTATCGTTGTGCAGTTAAAAGGATTGGGGATTATTGTATCACAAGCATCCTACGGTGCCATTTCAATGCCGGCAGCCATTTGGATGGGAGCTATCAGTTTAACGCTGTATGTTATGATATCCGGTATCCACGGTTCTGCATGGACGGCCGTTATTAAAGACATTATGATGCTTGCTGTAATTGGGTTTTTAGGCATTTATTTACCTTTTCATTATTACGGAGGATACGGGCCAATGTTTGAAGCGGTGAATACAGCGAAGCCGGGATTTTTAAAGTTTCCTGAGCAAGGATTAAGCGTCTCGTGGTTTATTTCGACCGTTATTTTACTAGTACTTGGGTTTTATATGTGGCCGCAGGTGTTTAGTTCAAGCTATACAGCGAAAAATGCAAAGGTATTTCGTAAAAATGCAATCATTAGTCCTCTTTATACGCTGATGCTGCTCTTTGTATTTTTTGTTGGATTTGCAGCTATTTTAAAAGTTCCTGGTTTAAGCGGAGGAGACGTGGATCTTGCCCTATTACGGATCTCAATCCAAACCTTTGATCCTTGGTTTATTGGAATTATAGGAGGAGCGGGTTTGCTGACAGCGCTTGTGCCGGGATCGATGCTGTTAATGAGTGCATCAACGCTGCTGGCTAAAAACATATACAAACCGTTTGCTCCTCAAGCAAGCGAAGGGCGTATTGCCCGTTTAGCGAAAAGCTTTGTACCCGTTGTGGCTCTCATTTCCGTTTACTTTACGCTAAACGGAGGAACGACGCTGTCAACAATTATTTTAATGGGCTATAGCCTAATGACACAGCTGTTTCCATCTCTGCTTTTCAGTTTGAAGAAAAATAACTTTGTAACGAAACAAGGAGCAGCGTGGGGGATTGTTGCTGGAATTATTGTAGTAGCCTATATTACAATCAGCGGATCTACTATTGGGACGTTATTTCCGTCACTGCCTCAGCAAATGAAGGATATCAATGTCGGATTTATTGCGCTGCTTGTCAACTTTATCGTAATGTGGGCAGTCAGTATGCTCACAAAGCAAAACGAAGCTGGGACAAAAGTATGTTAGACGAAGTGAAAAACGAACCATTAATCAACACGTTTGATTGGGGGTTCGTTTTTTTTGTTAGGTCAACGTTAGACCCTTCTAGCAGTTGATTGGAGGGCAAGACGAAGACTCCTGCGGGAAAAGCGGAACAGGTGAGACCCCACAGGAGCTCAAGCGACGAGGAGGCTCAGCGGCCGCCCGCGGAAAGCGAAGTCTTGCACGGAAATCAACTGCGGTGTCACAAGCAGTTCAGCTCATGTCTCCCGTTTGTTCGTCTTTCGATTGGATTCATCTCATTATGTTTCAGTCTCATTTTTTCTAATCAAACAGCAAAGAGCCAAAGGAATAGAATCATCCTTTGGCCCTTTACGTGGCTTTTAACCGATAATTTGTAAAATTTCCTACATCAACTGATTTACGCTAAAGCGGGAACTCGGTCGTTATAGTAAATAACTTCCGATAGGATCTTACACCCTTTAATCTCCTGAAATGTCTTTTTCGCCTCTACCTCTGATTCAAATTCAAACATAGTCGGACTTTGGTTTTTCGAGTAAACGGTAATGATCCACATTGTAAAATAAGCTCCCCCTATAAATAATAGTTTTCCTTTTTAGTGTAGCTATCAGGTGATGTAATAATAATTGAATAGTTGTGATACAGCCTCACATTTTAAAAGGTACTTCTACTATACAACAAAAATTACAAAATAAAACAAGAAAATCTAAAAAACTACAGAGAATAATGAAAGAGAATAAATAACTGTTTATATATGGGCTATATTTATAAATGGAAGTAGGAATGTAAAAAATATGGGGAAGAGCGATTGTCTTTTAGATTGCTAAACTATATACTTATGTTCAAAAAGTGCAGGAAGTGAACGATGAAAGTTGATACGGTAGTAAAAAAAGATGTTTTACTTATTCTGGTGATGATAGTCGTTGTGCCGCTAGCAGGAGAGCTTAAATATTATCCTTTTCATGATACGTATAGAGTTAGCTTTGCTGTGCCCATTTTTTTCTTTTCACTGCTGCTTTTAAGAAAGGTATCTCCTGTTATACCAGGTATTTTAGTTGCGAGTGCTATAGTGGGCTTTCGGATGTGGCTTGACTGGTATAGCTACGAATCATTTGATTTTCTGCATTCTTTGCAGATTAGGTGTTCAGCGGGGATTTATTATCTTGTTTATGCCATTGCTTTTTCTTGGTTTAAAATTAACGATTTTCATTCAAAGCCGTGGATTATTGGCATATGGAGCATCATCATCGAAACGGTTTCAGGCGGGATGGAATTGTTTTTTATGTATGTAATGGTTCATCATCATATTGTGTTTCCGGAGTTCATGCAGATTTTTATTGTAGGCGTCTTTCGAAGTTTCTTTGTTTTATGCCTATTTAGCATGATCAAACTTTACGAGGGGCAGCTGAGAGAACGACAAATCTCTCAAAAAAATGATCAGCTGCTTGTTGTGCTTTCAAATTTATATGAGGAATCCATTCATTTGAAAAAAACGCTGCAGGACGCTGAGAGAATTACGAAAAAGTCGTATGATTTGTATGAAGAATTACACGAAGCGGATACCCACCAGCTTACTTCACTGCACGATTTTAGCCAAAAAGCATTACAAATTGCAGGAGAAGTACATGATATTAAAAAAGACAACCAGCGGATATCAGCAGGGCTGTCCAAGGTCATTACAAAAGAAGAATTTTCTGAGTATATGGAAATCGAAAGTCTGCTTCAAATCGTGATGCGCAGCAACGAAAAATATGCGGCGATGTTAGCAAAAGATATTCATTTTTCATATTCGATTTTAGGAGAGCATCCTCGCTATCATGTGTACTTGTTTTTATCATTAATTAATAACCTAGTAACGAATGCGGTCGAAGCGATTGAAAAAGAAGGCGCGATTATTATCGACGTATGTCGAGAAGAAGACCGCATTTTATTGTATGTAAGAGACAGCGGTCCCGGAGTGAAAAAAAGGCATGAACGTCTTATTTTTAAAGCGGGATTTACATCCAAATATGCAAAGGACGGAACGCCTTCTACGGGTCTTGGGCTTGTCTACGTTAAGCAAATGACCGAGCAGCTGGGAGGGAATATTCAATTTGTTAATCTGTCTCCAAGCCCCGGTGTTCAATTTGCTATAGATTTACCTATTTCTACGTTAATGGGGGATAAGGACTAATATGCGATTTTATATCATAGATGATGACGAAGTCTTTCGTTCAATGTTAGCCGAAATTATTGAAGATAATGATCTAGGGGAGGTTATAGGAGAAGGAGAAGACGGGATCGTGTTAAATGATCAAGTTTCTTTATTGCAGCAGATCGATATTTTATTTATTGATTTATTAATGCCGATTCAAGACGGAATCGAAACCGTGCGCAAAATAAAGGATAGTTTTAAAGGGAAAATTATTATGATGTCACAGGTAGAAACGAAAGATTTGATTGGAAAAGCCTACTCGCTTGGCATTGAATACTATATCACGAAGCCGCTTAATCGTATGGAAGTGCTCATGGTCATTCAAAAAGTAATTGAACGAATTCATGTTCAACAATCAATGGAGAAAATTCAAGAATCGTTAAATACCGTACTTAATGTAGGAAATCAGCAAAAAACGCCTTCTTTTGGTAAAAAAGAAAGCGATCCGGCAGAGGCGTGCAGGTTTCTTTTAAGAGAACTTGGGATTTTAGGGGAAAGCGGAAGTAAAGATTTGATTGAAATCATCAATTACTTGCATCAAACGGAAAAAAGCACGATGTATGAACAGCATTTTCCTTCTCTCAAAGAAATTTTTGAGAAAATTACCGTGAGAAAGCTTGGTTCATCTTTTTCAGAAGACGTGCTGCAAAAAGAAATGAAAGCAGCTGAGCAGCGAGTAAGAAGAGCTATTTATCAGTCTTTAAATCATTTGACCTCTCTTGGCATGGTTGACTTCTTTAATCCTAAATTTGAAAATTATGCTTCTAAGTTTTTCGATTTTTCAATGGTGCATCAGCGCATGAGAGATATAGAAAAAGGCACGGGAAAAAGCAGCACTCCGAGTCGTATAAACGTAAAAAAATTTATCCAAATGCTCTATTATGAAGTTAAACAAACGCTGTAGTAAAAAAATACAGCGTTTTCATTTTGTAATTTTCTAAAAACTTTTTTGTTAGTTTCAGTAGGTTTTTGTTAGATTTTGTGATGCCTATGATAATGTAATCTTATGAATAAAAGAACTACTTAATAAACAGTTCTTAATGGAATTGTATCTGTTGAATACATTAAGTGCAAATAAACAGCTTTGAGCTGTTAGAAAAAAGAAGGAAGGTGCAAAGATATGTTCAAAAAGCTTGGATTAGCAGGACAAATTTTAATTGGTTTGATTGCAGGTATTATTGTAGGGGCTATTTTTTACGGAAATCCTAAAGCAGTTGAAGTGCTGCAGCCAATTGGAGACGTATTCATTCATTTAATTAAAATGATCGTGGTGCCGATTGTTATATCTAGTATCATTGTGGGCGTTGCGGGTGTTGGTGATATTAAGAAGCTTGGTAAATTAGGCGGAAAAACAATTCTTTACTTTGAAATCATTACAACGGTTGCTATTGTTGTAGGCTTATTAGCAGCTAACTTGCTTCACCCTGGTACTGGTGTGGACCGCAGCGGTCTTGAAAAATCAGATATCAGCAGCTACACATCAACGGCAGAAGCTACAGAGCAAAAAGGATTTGTAGAAACATTTGTTCACATCGTTCCAACGAATGTATTTGAGTCAATTGCTGCAGGCGACATGCTGCCAATTATTTTCTTCTCGGTCCTATTTGGACTTGGAATTGCATCAATCGGTGAAAAAGGCAAGCCGGTTTTAAGATTTTTTGAAGGCACGGCAGAAGCGATGTTTTGGGTAACGAATTTAGTTATGAAGTTTGCACCGTTTGGCGTATTTGCATTAATCGGTGTAACGGTATCAAAATTTGGACTAGCGTCTCTGATTCCGCTTAGTAAGCTTGTAATTGTTGCTTACGGCACAATGATTTTCTTTGTATTAGTTGTGCTAGGACTTGTAGCTAAATGGGCTGGCGTTAACATCTTCCACTTATTAAAAGTGCTAAAAGATGAATTGCTATTAGCATTTTCAACTGCAAGTTCAGAAACAGTATTACCGCGTATTATTGCGAAAATGGAAAAGTTCGGATGTCCTAAAGCCATTACATCTTTTGTTATTCCGACGGGATATTCATTTAACTTAGACGGATCTACTCTTTATCAAGCGCTTGCTGCGATTTTTATCGCGCAAATGTACGGTATTGATATGAGCATCACACAGCAAATTTCACTGATATTAATTTTAATGGTTACATCTAAAGGAATTGCAGGAGTTCCGGGCGTATCGTTTGTTGTACTGCTTGCAACGCTTGGATCTGTAGGACTTCCGGTAGAAGGGCTTGCATTTATCGCTGGAATCGATCGTTTGTTAGATATGGGACGTACAGCGGTAAACGTAATTGGAAACTCACTTGGTGCGATTGTCATTTCGAAGTGGGAAGGTCAATTTAACGATAAAGACAAGGAAGCTTATATTAACGAAGTAACAAAAAAAGTATCGTAACAACAAAGAGTCTGGGACAAAAACATTGTAGTTGAAGAAAGATCCGAATGATTATTCGTTCGGATTTTTTTATATTGATGTAGATTTTATCTGTGCAGTTGCTTCTAGTTGTTGATTGGAGAACAAGGCGAAGATTCCCGCGGAAAGCGAAATTTTGTATGGAAATCAAAGCCCGTGCAACAAGTGGTCCATATCAGCTCATTTATCCAATTTATCCGGCTTTAGATGGGATTTATTTAGTTATGTCTTAATCTTTTTTCGGTTGAATTTGCTTTGGGAAATTGGGAATAGTAACTAAAGATGAAAAACAAATGATTGATACAAGGAGGTCTCAACATGGGAAGAGCAAATAATCACAAATCATCACATAACAACAAAGGGTCACTGCCTCAAACACCAAAAGAGTTAAAAATTGCTCCAGATCAAGCAAATGAAGAATTTTCACGTGAATTAGCGCAGCATCATGATGCTAAAGCGAAACAGGACTTAATTTTGAAACAGCAAAAAGAAAAGTAAAAGAAAAAGAGCTTGGACAAAAGTGTTTTAATCGAAGGAAAATCCGAACGATGAATGGAGAACCCAACTCGTTCGGATTTTTTCATTGTGATTGTGAACGTAGTTTTCGTTTATGTAGTTGCTTCTAGTGGTTGATTGAAGGGCAAGACGAAGACTCCTGCGGGAAAAGCGGAATAGGTGAGACCCCCCAGGAGCGTACGCGACGAGGAGGCTCAGCGCCCGCCCGCGGAAAGCGAAGTCTTGCACGGAAATCAACTGCCGAGTAACAAGCGATTCATACTAGCTCATTTATTCGTCTGTAAATTGGATTGACTTAGGTATGTCTCAACCTCTTTTATACATATCTAAAGATAAAAATTCCTAAGTAACCATTTTGTAACATTATTTAATCATAGCGTAATAGTTTTTGAGGCTTTTTTCATTATAATTAAACCGAACATATTGAAAAATAAGTTCATAGAAACGTAACGTTCGGTTACATAATGGAGGAGAAAAATGAAAAAAGCCATCATTGGGTCTATAACGGCAGCGGCAGTCTTATTTAGCGGAGCCAGTCCGTTTATTGCACCTGCTCAAACAGTAGAAGCAGCGTCATATTCATACAAGGACACGGCTATTGCTACTGGTAAGAAATTAATGGGTGTTCCTTATAAATGGGGAGGCACAACAACAAAAGGTTTTGACTGCTCGGGATTTATTCAATACATTTTCAAAAAAGCTGGAAAAACACTTCCGCGCACAACGGAACAAATGTATCGAGTAGGGACAAGCGTTTCAAAAGCAAAGCTTCAAAAAGGAGATTTAGTTTTCTTTCAAACGTATAAAAAAGGTCCTTCACATGTAGGCGTGTACTTAGGAAATAATCAGTTTCTTCAAGCTTCTACATCTAAAGGCGTGACGATTACATCTCTTAGCAACAGCTACTGGAAAGCACGTTATATTGGTGCAAAACGGATTTAACCATCCGTCATTTTTTTGGAAAACAACACTACGTTATGTAGTGTTGTTTTTGTTTGCATATACATAACATATTGCCGATATTATTTTTAACGTTTTATACAAAAAAATCCATATTCTATGAGATAATAACGTTAACACATTTTGTACTTTAACATAAGGAATATCCCACTCTATTCGAAAGTCTGGTGAGCGAAGATGAAGCGCTTAGTATGGAGTTATGGAATAGGTATTGTTGCAATAGTAGCAGTACTCTCATTTTTCTTTATGATGAAAGGTCAAACAGAGAAAGCCGTCGTTAGCGGAAATGTACCAAAAGCTCATGCGCAGGGAGAAAGAGTGAAGCAGCCGATCTCACAGTTCCAAGCAGTACAGCCTCATGAAGCAGGTAATGAAGTGAAAAATGTAAAAAACAACATGCCTGAAAAAGCGGATCCTCCTTCTTTTTTAGTCTACATTGACCCTGGTCATCAATCTCAAGCTAACCTGGAGAAAGAGCCAATCGGACCGGGATCAGCAGAAACAAAAATAAAGGTTTCCGGAGGCACATCAGGCGTAGTGACCAAGAAGCCGGAATACAAGCTGACGTTGGAAGCTTCTATGATATTAAAACAGCTGCTCGAAGAAAAAGGAATAACCGTAAAGCTTACTCGAAGTTCTGATAATGTAGATATCAGCAACCGGGAACGAGCGGAGCTTGCGAATAATTCAAAAGCTGATCTGCACGTACGTATCCATGCAGATGGTTCTGAAAATACTTCTGTAAAAGGATTTTCTGTGCTCACTCCTACAGAAGATAATTCCTATACGAAGTCTATTTACCAAAGCAGTTTACAGGCATCTCAAGCTATTCTGACAGAGGTGAAAAAAGATCAGTTTGTCGAAGTGGACGGCATTCGCTATCGCAGTGATCTTTCAGGATTTAACTGGTCGACTGTACCCGTAACGCTAGTTGAACTGGGGTATATGACGAATCCAGAAGAAGACCGGAACCTGTCTGATCAGGCTTACCTTACAAAGCTGATGAATCATGTTGCAGACGGTATCGTGGCATATGAAGAATTGAAAAAATAAAGGGTGAAAAGACCTATAAAAACGTGTGACTAAATCATTTGATTTATGTCACACGTTTTTTTGTCGTTCATATGATATAAAGAAGCGTTTTTTCGACAAAAAAATGGACGAGCAGAAAAGAAAACTAGGTAAAATGCTTTAATTTTTATAGAACTGTGTCGATATAACGAGTGATATTAAAATGCGTTAGGCAGTATATGAAAATGGGGGAACAAGATGAGAAAGTTAACGGCATTTGCTTTAGTACTAAGCGTACTGCTGTTTCAATTCACGCCGCTTGCTAGCGTGAAAGCTGAAACGGTAGAACCAGTTGTGTCTGTAAAATTAGTAAACTATTTAGGAGATCATCATGCAATTACAATTAAGCCGTCTTATTTATACACTATTAAAAACTCGGATTTGGTCTTAAATGCAAATACAGAGTATACGGTAACAGCAACAACTCAAGGTGTCACTTTAAAACAAGGAAGCACTGTCTTAGGTGAATTTACAAGCTTTGAAATTACACCGTCTCTTTATAAAAATCCCGTATCTATTAACGGCAGACAGTACTTAGGGGACGTTGCGTTTACAA
Organism: Priestia megaterium NBRC 15308 = ATCC 14581; assembly: GCF_000832985.1. Classification (GTDB taxonomy): domain Bacteria; phylum Bacillota; class Bacilli; order Bacillales; family Bacillaceae_H; genus Priestia; species Priestia megaterium. The sequence continues at coordinate 3,181,250 of NZ_CP009920.1, forward strand.
ATGAAAAAGGAACGTACGTCAGACCTGTTAATACGCTCCCGATTGAAGACTATTTAAAAGGCGTTGTGCCAAATGAAGTCTATACATCTTGGAATCTGCAAGCCTTAAAAACTCAGGCGGTAGCAGCAAGAACATACGCAATGAGCTATGCAGGAAAAGTAATCAATGACACGGTAAGCTATCAAGTGTACGGTGGCTATACGTGGTACGACAGTACAAACCAAGCAGTAGATCAGACATTCGGACAAGTAGTCACCTACAACAATAAATTAATCAACGCCGTGTTCTCATCAAGCAACGGCGGAAGAACCGAATCAAACAGCAACGCTTGGGGAGGAACTCAGCTTTCTTATTTCCCGGTGAAAGAAGATCCATACGATAAGCAGACACCGTGGACGTTAGCTATTCAAAAAACGCAAATTGATTTAACAGGAAAAGATTTAGCTAACTATAGCGCTTGGTGGAATACGGTTTCTGAAAAAGATAAAACCGTTACGGATAATTTGAAGTCATGGTTAGTAGCCAATAAGCATCCTGGTAAAACCATTAAAATTACGTCTATTCCAAAGGTGAGCTTTTATGCTCCTTCATCAGGAGGCCGTGTGACGAAAGGTGCAATTACAGTGGACTACCTCGTTAAAGGAGATGTAGACAGTTCGCAAAAACTAGTGGTTCATCATTTGGAATTAAAGGATTTAACATCGACGAAGCTAAAATCGATGTTAAACAGCCGTGCGATGCTTAGTCTGCTTGTAACGGAAACAAATGAAACAAGCACATCAACAACTTTTAATGGTAAAGGAAATGGACACGGTGTTGGAATGAGTCAATACGGTGCTCAAAAAATGGCAAGCATAGGAAAAGACTATCGTGAAATTTTAGATTTTTATTATCCAACCACTACTCTTTTAAGTTTTTATACAACTAAATATCCGCGAAAAGAGCAGGAGCAAGAAGCACCAAAAGATACGGTTGCGCCTGATGCACCTTCAGTTAATGCACTAGGAGACAATCAAACATCGCTTACGGGCGTGACAGAACCAAATGCTTCTGTTATTGCAAAAGTGGAAAATGAAGTAATTGGAACAGGTCTTGCTGACGAAGCTGGAAAATTTGCAATTACGATTGCCAAGCAGCCAGCAGATACAAAAGTATCGGTAACGTCTAAAGATGCAGCTGAAAATGAAAGCACGGCCACAGTAGTGACCGTAACCGATCAAACGCCGCCTTCTGTTCCAATTGTAAATGAAGTAAGTGACCAAGATACGACCGTAACAGGCGTAACAGAAGCAAACGCCGCCGTGACGGTAAAAGCAGGCGATGCAACGTTCTCTGCAGTAGCGGATGGTAACGGTACATTTACTGTTTCAATTCCAGTACAAATAGGTGGAACAACAATAGCGGTAAGTGCAAAAGATAAAGCAGGAAACGAAAGTCAAGCTCCTTCTTTTGCGGTTAAATCTACGTTAAAAGCACCGCTTGCACCAAAAGTAAATGCAGTAAGTGATCAAGACACAATGATCAAAGGAACGGCTGAAGCAAATGCGACGGTTATCATTAAAAACGGAAGTCTTCAGCTTGCAGCAGGCAATGCAGATGCCAAAGGAAATTACAGCATCTCAATTGCAAAACAAAAAGCAGGAAGCACGCTGTCTGTAACGGCTCAAAATGCAGGGGGAACAAGTTCAGCCACTGCGGTAACCGTACAGGATAAAACGGCACCAGCTGCGCCAAAAGTAAACGCAGTAAGTGATCAAGATACAAAAGTTACAGGTACAGCAGAAGCAAATGCGACGGTTACTGTAAAAGTGGGAACAACAACTGTGGGAACGACTAAAGCAGGTGCAAACGGAGCGTTTTCTGTTGCCATTTCTCTGCAAAAAGCGAATACAAAGCTAAGCGTACAAGCAAAAGATGTAGCAGGAAATAGCAGTACTGTATCGACTATAACCGTTACAGCAAAGCAAAAAGCTCCGGTAAAACCGACAGTTAATGAAGTGAGTGATCGAAGTACAGCCGTTACGGGTACAGCAGAAGCAAACGCGACGGTTATCATTAAAAACGGAAGTCTTCAGCTTGCAGCTGGTAAAGCGGATGCTAAAGGAACATACAGCATCTCGATTGCAAAACAAAAAGCAGGAAGCAAACTGTCTGTAACGGCTGGAAACACAGCGGGGGTAAGTCCAGCTGTAACCGTAATCGTGCAGGATAAAACAGCACCCGTTACACCAAAAGTAAACGCTGTAAGCAATCAAGATACAGTCGTAATAGGAAGCACAGAAGCGGGCGCAGAAGTGCATGTGAAAATTGACAAAAAAGTAATTGGCAAAGGAAATGCAAAATCGGATGGAACGTTCAGCATCACCATTCCAAAGCAGCCTGCTGCTACAAAATTAGCTGTTATTGCAAAAGATGCAGCCAATAACTACAGCTCCAATGCGTTTGTAACAGTTAGTGCCGCGCAGACAAAACCAGCACTTCCAACCGTTAATACGCTTACTGAAAAAAGTACAGCGGTAACGGGAACAGGAGAAAAAAATGCGTCTATTTATATTAAAGTAGGCGGAAAAATTATTGCGAGTGGAAAAATTGATGGAAACGGCAAGTTCAGCGTGAAAATTCCTGCTCAAAAAGCAGGAACAGAAGTAACGGCCGTGCTGCAAAATAAAGTAGGGTACAGCCCGTATAAAATTGTAAAAGTGCAAGACACAACCCCGCCGGCACCTCCGGCAGTGAATGCCGTTACGTCTTTGTCCACCTTTATCTCTGGAAAAACGGAAGCGAATGCCGTGGTTACGATTAAAAGTGGTACAAAGCTGATCGCATCGGGCAAAGCAGATAGCAAAGGACAGTTTAAAGTCACTATTCCAAAACAAAAAGCAGGCGTAAAGCTGGCTGTGACGGCAAAAGATGCCGCTGGAAATACAAGTTCAGCAGTCAATATAAACGTTAAATAAAAACAAAAAAGAATTCTCTGCGGAGGATTCTTTTTTTAGGGATTTTTAAGTGGGATAGAAGGTTACTAAAAAGTTACCTTAGAACTTTGAAGTGCCTAACTTACTTTAAAGTGGGTTCTATCTTTTTCTTTTTTTCTGTTTCATAATAACAAATGTAAAGAAATTAGCAGGGGGTTTTTTATAATGAGTAATCATTTGCAAGATACAGTAACACTTCATAACGGAGTCAAAATGCCGTGGTTTGGATTAGGTGTATTTAAAGTAGAAGAAGGGCCTGAATTAGTGAACGCGGTGAAAACAGCTATCGTCAAAGGCTACCGCAGCATCGATACGGCAGCTATTTATGGAAACGAAGAAGGTGTAGGGGAAGGAATTCGCCAAGGTCTAAAAGAAGCAGGTCTTTCACGCGAAGACATTTTTGTTACATCAAAAGTTTGGAACGCAGATTTAGGCTATGAAGAGACGCTGGCTGCTTACGAAACAAGCTTACAAAAGCTTGGCTTAGAATATTTGGATCTATACTTAATTCACTGGCCGGTAGAAGGTAAGTATAAAGCAGCGTGGAAAGCATTAGAAACGCTTTATAAAGAAGAAAAAGTAAGAGCTGTAGGTGTAAGTAATTTTCAAATTCATCATTTAGAAGACTTAATGAAAGATACAGACGTTAAGCCTGTTATTAACCAAGTTGAGTATCATCCTCGTTTGACGCAAAAAGAGCTGCATGCTTTTTGTCAAAAACACGATATTCAGCTAGAAGCATGGTCTCCGCTTATGCAAGGAGAATTGCTAGATAACGATGTGTTAAAAGAAATTGCTGAAAAACACGGTAAATCAGTTGCTCAAATCATTCTGCGATGGGATCTGCAAAACGGAGTTGTAACGATTCCAAAATCAACAAAAGAGCACCGTATTGTTGAAAATTCATCTGTGTTTGATTTTGAATTGGATGCTGAAGATGTAAGCAAAATTGATGGATTAAATCAAAATCACCGAGTAGGTCCAGATCCGGACAATTTTGATTTTTAATAGAAGAACTAATAGGCTGGGACAAAAGTATTTTAGCCCAAGTGAAAAACGAACCATTGATCAACTAGTTTGATGAGTGGTTCGTTTTTTTTAGGGTGAATACAGCTTCATCTGTTTCGTCCTTCCAGCTGTTGATTGAAGGGCAAGGCGAAGCCTTGCATGGAAATCAACGGCGGTGTCATAAGCGGTTCAGCTCATGTATCTCATTTGTTCGTCTTTAGGTTGGATTCATTTAGTTATGTCCCGGCCTCTTTTTATGCATTATTACATAAATTTAACATTTTCTTCACAGTAAGCTAAAGGACGGGCCGTATGATAAAGAAAGGTCGTGAAAGATAGAGAAATCATTTCATTTTTAAGTGTAAAATAGGCGGTGTAACGATGACAAAACAAGCTTACTCTCACATACAATGTAAAAAAACATCAATGATTGATTTATTGCTGGATGCAGGGGTTTATAAAAAAGGAAATAAGCAGCTATATGAGCTTACGCTTCAAGAACTAGAATCAGAATACGAAGCCGTTGCACAACAGCGCATATCTCAATGAAATTTTGATACATTGCTAGAATTTGTTATAATAGAGGAAAGGATAGGAGTTGATTTATATCGAAAAGCACCCAACAGACTCGCAGCCCATCCGTATGGATATCCTCGATTCTATATTTGCTAAAATGGTATTAAATAAGGCTATCCGAGATTTTAGAAGAGATCAAATTTTACGTGAAGTCGATCAAACATTAGAAGAAAGAAACAAAGAGAAATTTTTTCAATTAATTGAAGAATTAAAATCAATTTCGTAAAGAGCGTTCACGCGATAGAATTTGATTTTATCATTTTAGCATATAAAAACAGGTAAGAAGCGGCATGCTTAGTTACCTGTTTTTTGTTGTCTTATTATAAAGGAAGACCTTACATAAGAAATGAACCTTATCAGTTAACAGACAAAAAGAGCAAGTCTAATGTACTCACTCTTTTCAGAAAGGTATGGGTGTTGCTGAGAAAATGAATGTCACTCTCTAAATGTTGCGTGTGGGGTTTAGAAAGTTCTATGCCACTGCATATTTTCTAATTCATTCGCTCTATGTATTGTTAAAGTAACAATATAACCATATCTTATCACATGAAGGAAATTCGATTCAATATATTTATTGATTTTCTTTTTAAATTGTTCTAAATAATTAGTGAATGTAAAAAAATGTTTTTATTAGGTGAATGTGTATCTATAAAAAAACAATAGAAAAACATAGTGAGTTTTTATGAGAGACATTTGTTTATTTCTGACGGACTGTAAGCTTCAAAAGAGTACAATCCGTCCTGTAAATCAGTATTAAGAAAAAATGAGCTGAACCCAGTAGAATAGGAGGAAAAGCGTAACGATGGTGGTAAGCGGGATAACGATAAGTGATACTTTTAAATAATCTTTCCATTTTACCTTGATATGATTTTCTTTTAAAATATGCATCCAAATAAGAGAGGCCAGTGTTCCAATCGGCAATAAAAGCGAGCCCATATCACTTCCAATAATATTAGCAAGGTAAATAGTTTTAAGAGTAATAGGATCGAGCCCCATTTCAGTCAAGGTAATGGTTCCGACCATTAAGGCAGGGTGATTGTTAAACAAGTTAGAGAGAATGGAAACAAGTCCTCCCATGATAAAGCTTGCTTCAAAAAGCCCTCGATTCACAATTGGTTCGCAAATTTTTACAAGTAGATCTGTCAATCCTACGTTATGCAATCCATAAATAATAACGTACATTGAAAATGCAAAAACGAAAATGTGCCACGGCGTTTTCTTTAAAATATCAATCGGGTTTGTACGTAAGTGATACCATCTCCAAATAAGTAAGATCAATGAGCCTAGTACAGCAACCAATTCGATTGGTATGCCGAAATAAGAGGCGACAAATAGGAGACAGCGCATAACAAACACAAATAATAAAACTTTCAGCATAAATTGTGTGCGTTTACGTTTTGTTTCAACAGAAATGCTTCCTTTTAAGGGGTGAAACTGTTTCGTAAAGAAACTCTCTTCTATATCTTTTGAAGCATGCGGCAGTTTTTTTGGCAAATGGCGTTTTACGACCGTATACATGAGCCAAGACATAAATAATAAACCAAGTGTCGCCGGTACAAACATCATCGCCGTGTGCATATAAAGCGACATATGAACAATTTTTAAGGCAATCAAATTGACAATATTACTTACACCTATAGGCGCGCTGGAAGCGGTAGCAATAAGCGCTCCACTTAAAAGGTAGGGGATCTGCTGGTGGGGTTTTAGCTGAAGGTTTTTCAAAAGTAGAATTAAAATTGGAGTGGTAATTAAAATACTGCCGTCATTATTAAATAGTAAAGTCATTAAAAAGCACAGCAGTTGAATGTACCAATATAATCGGTACCCTGAGCCTTTGGATAAACTCACTAGTCGTGCAGCTGCCCAGTGGAAGAATCCAAAACTTTCTAATATGACGGCCATGACAATGGTGGCAATAATGGTGATAGAAGCGCCGCTTATCTTTCCGAAAATATCAACGATGTCTGATTTGGATACAATTCCTGTAAGCAGGATAATGGCTGCTCCTATGGCTGCCGGCCATGCTTCGTTGATGCCGTTTGGCCTCCAAAAAATGACGAGCATTGTCATTGTAAACACGAAAATGGCAATTCCAATTTCAATATTCATCAGTATGCTCCTTTCTTCTAAAATTTGTAATGAATATACCCTTGCATGTCCCTTACACTCTATTTATATTCATTTATTACTAGAAGGATTGTGCATAAGACCATTTTTGCTAATATGTTTGTTTATCTTGCCAAGGCACGTATCACCTCGGGAGAGGAGCCTATAAAAAAGAGGCTGGGACATAACTAAACCCATCCAATCTAAAGAGAAATCAATCGGATAAAGGAGCTAGTAGGCATTGCTTTTTAAAGTGCTGTTGATTTCCATGCCAGCCTTTGCTTTCTGCTTGTCCCGCAGGAGTCTTCGTCTTGTACAGATAGAAGCCGCTATATACATGAAACCTACGCTCACCATATCAATAAAAAAATCCGAACCATTCATCGTTCGGATTTTCCTTCAGCTGACATACTTTTGTTCCAGCCTGTTCAAGATTAGCAAGTATAGACTTTTTCGTGTAAAGTTAGCGCTTTTATCTGATCGTGGTCAGGTTCGTAGCCGATGCCTGGTGTATCAGGAACGGAAATAATACCGTTGTCGACCGTTATTTCCGGATGAATGATATCACGCGGCCAGTATTTAGAGGATGCAGCTGTATCTCCCGGAAGCGTAAAATTGGCAAGTGTGGTAATGGCAATATTATGTGCTCGTCCGATACCTGATTCGAGCATACCGCCGCACCATACGGGCATATCGTGAGTTTGACAAAGGTCATGAATTTTTTTGGCTTCTGTTAGTCCGCCTACTCGTCCAATTTTAATGTTAATAATTTGTGTGCTTCCAAGTTTAATAGCTTTTCGAACGTCTTCAGATGAATGAATGCTTTCGTCTAAGCAAATGGGCGTGCGCATGCGGACCTGCAGTTCAGCGTGATCAATTAAATCATCATGAGCCAACGGCTGTTCAATCATCATTAAATCAAACTCATCAAGCTGAGCAAGGTGATCAGCATCTGCAAGCGTATAAGCAGAGTTCGCATCAACCATCAGCGGAATAGAAGGGAACTCGTGTCGAACCGCGCGCGTCAAGTTAAGATCCCAGCCCGGCTTAATTTTAATTTTGATCCGCTTATATCCTTCATTTAATCCGGCTTCAATTTTGCGAAGCGTTTCGTCAATCGTAGGCTGAATGCCAACGCTGAGACCAACTTCAATTTGACTTTTACTGCCTCCTAGCGCTTTAGATAGAGAGAGGTTTTGCCTGCGCGCATACAAATCCCAAACTGCGCCTTCTAACGCCGCTTTTGCCATGTAATTGCCGCGAATATGAGCAAAGCGTTGGGATACTTCGTCAGGGTGCTGAATTTCTTTCTGTTGAAGCAAGGGAATTAAAAAATCCTCCATAATGTGCCAGTTTGTTTTGAGCGTTTCTTCTTTATAAAAAGGATCCGCGCACGCTACGGATTCAGCCCAGCCGGATCGTCCGTCTTCGTCTTGAATTTCTACTAAAATAAAATCTCGATCCACTTCTTTTCCAAGGCTTGTCGTAAACGGATGAAGTAAATCCATTTTTAAATGCCGTAAAATAACGCGTTTGATCTTCATTTTTGCACCTCTTTTTTCGTTAAAATATAAAAATGAACGGGTGCGCTGCTTTCTGGATACTTCATAAAGTCTGTTACTTGGAATCCTTTTGCAAAACACGTTTGAAATACGCGTCTTGTTCGCATACGCCAGTCCAATGCAAGAGAAGGAGAGACTTCTTTCATTTGCTGAAACGCAGATGGGATAGCTACAGACACGATGTCATGATCCAGCCATCTTTCATCAATATCTGTAACAGAAGGAAATCCTTTATCCGTTAACGTCCATTGAGTAAGCGATGCGTCCATTATTTGATCTGGCGTATAGAGAGGCTGAGCTCGTTTCGTATCCTCTAAAGATGCCCATTCTACAACGAATCGATCAGAAGGCAAATCAGCATTTAACGGATCATTCATGTCTCCGTAGCAGTTTTCAATATAGGTAGAACAAATGGCTCCAAGCTTTCCAATATTTAAATACCCGTTCGCACTTTCTAACGGATCGTACGTCCAGCTGATATATGAATACCCTATTTTTTTACTTTCTTGCCGCTGCGCATGCTTAAGCTTAGCTCCGATACCCATGCTGCGGTAGGCAGGGTCAACTGCTAATATATGAGAACATAAGTAGACGCAATTTCCGTCAAACCCTGGAAAACTATATTGAAAGCCAATCAGCTTTTCATTTAGAAACGCACCGAGAACAAGACCTCCGTTTTTAACAGCGGTTAAGGTTTGATGAACGGGCGTTGCTTCTTCTTCTCCCCAGACGCGGCTTTCTAATGTGCGTACGTCTTCTAGTTCAGCGGTTGTGGTAAGTGAACGAATCGTTAAAGCTTCAGTCATATGTTTACTTCCTTTCTATTATCTATTCTAAAAAGATGTTTTGCTCAGCATAGAGCTTTTCCAAGTGTTCCTGTCTTTTTCCAGCCGTTTTTTCATCTCTTTTTTGCATGCTGCTAATGACAATTTGAGATAGGGCAAGAAGCGATAAAATATGTTCGGTTGTGCCGGCTAAAAGCGTGATATCAGCGATTTGACCTACCGGAGACAGACGGCGGTCTGTAATGGCAATTACTTTCGCTCCTTGTTTTTTAGCTTGCTGAGCTACTTCAAGCGCTTCTTTTGTATAGCGCGGCAGTGAAAATACAACAACAGCAGATTCACTAGTAAGATTGCATAGCGTTTCAAGCAAAAATCCTGTTGGAAAAGATAAAAGAACATGATTGCGAAGCTGATTCATTTTATAATACAGCCAGTAAGCTGCCGTATGAGATTCGCGGAAACCTGCAATATACACTTGATCACTTTTGATAAGCGCATCTGCAGCTTGAGATAATTCCTTTTCGTCAACAGGGGAAAGCCATTCACTAAAAGGTTTCTTTTCTTCTGCTGCAGAATCAGCTGCATGCTTGCTAGCTGCTTCTTTTGATTCGGCAGAAGAAAGCCATTCTTTTCGCATTAGCTCCTGTAAATCGGAAAAACCATTTAACCCAAGTGCGTAAGCTAGACGAATAACGGTTGTTTCACTGACACCTGCTTCTTTGCCAATTTGCCCAGCCGTGTACAGCGAGCCTTTTTCCGTAAAATTAACGAGAAACTCCGCCACTTTTTTTTGACCGCGAGAAAGGTCAGGAAATTTATGTTTAATTAATTCTTGAAATGATGGATTCATATAGCCTCCTAAAAAGAAGTTATAACTTCATAAAAATATATTAATGCATTTTTAACTTCATTTCAATTGCTGTTTCAAAATAAAAAGAAGCCCTCGTGATATAATAAATTGATTATTCAAAAATAAATGCCATTATTCAAAAACGAATTGTGTTTTATTCAAAAATGAATAGAAAGCGGGGAGCATACATGAATTCAGAATGGAATGAAAATCAGTGGATCCTTCATTCATTAAAAGATGATTTGCTTGTGACGGATGAAAAAGGCATCATTGTCCGGATACATGAAGGAACGGGAAATATTTACGACGTAAAAGCTGAAAAACTGCTGGGAAAGTCTGTTTATGAACTTGAAAAACAAGGGTTGTTTACGCCAATCGTTACGCCAATTGTGCTTGAAACAAAGAAGAAAATTACGCTTGTACAAACAACTAAACAAGGCAAGCAAGTGCTCGTTACAGGCATTCCTGTCAAAGATGAAAAAGGAGAGATTAAAAGAATCGTCAGCTATTCTCATGATGTGACGGAGCTTATGGAAATGAAAACATATCTTGATGCGATGGAAGGCGAAATGCAGCGCGTAAAGAGCGAGCTTATGCTGCTGCGGAACCAAAATCTATCAACAGAAGGAATTGTATGCAACAGCGAAAAGATGCAGCACGTTCTTCGTACGGCTGTTCACGTTTCGAACGTAGACGTAAATATTTTACTTTTAGGGCAGTCAGGAGTAGGAAAAACGCACGTAGCTAAGCTGATACATAACAAAAGTACAAGAAGCAAAGGGCCGTTTATTGAAGTGAACTGCGGGGCCATTCCAGATCATTTATTTGAGGCCGAACTGTTTGGCTACGAAGCGGGTGCTTTTACCGGTGCATCTAAAAATGGAAAGGTGGGACTGGTCGAATTAGCAGATGGAGGTACGCTTTTTTTAGATGAAGTCGGAGAACTGTCACCGGCGCATCAAGTAAAAATCTTAAAGCTCATTCAAGAAAAACAGTTTTATTCCGTTGGCGGAAGAAAGCCTAAAACCGTGGACTTTCGCCTAATTGCAGCGACGAACAAAGATTTAGAAAAAGCCGTTGCTGAAAAAGAATTTCGAGAAGATTTATATTTTCGTTTAAGCGTCGTACCGATTACCATTCCATCTTTGAACGAGCGCCCTGAAGATATTTTTCCGCTGCTCACACATTTTGCCGAGCAGTTTGAAAAGAAATACAACCGAAAAAGAACGTTTGATAATGCGGTTATTCACGCACTGCTTGCACATGAGTGGAAAGGAAACGTACGAGAGTTAATCAATGTGATTGAACACGCCGTGGTTGTGTCTTCACAAACGCTGATTACAATGGAGCATTTGCCGCATTCTCTGCATAGAAAAAAACGGATTCAACACGTTGAAGAACATGGGGAAATGAAGCTTAACGACGCGTTAAACGAGCTGGAAAAAGAGATATTAGTAAAAGCAAAAAAACAGTATAAAACGACAACAGAAATAGGGGAAGCACTTGGAATCAGTCAGCCTTCAGTTGTTAGAAAATTAAAAAAACATTCCGTTTTTTAACGTCTTTGGCACGCTCTTTGCATGTAAAACAAGTACAAACACATTACTTGATAGATTGCGAGGAGGAAGTCAGATGACGCAGGCATCACTTACACAGTTAATGAACAGTTTACCAGATTTACTAGCACCAAGCATGGCGAAAGATCACCCTAATTTACCCGTGGTAAAAGCAGAGGGCTGCTACTACTACGGAGTGGACGGAAAAACGTATTTAGATTTTACATCAGGTATTGCAACAGCGAATACAGGTCATCGTCACCCTAAAGTTGTACAAGCGATTAAAGAAAGCGTTGATCATCTTATGCACGGCCCGTCAGGTGTGATTATGTACAAATCTATTTTACAGCTTGCTGAAGAATTAAAAACAGTATTGCCAAGAGGATTGGACTGCTTTTTCTTTGCCAACAGCGGAACCGAAGCAATAGAAGGAGCGTTAAAACTGGCAAAGTACGTTACGCAAAGACCTTATACGGTTTCGTTTACGGGCTGCTTTCACGGTCGTTCTCTCGGAGCGCTTAGTGTGACGACATCAAAAAGCAAATACCGGAAATTTCTTCAGCCATCGGGCTTAACGTATCAAGTGCCTTATGCAGACGCGACTCAGTGTCCAAAAGGAGAAGATCCGGAAATCTACTGCGTGGAAAAGCTGGAAAGAGATTTTGACACTTTGTTTAAGCATCAAGTAACTCCGGAAGAAGTAGCGTGCATGATTGTAGAGCCGGTTCTTGGAGAAGGCGGCTACGTGATCCCTCCGAAAGCGTGGCTGCAAAAAATAAGAGAAGTGTGTGACAGACATGGCATTCTGCTTATTTTTGACGAAGTGCAAACTGGCTTTGGACGCACAGGCGAGTGGTTTGCAGCTCAGACGTTTGACGTGACGCCTGACATTATGGCAATCGCAAAAGGCATAGCATCAGGACTTCCGTTAAGTGCTACCGTAGCTTCCAAGCAGCTAATGGAAAAGTGGCCGATTGGTACACACGGAACCACTTTTGGAGGCAACCCAATCGCTTGTTCAGCAGCGCTTGCGACATTGGACGTACTAAAAGAAGAAAAGCTGATTGAAAACTCAAAAGAAATGGGGAAATATGCAGCGGATCAGCTTCAGCATTTGAAAGCGAAGCATGAAGTTATCGGAAGTATTCGTTCAGTAGGATTAATGATTGGAATTGAAATTATTAATCCGAAAACAAAGCAAGGTGACGGAAGCCTTCTTCTTGAGATTTTAGACAAATGTTTGGAAAAAGGGGTGCTGTTTTACCTTTGCGGAAATAGCGGAGAAGTAATTCGAATGATTCCTCCTTTAACGATTACAAAAGAAGAAATTGATGCCGGGCTTCGCGTGTTAGACGAAGCATTGACAGAAATCACAAGTCTTCACGTGATCTAAAGCTTTAGAAAGCTCTTTGTTTCAATGAAAGATAGATTGACCCATAATAAGGAGGAATCTGTTATGAACGGACTGGATATGACGGTTATGTTTGTCTATTTTGGCGTATTGGTTGTAGCTGGTATCATTGGCTCGTTAAAAGCAAAGTCATCAGAAGATTTTATTTTAGCCGGGCGAAACTTAGGGATGTTCATGTATTTAGGATGTTTGTCTGCCGTTATTCTAGGAGGAGCGTCAACGATTGGAACGGCTCAGCTTGGCTACGAGCACGGGCTGTCTGGCATTTGGTTCGTGACGATGATTGGACTTGGAATCATTACGCTTGGCACGATTTTTATTAAGCGGATTTCGTCGTTGAAAGTGACCACTATCAGTGAGCTGCTAGGAAAAAGATATAACGCTCAAGCGCAAATTATCAGCGCCGTTGTTGCCGCTATTTATACACTCATGGTATCAGTCACTCAAGTGATTGGAATGGGAACGATCATTCATGCGTTGCTTGGCTGGAACATGACGGCATCAATGCTAATTGGCGGTTCGATTGTTTTGTTCTACACGATTTTAGGCGGAATGTGGAGCGTAACGGTCACTGATATTATTCAGTTTGTTGTGATGACGGTCGCGATTTTTGGATTTATGCTTCCAATGAGCGTATCAGAAGCAGGAGGTTTCAAAGCGCTTGCCGGAGATTTGCCATCATCTTATTTTGATTTTTCATCGATTGGATACGGTCAAATCTTTCAGTATTTCCTCTTGTATACGCTTGGTATGGCAGTATCTCAAGATATTTGGCAGCGGGTATTTACGGCGCGAACAGAAAAAATTGCGCGAAACGGCTCCATTTTTGCAGGTGTGTACAGCATTGCCTACGCGATTGCGGGAAGTGTAATTGGAATGTGTGCGTATTTGCTGCTGCCAAACGCAGAAAGCAGTCAAAGCATATTTGCGACGCTTGCAGTTCAAATTCTGCCTCAAGGGTTATTAGGTCTCGTGCTGGCAGGCGTTTGTTCGGCGCTGATGTCAACTGCTTCAGGAACACTGCTTGCGTCTTCTACGCTGATTAGTAACGATATTATTAAAAAAGTGTGGCTTAAAAATATTTCAGAGAAAAATTATTTAATTTTAACCCGTGTGAATACACTTATTGTCGGCGTGCTTGCTATTATTTTTGCTCTTTGGATTCAAGACGTGCTTGTTGCTTTAGACGTTGCGTATGCCATTTTATCAGGAGCGATTTTTGTTCCGTTTGTTGTGTCGCTGTTTTGGAAAGACATTCATCCAAAAGCAGGAGTTTCAGCGATTGTTGTTAGTACACTAGTAGTACTTGGAGGTCTATTGATTGAAGGACTTTCTTCTACTACGCCAATCCTGTACGGAATTTCAAGCAGCATTATTATAATGGCTGGATTTGCGGTTATGGCTCGAAACAAAGAACTGTCTGACCAAGAGCCGGTAAGCGAAGATGTAAAATAAGAAAAGAAAGGCTTCTCCTTTACGGTGAGAAGCTTTTTATATTCCTGCTTATTATTTTAGCCGGTAATCGTACATACTAATGGATATTCCCAAAGAAAAGAGTGTTACAAATGGAACGAACACTGCTAAAAGGGCTAACTGTGTTGTGTGCAGTTCTTTTTCCTTTTGTTGTAAAAAAACCGAAATTTAAAGAAATGCTGATTGTCTTTTTTGCAAAAGGGATTTTGGCCACGCTTATTGATGCTTATGCTGTAAACACGAATCGAATCAAATATCCTGTTCGGCCGTATCCTCGCATTTTTTCAACTAATATTTTATATGATCTGCTGTTTTTTCCTTTGCTAAGTATGGTTTGGGTTAGACAATCTTATGAAGACAAGCTTCCTGCAATCTTACTAAAAAGCTTGATGTGGAGCGTTCCGATGAGTATCAGCCAGTGGTATTTAGAGAGAAATAGCAATCTGTTTAAATGGAAAAAGTGGACCATCTTTCATACATTTGCAAGTGTTAGTTTTACATTGCTGACAATCAGGGGGTTAGCTGGCCTTGTCAAAAAAGCAGATAAAAAGCTATAGTTCAGCTTTTTATCTGCTTTTTTATGCACAAATCTAGACAACATCTATCAAGCAGGAGTAAACTAAATGCTCAGATTATAGAGATAAGGAGATTGTTACATGAAAAGCAGAACGTCCGTAATGGTTAGTATTGTGCTGGCAATGCTAGTGGCTTCGCTTGATTCAACGATAATGAATACGACGATGCCCGTTATTGCAAAAGAGCTTGGAAGGTTTGATTTGTACGCGTGGTCGTTTGCTTCGTACATGATTGCAAGTACGATTTTATCTCCGGTAGCGGGGAGATTATCGGATTTATTTGGCCGCAAAAAAGTATTTGGGTTTGGAATTATTGCTTTTTTAATTGGTTCGATGCTTTGCGGCGTGGCGAATACGATGATTCAGCTTGTTCTTTTCCGTGCGGTTCAAGGAATAGGAGCCGGGTTTATGGTGGCCTTTCCCGCTATTATTGCCGGAGACTTATTTCCTGTAGAGAAAAGAGGGAAAATTCAGGCGCTCTTTACAACGATGTGGGGATTATCAGCTGTGTTGGCTCCGCTTTTAGGCGCTTTTTTTGTGGATTATTTAACGTGGAGATGGATTTTCTTTATTAATTTACCCGTATGTATTGTTTCATTTCTGACGTTAATGCCATATCAAGAAAGCTATAAGCCGAAAAGAGCAAAAGTCGATTACATCGGTGCCATTTTGTTTGGAGCGGGCGTTACGTCGCTGCTGCTCGTTACGGTAGTGGAACAAAACCGAGTTGTGTATGCAGTAGCGGGACTTATTTTATTAGTGATTTTTTATCTCCATGAACGAAAACATGCTTCTCCGATTGTCCCGCTGTCTATGTTCCAAAACAAAACGCTGTCATGGATTAATATCAATGCGTTTATTGGAACGGTGGCTTTATTCGGAACGTCAAGCTACATTCCGTTATTTTTACAGCGAGTAGCGCATCTGTCACTGTTTATGAGCGGAGTTGCGCTGTTAGGAACAGCTGTTGGATGGATGTCTGTGTCCGTGCCGGCGGGTAAATGGATTTTAAAACACGGCTACAGAAAGCTATTGTTAATTGGAAATGTGCTGCTGGTTGGCTCAGGAACACTGCTGCTTATGCTAAATGAAAGTCACGGTTTCTTTTATGTGTTTTGCGTCATGATTGTACAAGGACTATCGTTTGGACTGCTTTCTACGGTTGGCGTCATTGGTGTACAGCAATTAGTAGGCGGACATGAAAGAGGTATTTCAACGTCATTTTTTATGTTTTGCAGAAACATGGGAACAGCAATCGGCGTTACCATTATGGGTGCTTTGCTGACTTCAGGCGGAAGCTTTATGGCGGGCATTCATCACTTGTTTTTATTTGGCTTTGCCGGAAGCATCGTGGCGTTATTAACTTCCTTAAAAATTCAAAACGATACGGAAGCAAAGCACAATCGAGCTGCTAGTTGAGGGAATTTATGCTAAATATGTTTATTTCATAAAAAAACGGGAAGAAACCAAATAAGGTCATAGAATTGCCTGATAAATCGTAGGCATATTCTTCTTCTTCTTTCACTTACTACATGTGGGACGCCGGGTATCGGCGTCTTTTTTTGCGTGGTTATACGCAGGTTATATAACAAAACGAATATGTAAAGAATGTTAAATTTAAATAATGGGACTTTTTACAAAAATAAGTCTTTAAATGGCAAAAAACATTAGGTATAATTTAGTAGTCATTTAGCATATTTTAGAAATGTTTGACTGAGTTTGTACGAAAAAGTGAAAGGGGATATTTCATGTCATGGCTCACCAAATGGTCGTTCAAAAACAAAGCGGCTATTACCATTATGTCTATTTTAATTTTAGCTTTAGGAGTCATTAGTTATTTTACACTTCCAATGGAGTTCCTGCCGACCGCTGATCAGCCTCAAGTGTCAGTAGTGGTTATGGGGCAAGGAACGGATGCAGACTCGATGGAAAAACAAGTGACGTCACCGATTGAAGAAGCGGTAGCTGGTGTTAAAGGAAAAAGCAACGTGTATTCGACGACGGGAGACGGCTATTCCAAAATCGATATTTCATTTGAATCCAAAACGGATATGAAAGAAGCAAAAACAAACGTCCAAGAAGCGCTGTCTTCGGTGCAGCTTCCAGCCAGCGTATCAAAGCCTAATGTTATTCAATTAAATACCTCTATGATTCCTATCGCAGATATTTCACTTACATTTAAAGAAGGATTAACAAGAGACAATCTGGATCTTGCAGAGAAAAAACTGATCCCTAAATATAAAGACGTTAAAGGCATTGCGAGTGTTCAAACGTATGGAACAGCGGATTCCTACGTGTCTATTAAAGTTGATAATAAAAAATTGTCACAAAAGAACGTGACGATTGATAAAGTCATCAGCGTGTTAGAAGGAAAAAACACGTCGCTTGCAGTTGGAGAAAAAGTCATTAATAACAAGTCGAGCAACATCAACGTAACAGGTAAAATTGACAGCTTGGACAAAGTGAAAAAGCTGCCGGTTGCACCGAATGTAACGCTAGGGGACCTTGCAAAAGTAGAGGTGAAAAAGCCTGAAGGCGTCGTGACGCATATTAACGGAAAAGATGCACTTTTACTTATTGTGACAAAAGACAGTCACTCAAACGCCGTTAGCATTACAAAAGAAGTAAAAAAACTGTCTCAGCAAATTAACAAAGACTATAACAATGTGCACGCTTCTGTATTTTTTGCAACAGGGGACAGCGTACAAAACTCTGTTCATTCCATGATGAAAGAAGTGTTGCTAGGCGCACTTTTTGCGACCGTTGTCATCATGCTGTTTTTACGCAGCGTTCGCTCTACGTTTATCACAATTGTATCCATTCCTTTATCGCTTTGCTTTACGCTGTTCTTACTGTCTAAATCAGGCGTAACGCTCAATATTTTAACGCTTGGAGGAGTAGCGGTAGCGATTGGTAGGTTGGTAGATGATAGTATCGTTGTTATTGAAAACATCTTCCGGAAAATGCAAAAAGAAGAGTTTTCGCTTGGTTTAATTATTGATGCGACAAAAGAAGTAGGCTCTGCTATTACCGCTTCTACGTTAACGACAGTAGCTGTCTTTTTACCAATCGGCCTTGTAAACGGAGGGCTTCAGGACTTTATGCTTCCGTTTGCTCTAACGCTGACGTATTCACTGCTGTCTTCATTAATTGTGGCGCTTACGGTTGTACCGTTAATGAGTGCGGGATTATTAAAAAATGAAAAACTTCGCAAGCACAAGCAGCCGGTTCGTTTTACAAAGGTCATTACGTGGTCGCTTAATCATAAATGGGTTGTGCTGCTGCTTTCGCTTCTTTTATTTGTCGGATCTATTGGCGCGTACACAATGATGCCTAAAGGAGCGGTTGATAACTCTTCATCTGACTTTGTAAGCACAACGTTAAGCTATCCAAACAACACGCCAATTAAGACCGTAGAAGAAAAATCACTGCAGCTTGAACGCTATATTTTAGCTCAAAAAGAAGTAAAAGAGGTATATATGCAGCTTGGTAATACGGATGAAGGAGCCAAGTGGGGAGACGTTGGTTCGCCTACTGAAGCTACGTATACGATTATCGTAAAAGACAGTGGAAACATTGATTCGCTGATGAAACGAATCCAAAATCAAAAGAAGCTCTATGACGGAGGCGATCTTAGCGTCAGTGCTGCTTCACTCATGGGAGCGTCCACTACTTCCATTACCGTTGATGTGATTGGAAACGACATGAACAAGTTAGAAAAAACAGCAAGCAGCATTAAGAAAGAAATCAGCGATATAAAAGGAGTAGACAAAGTTTCTACGAACCAAGACGAAAAGAAAACGATTTACTCTTTAGACGTAGATCCAACAAAAGCGAATACGCAGCAAGTAGCGCAGCAGCTTGGCGTTATGCTGAACAAAACGCCGATTGGAGCGATAGATTTAGAAGGCAAGCAAGCAAACGTACTTCTTGAATCTGTCTTAAATCCAACGTCACCAAAAGAGCTAAAAGATATTTCTATTATGACAGAGACAGGACCGTCGCCTGTTTCAAAAGTGGCTTCGCTAACGCAAGCTGAAAAGCCGACCAATCAGTTTCATAAAAATGGAGACCCATATATTCAAGTAACAGCAGATGTCAATCCAGAAAAGCTTTCAGAGATTAATAAAAACATCCAAACAGCGATTTTTGGAGACGGTAAGAGTAAAGGACTGTCGATTTCAAAAGATGTTGACGTTGTAATTGGAGGAGCAAGCACGCAGCAAGGAGAAGATTTCTCTGACTTGTTCATTACGATGCTCGTGTCAATTGGTATTGTGTTCTTAATTATGGTGATTACGTTTAAAACAATCCGCACGCCGTTTGCGATTTTATTCTCACTTCCGCTTGCAGCAATCGGTGCCGTTTTAGGGTTATTAATCAGCCGCATTCCAGTAGACGTAACAGCTCTACTTGGAGCACTGATGCTGATTGGTATTGTTGTAACGAATGCCATTGTACTATTAGACCGCGTGAAGCAAAATGAAAAGAAAATGATTATGCGCGATGCGATTGTCGAAGCAGCCGCTACGCGTATGCGTCCAATTGTTATGACGTCTGCTGCTACGATTTGTGCGATGCTGCCGCTTTTATTTAAACAAAGCGAAAGCGGAAGCCTCGTTTCTCAAAGTCTAGCAGTCGTTGTAATCGGAGGATTGGCCGTTGCGACTCTTCTTACGCTTGTAGTCATTCCGGTTGTATATGAACTGCTTCATTTCAGAAAATCGAAAAAGCAAAGAATACAGCAAAAACAACAGGAAGACGTAACGCCGCTATAATGTTTAAAAGAGGTTAGGACATAAGTATTTTAGTTGAAGAAAAATCCGAACGATGAATTGAGATTCTTGAGAGAGAATCCGACTCGTTCGGATTTTTTTATTGGTAAAGTGAACGTAGGTTTCATGTCTCTAGTTGCTTTTAGTTGGTGATTGGAGGGCAAGACGAAGACTCCTGCGGGAAAAGCGGAACAGGTGAGACCCCGCAGGAGCACAAGCGACGAGGAGGCTCACCGTCCGCCCGCGGAAAGCGAAGTCTTGCATGGGAATCACCAGCGGTGTCACAAGCGGCTCAGCTCATTCTCTCATTTGTTTGTCTTTAGCTGGAATTGATTTGGGTACGTTCCAGCCTCTTTTTTATGAAACTTTTGGCTAGTAAAACGTATAGTTAGATAAAGAAATGGAGGGGATAATATGTTTGGAACAAAAGAGCAGTGTTCTGTTTGTCAAAAAGAAATTCAGCCGAATGAAGAAGTATGGACGCGGATGAAGTATCCAAGTAAAAGAGGCATGACCGAAATTAAAGCTTTTCTACATCAAGAGGCGCAGTTTGTATGCATGGACTGTTTTGAAAAAACAAAAAAATGAGTCAAATGCACATGTTCTCTTTTCAAAATATTGACATAGTATATTTTATAGTTTAATATTTAGATAATTATCTAAATACTTAAATACGATGGAGATGAACTTCAATTGAATGAAACGTTTAAAGCCTTAGCGGATCCTACTCGCAGAAAGATTTTAGAGCTGCTAAAAGAGCGGGATTTAACCGCAGGAGAAATTTCCGAGTATTTTAATATGACCAAACCAAGCATCTCAAATCATTTAAAAATCTTGAAGCAAGCAGACCTCGTTCAAGATGAAAAAAGAGGGCAGTTTGTGATTTATTCGTTAAATACAACCGTTTTTCAAGATTTAATCGGCTGGTTTTTCAGCTTTCAGAAAGGAGAGAGTTAAATGAAAAAGCACGTATTTCCTTTAGGCATTACCCTTTTAACCCTGGTTGCATGGCTCATTGCACTGCCACACCTACCAGCTACGATGCCCATTCACTGGGGAGCAAATGGAGAAGCAGACGGATTTGCAACGAAGATCAACGCAATGATCTTAACAGTAGGCATCATGGTACTAATTTATTTTATCATCGCATTTGTTCCGCGAATTGACCCGCGTAAAGAAAATTATAAATACTTTTCAAAAACGTATAACATCGTGTTAAACGCTGTACTGCTATTATTCTTTTTTGTAAATATGAGTACTATTTTACAGGGGCTGGGCTATAACATGCCGATGGCGTACATTGCTCCGATTATGGCTGGACTCGTTTTTATCATTATTGGAAACTACTTGCAGCGCGTGCGCTCGAACTATTTTATGGGGATTCGTACACCGTGGACATTGAGCAATGAAACCGTATGGAAAAAGACGCATCGTTTATCTGGAAAGCTCTTTTTTATCGGCGGACTGCTGATTCTTATTAGCGCTTTTTTACCAGATGGATACAAGTCCGTTATCATGTGGGGTAGTATCGTTCTGTGCGTGGCGATTCCTTATCTGTATTCGTACTTGGCGTATAAAAAAGAAATGAATATGTAAGCATACAAAAAATCCGGTGAACATACCGGATTTTTTTATGGATAATATATCAGCCGTAACGCCACCGTTCGTGTCACGCCGGCTGTTGGGAATAAATACAGCATAAAGTATGAAACGCGTTTCAGGTCAAGAGCCGCTATGAAAAAACTTACATTTGCTTACGATCACTTGCTTCAGGCGGCTTTTCAATCCACCCATTTTTAATCATCACTTCACTGCAGCGCCCCGCTACTTTTAAGTCTCGTAAAATACACGCTTCACAGTGCCCGACAATATCGAGCCTCATGCTTGTGGTCATTGCCGTTGCGTAATAAGTAATGGCTACTTTAAACATTGCGCCTGCGTGAAACGTCATCAGCTTTTCTGAAAAAGGCGCATGCGTAGACGTTGTGATTTCATTATCCAAAAGCGGAGGCGTATGAAG
This sequence comes from Priestia megaterium NBRC 15308 = ATCC 14581, assembly GCF_000832985.1. Taxonomy (GTDB): domain Bacteria; phylum Bacillota; class Bacilli; order Bacillales; family Bacillaceae_H; genus Priestia; species Priestia megaterium. The sequence continues at coordinate 3,202,922 of NZ_CP009920.1, forward strand.
GTTTTCTTCGTGCATAATGGAAGAATAAAGCTCAATATGCTTGTGGGCCACATCAAGACCGGTCTCCATTACTTTCTTCACATCTTTTCGTTTGCTCACTTGTTTAAAAGCAATTAAAAGCGCTTTGGTTGCCATGCTTTTGCGTAAATTAAAATAAATATTCCCGGCTTCCGTTGTGTTTAAAAGGCGCTGCTTGCCGACAAAATCAAGAGCGTAAGACAAATCTATGATCGGCTCTTGTTTTTTTGGATTTAAAAAATAAGGAGCAGGCACATAAAGATTTTTTGCTAAAAGCAAATCGAGCGACCGATTGTAGATTTCCATCGCATCTAAATTACATTTATGATAATAATCTCGAATATCTCGGCGAACCGAAACGCTAAATGAAATGCCATACCCTGACAAGCCGTGAATAGTCATGTCGTGAAGATACTTCAGCCAAAACGAGTCTGTAAAAAGAGGAGGTGCGTGCAAATCCACATCTTCATCTGTAAATCCGTTCGGCAGCGGAAAATGCTCGGCATGAAAAATGGCAGTAAGCAGCTTAATATGCTTTTTTGATAACTCCAGAGAAAAGGCAAACAGCGACCGAATCTCGGCATCCGTTACCGTTGCTAGAACGTGTTTTGCTACGCAAGCCGCCAGCGTATCCTGGTGATACTGCGCGCATAGACTCGTTATTTCAGGCGAAGTCAAACGCTTGCTTTCTGCGTTCAATTGGCTTTCCTCCTATCTATAAAAATGGTACGTATTTATAAAAAACAGATAAGTATAGTGTGAACAAGGGTGTGTTAAATTATTCCACATTTAAATTGAAACCAAAATAGAAAAAAGACCTGCTCGGTAAAGAGCAGATCTCTATGTATTGGTTTATTTTTTATTCATTTCTTTTTCAATTTCAGGGTAGGTAATGCCGTATTTTTTAGAGACGGTAACTAAACCGATAATTTCTTCTTCAGTAGGTGGTCCGACTTGCGGCAGAGGAGCATTTGCGGGAACGGAAGTACCGAGTTCTTTAACGAATGAATCAAAGCCTGCTGGAGAAGCAGTAAGGATAAATTCCGTTTCTTCTGGTCCGGTCACAAAGCGGTGCTGAATACCTTTAGGAGCAAAAACATAATCGCCCGTTTTTGCTTCAATTATTTCTTCTCCTATGTAAAAAATCATTGAGCCGCGCTTTACGTAAAACGTTTCGTCTTCATGTTCGTGAAGATGGAGCGGGGGACCTTGGTTTGCTGGTTTCACTACGTGTGCCACGGCGTAAGCTCCGTTTGTGTCTTCACCTGATACAAGAAGCGTTACTTTTTCATCAAGAAAATGAAATGTGTTTTGATCGTGCGGCGTACGGTGAAAAGCGTTTGTTAGCTGATTATGAGTTGTTGTCATCCTTTTATCTCCTTAAAAAACATATTTTGAGATTATTGTATACTAATATGAACGTTTTGTGTGCAAATAATAGTCAAAAAGGATTATTTATTTACATTTATTATCTTTTTGTAGTTCTAATGTTATTGATTATGGATTTTTTATAGAATTCTCTTTATCTATTTTCCAAAACTACCCAATATGCTAACATAAATATAGAATTCCTAAATGGACAAGTGATGTATCAGATGTAAAAGGAGAGTTTTGATGAAGTTGTTTAAAGATGCTTCTAAGCAGAAGCATCAAAATTGGAATAAAGCTGTGTCGGCAGGTTTTTATATTCTTTTATTCTTGCTTTTTGTGAACATAATAATGTATTCCTATAATCGTGCCGAGTTAATGTCGTCGCTCTCGATGTTTTGGACAGGAATCATTGTGACGTTTGGCTATCAGTTCATTTTAAATAGAAAAAGTGAGGAAAAATGAAAACCAGCCTTGGCACCGTTCAGAAAAGTTTCTGATGCTGCTGTGCTTTTTTGCGCCACCCATTGGTTATATAGCGGTGGTAGTAAATAAGAAAAAGCTAAGCCGAGAACAGTGGCTGAGTAACTTAACGGTAGCAACTATTATCATGTCCATATGGCTGCTGAAGTTTTTACCGCATCAGTGGGGAACGATTATTTTACTAACGGGAGCCGGAATCTACTGGTATCACCGAATTTTGAAGAAGTTTAAGAAATAGCGGCAGGGATAAAGAAAGTTAAATTTTACGCATTGATATTTTCACAAAAGCAGTTAAAATATTATAGTAATACAAATTTGTTCTACCCATGTAAATAAAAGTATGTATTTAATATGTTTTATAATTAGTTAAGAATAGAGCCAACCAAAGCGGTTGGTTTTTTGTATGAGTTCATTCTCTTTTTGTGGAAATTGAAGAATAGTATCCGATGTAAGGCTAGAGCATACAGGCAGGTTTTAAAACTGTCGGATCAGTTCTTTAAACAGGAGGCCATCACTAGTGTCGATAAAGAAAAAGTTGTCCGTATTCTTTACTTTGCTGGTATTGTGTATTCTACTAGCGAATAACACCTTGCACTACATTCGATCAAAAAATAGACTAACAGAGTTTAACCAAAGGGAAATCACGCTGGTCACAGAAGAAATTGCGTACGAAGTCGAAAATTCCAAAAATAGTGCTTCCTATATGGAAGATCGAATGGGACAAGAATTACGAACGGCTTCAATTGCGATTCAACAGTCTTTACCTGCTGATTATCATGACATCAGCAACGACCAGTTAAAACAACTGGCTAAAAAACTGATGGTATCTCATATTACATTATTAGCACCCGTAGCAGGTGATATTATAGGGGTAAAATCTTCTGACCCTAAAGAAATCAATATGTCTACAAAAGAGTGGGGCTATTGGTATACATCTTTTCAGCAGCTGCTTTCTCAGCAGCCGGTCACGACAACAAAAGGATTGACTTTACCTCACTATTGGAGCGGGCCGATTGAGGTAGCTTCTAGTAATCCTAATCACATTGATAAATGGGGTTATTATTACGATGGGTCTACTAATTATATTATTGATCCTTATTTCCGGGATCAGCACGTCCTCGATTTTGAAAAAAGGTTTGGCCCTACGAACGTGATGGACCGTTTTACGGAAAATCTTGAAGGCGTTCTTGAACTAACGGCTTTTAACCCGAAAAATTTCGGAAAAAGAAATCAAAACGTATATTTAAACGGCAATAAATATATTAGAATAAAAGATCAGCCAATTTGGTACGGTACCTACACGTATCGAAATACCGAACGTGATAAAAAGTCTATTCAAAAGGCCTTAAAAACGGGGAAATCACAAAGCTATACTGCTGAAATCAACCATAAAAAAGTATTAAAAACATTGGTACCGATTAAAGAAAAAAACTCTCCAGCTTACGTGATAGGCGTAGTGTATGACTACGGGCTTATTGAAAAAGAGCTGAAGCAAGAATTAATCAAACATTTACTGCTGTCTCTTCCGTTTATCTTTATTGTCCTTATTATCAGCTTTGTCTTCTCTACATCCATTACACGGCCGATTAAACATATTATGGAACACGTAAATCAAATCGCCAAAGGCAATTTTGGCAAGGTGCTGAATGTAAGAAGAAAAGATGAGCTGGGAGGACTTGTAGCAAACATCAACCACCTTTCTCACTTTTTAAAAACATATGTGGACGATTTAAAGAAAAGTCAGGAAGAAAGTGAGTACCATGCCTACCACGACTTTTTGACAGGGTTGCCAAACAGAAGATATTTTAAAGAAGAATTAAACAGGCGCTTAGTTGAGTCGAAGGAAAAGTCCATTCGTCACGTAGCCGTGTTATTTATGGATATAGACCGGTTTAAAGATATTAATGACACGCTAGGGCATTCAAAAGGAGATCAGCTTATACAGCTGATAGCCAACCGTATTAAAGAATGTCTGCCTCCTGCTAACAGCTTTCTTACAAGGCAAGGAGGAGATGAGTTTGTTATTTTATTCAGTGATTTTACACCGGAAGAAGTTGAAGGTATCACCGAGAAGATCATGGCTTATGTTCAACAGCCCTGCTATATTGACAGTGATGAAGTGTTCGTCAGTATCAGCAGCGGATTAAGCTTTTATCCGGAGCACTCTGCGAATTTGGACACGCTTATTACGTATGCAGATGTCGCCATGTATGCTTCAAAAAGACAAGGCGGCAGCAAAGTAAGTATTTATCATGATTCATTAAATCAAAAACAAGCTGAAAAAGTTCACATCGAAACGCGCTTGCGAAAAGCAATTCAAAAAGGTGACATTGACGTTTACTATCAGCCGAAAATAGAAGCGCATCGCAATGTAATCACCGGAGTAGAAGCATTAGTTCGCTGGAATGACGCAGAGCTTGGATTTGTTTCTCCAGAAGTATTTATCCCTATAGCAGAAGAAACCGGTTTGATTCAGTCTCTATGGGAAGTTGTCATGAGAAAAGCTTGTTCTCAAGTCAGCAAATGGAACAAGGAACGAAACGAAAAAATGACGCTAGCGGTTAACTTTTCTCCGCGGCAGTTTCAAGATCCAATTGTGTTGGTTAATGAAATACAGCACTTTCTTTCGCTCCATAGATTTGATCCCACATGGTTTGAAATGGAAATTACGGAAAGTACATTGCTGATGAACGCGGAAGAAACGATTAAAGCTTTACATCTGTTAAAGAAATATGGTATATCAATTTCTATCGATGATTTTGGAACCGGATATTCTTCGTTAAGTTATTTAAAAAAATTACCAATCGATTGTTTAAAAATCGACCGGTCTTTTATCCAGTATATTCAAGAAGATTACAGCAATAGCGAAATTGCACGGGCAATTATCAGCTTATCTCAAAGCTTAAAGCTCCAGGTAATCGCAGAAGGTGTGGAAGAAGAATATCAAAAAGCGTTTTTAATGGAAAATGGCTGTGATCATATGCAGGGATACTTGTTTAGCAAGCCTCTTGCTGCAAAAGATTTTGAAGCAGCGTTTTTAAATAGCTGAAACAAAACCATCATTTGAAAATAAACTTACTAAGAAAAGGGAAGAGGACATAAAGAGATGGCACTTAGTACACAAAATTTAATTGCTCAAAAATTTTTAGAAACACTAGGAACAAATTCAACTGAAATAGATAAAAAAATCGGTCAAGCTGACACATTTATGAATGCGGTGAAAGAACTGATTGATTTATGCGGAGATAATCCGGAAAGAGACGGCCTTGAAGAGACGCCGTACCGCGTGTTAAAGGCGTTTTTAGAATACACGGAAGGCTACCGAGAAGACCCGAAAGCTCATTTGGAAAAAACATTCGATGTGAATCACAACGAACTGGTGTTAATACGAGACATTGAATTTCACTCAATGTGTGAACATCACTTTGCGCCGTTCTTTGGCGTTGCGCACGTTGGGTATATACCGGATAAAAAAATTACAGGTCTATCTAAAATTGCTCGTACGGTAGAAGGATATGCAAAAAGATTTCAAGTTCAAGAACGTCTAACAAATGAAATTGCAGATGCAATCGAAGAAGTGTTAGAGCCAAAAGGAGTCATGGTGATTATTGAAGCGAAACATATGTGCATGTGCGGAAGAGGAATTAAAAAATCTTCAGCTTCTACAGCCACTTCATCCGTTCGAGGCACATTTATGGAAAAACCAGAGGTTCGAGGAGAATTTTTATCTCTTTTACAGCGACAAATGTAAAGAAACAAAAAGCCATATAAGCTGAGAAGCAGAAGCGAGGTGAGCTGTATGCAACATGTTGACGTACTGATTATTGGCGGAGGGCCCGCTGGCATCTCTGCTGCCGTGTGGTGTAAAAGGCTAGGCGTTGAGTGCTTGCTTCTTGAAGAACAGGCACAGTTAGGCGGACAGCTGTTTACGATTTATAATGAAATTATTGATTATCCCGGAATACAAGCGGAAAATGGAATCGAAATGCAACGCAAAATGGTTCAGCATTTTATCGATATGGACTGCTTATATGAAGCGAATACAAAAGTAATTTCCATTGATGAACGTTCTAAAACAGTAAAAGTAAAGCAGCAAGAAACAGAAAAAGAAATTGGCTATACGTATCTTATTTTAGCAACGGGCTCTAGTCAGCGAAAGCTCAGAGTGCCTGGTGAGCAGCAAATGATTGACCGAGGAGAAGTATATTCTGCTTCAGCAGACGGAGAACGGTTAAAAGGTAAAAGGGTTGCTCTCATTGGCGGAGGAGACCGGGCGTTTGAAGGAGCACATCTTTTAGCATCAAAAGCAAAAGAAGTATATCTGATTCATCGTTCTACGCATTTTAAAGCAAGAGAGCAATACGTTGAAAAAGTTCTTTCCGACCCCCGTGTTAAAGTGATGACAGATACCGAAGTGACGGCTATTCACGGAAAGCATCACGTCACATCGATCGATTTAAAAAGTAAAAACAGTGAATGCGAGAATTTATTGGTAGACGCAGTGCTGATCAGATTAGGCATAGCGCCCAATGTTGAACTCATTAAAGAAAAAGTCACCACTACGCAAAGCGGGCTCATCGTCATCAATGAAGTGCATCAAAGTAGCAATCCAGCTATTTATGCCATTGGAGACGCCTGCACGACTCCCTTGTTTTCTAGTATCAGCTCTTCGGCCGGTCAAGGAGCGATTGTAGCTAAACAGTTATCGAGCATGTTCAATATCTAACATTTTGCTAGATATATCTTACAAAGCCTTGGATATAAAAATAAAAAGCATCTATCTTTAGCGATAGATGCTTTTTAGCCTGCAATGTAAAATAAACATAAAAGAAACACGTTCACCGGCATACAAACGGTTTGAAAAAAAGCCATATAGCTTTGGGGGACGGATCCTCGCTTTTTGATGAGAATATATTCAATGATAAGATCAAAGAGGAGAATAATTAAAGAAAACATGACATAAAGCAATACGTTTTCTCGAAACATCCGTGTAAAAAGTGGGGAGAACAGAAGCAAAAAAGTAAGAGTTTGAAACGAACCTCTAGAAAATAGACGAAGGTTTTTTCGTTGGTGGTTCATTCAGGGCCTCCTTTTACTAGGTAAATATATGTTTTATTTTACCAAATGTGTTTACGCTAATGAGCCCTTATTATATATTTGATTCGAAAGTTCCTCATTTGGTTAAATTAGGGTAAAATATATGTCGAATGTTACCAATAGTAGCTTATAAGAAGAAGTAAAGGGGTTTTTTATTTAATGATTTACAGAGACAAGGCAAACAAAGGAGGGAGAAAAGCGTCTTGCAAGATAAACGAGAGTTGAAGAAACAGTCAATTGACAAACAGATTATTAAGCATTTTGACGGTATGAATACACAGCTTCTAAAAGAATATAATGAGGGCATCTTTTTTATAGATTGTGTAGGAAACGTTATTTTTAGCAATAAAGCTGCGCTAAGACTGATAGGAAATGATTATAAAGAAAAAAGTCAGCAGTTAACAGAGTTTATACATGAGGCAAAGCAAGAAGAAGTGAGAATTTACTTTCAACGTGCATTAAAGGGAGAGAAAGTTCAATTTGGTACAACTATTTATCATAAGACAAACAATGAAATGCACTTATGTATTACTCTTCTGCCAAGTATCGTAGACGATCAAGTACTAGGTGTTTATGCAGTGTGCCGGGATTATTCAAAAGAGCAAGAGCAGTTTGCACAACTATCTAAGTTAGAAACTCATTTGAAAATGGAACAAAAGCTAGCAAACATAGGAAGCTGGTGTTATGACGTTATGGAAGATGAAAGTTATTGGTCTCATCAGCTTTATAAAATCTACGGAGTGAAGCATGACCAACGATTCGTTCCTTCCTTTAAAGAAGGCGCTCGTTTTATTCATCCACGTGATCGAAAAAGATTGGAGGATGCAGTTGGTCATTCATTAGCTACAGGAGAAAGTTATAAAATTGAATATACGATTATACGGCCAAATGGGGAAAAGCGCATGGTGTTCGAACAAGCAGATGCTGTAGTTGATGAGAAGAGAAAAGTAGTACAGCTGCTTGGCGTTGTGCATGACATCACGGAATCCAAGGTGATTACCAATGAATTAAAACAAAAAGAGCATCAGTTTCAAACTATTTACAATAACTTAGATGCAGGAATATGGTCAGTTGATGTGACACGCAACAAAGTGATTTTATGCTCAGATGCCGTATTGAACATCTACGGAGAGAACTCTGCAAAATTTCTTGAAAACAGGCATCTATGGGAAGCTTTTGTTTATCCAGAAGATAGGCCGACCATTACAAAAGAGTACATAAAACTAATGCAAGGAAAATCCATTCGTCCCCACTATCGAATTCAAACGAAAAAAGGAGAAATCAAGTGGGTGAGAGACCATTGTATCCCTACTTGTGATGAGCATGGTAACTTAATTCGTATTGATGGGATTATAGAAGATATAACGGAGGAAAAAAGGTATGTAGATAAAATTGAATATCTGGCTACTCATGACTACTTGACAAACCTGCCTAATCGAATAAAGTTTGAAAGAGAAGTGAAAAAGTCCATTAGTAAAATGAAAGAAAACGACGGTTCATTAGCTGTTTTTCATTTTGGATTAGATCGCTTTAAACATATCAACGATACGTTAGGCCACGATATAGGTGATCAGTTATTAATGAACATAGCGAAACGCCTAAAAGAACGTTTGGAACCAACTGCCATATTAGCCAGAGTAGGTGAAGACGAATTTGCCGTTTGCTCCACATCGCTTGAACAAATTGGCGAATGTAAAAAAATAGCTGCCATCCTGTTTAAAGAAATAGAAAAAGAAATCATGATTGACGATTTTTCGCTTTACGTAACAGCAAGTATGGGGATCAGTATTTACCCGCATGACGGAGAAGATGCTAAAACGCTATATAAAAATGCAAATATTGCCATGCACCGCGCAAAAGAATTAGGGAGAAGCGACTGGCAGCTGTATTCTCCATTAATGGATAGCGCTGCATACAAAAGTTATCATTTAGAAAAAGGCTTAAGAAATGCACTTCTTCAAGACGAATTTTTTATTGAATATCAGCCAAAAGTTCATGCACAAAGCGGAGAGATTGATAGTTTAGAAGCGTTGATTCGCTGGAATCATCCAGAATGGGGCCGTGTATCGCCAGGAGACTTTATTCCTTTAGCGGAAGAAACCAATTTGATCATTGATCTTGGCGATTGGGTATTAGAACATGTTTGTAAGCAGCTGCAGCGATGGAAGAAACAAGGGGAAAAAGTGGTACCGGTTTCTGTGAATGTACCTTCCAAACGATTATTAAAACGGGATTTTGTGGAGTACGTAGAAAAAACGCTGGCAAAATACGAAATACAGCCTTCATTTATTGAATTTGAAATTACGGAAAGCTCCATCATTCAACATGAAGAACATGTAAAAAAAGTGATGGAAGAACTAAAAAAAATAGGGGTTACCTTCGCTTTAGATGATTTTGGCACCGGTTTTTCTTCTTTGTCACACCTGAAAGATTTAGAGTTTAATGTACTGAAAATTGATAAAACCTTTGTCCAGAACATCGGTGATAAAGGAAAGCATCAAGCGATTACAAAAAGTCTATTATACTTAGCACATGCACTTGACATGAAAGTCATCGCAGAAGGTGTAGAAACAACAGAACAGCTTGATTTCTTACTGCAGCATGACTGTCCGTTTATTCAAGGCTTTATTTTTAGTAAACCAGTTGGGAAAGAGAAAATAGAAGAGTATTTAAGAGTCAGATTTCTGTAAAACAAGGGTGATGCTTCTTCATAGAGGCATCACCCTTATTGTTAAGCTTCGATTCGTTTTCGCAGCGTCCAAATCTGGTAAAACATATAAAGAGACTGATAGATGGTCAAATACGTCAGTAGAATCCACCCGTTCATTAAGTACGGATAAATGGCTTGCTGTACAGAAGGACTCGTTAAGTAATCACGGAAATAAATGCATAGGACAACAATCATGCCTGTAAACGCAAAGCCCGTTAAAATCCCTTGCCCTAATTTACTGCGCGTTTTCCCGTTTTCGGCGTTGTATTGATTCGCCCAGCCGTCTTTTTTATTCGCAGCAAGCCTTTCCATCCATACTTGACCAAACGTAATCAAGTTCACCCATAAATAAATTTCCGGACTAATCAAAAGACCGGCCAGTATCACATCAATCGGCCTGTGCATCGGCGTTTTGACAGCGAGCATAATATTTAAGACAGAAGCTAACGCAATTGGAATAATCCAAAGCCACGACCAGTAAAATTGATCGGTCGCAAGCGCAGCCGATAACAATAAAACAAACAGCAGGCGAATAAGTAAATCACAAAGCGTTTTGATCTGTGAACGCCACAGCTTTCCTTTATGCTTGGTTCTAACGTCCAAGTTTCCATTTGTCAGTAAATCGACCGTCCCAGACTTCCATTTATTACGCTGTTCACGATACGTGTGATAGCTTCTCATCGAGTCCACGAAACAGCGAGCGCCTGGACTGATTAACGTTTTCCAATTGGATTTTTGCAGCTGCCATGTCAGAAGCATATCTTCCACGTCGCTGTCATTTTGCCAAGGACCGTCAAGCTTATTTTCTTCCACGATATTTTGAAGCGCTTCCGGTCGGAACAGCGTAGCCTGACCGCCGAGTACATACGTGCTTCCGCCGTGGTACTGAAGATCTAACAGCCAGCTCGCCATATCCTGCTTTTGCTGATGGGTCCACCACCGAGCTATCGGTCCGCCGTACTCGCCGCTTGCGAGCTTTTCCTCGTAGTGCACATCATCTTTTGAGAGCGAGCTTTTCTTTTTAGGCATTCTCATCGTATATTTTGCCATCACGCCGCCGATGTTTCGCGACGTCATTAAATCTTCCCATAAATTAATGAGTGCTTTCGGAGCTAAGCGGCTGTCTGCATCCATCCCTAAAATCGCTTTAATCGACTCTTTATACAGCTGCTGATATTTCGTCAGCGTTGTATTGTATAAATCCAGTGTATCTCCATATATCTTTTTCCAAGCCGTATTTAACGCGCCGACTTTTCGTTGTTTATTACCTTCAGTGACCAGTACTTTTACATTTAAATCAAATTCATCTCCGGCCAGCTCCGCTTTTTCTTTTGTGCGGTCCGTACAGTTATCTGCAATCACAAACACATCAAGCTCCACATTATTCGGAAGAAGCTGATCGCCTAACCCTGCCAAGCAGTCGCGAATTGATTTCTCTTCATTGTGCGCCGGAATAAAAGCCACAATGCGCGGCCTCATATACGAAGCTCCAATACTTCCAGTAACAACACGCTGATTGTTCATGTTTTCCTTTACCCCCTGATGTATCAGGAAACCCAGCCATCCTAGTCCTATGACCTTAGACCTGAGGTTTTGCGTCCCAGCCTTTCGACTGGTTTGCCTTTAACTGAACAAGTTAAGTTCACCACTCTTTGTTTTCTTTAAAGAACGAAATACCTAAAATGATACTATATAACGAATATCTTTTTTAGATTTTACCATAAAAATAGGTTGAATTACCCTAAAAATGTTCGACAAATTTCGATAGAAGTAAATTAAAAAATACAGATAGGGGCTTATATTGGTTATGTATATAGTCTTGTTTATGTAAGTTAAAAGTTGGAGAGAAGAAGCGATGAAAATAAGAAAGGTGATGGTTGATTTCTGACTCTATATAATCTTGCAGATAGGCTACTTGCTAATGACCAGAGCTTAAATCCGGTTCGGGCAGAATTGTACAATAGAAAACGAATGGGGAAGGTTTTTAAAAGAAACGTAAAAAACCTCTCTAATAAACTTAAATTGATTAGAGAGGTTTTAATAATTATATTTTGTATTTATTTTTTTACCTGTACATTTGTACGTTTCCCGTTCTTTAATACAATTGTATAAATATCATGCGTAGGGGTACTTTTAACCGTATAATTCTTTATCCCGTTTGTGGTATCTGTGTTAATGATAAACTTATAGTCAGCATTTTTTTGATTATTATTCGTAAACTGAAGCTGAGTAATTGGCAGTTTTTTATTAAACTCTAAAGATTGCCATCCAGCAATAGGGGAAGAAGAGCCTTTATAATTTTTGATAGTGTTCATTTTCGTGAGTTGAATTAATTCAATTTGTTTTTTATCAAGCTTACTAGTCAGAGTGAACACTCTGGCTGCAGATTTTTTTACATCTACATCTTTTCCAATATTAAATGTATCGGTGTATGTATGGTTTTTATTTGATTCCATTACATCACGCACAATAATACTGTTGGTGCTTTTTAAATAAATAAGCGTTCTTTTTACTTTTACTCCTTTATACAGTTCATGGCTGCCGGTAACGTAGCTGTACGCTTTACTTATTTCAGACGTATTAATTTTAGATTTATTTACTTGATCTTTTGTTATAGGAAAAGACTTTTTGTCTACAGTTACCGTATTATGTGCCAAGGAACTCTTAACATATTCTCGGTAAGGGTCTGTATAGCTGTAATTGTACTTTCCTGAATCCACAAAGAAATTTGTTTTTCCATAGCTTAAAAGAAAAGATAAATCATCTGCATGTTTATGAGTAGTAGAGTGAAAGGCAGATGTAAATAAAAGATATAAAGGTGTTTCTTTGCTCCAATCATTTTTAAAAACAGCAGTGCCGCCATCTGTATATACAATATCTTTGTCAGGTTTTTTTCCTTGTTTGCCTTTTGTAACAACATATAGAAGTTTATCACTTGTAAGAGCCTTAGGGCTTAAAGAATAAAGGTCATAAGGTTCGGAATCTCCCAAATTTGGTAACTGTCCAGATGGATCCCCAAGGTATGCTAAATAATCCTCCATTTTCGAAATACCGCTTGTGAGTCTAGGTTCTTTCACATTAAATTGTTTAATAAAACCATTGATATTTTTAAATAAATTAAGGACAAGCAGGTGGTAAGCAGGACTATGCTCTTTGTGAACCCCGCTTTTTGTTACATCCTCTTCTACATGTACAAGCAAGCGATCCATACCTTTTTTATACCATTGCTGACTGTGAGACATGTTTGGAAATAGTAACGCTAATTCAATTAAAGAGCGATCTTGAAAGATGCCGTGGTTACTGCCAAACGAATAATTTTTGTCGTCCATTAAAAAATCGCCGTGCTTTTCTAACATTTTTAATACCTTATTTTCAAAACTTTTATTATAAATAGAAGAACCTTTATATTGGTCCAAAAATTGCGCCATATTAACTACTCGGTTTGCTGTACTGTGATCTCTCCATGCAAAGCGGCTCGCTTGCTTTTGAGGAGAAGGGTTGGCATTCATCCAACTTTCTATGTACCACTGTGCTTTTTCTAAGTATTTTTGAGAATGAGTCTGTTCATAGGCAGTCGTCAAGTAGCCGACCATATCTAGGCTTTGAAAATAAAAAGACCAGGTGTCATCTTTATAAGGATTTTCTTTCCATGTTAACTTCCCATTAAATTTATAAGGAGCCCAGTTGCTATTAACGTAAAGCTCATTGTTTAGCAGTTTATTTGCAATACCTACAGTTTGAGAGTTTGAACTAACTCGTTTAAACAAATTAACCTTTTTAACCGACGGTGCAGCAGATGAACTTTTAGTACTTGACGCTGCATAAGCAGGGCTTACTGAAGCTGACATAGATACAAGTAAAGAGGCAGCCACAGAATATGTAATCATCGAACTCTTCCAATTTCTTTTCATATAATTCTCCTCTTAGTTATAAGTAATAGTGATTTATAGGGTTAAGTCCTCATTCTTACAGTAATCTTTCTTGTTCATAAAAAGTTAAAATACAATTAATATAGTACCTTATAATTAGTATAAAAGTAACTTTTATTTTCCTTTTTATTCAATTTTTAAATAATGAAAGAGTAATTAATACATTGAACAGATTCTAAAATTTACTCAGCAAGATACATAATTTCTAACAAAAGCTAACTGTGTTTAATTGTTTAGCTAATAAATAGAAAAAATTAAATGAAAATGAATTCATAATGTAAACAACTTAGTAGCTCTGTCGATATATAGTATGAACATATTTCCTAGAGGTATATGTTTGATTACTGTCAGATTCTGCTTAACTATGAATTAAGCAGGAAACTTCTTGAATACAAGGATGTAACCAAGAAGTAAAACCAATTATATGGAGGTAAAGGAAAATGAGAATTAATCACAATATTGCGGCGTTGAATACGTATCGTCAGTTTAACAATGCAAATGCTGCGCAAGGTAAATCAATGGAGAAACTATCTTCTGGTCTTCGTATTAACAGTGCGGCTGACGATGCTGCAGGTCTTGCGATTTCTGAGAAAATGCGTGGACAGATTCGCGGATTGGATATGGCTTCTAAAAATGCTCAAGATGGGGTTTCTTTAATTCAAACAGCCGAAGGCGCGTTAACTGAAACACATGATATTTTACAAAGAATGAAAGAGTTAGCTACGCAAGCAGCCAATGATACAAATACTACAGATGACCGTGGTGAAATTCAAAAAGAGATTAACCAATTAACATCTGAGGTTAACCGTATTGCAAATACTACAGAGTTCAATACAAAGAAAGTATTGGATGGTGGTAAATCATCAGCAGTAACAAGTGGGGGAACGCCAGCGGCAGCAACAGCGCCAAAATTAGAAGGAAGCGACGTCTCAGCACTGCTTAATTCTGACATTTCAGCTACAAGTATTACCTTGAATGGGAATGCAGTATCCCTAACAAATGTTGATGGTCTAGATGGTTCAGGAACACCGGTTGCAATGGATGATTTTGTACAAGCGTTACAAAGTGATATCGATGCAGTGTATGACGGAACGTCAAATGGAGGAGAAACCTTTAAAGTTGCAAAAACAGAAGATGGTAAAGGGTTTACAATTGAGTCTTCAAAAAGTGGCTCATCTGCTTCTGTAAACATCACAGCAAATGCTGATTCGGCTACTCTAGGTTTAACTAAAGATGCTACAACAAATGCAACAGCAACTGGTGCAGATGCTCCAGCAGGTGGAGCTACGGGCTCTTTCACAGCCACCCTTCAAATTGGAGCGAATAAGGGTCAGGCATTTCAAATTGATATTAGTGACATGAGTGCATCTGCACTGGGAATTAGTCAAGCTTCTACGGCAAGTGGGGGAACACCAGCGGCAGCAACAGCGCCGAAATTAGAAGGAAGCGACGTCTCAGCACTGCTTAATTCTGACATTTCAGCTACAAGTATTACCTTGAATGGGAATGCAGTATCCCTAACAAATGTTGATGGTCTAGATGGTTCAGGAACACCAGTTGCAATGGATGATTTTGTACAAGCGTTACAAAGTGATATCGATGCAGTGTATGACGGAACGTCAAATGGAGGAGAAACCTTTAAAGTTGCAAAAACAGAAGATGGTAAAGGGTTTACAATTGAGTCTTCAAAAAGTGGCTCATCTGCTTCTGTAAACATTACAGCAAATGCTGATTCGGCTACTCTAGGTTTAACTAAAGATGCTACAACAAATGCAACAGCAACTGGTGCAGACGCTCCAGCAGGTGGAACTACGGGTTCTTTCACAGCACAAGCTGGAGTAAGTAATGGAACAGACAGCAGTTCAACTGAATCTGGATTAGATGTATCAACTCATGCTAATGCAACAAATGCTATTGAGGTACTTGATAAAGCAATTGCAAAAGTTTCTGGAGAACGTTCTAAACTAGGGGCATATCAAAATCGCTTAGATCACACTATCAATAACTTAAATACGTCTTCTGAAAACCTAACTGCAGCGGAATCTCGCATCCGTGACGTAGATTATGTTTTAGCTGCATAAGCAGTTACAAGCACAGTCGTCCTAGCTGGTAACGGCTAGTGATTATTATTGGGTGAATTGCTGGAAACCCCTTAGAGCTTTTCTTGCCACAACGTAGTTAGAAATGACAAGCGTGATGGCGCGAAAAAAGAAAAGATTGGGCAATCAGCAGCCAAGCTCCTGTCTTGAAAAAGTGGAGAAGGTTCAACGACTAGGATAGACCATCTAAGGCAAATGCTATGATGATGAAATCCATAGGTGAAACAATAACCATCAGTATTGTGAATCCGAAGTGCCCGACCCCTACTGTAATATGAGGGTGAAGATATAGTCTAGTCATTTATGAAAATAAATGTTCGCACGATGGCGAAAGAAATGATGGAACAAACAAAGAATTCAATTCTTTCTCAAGCATCACAAGCAATGTTGGCTCAATCTAACCAGATGCCTCAAGGAGTTCTACAACTCTTGAGGTAATTGATTAAAGGGCGTCTAGCTTGGTAACGAGCTAGAGTATAACTGGGTGAATTGCTGGGACTTCCTAAAGCTTTATCAACCACAACGTAACTGCAAACGGTAAGCGTAACGGTTTGAAAATGATGAAGATAACACAATGGATTATCAGCAGCCAAGCTCCTGTGAGGAAACTCTGGAGAAGGTTCAACGACTAGAGGATACGGTCTAAGGTGAAAACTAGGATTATGAATCTCGTAGGGCAGTGAAAGCTGTTCGAAGTGCCCAGCTCCATGCAAAACATGGATGAAGATATAGTCTATTCTGTAATCGAAAGATACAGTCGCAAAGCAAGCGAACCAACAGCCACAAGGGGTTTTACAACTTCTTCGTTAATTTTAAATATAAAAGAGGTTCTAGGTTTTCTAGAGTCTCTTTTTATCTATTTGAGACAAGTAAATTAGTTAGGGCATTATATTAATTTGTAGAGGAATTACGAACATTTCAATTTTAAAACAATCTGAGTGGAGGAACCGATGGGAAAAGATGAGCTGGAACATAAGAAGTTTCTTGAACAACAGCTTGAATGGTGTAAAGAACAAGACCGTATTTTAGAAGAGATAGAAATGAAGCTCTACGAAATGAAAAAGATAGCAGAGTATGCTTTTAATCATGAATTGACTCCTCATTCAACTGATCGATTGAATAATCAATTGAAGAGTGAAGTTCATTTTCTAGAAAAACAGCTATCCTATATTGTCCATTAGAAGAAGAAATGTGGTGTTATATGAATATCGCACTTATGTCAATGTCATTAAGCCAAGGAAAAGTCCAACAGCAAGCTTCTCTATCAGTCATGAAAATGGCAATAGGAAACACCGAACAGCAAGGAGAAGCTGTTAAGGAGTTAATCAACAGTTCTAATGTAAAAGCACTTCAGCAAGCCGCTCAGCCGCATTTAGGTAGAAATATTGACTTGAAGTTATAAGTTTATCACTGCTTTAAGAACAATGAATATAGGGACAGTGAAATGGTTCTCCTACGTAAAATGACCTTACCACATGAAGTAAGGTCATCTTTTATATAAAGTATTATAGGATTTTAATGCGTAGCCCCGCCCGAAACCACAACATCTTCTTCAACCAAAATCGTCGTCTTCACCACACTAAGCAACCCCTGCACAATCAAATCCAAAGACATACTCGCTTTCCCGGGATGATTCACAGCTTGTTCAGGAAGGTAAGGGATATGAACAAATCCGCCTTTAATACAACAGTTTTGAATCATGTTCATGAGCCCGTAAAACACGTGGTTACAGACAAACGTTCCAGCGGTTTGAGAGACGCTGCTTGGAATGCCTGCTTTGCGCAGATTTTCGACAGCTGCTTTGATGGGCAGTGTCGAAAAGTATGCGGCGGGGCCATTTTCGATAATAGGGCGGTCAATCGGCTGCTGGCCGATGTTGTCAGGGATTCGCGCGTCGTCTACGTTAATGGCAACGCGTTCGACCGTAATTCCTTCTCGGCCGCCTGCTTGTCCAACGCAAATGACGATAGAAGGGCTAATTTCTTCTATATACGTATGAAGCTTTGCGATTGATTCGCCAAACACAGTAGGAAGAGGCTTAGCAATAATGTGATAGTCTTCAACAGCTACGCCGTCTAAAGCTTTTACCACTTCTAACGACGGATTAATACTTTCACCTTCAAATGGTTCAAAGCCAGTTAGTAATACAGTTGTCATTCTACTAGTCTCCTTTAAAAGTGATATACAAGGTAATACATTAATAATGTGTTAACAACAAACACGGATAAAGCAATCGGTACTTGCGCTTTAATCACGGCGTTTTTGTCTTTTAATTCAAGCAGCATAGCAGGTACGATGTTAAAGTTGGCTGCCATTGGCGTAAGAAGTGTTCCGCAGTAGCCAGCAAACATGCCGAGCGCTGCCATAATCGCTGGATTACCTCCGTGCATATGTACAATCAGCGGAAGTCCAATACCTCCAGTAATAACGGCAAACGCAGCAAAGGCATTTCCCATTACAATCGTAAATAGCAGCATCCCCAAACAGTAAGCAAGCACAGCCACAAACGCATAGTTAGTCGGCAGTATATCACTTACAATATCTGATACGACTGTTCCAACGCCTGATTTTGAAAAGATGCCGCCAAGCGCTGCGAGCATTTGCGGTAAAATAACTGCCCAGCCAACTGCTTGAAGCAAGCGGCTTCCTTCTTTAACAGGTACGTCCATTTTTGCTTTGGTGACGCCCATTGAAGCGATAAACGCAATGACAGCTGCGATTGCTAGTGAAATTAACGTGACTTTTTCTGGATCAATTAATGCCCAGTTTCCAAATTTAATTTTGCCAAAAAGAAGGGTGCCGATAATCGTAAAAATAGGAATAAATAAAGCAGGTAAAAAGATTTTGTTTTTTAATCGCTGCGCGTGAGCCACACGTTCTTCAGCCGGTGTTTCGGCTTCATTGGACTTAGTCACACGATTGAATGAAGCAAGCAGCACCATGATAATAACTAAACATCCTATATAAAAAGGCGGAATCACGTTGCCGAATAAAAACGTAACGGAAAACAGCGCCCAGAATAATGAAGATCCTAAACGGTTCGGATGGTTGTGATCGCGTGCGATTCGAATCGCAATAAAAGCGACAATAATGCCGAGTAAGTAGTAAATCGTATCAAGCGTCAGGATGCTTTTCATTTAACTCGCCTCCGTCTTAGAAGATGATGTTGGTTTGTGCTTCGTCATTTTTTTGTGGATTCTTCGGTCTAACTGACGGAAGCGAATGGCGCTGATCAGCAGCGCTGCGATGGCCGTTGGAATACCCCAAAGCGCCATATCCCAGACGTCAACGTGAATGCCTACGGAGTCAAAGAATCCTTTCATTAAAAGAATTCCACCCGTTGCGATAAAGATATCTTCTCCAAAAAACCAGCCCGTATTTTCAGCTGCGGCTGCGTGGGCGCGTATATCTTCTTTAACTTTAGGAGGAAGCTCTCCGTACTTGGCGCGAGCTGCGCCTTCAGACATAGGTGCCACTAACGGACGCACGGATTGAGCATGCCCTCCGATATTTAAGCCGACAGCGGCTGAGATTTCACGGATAAAAAGATATATAAGTAAAACATTTCCAGAAGAAGCGTTTTTGGCTTTTTTAATTAATACTTCCGCTTGTTCCTTTAACCCGTATTTTTCTAATACGCCGAAGATAGGAAGAGTAAGTAAAATAGCCATAGACATATAGCGGTTATCTACAAAAAACTGGCCGAACATCGTAATCACTTCATGGAGCGATAAGCCTGATACAAGGCCTGTCACGATGCCTGCGACAGTCACCACAAGCAGTGTATTTAGACGAAATAAAAATCCTACTGCCACTAGCAAAACCCCAATTAATTTCAACATAAAAAAATCCCCCTTCAGTATGTATAGACCGTGCTGTAAATTCACCTCCATTGCTTTTCTAAAAAAACAAAGACGTATTGAGTATAAACAATTCTGAAAATTAAAACAAGATAGTTAAGGTACAAAATAGTTTGGTTATTGAAATAAAATATGGAAACTTTCAATTGATTAGGAAAAAGCTCAATAAAATTATTATTATTTTATCGTAAGTCTTTTTATTTATGAGTTTAGCCATTGAATGGTGGTACTAAAGTTTATGAAAAATTTAAAACATAAGTATAATGACAGCTTTATAAATAGTATAATAGTTCTAATTAATTATTAAATTACCAATAAAGGAGAATATTATGGGTACAATGTTAAAGAATATTTTAAGTTTAATTGTATTATGCTTAGCTGTAATACTAATGCCTCTTAGTGGGAGTGCAGTCTCACAACAGGATAATGTCAATTATGGAAAGACTTCATCAGACCGTCATTTATTGTTAAGTGATTTGGTATATGAAAATTTAGATGAATGTAAAAATATAAATATCAATTATTGTTCGCGGAAAGTGATAGCAAATTATAAATTAGAAATAAATAGCTTAAAGGACTTTAAAAAAAGAGATGAAAAAATAAAAAAGTTAAATGAATTTAATCACCTTATTAAACCTAGATTAGATAAAAATGTAGGAGAATGGAAAGTAATAGCTATTCAAGGGAAAAACACAGGTGGATTCTATGGTGCAGCTTTTAAAGATCCTATTACAGATGACATCGTAATTGCATTTAGAGGAACGCAAGAAAAGTTATCAGATATTTCTTACGATGCTTTGGCGGTTTTTCTAAACTATACTGAAATATCTCAATTAAAACCAGCGTGCAAACTCATAGAGGAAATCGTTAATAAAAACAAAAATTCTAAATTTTATTTGACAGGACATTCTTTAGGTGGCTTTTTAGCACAGAGGGCTACTGTAGAAATTCAAGGTAATCCGGATCTAGTAGGTTATCCAGATATTATTGATGTTGGCTATACGGCCAATTTTCCTGAAAAACTAAATAATAATTTTGAGTATGCAGAGACTTTTAACGCTCCTGGTGTTCAACTTTTTATACAATCTAGTGAATTAGATTCTGCAAAGAGAGAAAGTGAACAGAAACTATTAAAGTTAAAAGAATATAATTTTAGAGTTATTGATCACGTTTTTAAAGAAGATAAAATTGGGAACTTTGGTGTTCAATTGGGACAACAGCAATTTTATCACTATAAAGGAAGTGAAAGAGGATGGCTTAGAGCTCATTGGCTTTCTTTATTTTATAAAGAGCGTTTACGATCAATCCCTTTAAAAATATGGGATAAAGAACCACCGGGTAAGCCCAAAGTAAATCCTATTTCTGATCAAACAATATCTATAACGGGTACAACGGAAGCAAATTCAACGGTTACAACAAAAGTTGGAAAAAAAGAGATTGGTAGCGGAATAGCTGATAAATACGGAAAGTTTAAGTTTAAAATTCCCAAGCAGAAGCTAGGAATAAAAATATCTGTAAGAGCAAAAGATCGTGCGGGAAATGTGAGCAAAGAAAGTGTAGTAACTGTCAAGGATACTACTCCACCAAGTAAACCAAAAGTAAATAAAATCTCAGACCAAACAATGTTCATAACAGGCACAGCAGAAGTGAACGCTAATGTTACGGCAAAAGTTGGAAAAAAGGAGATTGGTAGCGGAGTAGCTGACAAAAATGAGCAGTTTAAAATTAAAATTGCTAAGCAAAAGGCAGGAACCAAGATTAGTCTTACAGCAAAGGATCAATATGGAAACGAGAGTGGTCGAATGGAAATCACTGTTAGTAAAACTTCATCAGTTAACATAACAGGTGAAAAAATCTCTTTGAAAGAAGCTGAGAAGCGAGGGCGCTTTACTACTTCTTTTAAAGATACAGAAGATAACCAATACAAAATATATGTAATAGCCATCCAAGACATAAAGTGGATCGCAAGCTACGATGATGTTTGGGCAGCAGTTAGTGAAGGAGATGAAATTTACGAAGGTAATTATCAAATTGGCATTCAACCTAAGGGAAGTACTTTTGTTTATCTCCAAGAAACTAAAATTTCAAATTATCAGTACAACAAGACGCGAAACATGATTTTTACTATTGGTTCTGGATCGAAAAATCAACCAGATTTTTTGGTTTTTTCAACACGAGAAGCTAGTGTTTCAGAGGGAGGACCCGTTTATTACATGAAAGGTGGAAAGTTAAATAAAGCTAAGTTCATGCAGGGAAATGAAGTGTCCCAAGAACTAAATTTTTCAGTACGTCCTAAATCAATAGGAAATAACAATATTCAACTTGTTGATTATTGGAACGGAGGCCCTATTGGCTGGGAGTTTAGTACACACCACTTTAATATAAACAATGGTACTTTCACCTATGTAGGTTCTAAATTTTATTTAGATGATAATTGGGATGAAGGAAAACAATTAGTTGAGAAGTGGAAGGCAAACCCCTCATTCTTTGTTGAAACTCCTGAATCAAGAAAAGATGTATTAGGTTTTTAGTTTGTATTAGATAAAGCAGTGCATATTCAATAGTCTTCAGCGTCTATTGAGTACAGTGTTCAGTTTTATTCAGTATCTTCTAACCTTTATTAAATTTTGGCTATACATGATGTTCCATATTTTTTCTGGAAGTATCTACAAGCAGCTGCAGATACTTTTTGCCTGCCACACGCTTCAAATTTCAAAAGCCATACAGAAATATCTTACTACAGGTAGTGAAAGAAGGAAAAATGTCTGAGGGACAAATTGAAAGCCCAGTAAAATAAAATTACTAACTCATAGGCTAAGTGTGATTTACGACTGCATGTGAATTCAGAAAGAGTAAACAAATACTAAAAAACACACAATAAACAGGCGGTGACAGAACCTAGTAAATGAAGAAAGTCTCCGTTGAATAGATTGTTGTTTCACGGGGGACTTTCTTCTTTCACTATACAAACTATAGCTTTTCTTGGAGGCATTTATGATTAAAAAAGCAATAGTTGTAGCTACAGTTGTTCTATTACTAGCAGCATGCACCACCAAAGAAACAGGGAATAACGATTATCAAAAAACATTGAAAAAGGTCTCGATGCCGTAGCTGAAAATGATTTTGCAAAGGCAGAAGCATAGTTTGAATTATCAGTAGAGGACAATCGAGCGACAAAACGACGAAGGCCTATTTAGAGCAATTCTCACTCATTCGACAGGCAAATGAAGATATAGAAAATAATAGAGTAGAAGAAGGGCTTGAAGCGTTGAAAAAGACTGAGAAATATAAAACTGGATCTAAAGTGATTAACGCAAAAGCTGAAGAGCAGATAAGATCAATGACTTCTTCAAAGAAAACAGAAGAAACCTACAAACAACTATTAAAAGAAGCGGAAGCATTAGCGAAAAAGGCGAACTAAAAGGCTTCTAACGACAAGCTTACAACATTATTAAATGAATATTCAGATAATTATAGTGATATTCAGCAAGCGGGAGAAGCGTTGAAGGAAACCAATACAGCTGAAATAGGAAAAAAGGTAAAGAAAGAACAGACGGCAACTGGTAAAGAGGAGCATTCTACTGTAACTCAGTCCACAGAAAAAATATATGACCTCTACGAGTGGGCTCCTGGCCTAAAAGAAGCATTTGAAGCAGACATGGTGAATGGACAACAATACGTAGATTCAGTAGATACGATTAGATATGAAAAGCTTTAAGGGGATAACAACCAAGGGTTTTATACGGTATACGAACAAATAGATGGTGTTGGAATGCATATTGTCAATGTCAATGTAAAAACAGGAGATTATCACGGTTGAATAAGGCATACCCAGTTTCAGCGTGTAAAAGATAGCTAGTATATAAGAAAAGCTGTGCAGAGGCGCCTCCGTACAGCTTTTTAAATATTAATTACTAAGAGAAATGTGTTCGTTTTCCATACATTTACAGTGCGCGTGATGCATGTTTAGAATATCTTCATACAGCAAACCGAGAAGGGTTTGTTTGGTGTTAGGGTCTTGGTAGATAGATATCATGGTAGCGATTTCGCTTACGACAGCAAGTTCTTTATTATTTCGCGATAACGGCAGCTGTATGCTTCGGCATGAGAAAAAAAGGTAGCCTGAGTAACGGAGTAAAACCTTTGTTTATGCAATTTTTTATAGATATGGACCGCATTATTTATGACTTCATCGATCCGTTTAAATACATGCTGTTTTATCCCTTATAGCAATGAGTATAGATGAATATAAATTGTTTTCATATGTAAGCGTCAGATGCTAATTTTTCGGCTTCTAAAATGAGTTTGATATAGTCTAAACAAATAAACGATTTATATGATATTCGAGGGAAAGAAGAGTTAAAAAAGATGTTTGGAGACTGGATATACTGACCAAAGAAGCCATCGATTATGATGGCTTCTTTGGTGATAGTAAGGGGAATAAAAGCCCAAAGTAAAAAAGTATAACTATGCATGAAGCGAATTATTGAAGGGACACGGGATATTTGAAGCGTTCAAATCGTATCTATTTCAATAATGGCGAATTATCGGACTAAGTAAGATTAAAAATCCAGTCTAAAATCCCCCGACTTTTTAACCGCTAGTATTTCTACTCAATACTGCTTCTAGAATAGGTTTTTAAATGAAAATATACTACAAATACGCATTCCAAGGGAAATGAAAAGAAAAAATTCAAGAAGTGTATTTACTTAAAAATATTTTTTGTATAAAATAAAATAGTTAATTTTTCATATTTTTCATGAGAGTGGAATAAAGTTAGTTTTGAACGACTAGGTCTTATAGCTTGTTAAACTGTTATAAATTTGTATATTTAGGTTTTGAAGAGAATTTATATTTGTTTCATTGCAAAAGATTGGGATGTATGTTCACTAAAATATTAGTGATGTATATAAAGAAATTAAAAGGAGGAAGCAAATGAATTATGTGAATGGTTTGGCTTTAGCAGATGGTGAAAGGGTTGTCAGGAAGTACGAAGCTTCTGTATTAAAAAAGCCCAAGTCGAACGGCTATTTAATTGCAACAAATCGACGCCTTATTTTTTCAGGAGAAGCAAGCGGTGTTTCAGGAAGAAGTTTACTTGTAAGAGAGGTGAAAATTGATCAAGTCTCAGGAATCGATTCTTTTTATGGACGAGGCTGGAGTATAGGAAAACTCGTATTGGCGATTATTTTAATTGTTGTATTTATTTTGCTTTCTCAAATGGCGAATTCTATGTATCTATCAGGACTCAGTACATTTCTATTGTTTGGTTTATTATGGCCTGCTTTTTTAATTTATAAAATGATTACGAATCCAGGGAATCAAATGGCTCTTCAGATTATTGCCAGTAATCAGTCTCCAAGTGCGATTGGAGTGTCGGTTGAACAAGGAACGGGTATATTAGGGTCTCTTTTTAGTTCGTTAGGTTTAGGTGGAAATCACGCTTGGATGGCTGTCGCTGCAGCAGGACCAGGCAGACATACTGAAACAATGGTTCGCGAACTAGGTGCATTGATTCAAGATATTCAAGTAATGGGAGACCACGCGATTGAAAAATGGAATGAAGTAGAATTAAAGGGGAAACGAAGTGAGCAAGTGTCACAGGGAGAAATCGTTCGATCTCAACTTGCGACCACTGTTGATAAAACGCGAAGCAAAATTCAAGAAAAAGTGAGTGCGCCTTCCGCAGCCTCATATTGTCAATGTGGCCATCCTGTTGAAAGTAACGATTTGTTCTGTGGAAACTGCGGTTCTAAAGTAACAAAAGATAATGATGAAGAGATTTTTGGATAATGACATATCTTCATAATGAACTGATGGAAGGGCAACAATTGTTGCCTCTTTCTTCAGGCACGGTTATTGATAAGGGAAAAGCCAAAATTGGTATAAGAGGTCAACATCATACGGGTATTACACTGCATGCGGATTTGTTAGCTAGGCATATTTTGACCATTGGAGCAATTGGGAGTGGGAAAACAAATACAATGAATCATATCGTTGGAGCTGTCAGGAAAACGATGAGTGAAAATGATGTAATGGTTGTATTTGATGCCAAAGGTGATTACCTAAAAGAGTTTTACCGAACAGGTGATATTGTTATTTCAAATGATAGTGTCTTACACGAAGGAGGGGGAAATTGGAATATCTATAGAGATATTTTGGTGACACCTAAGGAAAAACGTGAAGAAACAATTCGTGAAATAGCTTCATCTTTATTCAAAGAAGATATTGAAAAATCACAGGCGCCAGTGTTTGGAATGGGAGCTCGAGACATTTTTGCTGCTATTTTATCCATTCATGTTCAGCAAATGGAAGAAGGAATAAAAAGTTGGGATCACGAGCAGCTGTTAGAGTTTATGAGATCAACAACTGAAACAGATTTGCGCAATATGTTCTTAAAATCCCCTGAGTTCAAATGGGTTAGAAATTACATAAAAAAAGACGGGGGTTCAACAACTCAAAGCTTCATCGTGCATCTTTATCAAACTATTTATAAAATCTTTAGCGGTTCGTTTGCTAAAGCTGGTAATTTCTCCATTAGAGAAGCTGTTACAAATAAAGAGGGAAAAGCTATATTTTTAGAATACGATTTAGCTAACGGTAACATATTAGAACCTATATACACGGTACTATTAGATTTAGCGATGAAAGAAGTCTTGGGAAGAACTAGAACAGAAGGAAATGTCTATTTTGTATTAGATGAGTTTCCATTAATTCCAAAATTAAATTATATGGATAATGCATTGAACTTTGGAAGATCACTTGGCGTAAAAGTAATAGCCGGAATTCAAAATGTTGGACAGGTAGAAAACAAATATGGCCATTACCTTGCACACAGTATCTTAAGTGGATTTGGAACTATCTTTACTTTTAGACTTTTTGATTCCAACAGCCGTTCCTTTTTTGCTCAAAGACATGGAAATGTGAAAAGGAAAGTAAGTTTTTTATCATCTAATTCAAATAAAGGCGTACAAGATCAAATTGTCGACGGAAACGTAATAGAAGATTGGGATATTGTAAATCTAGGTATTGGGGAATGTGTAGTTTCTCTTCCGCAAGGTGAGCCATTCTTATTTTATCCTATTTTATATCAATCTGATATTTAACTAAGAACAATGTATATTGTTCTTTTTTTTTAGAAAATTATTATGGGGTGATCGAGTGGGGATTTTAACTATATTTCAAAAACGTAAAAAGGAAATTGAATCGTTTATTATTGCAACTGGAAGAGATTTAGGATGCTTTAGATTGAACGAGAAAAGAGAGGCGATTTTTGCGGTAGGGTCCTTGTTTGATTTAGTGCAGATGACTAAAAAGGAATACAAAGGATGGAAAGAGCTAAAAGCGTCAAGAACCATAAATAATTGGGCGGAAAACTGTATTAATAATAATGTAGTAAATGACGCAAAAGAGTTTGAACAAATAAAATTAAAATTTAAAAACCACCGTTTATTTGAAGAGTGGGATGCAAATTCAATATTACAAATGAAAGAACATAATGTCTCAAAAAATGGTGTTTTTTTAAACTATTCTTCTAAAGAAGATAAGTGGATTATTTCGAGTTTCTTTCCAAAAAGAAGTATTTCATTAAATCAAGAACAATATGAGGTCTGGAGAGCTGCTGTAGGTACTTCTACGATTGCTGATGTTGTAAAAATCGTTGCAAATACTTCAAACAATGACGAAAAAAAGGCTATTGAAAAAGTGATAAGAATTGCTCCTATACTTGTTGAACGAGATTTATGGAATATTGAATTCTTTGGGAAAGCGGAAAAGTATTATGCGAATGAAAAAGTTATAGCAGATACTATTCATACCGAGTTTTTTGATTCCAATTCACTATCTGCCAACACAAACATTGTGAGCCTAGGCGATGAAATAGGATATGAATCAACAAGCATAAGAGAAAAAGATAACATGTTAATCAT
The DNA here is from genome assembly GCF_000832985.1 of Priestia megaterium NBRC 15308 = ATCC 14581. Classification (GTDB taxonomy): domain Bacteria; phylum Bacillota; class Bacilli; order Bacillales; family Bacillaceae_H; genus Priestia; species Priestia megaterium. Next base: position 3,230,414 of record NZ_CP009920.1, read on the forward strand.
GGTAGCTAATAAAGTAGTGACTTTAAATTCTAAAGAGCATGCAGCTTGGGTAGCGTTTAAAAAAGGAGTATTAACTATCCAAGATAGTAAAGAACTTTTTTCTGTTGAATTAGAAGAAATAATAAGCGTGGTTAAAATGCTGATGGATAAAAGAGTAGTAATGAAGTGGCCGGAATCTCTAGGAGTTAATAAACAATTTGTCTTATCAGTAAGTCCTAAAGGGATAGGAATTGGAACCAAAAATAATAAGGAATACAAAATATTAGATGTCACAAATGGAGAAAGTAAATTCCTTCCATATGAAGCTTATATGGTTTGGGCATTTTCTCATGGGTATGTTCCAATTGCCATCATTATTGAAAAATTCAAAATGAACCTTAATTATAGTCAAGAAGATGCAAGCTATAGAGTTACTCAATGGGTTCGCTTATTACTAAACCAGGGTGTTGTGAATCTTACTATTATTCCTGATAAACCGCTAGTAGTTGGCTGGAAAAATCAACGATGAGATGGAATCCTTTCTCTAGGTATAAGCGAGTATATGATCTTTATAAAAGTGGCGAACTAAAAAATGCCATTGTGAGAGGAATCAAAGAAGATGCCTATGATCCTGATTTTAGAGCCATATTAGACACCGCACAGTTTACATCTAAAGCAATACAAAGGAGTTTACTACACACCGTGCCTGTAAGCATTCCTACTTCTGCTATACAAGCGGCTATTACATATGCACAAAGAGAAGTAAAGGAGCACGGCTCCGTATTTAATGCACTAAAACACAACGCGGCAGCTTTTGGAGCAAAATTTGGTGAATTTCTTAAGGATGAATCTTCTGGAGTAATTACTCCAGAAATTCCTAACTTCAATTTTAAAAACGCAGATTTAGTATTTAAGTCAATAGGGGGATTTTTAGGAGATAAATTAAAGGATGGAGTGGTAGGGTTTGTAGGTGAAGCTGTGCAGGGATGGGCAGATAAGATTATGGAAAAACTACAATCTGATAGTTTAGAAAACCTTAGCTGTGGAGATCACATTGATGAACAGTTAAGCGATAGTTTTGTTGCTGATAAGACTAATATAGGAGATAATGAGAATCTTTTTAATGGTTGGATGGAAAACAATAATCATGAGGGGGCAATAGGAGAAACTGTGTCACCAGAGGATGTGGGGATGCCAGAAGAAGCTGTAGAGTCAGAAAATCTAGGTTTGCCGGAAGAAGCTGTAGAGCCAGAGGATGGAAGTACGCCCGAAGAGGAAGAAGCGCCAGAAGATCCAGGTATACCGGAAGAAGAAGAAGCGCCAGAGGATCCAGTTGTACCGGAAGAAGAAGTGCCAGAGGATCCAGGTATACCGGAGGAAGAAGTGCCAGAAGATCCAGGTATACCGGAAGAGGAAGAAGCGCCAGAAGATCCAGGTATACCGGAGGAAGAAGAAGCGCCAGAAGATCCAGGTATACCGGAGGAAGAAGTGCCAGAAGATCCAGGTATACCGGAAGAGGAAGAAGCGCCAGAAGATCCAGGTATACCGGAAGAGGAAGAAGCACCAGAGGATCCAGGTATACCGGAAGAAGAAGTGCCAGAGGATCCAGGTATACCGGAAGAAGAAGTGCCAGAGGATCCAGGTATACCGGAAGAGGAAGAAGCGCCAGAAGATCCAGGTATACCGGAAGAGGAAGAAGCGCCAGAGGATCCAGGTATACCGGAAGAGGAAGAAGCGCCAGAAGATCCAGGTATACCGGAAGAGGAAGAAGCGCCAGAGGATCCAGGCATACCGGAGGAAGAAGCGCGAGAAGATCCAGGTATACCGGAAGAGGAAGAAGCGCCAGAGGATCCAGTTGTACTGGAAGAAGAAGTGCCAGAGGATGGAAGTACGCCCGAAGAGGAAGAAGCGCCAGAAGATCCAGGTATACCGGAAGAAGAAGAAGCGCCAGAGGATCCAGGTATACCGGAAGAAGAAGTGCCAGAGGATCCGGGTATACCGGAGGAAGAAGTGCCAGAAGATCCAGGTATACCGGAAGAGGAAGAAGCGCCAGAAGATCCAGGTATACCGGAAGAGGAAGAAGCGCCAGAGGATCCAGGCATACCGGAAGAGGAAGAAGCGCGAGAAGATCCAGGTATACCGGAAGAGGAAGAAGCGCCAGAGGATCCAGGTATACCGGAGGAAGAAGTGCCAGAAGATCCAGGTATACCGGAAGAGGAAGAAGCGCCAGAAGATCCAGGTATACCGGAGGAAGAAGAAGCGCCAGAAGATCCAGGTATACCGGAGGAAGAAGAAGCGCCAGAAGATCCAGGTATACCGGAGGAAGAAGTGCCAGAAGATCCAGGTATACCGGAGGAAGAAGAAGCGCCAGAAGATCCAGGTATACCGGAGGAAGAAGTGCCAGAAGATCCAGGTATACCGGAAGAGGAAGAAGCGCGAGAAGATCCAGGTATACCGGAAGAGGAAGAAGCACCAGAGGATCCAGGCATACCGGAAGAGGAAGAAGCGCCAGAGGATCCAGGCATACCGGAGGAAGAAGCGCGAGAAGATCCAGGTATACCGGAAGAGGAAGAAGCGCCAGAGGATCCAGGTATACCGGAAGAAGAAGTGCCAGAGGATCCAGGTATACCGGAAGAAGAAGCGCCAGAAGATCCAGGTATACCGGAAGAGGAAGAAGCGCCAGAGGATTCAGATGAACTAGATGGGGAAGCTAAGCCCGGGGAGTTGCCAGAGCCGGAAAAAGAATCTGAAGAAAAAGGTCCAATCGCAATCGGGGTGGAGAATGCTTTCGATGCTGCTGAAGCACACAAGGCGTGGGGAGAAGCTGAGAAAAATAAACCATTAAACGATGATGAAGAAAATGAAAGCGGAGATTCTAGTGGATACCCTTTTAATGGGGAAGAGGCCGCAGAGAATGCAGAGGAAAGCCCCGAGGAAGAGCCGGCAGAGAATGCAGAGGAAAGCCCTGAGGAAGAGGCTGCAGAAAATCCAGAGGAAGCACCAGAGGAAGAGCCGGCAGAGAATGCAGAGGAAACACCCGAGGAAGAGTCGGCAGAAAATCCAGAGGAAGCACAAGAAGAAGAGGCTGCAGAAAATCCGGAGGAAAGCCCCGAGGAAGAAGCGACAGAGAATCGAGAGGAAGCACCAGAGGAAAGCCAAGAGAAAGAGTCGACAGAGAACCCAGAGGAGGATCCAGTAGAAAATCCAGAGGAAAGCCCAGAAGAAGAAATGGAAGAAGTGCCAGAAGAAGAAATGGAAGAAGAGCCAGAAGAAGAAATGGAAGAAGAGCCAGAAGAGGAAATGGAAGAAGAGCCAGAAGAAGAAATGGAAGAAGAGCCAGGAGAAGAAATGGAAGAAGAGCCAGGAGAAGAAATAAAATTTAATGATAATGAAAGTCTATAAGGTGAAGAATATAATTATAGAAATATATATTTTAAGGTTTGAATAATAATTATTTAAAGGAATGATAATAAAATGAAATATTGTAAAAATTGCGGTGAAAAATTAAATGATAATCAGCAGTTTTGTGTTAAATGTGGTTATAAATTTAATCAAGAAGATAAACCTGTTGTTTCCGAACGCAGCAAAAGTAACGTTAAAGAGCATACGAAAGAGAGTAGAACGTCTAAAAAGTTGAGTAAAAAAACAAAGGTGATTACAATCTCAGCTATAGCAGCAGCAGCTATATTGGGCGGCACTTACTACGGAATCGATAAAACGATGATGGCACCTAAAGCAGTGTCAGAAGGATTTATTTCTGCGGTAAAGAGCAATGACGTTGATAAAGCAAAAAAATATGTAAATGATGGCCAGATTCAACTAGAAGCAAATGATGAACAAACAAAAGCATTTATTACATATTTACATGAAAATCCGGATGTAATGAAGTCAATCTCGGAAGGATTAACGGCAGATAGTAAAGATCTTGAATTAGATGTCCCAAGTGAAGGCCACTCTTCATACGCTAAGCTAGAACAAGATGGAAAGAAATGGGGAATCTTTGATCATTACACCGTAGAAGTAAATTCTGTATATGCCAAAGTTCAGTCTACAGAAGATGCGACAGCGGTTTACATTGATGACCAAAAAGCAGGGACAATTAATAGTAATTCTACTAAGAAGATAGGACCGTTCTTGCCAGGCACTCATACTATTAAAGGTGAAATTAAAAACGAATATGGTAAAGTTGAAAATGAACAAACGGTTGAAGGAACAGACGATACAGAATTGAATGTAGGTTTTGATTGGTCGGACCATGCTGTACATCTTTCCTCTGACTATAGTGATGCGAGACTGTTTGTGAATGGAAAAGATACTAATACAGAAATTGGAAATGTTGATTATCTAGGCCCGCTGCCTCTGGATGGTTCGGTGAAAATATATGCCGAACGTCATTTTGATTCTGGGAAGAAGAAGACAGAAGAGGTTTCAATCAGAAAAGGAATGAAAGACATTGCGCTCAACTTTGATAGGGAAAGTACGGCAGAAGCGTCAACTGCTACCAAAGAAGAAGAGCCGGCTGCCAAAGATTCAAAAGCCGATTCTAGTTCTAGAGTATCTACAAGTCAAGTTTCTAATTTTATTGAACAGTATATGTATGCTACAATTTCTTCGATTAACAGTGAAGACTTCTCCATTGCAGAGCCTTTTATTGATTCAAATGGGCCAAAATACAAGGAGCAAAAGGAGTATACAGCGTATCTAATCAACAAAGGCATTACAGAAGATTTGTTGAGCTTTAAAGTAAATAAAGTAACAAAAATGGATGGCCCTATGTATAAAGTGTATACAACAGAAGAGTATGAGATTTCATACGGAGATGGATCTGTTAAATACAAAAAATTTAACAGTATTCATAAAGTAAAAGAGTCAGCTGATGGAAATTTAGGAGTTTATCAGCTTGTTAGCTCAACTGAAGTAAAGTAAACATGAGTCATTAGGCTGTGACAGTAGGAAAAGGATAGTAGAAAAAAGAGGCTGAGACATCATCGACCTTGTAATATCTAAAAAAATGGTTCTAAGTCGACCTTACGTTTTTCATAATAAGCCGGAAAAGGTGATATCATTTTCTTTCGATTTGGATTTTGTCTAGTAACTTAATGCCCTCAGGGGTTGTCCTTATTTTGGAGAAAAGACAAATGAATAGAGTAGAATAGACGAAAAGAGGCCCAAGGAACAACGAGTAGTTTCCCGGGGCCTCTTCTAATTATATATGTGGTTTTGTCCCAGCCACTTTTATACTCCATACAAAAAAATGCAAACGAGTAGTGTAAAAAATATGCCACAAAAATTTTTTCCTGCAAGGTAAAAAGATCTCTATTAGAAACTACATGTAAAAATCAAAGACTAGTGAAAATACTAGTGTACAAACCGATATTAATAATAAGGAAAAACAGGATCACTAATTGGTAAATAAACTAGCTTCACAATACAAAATATAGCTTTTCTTGGGGGACATTTATGATTAAAAAAGTAATAATTGGAACGACTGTCGCATTGTTACTAGCAGCATGCAGCAGTAAAGAGACAGGAAATAACAATCATCAAAAAAGCATTGAAAAAGGTCTTGATGCCGTAGCTGAAAATGATTTTGCAAAGGCAGAAGCACTCTTTGAACTATCAGTAGAGGACAATCCGAATGATCAAACGACGAAAGCTTATTTAAAACAAGTGTTGCTTATTCGACAAGCCAATGAAGATGTAGGAAATGATAAAGTAGAAGAACGGATTGAAGTGTTAAAAAAGGCTGAGAAGTATGAAAAAGGATCTAAAGTGATTAGTACAAAAGCGGAAGAACAAATAAAATCACTGACTGTTTCAAAGAAAACAGAAGAAACGTATAGACAATTATTTGACGAAGCAGAAGCATTAGCGAAAAAGGCTAACTACAAGGATTCTAACGATAAGCTTACAACATTATTAAATGAAGACTTGGATAACTATAGTGATATTCAGCAAGTTGCAGAAGCGTTGAAGAAAATTAATTCAGCTGAAATAGAAAAAAAGGCAAAGGCAGAACAGAAGTTAGCTGGTAAAGACGAGCATTCTACTGTAACTCAGCCCACAGAAAAAGCGTATGATCCCTACGAATGGGCTCCTGGTGTGAAAGAAGCATTTGAAGCTGATTTGGTGAAACAACAATATGCAGATTCAGTAGATACAATTAGATATGAAAAATCTCAAGTGTATAATAACCAAGGGTTTTATACGGTATATGCACAAATGGATGGTGTTGAAATGTATGTTGTTACGGTCAATGTAAAAACAGGGGATTATCACGGTTAAATAAGACTTATCGGTTCATCCTATAAAAGATAGCCTGTTTATAAAAAAAGACGTCTGCCAAGCGGAGACGTCTTTTTTTATATGACACAGAATATCAAACCCAGTACCTGGGATACTGCCGATCTTGAAATAAATTGTTATACGCAGTAGAAATCAATACAACTACACATGCACAAATCATAATAATACCTAAATATCCCCAGCCAGCTTGAGTATTAATTGCGACAATCGCGCTAGCTGCAGCGGGAGGATGAACGGTTTTTGTAAGAATCATTAAAATAAGAACAAAAGCAAGCACAATCGCTATGGTGATTAGACTTCGATGAAATAAACTCCAAATAATAAGTGCGGAAACCGTTGCAAGCAAGTGCCCTCCAAGCACGTGGCGCGGTTGTGATAAAGGACCTTTGTGAGCTCCGAAGACAAGCACGCAGCTTGCGCCAATCGGAGCAAGAGCCATTGGATAACCAAGCGCTAGTGCAATCGCGCTGCTGATGATAATCGCAATTAAGCCTCCGATCGAAGAAACGACTGCGTCTCTATAATTGATTTTCGGTTCTTCTTTTAGTTCTCCTTTCATCTTTTTAGCATAAGAGCTTAAGTAAGACAGAAAGGGGCTTTTTGTTTGAGCAAAACTTTTTTCAATTTGCATTTCTTCTTTCCTTTCTCTTTTGTAAGTAAAAGTTGTTTGTCAAGTTGTATGTCAGAACATCTGCTATATTAAGTTAGTTTATAAGAAAACAAGGATTACTGGAAGAGGAAAAATGTCTTTTTTTAGTGGAAATACTTTTTATGAACAAAAAAAGGTGGGATAAGCGGTAGAAGTGTCTCTATGTGCAGTAAGAGTAAGAGAGATGTATAATAAACCTAGAGGTGACTAAATTATGTATCTAGTAGACTACCATCATCACACAAACAATTCATTTGACTCACAGGCAGTCATGAAAGAAGTGTGCGAGCAGGCTGTAAAAAACGGCATAAACGAAATTTGTTTTACCGAACACTTTTCATTAAATCCATTAGCGCCAACGTACGGTCATATGGATTTTGATAAATATGAACGAGAACTAGCGGAATGCAGAGATCAGTTTCAAAATCAGCTAGTGATTAAAAAAGGAATTGAAATTTGTGAACCGCACTATCTAAAAGAGAAGTATCAAAAAACGATGAAGCAAGAGAACTTTGATTTTATATTAGGGTCGGTGCATAACATTAATAACATCAAGCTTCGTAAACATTTGGAGCTGAATGACAAAGAAGCGATTTACCGCGCTTATTTTAACGAAATGTATAAGCTAGTAAGCGAAGCGGATATTGATGTCTTGGCTCATTTAGATTTAATGAAGCGTTATGCGTTTGAACAATACGGCATTTACGACTTTCATCAATTCAAAGATATTCTTGGGGAAATCTTAAAAAAAGCAATTGAGCGTAATATCGGAATTGAAATTAACACTTCAGGTATGAGAGGGAAGCTGGGCGAAGCGCTGCCGGCACTGGAAGTTGTTGGACTGTACCGTGATTTAGGCGGAGAAATCTTAACGATTGGCTCTGATTCACACTTCGCCGAAACGGTAGGAGCACATATGAAAGAAGCGGTTGAAATGGCAAAACAGTGCGGGTTTACTGAGATTTATACGTTTGACCAACGTGAGCCAAAAGGAATTGGTATTTAATAGGAGTGTGTTTCACTTTCTTTTAGAAGAATAGTATTAACTGTAAAAAGCACGCTCTAATCTGAGCGTGCTTTTTACAGTTAGTTCCGCTTAAGCTCCGATAAAAATTTCCGGACTTCTTCGATGGTCAGACCCAGCTTGCGGGCTGATTCCATAAGACTTACCCGCTCTTGATCGATTGACAGTACATGTTCTTTTTTCATTACGATTCATCCACCCTTTGCCAGGGAACCCAGCTATCGTAGCCGAAAGCGGCCTTAGACCTGAAGCTTTGCGTCACTATTTTTCAATAGTTTTTCCCTTATCTGGATAATTTGTAATAGTATTCTTAGTATACAGTTATTTTACAAAATAATATTTGTAAAAGATGTCGAAATAGGTCGATTGCAACAAAAAAATTAAACGTTCGTGAATGGACCTATCAGTTTGTTTTACGGAACTTTAAATAATACTGAAATTCAATAAATTCTTCTTTGGTCATGCCGTCTTGAATGGCTCGTTCAATTAAATGAAGCCACTCTAGATTGAGGGCTGGCTTTGAAGTTAGAGCTGGACAGCTGATATCTCCCTCAATTAATTCATCAATCGTTGTGTGAAGAGAAGACGCGATTTTATCAAGCATTTGAAGAGAAGGGTTATTATTTAACCCTTTTTCTAAATGAGACAAATACGATTTTGAAATATTGGCTTCTTCAGCCAAGCGTGTAATAGAATAGCCTTTTTTTAGTCGCAAATTCTTAATCTTTTCTCCTATCACATTCAGTTCATCCTCTTCTTATAGGTTTTTTGTTCATTATAACGCATATTTGTGCATTGTGTGTACATAAAAATATAAAATAAATAATATTTTGTTCTTTATAAAGAATAAAATAGGTCAAAATATCTATTCTTGATGCGGGTATATTATGCTATACTTCACTTACAAATTGTTCTTTATTAAGAATATTTGTCGATTTATCACTTTTTTATTCGCTATAATGAACGTTTTGTATAGTACGCTAGCGCTATATGAAATGATCCTTGCGCGATAAAGAGATAACATTATTTATTACATTAGGATAGGAGATTACATGAAAAAAAGATATGTAGAACTTGATTCTTTAAGAGGATTAGCAGCTCTTTTTGTTGTGATAAATCATTATCTCATGATTTATCCAAGCTTCAGTGAGTATAGGTATGACGGTGATTCTTCTTTTTTACTGTCCATGGTAAAAGAAAGCCCGCTGCGGCTATTGTTCAGCAGTGGAAATGAATCAGTTGTTTTGTTTTTTGTCTTAAGCGGATTTGTTTTAGCACTTCCTTTTTATGGACGTTCTTCTTTCCGATACGAGAACTATCTTGTAAGAAGAATTTGCCGAATTTATCTTCCTTACTTGTTTGCGGTGTGTGTGGCTATTCTATGCAAAATCTTATTTAGTCAAGGCGGGGTCTCACAGTTAAGCCACTGGTTTAATAACTCATGGATTACAAACGAATCACCAAGTTTACTTCTTCAGCACTTCTTTTTAATTGGCACATTTAACACAGACGCTTACAACAATGTTATTTGGTCGCTTGTTCATGAAATGAGAATTTCAATTATTTTTCCTCTTTTAATGATTCTTTTGCTGCGAATGGACGCAAAGAAAATCGTGATGCTATTGTTTTTCGTGTTTGTTTCATCATCAGCGCTATTACTGCTTAATCAATCAAACTTAGAACCTACGAACTACTTGCTTTCTTATCATTATTTGCTTTTATTCGCCGCGGGTGCGGTCACAGCGAAATATCGAGATTTTTTCATTCGACTTTATCTGAAAATTAGCACATTTAAAAAGAGTCTTGTCGTTCTGATTGCATTTACTTGTTATTTATCTGAAGGCATCATGGGTAATTACGCCATCACCAATAACTTTTTATGCCGCAATCTGGCAGTGATGGTAGGGAGCTGCATGTTTATTACTATCGCTTTAGCATCCCCGGCAGCTTCAAAGATTTTACGCGCGAAAGTACTGTCGTTTCTAGGTAAAGTTTCGTACAGCTTATATTTAACTCATCTCATTGTGCTGTTTTCAGCTATGTACTTGTTACACGGGTTTTTGCCGTACTGGAGTATTTTAAGCATTTGTTTCCTTTTATCACTAGCGATGGCTTCTATCACGTATTATTTTGTTGAAAAGCCTTCAAGTAGATTAGGAAAATTCCTGACAAGAAACAAAGTTGTTTTTGGCAGAGCAGTGAGTCGTAAGTAGCAGAGAGAGAAAGTGTATGGAGGTGAGTTTACGATGCAGGATAAAATTCAGCTAAAGGATTTTTTTCGAATTTTAAAAAGAAGATGGCTTACGATGCTTTTAGTCATAGTAATAGCGAGTATGAGCATCACAACTATCTGTTTCTATCTACTAAAGCCTACGTATCAAGCATCTACTCAAGTGCTTGTTAATCAAGCAACATCTAAGAATGTAGATGAAATCGCTAATATTACGCAGCTGAATACCCAATTAATTTCTTCGTATATTGATTTTATTAAAAGTCCGATGATCATTAATGGTGTAAAAGACGAATTAAAGTTAACTATTTCTAACAAAAAGCTGAGTGAACAAATTACGATTGATCATAACGAAAATTCTCAATTTGTCACGATTACTGTAAGAAACGAGAATTCGAAAACGGTAAGTGAAATCGCAAACAAAGTAGCTCTTCTTTCAAAAGATCAAGCGATGAAGTTAATGAAAGGAAGCAACATTCAAGTATTAACCGAGCCGTCGCAGAGTCTTAAAGTATTCCCAAAACCGCTGCCGGTTGCAGCTATTACTATCTTGGTCAGTCTGTTGGTAGGAATAGCGGGAGCAATGCTAAGAGAATATCTTGATAGCACAGTTCGAAATGAACAAGATATTCAAGAACTTATCGGACTTCCGATTATTGGACATATCGAGCTGGAGCCTCGAAAAATGAAGAGAAACCAAAAGCAAGGCAGTGATCAGCCAAAGACAAGGAGGGAGAACCTTGAGTTTTAAACAAAAAAAGTATCCATTTTCACTGTATCAAGATGCCAAAACGATCAACCAAACAAATATGATTCGAAAAAATGTTGAGGTGCTGCTGAATAGTGAAGTCAAATGCCTGACAATCACATCAGCGGAAGTGAACGATAAAAAGCCGCTTATGACGGCAAAGCTAGGGATTTCATTTGCTGAACAAGGGAAAAACGTTCTTCTTATTGATGGAAACGTACATTGTCCTTCTCTTCATCAGCTCTTTGACCTTGGAAGTTCAGAAGGGTTAACGGATGTGTTAGTAAACGGGAAAGGCCGGCATGTACCCATTAAACAAACATCATACAAAGGACTGGATGTGCTTCCGGCCGGATCTCACTTTCGAAACGCATCCACACTATTTGTTTCCAAGTATTTTGATGAGCTCATAGAAAAATGGAAAGAAGAATATGATCTGATTCTTTTTGAAACGCCTCAGTTTTTAGAAGAGACCGATTCTCATATTCTTACAGCAAAATGTGATGCTACCATGCTTGTTGTGGAAGAGCGTAAAACGAAACTAGATACCGTTGTCAAAACGAAAAATATGCTGGGAAAAGCGCGTATTGATGTGCTAGGCGTTATTTGGAGTCCGTCTCACTAGCTCCTCACTTTATATAGAAGGAAGTGAAACGATGAATCAAATTGTCTCGAAAACGAACGGTGATTCCGATGTGCTAAAAAAAGAATTTCCGCTTTTTTACTCGCTGTGTAAACGCATGGCTGATATTGTGATTTCGCTTGTGGCTCTAGTGGTATTGCTGCCTGTTATTTTGCTGTTTGCGCTTATTGTGATGATTGAAACACCGGGTTCACCTTTCTTTCTTCAAGAGCGTCTAGGTCAAAGTGGCAGAGCATTTACCATCATGAAGCTGCGTTCAATGTACAGTGACGCGGAAAAAAACGGAGCGCAGTGGGCGGTTAAAAATGACAGCCGGGTCACCAGGGTAGGAAAGCTGATTCGCCAAACGCGAATTGATGAATTGCCTCAGCTGTGGAATGTGTTAAAAGGGGATATGTCGATTGTCGGACCAAGACCTGAAAGAGCCGTATTTATAGAAGAGTTTCAAAAAACACTTCCTTCCTTTAGTCAGCGGCTTGCCGTTAAGCCGGGCCTGACAGGCTGGGCACAAATTAACGGAGGATATGAGCTAACGCCAGCAGAAAAGCTGGAGCTTGATCTTTACTACATTCAACATACGAATATACGGTTTGACGTGAAGATTATGATAAAAACGCTAAGAGTCATCGTAACAGGAGACGGATCAAGATAGGAGAGGGATAACATGAAAAGAGTATTAGTTACAGGCGGATGCGGTTTTATTGGATCACATATGGCAGAGCTTCTTTATCAAAAAGGATTTGAAGTGAAGGTCATTGACAATCTCTCAACGGGGAAAATAGCAAACTTAGAAAATCGAGGCATTTCTTTTCACTACGGAGATATTGTAAGTGAAGAATTAGATAAAGTATTTGCCGAGTTTAAACCTCATTATGTTGTTCACCAAGCGGCTCAAGTAAGCGTGGCTCATTCCGTTACTAATTTTCATCATGATGCCAACGTCAATATTCAAGGAACGATTAACATTATTAATGCATGCAAAAAGCATGGAGCTGAAAAAATCATTTTTGCTTCATCAGCGGCCGTGTACGGAAATACGAACATCACTCCAATTGCACTTACTCATCCAACGAGTCCAGCTTCACCGTACGGACTGTCAAAGTTTACATCTGAAGAATATTTGAAGCTTGCCAAGCAGCTATATGATATTGACTACGTCATTCTTCGCTACAGCAATGTGTACGGCCCACGGCAAAATTCACAGGGTGAAGGCGGCGTAATCTCAATCTTTTTTGACCGGTTCGTTACGAACCAACAGCCGATTATTTACGGCAGCGGCCGTCAAACAAGAGATTTTATTTACGTAGAAGACGTGAGCCAGGCGTGCTTAAGTGCCATTCAGTATGAAGGTTGCGGCACGTTTAATATTTCCAATAACAGCAGCATCAGTATTAACGAACTTTTTTTCACAATGAAAAGCATATCCGGCAGTCACTTAACACCTGCTTATCACAGCGTGCGTGAAGGTGATATTGCAGACAGCAGACTGTGCAATAAAGAAAACATCAAATTATTGAAGTGGTCGCCTGCTTTTACGCTTAAAAAAGGATTAGCCAAAACGTATGACTATTATCATGAAACGCTAGCTCAGCAATTTGCTAAAACGATGGAGTAAGAGGGATGTATGAAGAAAAATTCCATTTGGAAAAACATTGTTCACTTATTTATTAGTACGGTTGTATCACGTTTGTTAAATGCAGCTGCGCTTATCGTGCTGGCACAGTATTTAAGCGCAGCCAGTTACGGCAGGTTCAGCGTAGCGCTAGCTTTTGCGATGATATTAGGTTACTTTACAGACGTTGGCTTAAGCAACACGGTGCTTCGCGAAGGATCTAAAAAGCGAGCTGACGTGGATCATCTTTTATCCTCGTATGTGAAAATGAGAATTTTACTTTTACTTGTGACATTTGCAGGGGCGTATATAGTGATTTCCTTGTTTTATCACGAAGCATCACTTGTAAAGATGATGTACTACTTAATTGTACCGATGATAACAGGACTTGCGATGCAAAGCATCGGGATTACGTATTTTCAGCTTACTGAACAAATGCATCATTTAGGAGCGATTCGGATCTATTCAGCTCTTTTGCTGGTGGTTCTGCTGACGGTTGGAATGCTGATGCATACAAGCGCGTTTTTTATTTCGTTTTTGTTTGGCTTTTCCTATCTTTTAGCAGGAGTGTACGGACTGTGGATGGTTGGAAAAAGAGTATCGTTTAATTTGAAAAAGAAAATTCAACGCGGACTGCTAAAAAATATCGGCTCATTTATTGTAAGCGGACTGCTGATTATGCTGCTGCCGCAGCTTGGTCCAATTGTATTAGAAAATACAATTCCACTTGCAGCCGTCGGCGTGTTTGCTGTTGCGTACCGCATTCCATCGGCGCTGTATCAAGTTCCGGGAATTGTGGCAGGTGCTTTTTATCCAGTATTATTTCGTCACTATAATCATCAGCAGGCAGACAAACATTTAAAGTTAAACATTCTTCAAGTGAAGCTTATGAGTTTAGTAGGGATGGTAACGGCCCTTCCTTTTTATCATTTATCTGATCTTGCCGTGTCGTTATTGTTTGGAGACAAATGGGCTGCAGCAGGAGATGCGTTAAAGTGGCTGTCGCTGATGCTGATTTTCCAAGGCTTAAGCGTAGCATTAGCAGACGGCTTAACAACAAAAGGACTTCAAGGAAGAAGAACGGGGGTTCAGCTGGTTGCTGTTGTATCGGGAATTGCTTTTTACTATTTTTTAAGCTCTGCTTATTCTGTGATAGGAGCCGTGTATGCTGCGCTTTTAATTGAAGGGATTTTATTTATCGGCTGCTGGTTATGTAATCCTGAAAGAGTCATCATCATGCGTAAAACTTTTCCCATTTTTGTTTGTTTATTTGGCAGTACGCTTGTGCTTACCACATTACTATTTTCACCGCATCCATTTATCGGACTGTGTGTAAACATGCTGCTTGTATTACTGCTGACGCTGCTAGATCAAGAGATTAGAAGTCAAGCGCTAGGCTACCTGCAAAAAAACAAATCAGTAAACGTAGAGAACAGAAAGGAGGCACAAAATGGATAGTGTATACGTGCAGAATCGAAAACCGACCGTTTTGTTTTGCCTTTTTGTTCTTGTAACACTAAGTAAATATAACGTCAATATTGGCTTTTCATTAAAGCCGTACATGATTTTTTTATTTGCACTTCTGCTGCTGAGCTTTGCCTCTTTTTACGTCTACAAGCTCCAAGCGTATGAAGTGCTGCTGCTTTTATTTTATCTTTTTTACTGTATGACCGGAGCGTTTTCTCTGTACCCAGAAGCGAGTCTTCGTATTATGCTAGGCGTTTTGCTTATCCTTGCTTGCTACTTTTTAATGAAATATGTCGTAGCAGAGTTTCATAGCGGCAGCATCAAACGTGCGTTAACCGGAGCCGGCATTCTTTTTAACGGCGTGAGTTTGCTGCTTTATATTGCGGGTCTTCAAGCGGTTCATTTTCAATTTGCCTCCGATGTAGAAATCATTAAATGGGGTGTAATGATTGACCGCAGCTATCCCCGTTTGATTGGCGTACTGGATGATCCTAATATTTATGTATTTTATAATACCTTGTTTTTTACTTACTTTTTAACCAATAGCGATAGTACTAAAAATAAAGTCGGGCTTTTACTTAGCACATTAACAAGCGTTTTAACGTTCTCGCGAGGCGGATTAATTGCCATGGTCGCCGTGTTGATTTTATACTTGCTTATTACTCGTTCGCTTAACAGTCTCAAAACAGTTTTTTCGTTTGTGTTTTTATTTGGTGTACTTGCTCTTATAGCTCATTTTATGACGAATTTTAACGTATTTACCATTTTAACTGAACGAGCTGATGATTTTTTGCATGACGGAGGAAGCGGAAGGTTTTCGCTGTGGATCCGGGCATTTGAGTTTTTTTCATCGCATCCGTTTACCGGAATCGGTGCTTTTAACTTTTCAGAGTACAACTTGTTCTACTACGGCGAAGCGCTGTACGTTCATAACACGTTTCTAGAGATTTTATCAGAGACGGGCATGATTGGCTTTTGCTTATACTTTAGCTTTTTATTTCTTGTGTTAATTCAGCTTTTGAAACAAAAAATTCATAAACAAGAACCTTACTTATTTTTAACGTTTATTGGTTTTTTGCTTCAAATGATGTCACTTTCGTTAATTGTAAATGAGCTGTTCTTTTTATACTTAGCGCTGCTGTCAGGCTATTTACGAAATCATCTAAGTGAGGAGAGTGCAAGATGAATAACTTTAAATCTCAACCGGATCAGCCCCTCGTTTCAATCGTTACACCTGCTTATAACTGCGCAGCCTTCATTTCATCCACTATAAAATCCATTCAGCAGCAAACGTACCTCAACTGGGAGCTGCTTGTGATTGACGACTGTTCGACAGATGAAACGGCTGAAGTGGTAAGGGAATTCAGTAGAAAAGATCAACGCATTCAGCTGCTTCAGCTTACAAAAAATTCAGGAGCCGCAGCGGCACGAAACGAAGGTATAAGCGCAGCAAGCGGACGGTTCCTTGCTTTTTTAGACAGTGATGATCTATGGCATAGGAAAAAACTTAAAAAGCAAGTCGCTTTTATGCTTGAAAAAAACTGCGCTTTTTCCTATACAGGGTACAGCATAATGGATGAAAAAGGTGAAGAAACAGGCGTTGAAGTAAACGTTCCAAAAAGTGTTGACTATAGAATGCTAGCGGGAAATACCATTATCGGCTGTTTGACAGTCATGCTTGATAAAAAACAAATTTCCACGATTTTAATGCCAAACATTCAGCCGGAAGACACGGCGCTTTGGCTGTCACTGCTGAGACAAGGCTATACAGCATACGGCCTTCAAGAGTCACTTGCTTATTACCGTCTTGTATCTCACTCGGTTTCTAGCAACAAGCTGAAAGCAGCAACTAGGTATTGGAAGCTTCTGCGCAAGCAAGAAAGACTGCCGTTATGGAAAAGCGCCACTTATTTTGTCCAGTATAGCGTGAATGCGTACGCTAAAAGCAAAAACCTCTCAAAATCGTAAAGGATGTGAAGTCTTGAAAAACGTACTTTTAATCACAGATAAATTGATTACAGGCGGAGCAGAAACGTATTTTTGCAAGCTCGAAAATCAGTTGAATCATCCGGACATTACCGTATACACAGCAGCTGCAATGGGAGAACTGTACAGTAAAATTCAATATAAAAAACGGTTCACGCCTTTAAGCAGGAAAAATCATCTTCACAATCTTTATGTGCTTTGGAAAAAAGTGCGAACGTGTAAAATTGATATCGTTCATGCCAATAGCCTGCGCATGGTGATGTATGCAGTATGCGTAAATCGAATTCTGCGAAAAAAAGTAAAAATACTTTATACAAAGCATAATGTAACGGTACTTGAACAAAAAGCGAAGGGTCTGTTTTGTAAACTGGTAAACTCTTTTGTACATGGAGTGATTACCGTCAGCCGCTTTGAACAAGAGCAGTTAATGAATCTCGGCGTAAAAAGCGGTAAAGTGACAACGATTTATAACGGAGTGGATCTGAATCAGTTTGTGTTTAAAGAAAAAGCTGCTTCACTCGACTGTCATATCGGCCTTTTGGCACGAGCTTCAAAAGAAAAAAATCACGAGCTGTTTATCGAAATCGCCTCACTGCTGAAAGGTAACAAACATATGAAGTTTCATATCGGAGGAGGAGGGCCCGAGCTGCAGCGAATTCAAGAGCTTATCCAGCAGCAAGGCTTGTCTGAAAAGATAAAGATATGGGGAGAAGTGGAAGACCCCGAAGCGTTTATTACGAAAATGGATATGCTTCTGTTAACTTCTCACCGTGAAGTCTTTCCAATGGTTGTCTTAGAAGCAATGGCCGTTGGCACACCGATGATTTCAATTGATGTAGGAGGCGTGAAAGAAGCAATAGCAGACGGAGACA
This sequence comes from Priestia megaterium NBRC 15308 = ATCC 14581, assembly GCF_000832985.1. GTDB lineage: Bacteria > Bacillota > Bacilli > Bacillales > Bacillaceae_H > Priestia > Priestia megaterium. The sequence goes on from NZ_CP009920.1 coordinate 3,247,930, forward strand.
CGGGCTATTTAATTCCAACCTATTCACCTCAAGCGTTCGCAGAAAAAATTACGGCACTGTACGCCGAGCAAGAGCAAAAGCAGCGCTTTGCCAAAGGTGCTAGAAAAAAAGTCGAACAGCACTTTACGTCGAGTCAAATGATTGCGTCGACTGCTGATCAATATGTAAACGTGAGCGGAAAAAGCTTCTAAAACGGAAGCTTTTTTCTATGAAACGGTGAACCACAAGTTGTAAAACTGCATAAGGTAATACAAGCAGTACATGCTTTATACCTGCCGAGAAAGCGAGATGAGTTAAATGGAAAACTGCAGTGAAGAAAGAATAGTAGACGCTGCTTGTTTTGGTGTGAAAAGAGACGGCATGACGGATGATGCACCTGCGATACAGCAAGCAATTGATTACGCAGAGGCTAACAAATTATCACGAGTAATCCTAACAGGAAACTATACGTACGCCATCGCATCACCCATTGTGATTAAACCGTCTATTTCGTTTGAAATGGACAGCGGAACCAAACTTACAGTAACGGGAAATTATCATGTTTTTACCCTTCAAAAAGATGCGTCGATTTCAGGCGGAACCGTTGAAGTGACCGACCCATCATTTACATCTTCGGTCATTTACCTTCACGGATCGCAGCAATTAGAAACAGGAAACAAAACGACGATAAGCAACATCAGCATGATTAATACGTCAGGCGCTTATAACGGAAAAGGCATTTATTTTTACTGCCAGAAAGCGTGGGATTTTATCAGCTTTGTGAACGTATCCTTTGTACACCTTCGCAACTTTGACAGGGGTGTGCTGCTGCAAACTGAAAAAATCACCAACATCAATACACCTGCATGGATCAACGCGAATAGCTTTAACTATTTATCGATCGACGGCTGTCAGTATGGAATTGACGTAGCCGGCATCAGCGACGTGCCGTATGAAACGTCAGGAAACAGCTTTGTTCATTTTCAAATGCAGTGCCGCAGTCAAACGAAACGAGCAATTAAATGTTCAGGTGCTTATAATACGTTTGAAGGGCATATTTGGGATACGTATTTGATGAACGGAGGAGAACCGCCCGTAGAATTTACGAGTATCTCACATCGAAATCAGCTTGCCTCTAACCTTTTATCCACATCGATTTTGAACAACGGACAGCATAATGACATTACGTCTCCTTTTGAACAAACACGGAATATATTTGTCCCAGGACTTCCGGGAAAACCGGATATCATCGGCAATCAAGACGATATTTTTGTACAAGCTGACAAAAAATATACCGTCAAACAAATCGCTGGAAAAGCTCCGTACGGAGGTAGCATCAGCAACTGCTTCAGCTTAGTTGATGAACAAAGCATGAACTACCTCGACGTGCCAGCTTCCGTTCCCGTTGTGATTGAAATGGACTTTAGCTCGAATCCAATTAAAATGCTGAATATGGCAGGCGTTTCATTTGGATGGGGTGAGTCGCCTAAAAATATTAAATTTGAATATGTAACAGCAATAGACGGCGCCTGGACAACGGTCAAAGACGTAAAAAATAACTTAGGAAACACTGTAACGGCAGAAGTGCGAGCCAATACGCTGTATAAAATGAGACTTACGCTAAGTGAATACACAAAAGACCACAAGCGTTTTCGAATTAACCGCATCTTCGGTACGTCTTCTATGATGCCAGGTTCCTCTTGGGTTGCGACGTCCGGAAGCAAAATGTATGGAAACCTTGAGTTTCAGCAAGGAAACAGCCTGATCCTTAAATCTCCTGACGGACAAAGCTGGAAGCTAAGCGTCGATAACACAGGGAAAGTATCAGGGACAAAAATCTAAGTGGAGAAATTATTTTTAAACCAGCTTCTTTTTATAAGAAGCTATTTTTTATGCCGATAAAAAGTCACGAGCGTACTATGGATAGGACACCCCCTATGACCGATAGATATAACGAAGTGTGAAAATGAAAGCAGAAGAATACATCAGCGAAAAGGGGAAATGTTATGGGGGCATTACGAAATCTGAGTATCTATCGAAAGCTGCTAGTCATGGTTATAATTTCAACAATTTCACTTATTGCAGTCGCCGTGATCAGCTATTTTTACACACAGCGAATTGCTGACAGCACGGAGTCTATGTACAATGACCGCCTGCAGCCAATCAGGCAGTTAGGGCAAATTCGTACAAATAACCGATCTACTTTAATGATTTTGAGACTTTCGTTGTTCACGTAGATATTTTAATATATAATTATAACATTAACTGTTAGGTAATAAGGTCTATTCCAAATACCATAATCGTCTATTGAGTACAATTTTGGTACATTTGATCATATTCGACAAAATAAGACATTGAACCTATTTAGTACCTATGGTAGTATTCCATAAGTAGAAAATAGATTTTATAGGTATTTAGATATAAATGAGAAGGTAACAAAAAGAATTTTTACTATATTATAAGAAAGTGAGGTTGGGACAAAAATATGGAGAGCTCTCAAGCTCAATTAAGAGCAAATAGATTACCGTTCCAAGAAGAACCCGAAAGAAACCTAGAAAGTTTTGAAGAGTTGCCGGTATATACTGAGAAAGAGTATCAGGAGTTAAATAAAAAACTTGTTATATTTAAAGAAGAAACATTCGAAAAATTACAAAGCTACGGTGTGTTAATTAAGTTGTTTGAAGAAGAAGTTTCAAACAAAAAAGCTTTAGAGAGCCAGTTGAAAATAACTCAAGATCAAATGCATGAATTGAAAACAGAGTTAGTTAATACCCAAGCAGAAAACAAAAAAATAAAAAGAGAACTGAATGCTCTGAAAAATTCTAAACTTGGAAAATTAACAAAAAAATACTGGTCTTTACGTAAGAGATTGCATAAAGGAGCAAATAAGTCATGAAAGATCTTTCATTGTTAAAATCTGATTTTGCTAAGTTCCAAAGTCAAATTTTGAATGATATAGCCCCCTATTTAATAACTAATCAATCATTTCTAAGAGCTGAAAACTGGTTCTATCAGTCTGCTGATATTTTTATGTACAATCAAAAAGAAAAATTGTTTATATCGTCTGAGAGTGAGAACAAAAATTATATCTCTTACTTGGAGAAAAACAATAGTTTTAGCTATTTGCCTACTCACGATTTAAAAACGTTACCTAATGAAGAGTTTGAAATTCAAATTAAAGGAGAAATTTTTGGTAAAGCTCATATAAACTTAATGGTTATTGAGTATTCAGGTAGCAAAAAAATTAATGTTCATGCTGTTTCATTAAATAAAGTTACAAGAATAAAGATGAATCAAAAAACTCAAAATCTTCGTCTGGCTCTGCGCATTTCAAATAAAGGTATTGCCACTATTGAGGATATTTATATTCAAAGAATAAAGCAAGAAATCCCCAATACGTATGTACCAAACCCTAAAAAAATCTCCAAGAATAACCCGTCTACAATCAGCGATATTAAAATGGCATGTATTTTAGATGAGTTTAGCATGACTTGCTTTGGAAAAGAAGTTAATTTACTTACTTTTACAACAGAAAATTGGAAAGAAATTTTAATTGAAAACACTCCAGATCTTTTGTTCGTAGAATCTGCTTGGAGAGGTAATTTTGGAGCTTGGGAATATAAAATAGCAAAATATAATAACCAAGACAAAACCCCTCTGTTTGACTTATTAAGATGGTGCAAAGAAAACAATATTCCTACAGTGTTTTGGAATAAAGAAGATCCAATTCATTTTGAAAAATTCATTGATACTGCTAAATTATTCGATTGTATCTTCACAACAGATGCAGATATGATACCAAACTATCAAAAAGAATCAGGTCATGAACGCGTTTTTGCTTTGCCTTTTTCTGCAGAGCCTCAATTACACAACCCAATCAAAATACGAGAGAAACGTGAAGAAAAAATTTGTTTCGCAGGTTCTTATTACGATAACCGTCACGAAGAGCGCAAACAAGATATGGATAATGTGTTAGACATTGCAGCTGAGTTCGGTTTAGATATCTTTGACAGAAACTATGAGAAAAATAAAAATGGTCGCACGCATTTTAGCTTTCCAGAGCGATTCGATCAGAATATTAAAGGTAGTTTGAAGTATGATGAAATTAATACAGCATATAAAGGCTACAAAGTCATGCTCAATGTTAATAGTGTTAAATACTCTCCAACTATGTTTTCTAGACGTGTATTTGAAGGTTTAGCATGTGGAACGCCTATCATTAGCAGTTATTCTGAAGGTGTAAAGCGAATGTTTAAAGATATTGTATTAATATCTGAAAACAAGCAAGAATTAAAAGAATCTATTGAAAAATTAATGGACGATGAAGAATATTACAATGAAAAATCTTTAGTTGGTATACGAGAGGTTTATCTGAATCATACATATAAGCATCGAATCCATTATATGTTAGAACAGCTAGGGATAACTGTCAAAAAAGATATTAAGAATGTTTCTGTTTTATCTGTAGCTAAATCTAAAGTAGAATTTTTTAATATTCTTGATTCCTTTAAGCGACAAAGCTGGAAAGGAAAAGAGTTAATCGTTCTTTTGGAAAATTTTGATGGGTATATAGATGTTTTAAATGAGTATAATCAAGAAAATATTAAGACATACGTGCTGAGTTACATGAATCATTACAACCGTATTAATGAGATTATATCTAACCCTTATATTTCTTATTTTAATCCAGACAGCTTCTATGGAGAAAATTACTTACTTGATTTAATGATTGCGACAGAATATAGCAATGCAGAAATTATTGGAAAAAATACTTTTTATCAATATGATTTCCAGAATAAAGAAGTAACTAAATATAATCAAGATAAAGAGTACCAATATGTAGACAGTCTGCAGTTTGAGTCCTCAATTGTAGATAAATCTATTTTCCATGGAGAAAATATAATAGAAGCGGTAACAAAAATGAGATCAAACAGCTCAATGGCTTTGTATTTTATGAGAGGCTTTAGATTGCTAAGCATTGATAACTACAACTTTATTAGAGCTGGAGTAGGAGTTTCTGAAGATATAATTAATAAAATTCAAAAATAGGTGAATTATTAATGAGAAAAAAGTTAAAAGTGCTTTTATATGGTGATGTAGATTTAAACATTATGGATGGTTCAGCGGTTTGGTTGACATCGATGGCGAACGTACTAAATTATGACAAAAATATAGTTGTTGACGTATTGTTAAAAGCTCGGATCAAAAATCGAAACTTACTTTCTGAAATAGAAAATTTAAGTCAAGTTAACACTATTGATACATTTAATCTATTTAATAAGAAATTTGAAAATGGTAATCGTCTCAATATATTTGAAGCAGTAAAATTAATGGAAGAATTAAATGAGGTCAACCAATACGATTGTATTATTGTGCGTGGATACAAGTTAGCAATTGAATTAATGAAGAGTCCTTTATCGTCAAAAATTGTACCGTATTTTACAGAATTCACACATAATCCAGACGAAATTACGAGTGAAGAAAAACAAGTTCTTCAAAAAATTTATAGTACTTTTCCAAAAGTATTTGTACAAACGAATGAAACGAAAAACTTGTTAAACAGTATTTTGTCGGTGAAAGGTGAAAAGTTCTGTTTACTAACGCCCATGATTCCTGATTATGGGGAAACACCGGATTTTGTTAATCGAAACAACAGTTTAGTCTATACGGGGAAATTTGCTAAAGGGTGGTACACAGAAGAAATTTTAGATGCATTTAAGTCTGTGTATGAAGAAGATCATAGTCTTGTATTAAATATTGCTGGAGATAAATTTCAAGGGGAATTAATCCCTGAAAAAGATCGCATTATTAACCGTTTTAATACTGAAAGTAATGTAAATTGGTTGGGTGCGATTCCGAGAAGTGAATCTATAAAACTTGTGGAAGAATCTGATGTTGGAGTTGGATGGAGAAGCGAGTTAATTGATAACGACACTAGCGTAGAGTTATCTACTAAAATATTGGAATATGGAAGGCAAGGCAAACCAGTTTTACTTCGTCGAACAAAAATGTACGAAGATTTGCTAGGAAAAGATTATTTCTTGTTTGTAGATAACGAAGAAGAATTCGTAAGAAAAACCCTAGAAGTTATGTATAATCGTAATCTTTATAAGAAGACAGCTCAAACTATTTACAATGCATGCCGATATTATACATTTAAGGAATCATATAAACGTTTAAAAGACATGCTATGGAGCTTTAACAATCAAAAAACCAAGCTATTATTCGCGGGTCATGACCTGAAATTCATTGACATGGCGCTTCAATATTTTAAGCAAAATTCAAAATTTGAAGTAAAGGTAGATCAATGGCAGGGACATAATAACCATGATGAAGTTTACAGTAAAGAATGTTTAGAATGGGCAGATGTGATTTTTTGTGAATGGGGATTAGGAAATGCAGTTTGGTATTCTAAGCACAAGAGTATTGATCAAAAATTAATCGTGAGAATGCATTTACAAGAACGAGTCACAGAGTTTCCAAGTCAATTTCATATAGAAAACATAGATCAGATTATAGCTATTTCGCCCTATATATTTGAAGAATTTCACAGGGTGAATCACATTCCAAGAAATAAAATGACTATGATTTATAATATGGTTGATACGATGAAATTTGATAAACCTAAATTGAATAAAGAAGAAATACAATTTAACTTAGGTATATGCGGTATTCTTCCGAGTAGAAAGCGCTTGGATCGGGCTCTCAATATATTTGAGGGATTATGGAATAAAGATAAAAGATACAAGCTGTTTGTAAAAAGTCGTATGCCACAAGAATTATCTTGGTTAATGAATAGACCGCAGGAAAAACAATATTATGATGAAGTATTTGACCGTATCAAAAAAGCCCCGTGGGGTAAAAATGTTGTTTTCGATCAACACGGCAATGATATGGACAAGTGGTTCCAGAAAATAGGTTATGTATTATCCACAAGTGAGTATGAAAGTTTTCATTTGGCACCTATGGAAGGAATGGCTGCAGGCAGCACGCCTTTGTTGTTACACTGGCCTGGTGCAGAAACTATCTACCCAAAAGAATATCTCTTCAATGACGAGGAAGAGGTGATTACATATGTATGTAATCGGAAGAATTACAAACAGAAAATTGCTAGTAAATTGAAGAAGTATTCACAAAGTGAATTTGATAAATCTGTAATTATAAAGAAGATAGAAGAAGTTATTTTATTATAATTAGATTGTAGAAATTATTGAGGAAAAAGGAGGGACTTTATGAATAAGGATACCTCTGTAATAGATATAGAATATATTTTTAATGTTGATTTAACTTATTTGTTTAAACGAACAGATGTACAGGGGAAAGCAGCTGTTTCAAGAGCAGAAGGGATTTATAACCATAATATATATCTTCATCAATCGCTTCCTGAAATGAGATTTGAGAAGGCTGACGATATTTGGTCTCTAAGTGGAGAACCTGAAAACACCTATAAAGTATATTTATATTCATTACAATTTATTAGTTTATTGAATAACGGATATGAACAGTCTAACGATTTAAAATATCTGAAAAAAATAGAGCAAATACTTGAGAGTTGGATTTCCTTTGAGAGTAATTCGACTGATAAGCGAGTATGGTATGACTTTGCCGTAGCAAACCGAGTAATAGTAATAACCCATTATTTAATGTTATGTAAAAGAGCGAATTATGAGTTAAACCCTGTTTTTAAGAAAAAAATGGCTAGTGCTATGTTGAAAAATGGAGAATATTTATTTTCAGATGAGCATTATGTAGATAATAATCATGGAATTATGATGGACCGGGCGTTGTTGCAATTATCTTTGTTCTTTAGATATGAATCATTTGGTGAAAAGTGGCTGAAAAAGGCTATTAATCGCTTAGAAAAACAAATAAAAAATAGTTTCACTAAAGAGTATATAAACGTTGAAAATTCACCTGAATACCATTATCATACATACCATTTATTTGAGGAGCTACAAGCATTTTTAGACATTAATAAAATTAATTTAGCAGAAAATACACTCGGCTACATATTGAAGGGAATTTATAAACAACATCTTCATTTATTAAAGCCAGATTTAACGTATCCTCTTATAGGAGATACTAATCATAAATACTTTAATAATGGAAAATATATTCCCGATTCAATTGTATTTCCTGAAACTGGATTAGCGATATTAAAAAAGAAAAAAAGCTATTTAACTTTAAAATCAGGATTTTCAAATACAAGCCATAAACATTTTGACGATTTATCTTTTACATTTTCATATAAAGGCACTGATTTATTCATTGATAGTGGAAAGTACAATTATGACAACAAAAGTAAATATAGAAAATACGTAGTTTCAGCTATGGCACATAATACAATTGTCGTTGACGATAAGAACTATTCACTAAATTTAGATAATCAAAATCGACTAGGAATTAGTAATTATCATTTAGAGAACGACTTTGCTGTAGTAGAAGTCACTAACAATTTATATGAGGATATAAACATAACTAGAAGATTAATTCATATATATCCTAATCTGATTATTTTGGTAGATGATATTAAATCAAGTAACGATCATAAATATTCCCAGGTTTTCAATTTGAACGGAACACTTAATTTTAATGTTATGACTAAAGAGCAAGCAATTGGTCATCATCATAAAGGGAATTTAAAGCTAGAAATGAATCAGCATCTTCCAACGGATTATATTTCTTCTTATCATGGGTACGAAAATGAGGAAAATATTAGAGGTTTTAATTCAATTTCTTTTGCTAAGTTAGAACCATGTTACAATATGGAGTTTGTTCATCAGAAAAAACGTGAGGCTAAATTTTTAACCTCTATTCTAGCAGCTGAAGACAATGCTATTGACAATGAAGTTAAAGAATTTACTCTTCTAAAAGAAGATAAAACTAACCTAGTATTTTCTGTAGAAGATAATAAGGGGATACTTAGGTTATATCACTATGAGTACACCGAGGGCGTTAAGAAAATTTTTGATATAAAGGACATTTTATACAAATATTCAGTTTCTTCTCGTGAGCTAGTAATCGATGTGAAAGATGATACATCTGATTTTGAATTTGCTTGCTATTTATTAGTTAATAATAAAATAGTAAAAAAAGAAGGTTATAGAGATACTATTAAATTTCATTTTAAATCCATACCTTCTGGTAATATTAGCATTTGGCTTTTTATTCGTAATAAAGATGATCATGGTATTAAAATTTTGAAAAAACAGGAAATCTCACAGATTTAAAACTTTAATAGGGGTAAATATGAAAGATAAAATTTTAGAAAATGAGAAGGTATTTAGGTCTATTCAAGACGTAACATATTATTTTGAAGAGGGTGAAGTAAAAGATCACCTAATAATTGTGTTTTCAGCTGTTAACCCTCCTGGAACTTTTGCTTATAATTATATTTCAACTTTAGAAAACTTGAATTGCCATAAGTTATTTATTCTAGATAATTATGGAGAACAAGGAGCTTATTATTTAGGGCATAAAAAAGATTTTTCTATCGAAACTTCTGTAATGTCTTTAATTATGTCTATCGTTGCGAAATATCAGGTGAAATTGAACAATGTTATAACTGTCGGTTCCTCTAAAGGTGGCTATGCAGCTTTATATTATGCATTAAAATATGGATTTGGACATGCTATTGCTGGTGGACCCCAAGTTAAATTAGGTGATTTTTTATACGATCAAGGCAAGAATTTTGAGATTGCAAAATATATAGCAGGAGATCTCAACCAGGAAAATCATGAATATTTAAATGGTTTACTTATGAGTATTATTCCTGATAAAGAACATGCCTTAACAGATATTTATTTACATGTAGGCAATGGTGATCATCATTATCCTAACCATATCATTCCTTTCATTGAATGCTTGGATAGTCTCAAACATGAGAACTACCAATTAGATGTTCAAGAATACGAGAGCCATGATGGTTTGAGACAATTTTTCCCTCCTTATTTATGTGAAAAGCTAGGGGAGATCACAGGAATACCTTCATATGAGATAAATCCTATTAAAAGGATTAATTTGGGAGTAGTTAATAACACATTTACAGTAGAATGTGTAACTACGAATACTCCAAATCAGAATTATCAATATGCATATTATATATATAAGGACAACAAAGTGTATGAAAAAATCTTTTATTCAAAAGCAAATAAGTTAAATTATTCTTTGGATAAGTCTGGTTTATATAAATGCAAAGTATTCGTGAAGGATCAACATGGAAGAAAGTATATTCAAATGAGCGAGTCAGTAAACATTCAATAATAATTTACAAGAATTTTTTAATAGAGAGGGTTTTAGAAATTATGAAATTATGTACAGTGGGATTAGGATATATTGGATTACCGACTTCAATTATGTTTGCAAAGCATGATGTAGAAGTTACTGGAGTAGATATTAGTCCACGAGTAATTGAATCACTTAATAATGGAAAAATTCATTTAGAAGAGCCAGGGTTACAAGAAGCTCTAAATGAAGTTATTGCTAAAGGCACATTTAAAGCAGCTTTACAACCTGAAAAAGCAGATGCATTTATAGTAGCAGTTCCAACACCAAACAATAATGATGAGAATAAGTCATGTGATTTGTCATATGTTTTAAGTGCTGTAAACATGGTTATTCCTCACTTAGAAAAAGGAAACGTGCTAATTGTAGAGTCTACTATTGCACCAAGAAGTATGGATGATTATGTAAAACCTGTATTAGAAGCTGCTGGATATGAGATAGGTAAAGATATTTTCTTAGTACATTGTCCAGAACGTGTTCTACCGGGACAAATTCTTCATGAATTGGTTCATAATAACCGTATTGTTGGTGGAATGACACCGAATTGTACGGAGGCCGGTGCAATGGTTTATAGTACATTCGTCAAAGGTGAAATTATTAAAACGGATGCAAAAACGGCAGAAATGTCTAAACTGATGGAAAATACATTTCGTGATGTAAATATTGCATTAGCCAATGAATTAGCAAAGGTTTGTAACGAATTAGAAATTAATGCGTTGGAAGTAGTAGAAATGGCTAATAAACACCCTCGTGTGAATCTTCATACGCCAGGTCCAGGTGTAGGAGGACACTGTTTAGCAGTTGATCCATATTTTATTGTAGCCAAAGCTCCTAAAACAGCACAGCTTATTAACTTAGCTAGAACGATTAATACATCTATGCCTCATTATGTTGTTGAGAACGCTAATAAGTTAATGCAAAAAGTAGATGGGAAAATTATCACAGTATTTGGTTTAACATATAAAGGAAATGTTGATGATATCCGTGAAAGTCCAGCAATGGAAATTTATGATATTTTAAAAGCGGAAGGCAAATATGAAGTACGTGCATTTGATCCACATGTAGAACAAGAGTGGGTTGTAAGTGATATTAAGGATGCTGTTCAGAATTCTGATTTAGTATTAATTTTAAGTGATCATAATGAGTTTAAAGAATTAAATTGGGATGAACTAAATGGAATGTCTACGAAGCAAATTTTTGATACTAAAAATATTGTGACAAATCGTTCAGATAATTTTAGTTACATTAACTATGGAAATCTACATGTATCTCTTAAGAAGAAAGAAGTAATGGCATGAATTTTATAGGGAGGATTTTGCAAGAACAATCCTCAAATCTTCACTTAATATTTCGATTAGCTCTTTATGATATAAAAAGTAAGTATCAAATGCACTATCTAGGAGCTGTATGGCAGTTTTTAAATCCTGCCATACAAGTTCTTTTATATTGGTTAGTATTTGGGTTAGGAATTAGGGGGGGACAACCTATAGATGATGTTCCCTTCTTTGCATGGTTAATTGTAGGGTTAATACCCTGGTTTTTTATAAGTCCTGTAATTATTCAAGGAGCAAATAGTGTATACACTAAGGTTAACTTAGTTTCTAAAATGAAGTTCCCTGTAAGCGTATTGCCAACTATTACAATAATTAGTAATGGACTGCAATTCATAGTAATGTTACTAGTATTAGGAGTTATCTTTTTAGTGTATGGGATTAATCCAGGAATATATATAGTACAGTTACCTTACTATATATTCTCTTTATTAGTTTTTTTATTTGCTTTCACTTTATTGTTTTCTACAATTTCTACAATTATCAGGGATTTTCAATTAGTTTTGCAATCTGTAATGAGAATGATGCTTTATTTGTTGCCAGTACTATGGGATACATCTAAACTGCCTCATTTATTTCAAACTATCCTTAAACTAAATCCGTTATATTATATTTTGGAAGGTTTTAGGTATACGTTATTAGAACATGTTTGGTTTTATGAAGACTGGATTTATACTTTATATTTTTGGAGTATTACGCTATTAATTCTATTAATTGGTTCATTTATCCATATAAAGTTTAGAGATAAATTTATTGATTACCTGTAATCAAGGAGTTAATTTGATGAAGTTAAAGGTACAATTTGATGAAGTAAGCAAAAAGTATATACTATATAAAAAAAAATCAGATAAACTTTTAGATATTTTTTCTAGTGAGAAAAACGAACAATCTTTTTTTGCCTTACGAGAAGCTTCTTTTAAAGTTTACGAAGGAGAAACAATAGGTGTAGTAGGAATCAATGGATCTGGAAAGTCGACTCTATCAAATCTATTATCTCAGGTGGTACCACCTACGTCAGGTAATATTGATATTCAAGGGGAAACTTCATTGATTGCTATCTCTGCAGGTTTAAACAATCAATTGTCAGGCTTGGAAAATATAGAACTAAAATGCCTAATGCTTGGATTAAGCAAAGAAGAAATTAATGAAATTAAACCTAGTATAATTGATTTTGCTGATTTGGGTAAGTTTATTAATCAGCCCGTAAAAAACTATTCAAGTGGGATGAAATCCCGCTTAGGTTTTGCAATCTCAGTTCACACTAATCCAGATATATTAGTTGTAGATGAAGCTTTATCTGTAGGAGATCAAACTTTCTATGATAAATGTCTCAATAAAATTAATGAATTCAAAAAAACTGGAAAAACTATTTTCTTTATCAGTCATTCTTTATCTCAGATAGATAACCTTTGTGATAGAGTCTTGTGGTTGCATTTTGGAGAGGTTAAAGAGTTTGGGGACACAGATGTAGTTTTAGATAATTATAGAAACTATATAAAGTGGTTTAATAAATTGACTGAAGATGAAAAAAAGAGTTACCGGCTAGAAATGATAGAAAAACAATCTCAAGAGCAAACAGTTATGTCTCAGTCCACTAAATATCCTATATATCCAGTAAATGAAAGAACAAAAAGACGAAAAAGAGAGAATGCAAAAAGTGGAAGAAAAAAATTCCACTTACAATTATTCTCGTTGGCAAGTGTTGTTTTGATTTTAGCAAGTTGTATGTTTTATTTTAATTAAGACTTTACATTTTAGGAGGAAATATATTATGTATAAAAAAATGCTCATCCCTATTTTAGGAATATCTTTTATTTTTGCAGGTTGTAGTGCAGATAATACAGCTGCCCCTGAAAAACAAAATAAGTCTCAAGTAGAAGATAATAAATCTAAATCAGATGCTAAAATTAAAAATGTTACTATCGAAAATGGAAAAGATAATGTTCTTGAAGTTACAGCGAAGGCAACTGGAAAAGGCGTAGAGTATGCCTATTATGTTTATAAAGGAGAAGATATCGTAAAAAAAGTTTATTATACTTCTAACACTAGTTTCAAATACAAAGCTAAAGAGCCAGGAGAGTATAAGGTCACTGTCTTTGTACAAGATAACACAGGGAAACGCATATCTAAAGATACAGACACAGTTACTATAAATTAAGAGGTAAGAGGTTATCTATAAGTCATATGACTTAGATAACCTTTTTTTATTTAAGAGTCGAAGGTGTTTCTCGTCAAAGAGTAACACTCAAAGTTCACCTCTCACATACAAGCGTCATTATTCCATGTGTAACAAACATTATCAGTCGAACAAAATCCCCCTATGTTTTAAGTTAAATCGTTATTTAACCCTTTATGAAGCGTATAGTACAATCTATGATAGTAGGCTTTTGTTGAAGTCAACATGAATAAATGGGCAAACTTGGCTAGCCAGCTATAAACAGTTAGAAAGAAAAATAATTGCCGAACATAATATTAGTAATGAAAAGGTAAAGCTGATTTACTATCAAGATTATATCGAGAAATGCTAAAAAGGGATGGAAGAAGCTAAGCAGTTACTAAGTTTACACTTTGAGGAGTACAAGCTAAGATTATTAGTGAAGATAAGGATATTTGGTTGTAGGAAATATTATTAAAGAGAATTAATTATAGCTATTATAAAAAAGAGTACTATAATTTTTCCTACTTAATTTATTTTGTTTCGTTGAAAACAAAACTTGTTTTTTAGATAAGGAATTATAAAATGGAGTGTTTTCCAATTAACAACTCTAGGAGATGTCTTTAATGTTAAAGAGGAATTCTATTAATGTTTTATTTTTAGTTTCTATTCTGCTTGTCCTTAGGTTAACCATGTTTCCAGAAAGTTCGTTAGGCATTGGTGAAGGAAAAGGTGGCATCAATCTTGTGCCATTCTACACAATGAGGGATTTATTATTTCATCATTCATTTAGCGACTTTATTCTAAATAATATAGGAAATATTATTTTGTTTTTACCGTTTGGTTTTTTCTTAGCTATGAGATTTAGGAAAATAGATAATTTGCCAAAAAGTTTCCTCGTGGGAATGTTCTTTTCTGTACTCATTGAAATAGTTCAACTATTTATGCCAAATCGGTGGACAGATATTGATGACGTTCTCTTGAACACTTTAGGGACGGGTATAGGATATAGTCTGTTTAAGACGCTAAACTACATAAAAGAAGTCTAATAACGGCCTTCTTGTGGTTTGTAAAGGGGAGAAAAGATTTAGCCCAAAAATTGTAGTTTATCCATATGAATATTTGAAAAACAAACTATATAATTCCGGGAGAGAAAAATAAAGTGTTAAGAAAAGAAGCAATCATAAGTATATATGTAAAAAAGATCTCTATATTCTAGAGATCTTTTTGTATCTGTATAGTAAAAATAAAAACAGCGCCCCACCAAATGAATCGATAGCCACATCAATAATTCGCCCGTCGCGTCCAATAATAAACGCTTGATGCAGTTCGTCTAAAAAAGCAAAACAAGCGAGTAAAACCCACGCTTTTACATATCTCCATGAATTTTTTTTCAAATTCCAGTAAATTAATAGGGCTAACAAGCCGAAGAAAGAGATATGAGCAATTTTACGCAAGATAAACTCTAGGTTAAAGCCGTATGTATAAGACGTATAAAATTCACTGCCAGGATGTAACACAGACCAGAGAGTGGCTTTATGATTCCAGACTGAAGCATTGCTCCAAGAGTTTGGGTCCGTCACTTGAAGGTGAGGTGTGTGGGAAAAATGGGAAATAGCAAGTATCATCGCAACAACACAAATTCTTTTTAATATCATACAAAAAATTCCTTTTGTTTTTAGATTTATCTTCATATCGTAAGAGAAAAGCAGTGAAAATGCAAGAAATATTCATGTGTCTCTCTATATATAAATCCTCTTCTAAAATATTTTCATATAGAAATATCAATTATTTCAAGTATGGGTGACAGAAGTTCTAACATATTACTAAATTTAGAAGAATATGAGACTATCAGCATTTAACGACATAAAAAGGTCTTTTGAAGCGAAAATATTATCTTTTCATTCAAAAACCTTGTTATATCGCAAATTTCGACAAAAAAATTCATCCCTCTTTTCCTATTTTTGTGATAACATTAATTTTGCGATTGCTTCATAAGTTATAGGTCTAATGACTGTTAATAAAATCTTATAGAAATAATTGAGAATAGATAAGATAAATGAACTATAAAAAATCATTGTAGATAAAGTATCGAAGCCTTAGAAACTTGTTGAAATTAAAGACAAGTTTTTAATTTTTATCTAGTGAAGGATGAATATTCAAGAAAAGTCATATAAAGCGCAATATGTATGGTGATGTCTCCTCAGCCACTATCAAAGGAGGCACTCGGCTGCACTGTGGGTAGAAAACTACCTTAGACACGTTTGTTGTCAGGAGTGTGGTGTGAGGTGGGGTTAAATGCCCCAATTAATTTATAAGCACTTACGAATGCGCTGTTGCTGCAGCTTGTTCGTAAGTGCTTACAAAAAGTATATATAAATAGGAAGAAACAAGGAGTGAATGAGGATGAAAAAAATTAAAAAAGCTATTATTCCAGCTGCTGGACTCGGCACTCGTTTTTTACCAGCAACGAAAGCAATGCCAAAAGAAATGCTTCCAATCGTTGATAAACCAACTATTCAATATATCGTCGAAGAAGCGGTTCAATCGGGTATTGAAGACATCATCATCGTAACGGGCAAAGGAAAACGCGCGATTGAAGATCATTTTGATTATGCTCCAGAACTTGAAAATAATTTAGTTGAAAAAGAAAAATTCGATATTTTAGAAAAAGTGCGTCAATCCTCAAATGTTGATATTCACTATATCCGTCAAAAAGAACCAAAAGGATTAGGTCACGCTGTATGGTGTGCTCGTAACTTTATCGGCGATGAACCATTTGCCGTGTTGTTAGGCGATGATATTGTCCAAGCAGAAACACCTTGTCTTCGTCAATTAATGAATGAATATGAACAAACTCTTTCGTCCGTAATAGGCGTGCAAACGGTTTCTGAAAATCAAACGCATCGCTATGGCATCGTAGATCCAATTTCAAACGACGGCCGCCGTCACCAAGTGAATACATTTGTAGAAAAACCAGCCGCGGGTACAGCTCCTTCGAATCTAGCAATCATGGGGCGCTACGTCTTCACTCCTGAAATCTTTAAATTTTTAGAAGAACAAGAAGTCGGAGCAGGCGGTGAAATTCAATTAACCGATGCTATTCAAAAGCTAAATGAAATTCAGCGTGTATTTGCGTATGACTTTGAAGGCAAGCGCTATGATGTAGGAGAAAAGCTAGGATTTATTCAGACAACTATTGAATTTGCTCTTCAACATGAGGATTTACGAGATAATTTATTAACAATTATGGAAGATTTATTGAAAAAAGAAACGAAGAAGCCGGTAGAAATAGAGTAGAATAGAAGGAGTGAGTTGCGTTGCCATCAATTGCTGAACCTAAAACGGAAACTTCTATTCAACAAACACAAGTGGTACAAAAGAAAGTTCAGCCTAATAATCAAGCCGGGTACCTTTTGGCGAAGAGATGTGTAGATATAGCAGGAGCAATCGTCGGTTTACTTGTTTTGTTTGTTGTTTTTCTTATTGTTGGTCTTTTAATAAAGCTCGAAGACCCGAAAGGTTCAATTTTCTTTTCTCAAAAAAGAGTGGGGAAAAATGGTGAAGAATTTAATATGTACAAATTTCGTTCCATGGTTTCAGATGCCGAAGCAAAATTAGCTGCATTGCTTGAACAAAATGAAGCTACGGGTGCGATGTTTAAAATGAAAAATGATCCGCGTATCACGAAAATAGGGAGATTCATCAGGAAAACTAGTATTGATGAACTGCCTCAGTTAATCAACGTCTTAAAAGGCGATATGAGTCTAGTAGGTCCACGGCCGCCGCTTGTAAGAGAAGTAATCGAGTATACAGAATATCAAATGCAAAGATTGCTTGTCACTCCTGGCTGTACAGGACTATGGCAAGTAAGCGGAAGAAGTAACGTAGGGTTTGAAGAAATGGTCGAATTAGATTTAACATACATAACAACACGTTCCCTAACGGCCGATATTAAAATTATATGCCGAACTATTTTTATGCTGTTTGGCTCGAAAAATGCTTATTAAATCAAGGAAAGCTGGTGTCTTAAAATGAACAAAAATTCGAAAATTTACGTAGCTGGTCATAGAGGTCTCGTCGGTTCAGCTATCGTACGAAAACTACAAGAAAAAGGCTATAGCAATCTAGTGTATCGCACAAGCGCTGAGCTAGATTTAAGAGACAAGCCGACAGTAGACGCATTCTTTGCTGAAGAAAAGCCAGAATTTGTTTTCTTAGCAGCCGCTAAAGTAGGTGGTATTGTGGCAAACAATGAATATCCAGCGGAATTTATTCACGATAACTTATTGATTCAATCAAATATTATTGATGCAGCATATCGCAATGATGTAGAGAAACTATTATTCCTAGGAAGTACATGTATTTATCCAAAATTAGCGCCTCAGCCATTAAAAGAAGAATACTTACTAACAGGTGAGCTGGAGCCAACAAACGAACCGTATGCAATTGCTAAAATTGCTGGAATCAAAATGTGTGAATCCTATAACCGTCAGTACGGAACAAAATATATCTCGGCAATGCCTACTAACCTTTACGGTCCAAACGACAATTTTGACCTTCATACATCACACGTTCTTCCTGCACTGCTTCGTAAGTTCCATGAAGCGAAAGAAAGCAATGCGCCGTTTGTTGAAATGTGGGGAACAGGCACACCAAAACGTGAATTTCTATATTCAGATGACCTAGCAGATGCGTGCGTATTCTTAATGAATACATATGAAGGCAATGAAATCGTTAATATCGGTGTGGGAGAAGATATTACGATTAAAGAACTTGGCGAAAAAGTAAAAGCAGTTGTTGGTTATGAAGGAAATATTCAGTTTGATACGTCAAAACCAGACGGAACGCCTCGTAAACTAGTAGACGTAACAAAATTGAACAGTCTTGGCTGGAAAGCAGAAACAGCTTTAGAAGACGGTCTTCAAAAAGCGTATCAGTGGTTTTTAGATAACGAACTAGCTGCAGCAAAATAATTAAAAACTTCAATTAAATTAAATACTAAAATAACAGTTGATATATATGGAGGATACGATGAAAACAGCATTAATTACAGGTGTAACAGGACAAGATGGATCATACTTAGCAGAACTTTTACTAGAAAAAGGCTATGAAGTGCACGGACTAATTCGCCGCAGCTCTTCTTATAACCAAGAGCGTCTAGAAGATCTTTTAACAGAAGAAGCAGCGAGCGCATTATTAAACAACTCAAACTTCCACCTTCACTATGGTGACGTAACAGATGCATTAAATGTTACTCGTATTATTGGTGACATTCAGCCAGATGAAATTTACAATCTAGCTGCACAGTCACATGTACGTGTGTCTTTTGATATGCCTGGATATACATTAGATGTTGATGCAAAAGGTACGTTAAACATTCTTGAAGCTGTACGTATTTTAGGGTTAACAGATAAAACACGTGTGTACCAAGCTTCTACATCTGAACTGTACGGAAAAGTTCAAGAAGTACCACAAAAGGAAACAACACCTTTCTACCCTCGTTCTCCATATGGCGTAGCGAAAATTTACGGCTTTTGGATTACAAAGAACTACCGTGAATCTTATAGCATGTTTGCAGTAAACGGTATTTTATTTAACCATGAATCAGAGCGCCGCGGCGAAACGTTCGTAACACGTAAAATTACGCTTGCTGCTTCACGTATCGCGCAAGGCAAGCAGCAAAAATTAACGCTTGGAAACTTAGACTCTTTACGTGACTGGGGTTACGCAAAAGACTATGTAGAATGCATGTGGTTAATTCTTCAACACGATAAACCTGAAGATTTTGTTATTGCGACTGGTGAAATGCACTCAGTACGTGAATTTGTACAGCTTGCATTCAAACATACAGGCATTGAAATTGAGTGGAGCGGTGAAGGTCTAGAAGAAAAAGGAACAAATAAAGCAACGGGTGAAGTGATCGTAGAAATCGATCCTAAGTTCTTCCGTCCTGCAGAAGTGGATCAATTGTTAGGTGATCCAACTAAAGCCAAGACTTTATTAAAGTGGAACCCCACTAAGACTTCGTTTGAAGAATTAGTTCGCATTATGGTGGAAGCGGACATGAAGAAGGTTGAAAGCGAAGAGAAGATTAAGGTGATGTTTGATTAATAATAGTAGCTTACCTTTTTCCGAAATATAGGAGGATGGCTTGCTGAGTTAAATACTTAGCAAGTTATTTTTGTTTTTGTTAATGTACGAAAGCAGTAAAAAATATAAATTATAATAGGAAAGAGATTGATTAATGGTTGTAAAATCGAAAACGGAAAAGAGAAAACTTCTAATATACGCACATTACTATACACCTGATGTAGCGTCTACAGGTCAATTATTAAAAGAATTAGCAGAAGGTATGCTTGAAGAGTTTGATATAACAGTTATATGTGTTGTGCCTTCTTACACAGGGAAGGTATCTCCTGAATATAAAGTGAAAATGTTCCATAAAGAAGTAATTAATGATGTAAATATTCTTCGAATTCGCGTTCCAGAGTTTTCTAAAAGCAATAAAATTAGCCGAGTTAAAAATATTCTTGCCTATTTCTTTGGGGCTGTAGTAGCTACTTTTAAAGTTGGAAAAATGGACTATGTTTATTCTATTTCTCAGCCACCTATACTTGGAGGTCTATTAGGAGTATGGGGGAAATGGATGAAACGAGCAAAGTATATCTACAATATTCAAGACTTCAATCCAGAACAAACGATGGCGGTTGGATACAGCAAAAATAAATTTGTTTTAAAAATGATGATGAGTTTTGATAAATTTAGCTGTAAACAAGCCGATAAAGTAATTGTAGTAGGTCGAGATATGGTTGAAACGCTAAAAAAGAGATTTAAATACAAGAGAGTGCCAAGCTATGCTTTTATTAACAACTGGACGAATGAAAAAGAAATTTATCCTTTACCATCTAATCACGAAAAAGTAGTAGCTTTTAAAAAGAAGTATGGTTTGGAAGGGAAATTTGTAGTGATGTATTCAGGTAACTTGGGTCTTTACTATGACCTAGAAAACCTGATGAATGTTATTAATAAGTTCAAACATCGTGACGATGTTGTTTTTGCATTTATAGGGGAAGGTTCTATTAAAGAAAAACTTGTCTCTTATAAAGAAAATCATGATTTAGATAACGTCAAATTCATTCCATATCAAGATAAAGCTGATTTAGTTTACAGCTTAAACGCAGGCGATGTTCACTGGTGCTTAAATGCAAAAGGTATTAAAGGCGTATCGGTTCCGAGTAAATTATATGGAATTATTGCAGCAGGTAAGCCAATTATCGGCGCTTTAGAAGAGAATTCAGAAGCTAGATTGATAATAGAAGATACTAAGTGTGGTTACGTAACGGAACCAGGAAACTACGAAGAAATTGAAAATATTATTAATACTTTTCTGAATGAAAAAGAAAGTAATGTACTAGCTGGAATGAGTGAACGTGGAAGGGATTATTTAGTAAGTAATTTAACAAAAGATGTCTCTGTACACAAATATATCGGAGAAATTAAATCTTCATAATTGATGATTAATATCTAGAAAGGATATCTATAGAATGAATAGCAATTGGTTTAAGCTATTAATGAAAGCTATGAAAATCGACTATGGGAAAAACCTTTTGTTAAAAGGTGTACCTGTAATCTTTAATAAAAAAGGAGCGACCCTAAAAATAGGAAGAAATGTCGTAATAAAATCTTCGTTTTTATCAAATTTAGTAGGCCTTTACCAACGAACGATTATTGTAACTAGAACATCAGAAGCAGAAATACACATTGGTGACAATGTTGGAATGTCTGGTGCGACTATTTATGCTAGAAAATCAGTTAAGATTGGAAAGAACACTCATATTGGTGGAAACGCAAAGATTTTAGATAATGATTTCCATCCTTTAGAAATTGAGGCACGTAATGCTGATAATAAAGAGAAGATTGGTACACGACCAGTTGTTATAGGAGAGAACTGTTTTATTGGATGTAACTCTTTAATATTAAAGGGAACTGTACTAGAAGATGGATGTGTTGTAGGTGCGGGAGCAGTAGTATCAGGATATTTTGAAAAAAATAGTATTATCGCTGGCAATCCTGCGAGATTAATTAAAAAAGTACAATCCTAGGAGATAGGGATATGGCGAAATTTACATTTTTTACTTTAGTATTAGCATTTTTTTATTTAGGATTCTTTTTAAAAAAGAATAATAGAATTCAAAAATATAGATTAATGGATAGGAATCATACGACTGTTCTTAAATCACTAGCTATATTAATGGTAGTTTGGGGACATGTTGGAGCAACATTAGGAGTATCCAATATACAATTTATCGGGGGAGTAGGTGTTTCTCTTTTCCTAATCTGCTCTGGGTATGGGTTATTTACTTCCTATAAAATAAACAAAGAAAAATATGGTGAAGCGGATGCTCTAAAAGATTATTGGAAAAAGAAGATTATTAAAGTAATAATTCCATACTGGATTGTCGAACTTATAGGCTTAGGAGTAACACACAAATGGGACATTGGTGTAGTAATTAAAGATTTATTTTTTATTACACCAGCCACTCCATATGGCTGGTACATGCAATATTTAATTATTTGTTATATTTTATTTTGGGCGGTAACGAAATTAAAAGTTTATATTTTAATTTCAAAATATAATTTTCATTATTATTTAATTGCTGGTTTCTTATTATGGTTTGTAACAGAAAGTTTATTTTTTGCCAATCCTGATATGCCATTTCTAAAGGCAAGACAAATGTTTTCATTTCCTTTAGGAGTTTTATTAAGCTTGTATATAGATCGTATCGTTGAAATTTTGTCTAGTAAAAAAGTTACTGTATATTTTATGTTAATAGGAATGTTTGGCTTATTTGTAACTGTTTTTAGTCAATTAAGTCTAGTAAAGAAATTACCTTATTTAATTTCAAATACTATATCCTTATTTACTGTCTTACCTATAGCACTTAGTATCATAGTAATTACTATGGCTGTACCATTTATATTTCAAAATCAATTCTTATATCAAACGGGTAAATATTCATATGAACTGTATTTAATTCATGCTTTTAGTTTAGATTTAATTGATAAATCTATAATTAACCTATTAGAGTTTATACTTGTAACATTAATATTAGTAATCGGTTTGTCTAAATTGCAGAAAATAATAAAGATTAAAGTTACATCTAATTTGGATAGGAGGAAATATGGTAGATTTAACGGTGGTTATCCTTACAAAGAATGAAGAAAAAAACTTAAGGAAGTGTATAGAGTCTTTTAGGGGAATCGCGAGTAGGTTTGTAATTGTTGATAGCTTTAGTACAGATGAAACGGAAAAGCTTTGTAGCGAACTAAACCAAGAATTGCAAAAAATCGGTAGTTCCTTAGACTTTTATCAAAATAAATGGGTGGATTATGCGACTCAATTAAATTGGGGACTAACTCAAACTAATATTACTACACAGTGGTCTATGCGAATGGATGCGGATGAAGAGTTGTTAGAAGAGTTAGCATTAGAAATTGATCAAAATTTACCTAAACTAAGTGAAGATATTAACGGTGTTGTACTTCGTAGAAGAGTCTACTTTATGGGGCGCTGGATTAAGCATGGCGGTAGATATCCTGAACTGTTGTTAAGAATTTTTAAAACAGGAAAAGCAATGTGTGAACAAAAAATTATGGATGAGCACATGATTTTATCTGAAGGAAAAACAATTCAGTTTAAAAATGATTTAATGGATAACAATACAAAAGATCTAGAATGGTGGACGAACAAACATAATTGGTACAGTAATCGTGAAGTTCTAGATCATCAATTGACAATGGAAAAAGCATTTGAAAGTAATAACTCATTAGAAAGCGGTCAGTCTACTAAACAAGCAAAAGGGAAACGTATTGTAAAAAATAAGGGATACTATAGGGTACCAAAATTCTTTCGTGCTCATTTGTATTTTATTTACCGATATTATATAAGGTTGGGATTTCTTGATGGTCCAGAAGGGAAGATTTTTCATTTTCTTCAAGCTTATTGGTATCGTTTTTTGGTGGATGCGAAGATGTATGAGTGTGAAAAGTATGATAAAAAAATGAAACAAGTGGAAGATTTAAAAGCTTAATTACCATTATTAAAAAAGGAGCAATACCATGAGTAAGGGCAAGAAAAATATATTAATTATTATGGGAAGGTACTTGCCAGGATACAAAGACGGCGGTCCAGTTAGATCTATCAAAAATCTCATTGACTTTATAGGTGATGAGTATAATTTTCACATTCTTACTTGTGATCGTGATCATGGTGATGTAGAGCCTTATCCTAATATTAAAGTAAATGAGTGGAATCAAGTGGGCAAAGCAAAAGTTTTCTATGTTCCTCCTAAAGGTTTTACTTTTAAAGTTATTAAAACTTTAGCTAAACAAGTGGACCTATTATATATTTGTGGATGCTTTAATGATTATGCAGTTCATACGCTCATTTTAAAACGATTAGGGTTTATAAAAAAGCCCGTTGTTGTAGCGGCCATGGGGCTTTTCTCCCCAATGGAATTTCAGCTAAAATATAAAAAGAAAAAAATATTTACTACAATATTCAATTCACTGGGATTATTTAAAAATATCTATTGGTCCGCAACTTCTCCTATGGAAATCGATGAAATCGCTCAACAAATTAAAATACATGATAATTTCTTTATAGCGGAAGACCTCCCTAGAAAAGTAGATGGCACTTCTATAAAAAAACATAAAGAAGCTGGAAGCTTACGAGTAGTGTGGATTTCAAGAATAGCACCTAAGAAAAATTTGCTAGGAACTATTCAAATATTAAAAAGTGTTCGATCGCAAGTGGAATTTACAATTTATGGACCGAAACATGTAGAGGATTATTGGGAGAAATGTGAAAAAGAACTGAAATCTCTTCCCAAAAATATAGATTGGTCTTGGAAAGGAAATATTGAATCTGAGAAAGTAGTTGAAAATTTAAAACCTTATCATTTATTTTTATTTCCAACTTTGGGAGAAAACTATGGCCATGTTATCCAAGAAGCGTTGTCTGCCGGATGCCTTTGTATAGTAAGTGACCAAACGCCTTGGAGTGACTTAGATTTACATGAGGCAGGTTTTGTATTTCCATTAGATAACCTTGAGTTGTATGTTAAAGCTTTGGAGTCCTATGCCGATATGGATGAAAAAGAATTTCAAAATGTTTCTCGAAAAGCTAAACAATATGCATTAATAAAAAATATAGAAAAAATAGATAATAATGGTTATAGGGAAATGTTTAATACACTATAGCAATAAATCTAACCATCTTAATGTAATTATTAAATACAGTAAATGAGGATATTGTTTTCAAATAATTCATTAAATAAATTAATAATGAGAAAAGAGCAGTAATATGAAAATTTCAATAATTACAATCACTTATAATAGTGAAAAGACATTGGAGGAAACTATTCAAAGTATCCAGGCCCAAAACTATCCAAATTTAGAGTATCTAATTATAGATGGAGGCTCAACCGATAATACTTTGAATATTATAAAAAAATATAAAAATGTGGTTACTAAGTGGATTAGTGAACCTGATAAAGGAATTAGTGATGCATTTAATAAAGGCATTAAAATGGCAACAGGTGAAATTATAGGGATAATAAATTCAGATGACATGCTTGCTCCTAATGCTCTAAACACTGTAGTTAAAGATATAGAAGACAATACAGACGTATTATACGGTAATGCAATTATGTTTGGTAACGGAGAAAAGTATAGATATAAATCGGAAAGTGATTTAACAGGTTTTAACAAAAGGTTTCCTATAGTACATCCAACTGTATTCGTAAGAAAAAGATGTTATGAAAAACATGGACTATTTAATATTAATTATAGGTGCAGTATGGACTATGAATTATTAATTCGCATGTATGATAACTCTGCCACTTTTCAATATTTGGATAAAGATTTGGCCTTTATGCGCCTAGGCGGTGAAAACCAAAAAAACTATATTAAAGTTACAACACGGGAATGTAAACAGATTTCAATAAATCATGGCTTATCAAACTTTCAAGCTAGTTTAATCAGAAGTAGATCCATAGCCAGATTTCTAATTGCGAAGTTCATAAGGAAAACACCATTTGCTAATTTTATTAGAAAATTTATACATTCTAATAAAACTGAATTAGATATATGAGGGGTGTTAGAAATTAGAAAGCTACTTAAAGAACTAAGGTTTTTACCATCTAAACTTCGTAATTATATTGTTTTTCGCATGAAATACGTCGATATAGGAAATAAAGTAAAAGTCCGTGGATCAATCAAAATAATAGGAAGAGGGAAAATTACTATAAAAGATGGAACTGTAATTAATTCGTCTCCTTATGCCAACCCAGTAGGTGGAAAGCAGCAAACTGTATTTTATGTAATTAATAATGCAAGTTTAATAATAGGAGAAAACTCTGGATTGTCTAACTCCACTATATGTTGTAGTAATAGTATAATTATTGGTGATAACGTCAAAATTGGTGGTGGATGTGAAATATATGACACGGATTTTCATTCATTAGATTACTTGAAAAGAAGGAAAATACTTGATGATTCAATAAAGTCTTCTCCTATAAAAATTGGTAATGATGTCTTTATTGGAGCAAATAGTTTAATTTTAAAAGGCGTAGAAATTGGAGATTGTTCTATAATCGGGGCAGGTTCTGTGATAACTAAGTCTGTTCCTAAAAATGAAATATGGGCAGGGAATCCAGCACGGTTTATAAGGAAAATAAACTAATTTATTTTTAAATGATTAAAAGAAACAATTTCATGCACATGGTAAACGAAACGGATTATGGGCTATATAATATATTAGATTTTTTATTGTGCTTATCATAACCTTAAATTAGATGGGCTTATTCAATAGTATTATTCTTAAACATTTTTAATTAAATAATTGTGAGATTAAACTCTTATCTTTTTATTTATAGAATGTGAAATGAAATTTAATGAGTATTGATACACACTCTGGGTTATCGTAAAGATCGGTAGGTTTAATTCATATTTTTAAAGTTCTTTTGAAATAGTAAGTAGGTGGCATAGTAAATGATTTCTGATAAAAGTTTAAATAAGATATTTCAACTATTTATGATTACTACTTATGGATTTGGCTTTTATTATAATAATCTATTTAGAATAGGTAACTTATTTCCTTCTGATCTTATTCTTGTTATGTTGTTAATAGCACTTTTTGCAAAGAAATTTGCTAAAGGTGATGATAGAATCAAAAAGAAAGTGGTTATAATTTACTTTATTCTAATATCGATGTTATTGATGGGGCTGTTTTCATCTGCATCGATAGGTAATATTTTCAGGGACTTTAAAATATTTATTTATTTTTTTGTACCTTATTCATATTTGAAATATATTAAAAATAATTATTCTTTTCAAAAAAGTAACTTAATACTTTTTGCAGTGCTTATCATAACCTCATTATTTTTAAATTGGGTTAATTTCCTAAAGACAGGTTCTGTTAATCTAGAAAATTACGGGATCATCCAAAGGACATTCGGAATTGGATTAACGTTTAGTTCAGCTGTCGTCTTATCTAGTTTTATTGCAGTTTACAAAGATAGATTTGTTAAAAAAGCTGGAACAATAACATATTATATTTTACAGGTGTTTTTTTTATTTTCAATTATAGTATCTTTTACTCGTACTCTATGGATTACTTATTTATTGGTACATAGTCTAAGAATCATTTTTATCAGTTGGAGAAAAATTAAATTAACCTTGTTAAAAGATTTGCTAATTATTTTTCTTTTGGTACTTGCCTTTACTTGTATTTTAAATAATTTAAAACAAAGTGAGAATCTTTATTACAAGGCAATAACGCACAGAATAGACGAAATACAAATTATGACACCTGATGATAATGACACGTTGTCATATCGTTTAAATGATGTATCTTCTGCATTTTATAAGCTTTACTCACCAAGAATCATATTTGGATATGGTTTTGGCGACACTCGTGCAACTTATGGATACAATGCGATGGAGTTAGGTAACGAAGAATTTAATACGGAGAGTTCATTCTTTTACTATATTTGGAAATATGGTATAATATTCGCATTTTATTTGTTTATTAAGGTAATAAGAAAACTGTATGTCTTATTCAATGGCACAACCAAAGCTTCAAAAATGATGTCTATTTTCCTAATTGTTCATATGCTTATAGGTTCAATGTCTGGTAACCTTAATAACGTTTATAGTATTGCAATATTTGCATTCTATATAGGCGCAAACCTTGAATTAATCTTTTCAAATAAGAAGAAAAACATATTTAATAAAAACCTAAATATTCTAAAAATCGGCTGATTGCTTGTACTTTTTATAATATTCACTTTCAAAACAGAAAATTTGTTTATGTGATGACATAGCGTTAACTAAAAATATAAATTTATTAACGAGGGGAATTAATAGATTATCAATCATGTAGTCAGGAAAAAATTGGTGTTCCGAGCAATTTGTTTTATTTTATTTTCGGAAATTAGAAGTGACGTTACAAAAGGTTAATTTATATAAATTTTATATCTAATTAAAGATTACAATATTGTATAAGAAATTAATTATGATATATAAAGAAAGTAGAGTTTTTAATATATGAAAAACAAACTAAAAATACTATATATTCATCACGGTGCCAGTCAAGGAGGAGCGCCTAGAAGTTTAAGTTTTCTTATCGAAAAATTGGATAAGAAAATTTTTGAACCAATCGTTATTTGTATGAGTGATAAAAGGAATATTGAATTATTTGAAAAAGTGGGAGCAAGGGTTATTTTTGATGATAGGTTAGGAGCTTTTCATGGGAGTGAAGTTACTGGTATGAGTTTAGGTTTATTTTATCATAATATTAAGACTATCATACCAACTTATAAGTATATTAAGAAGTATATTCGTAATATTCAACCCGACATAGTTCATTTGAATTCCACTTGTTTATTTATTGCAGCTAGAGCTATCAAAAAATACAATAGTCATATCCCAGTTGTTTGTCATGTGCGAGAGCCTTTATTAAACAATATGTTTGGAGACATACTAAAGATTATGAATCGCAAATATGTTAATTTCTTCATAGCAATAGATAAATTTGATGCCAAAACGATTGATGTTTCTAATGATAAATTAGAAGTCATTTATAATTTTGTAGACATGAATGTCTACAACTCTGACATATTATCAGACGATTTACGCAAAGAGTTTAATATTAGAGAGAATAGCTTGATTTTCTTATCTTTAGCTAGGGTTATTCCACAGAATGGAGTTAAAGAAGCAATTGAGGCAATTAGAGATCACATAGACGAGGAGGATCAGTTACATTTTTTCTTTGTAGGAGATAACCTTGAAGATAACTCAAAGTATGCTGTTGAAATTAGAGAAGAAGCTAGTATGTTAGATCATGTCCACATCTTACCTTTTCGGGACGATGTAGTGCAGCTTATAGCAAGTGCAGATGTTATGGTAGCTCCATTTACTCGCCCCCACTTTGCAAGATCTATAATTGAAGCTGCTTCCATGGGAAAACCTTCTATTGGTACTGACATTGGTGGTCCTCAAGAGCTTATAGTTGATAAAAAAACGGGTTTATTGTTTAACGTAAATGAATTCCTTGAATTTATAGAATGTTGTAAAAGAATGAAAAATAAAGAGCTTCGTCTACAGATGGGAGAGAATGCCAAGGAATTCGCAAAAGAGAACTTTAGTGCAGATACAAATGTCAATAAAACTATCCAAGTTTATTATAAATTATTAAAAGGAAGTATCTAGAACCAGTACGATACGGTTTTATTTAATAAAATTATGGTTATCGGAGATTAATTATGGAAAGTGTAAGAAAAAATTATATTTATAGTTTAATTTATCAACTATTGTCAATGGGATTGCCATTATTAACGACTCCTTATTTATCTAGAATATTGGGACCCGAAAAAATAGGTGTATATTCTTTCACGTATTCAATAGCAACGTACTTTATCTTATTTGCCATGTTAGGTGTTAATAATTATGGGAATCGAAGTTGTGCAGTTGTGAGAGATAATAGAAAAAAGTTAAGTGAAACATTCAGTGAAATATACGTATTACAATGTATATTTGCTTGCTTAAGTATTAGTGTGTATGTTCTTTACATTATTATTCTAAGTGAAGCTAACACTGTAGTGGCTTGGATTCAGTTAATGGTCGTTATCTCTGCGCTATTTGATGTTAACTGGCTCTACTTTGGTCTAGAACGATTCAAAATTGTAGTTAATAGAAATATAGCTGTAAAGCTAGTTACTGTTATTTTAATATTCTTATTTGTTAAGTCGCCTAATGATATTTGGAAATATACTATAATTATGGCTTCTAGTTCGTTATTTAGTCAAATTGTGATTTGGGCTTTTTTAAATAAACATGTCTCTTTCACTCGACCTAAGATAAGCAAGGTTCTCCTACACGTTAAGCCTAATCTAATGCTATTTATCCCAGTAATAGCTGTGAGTCTATATAAAACTATGGATAAAATCATGATTGGTACTTTAAGTGGAATGACACAGACTGGTTTATTTGATAATACTGAAAAAATGATTAATATGCCTTTAGGAATAATAACTGCTTTAGGAACAGTAATGTTACCTCGAATGGCAAATCTTGTTGCGAAAAATAATTTAGAAAAAACGAAGATATATCTTACCAATTCTATGTTATTTGTCATGTTTTTAAGTATTGGAATGACATTTGGTATTGCGGGGATTGCAGAAACGTTTGTTCCTTTGTTCTTAGGTGAAGGATTTGTAGATTGTATTCAATTACTAGTATATATAGCTCCAACAATAATTTTTTATTCATGGGCTAATGTTATAAGAACTCAGCATTTAATACCGAATAAAAAAGATAGATCATATATATTGTCAGTATTATCTGGGGCTGTTATAAATTTAGCTGTAAACTTCTTATTAATACCTAAATATGGCGCACTAGGTGCAGTTATAGGAACTGTAGCAGCAGAGGCTACTGTTTGTATTATGCAAACTGTAGTTGTTCGTAAAGAAATAGAAATATATAAATTTTTTATGAATAGCTTACCATTTTTAGTATTTGGGTTTATTATGTATCAAGTAATAGAGATCATAGGAAAATTATCCTTAGGAGAAATGCTTGTTGTTTTTTTACAAATTCTATCAGGGACTTTAGTATATGTTTTTCTATCAATATTATTTTTACGTTTTGTACACAAAAATCTATTTTATGGAGTTTATAGTAGCTTATTCAGAAAGCAGATGTAACAATGCTTCCTCTGTTTCATAATTTACTATTTAATTTCAATTGGACTTAAATAATAGTTATAAAGAAATTTTTATTCAATTATTTTACGAATGACAAACTAAATAAAAGGTGGGATAAAATGAAAATATCAGTAGCTGGAACAGGATATGTAGGCTTAGTCACGGGGGTCTGTCTCGCAGAAAATGATCATGATGTTACTTGTGTAGACATAGAAAGTCATAAGGTAGCATTAATGAAATCCGGTATTTCACCTATCTATGAACCGGGCCTTGAAGAGTTAATGAACAATAATATGGATCGTTTGCACTTTACAACTGATTATAAGGCAGCTTATAAAGATGCAGATGTTATTTTTATAGGTGTTGGGACGCCAGAAAAATCGGATGGTTCAGCTAATCTAAGCTATGTGTATGGAGTAGCCGAGCAAATTGCAGCTAGCATTGAAAAAGATTGTGTGGTAGTAGTGAAATCAACAGTTCCAATTGGTACAAACGATAAAATTGAGAATTTAATTAAATCTCAGTTAAAACATGATGTAAAGGTGTATGTTGCTTCAAACCCAGAATTTTTATCACAGGGAACGGCTGTAAAAGATACATTGCATACTTCTCGAATCGTAATTGGAGTAGAAGAAGAAGTTGCTGGTGAAAGATTAAAAGAAGTATATAAAAACTTTGATGCTCCAATTGTCGTAACCAATAGAAAAAGTGCTGAAATGATTAAGTATGCATCTAATGATTTCTTAGCGTTAAAAATATCGTTTATTAATGAAATTGCGAATCTGTGTGAAATTATTGGTGCAGATATTGAAGACGTGGCGCGTGGCATGGGACACGATAGTCGTATTGGAAATAAGTTTTTAAATGCAGGAATTGGCTACGGCGGATCTTGTTTTCCTAAGGACACTAAAGCATTGCATTGGTTAGCGAATTTCCATGATTATGAGTTAAAAACAGTAAAGGCTGCGATTGATGTAAATGAAAATCAAAAGCTTAAGCTTATCAAAAAATCCCGTAAGTATTTTGATAATTTAAAAGGATTAAATGTAGCTGTGCTTGGTCTAACATTCAAGCCAGGAACGGATGACTTACGAGAAGCACCTACGCTTGTGAATATCCCGCTTATGTTAGAAGACGGAGCGAATGTTAGGGCTTGGGATCCAATTGGTATTGATAACTTTAAGAAAGTGCATCCAGAAGACGTCACGTATTGTTATTCAATTGAAGAAACACTGAAAGATGCGGATGTTTGCTTTATCTTTACAGAATGGGATCAAGTAAAACACTTTGATTTAGCAAATTACAGCAAACTAATGAAAAATCCAATTGTCATTGATGGTAGGAACTGTTACGACTTAGAAAGCGTAAAAAGTGCAACTATGGTGTACGACTCTATTGGAAGAGAGACGATTCATAACTTAGAGGTTTCATTAATTCAATGATGTAAGTCTCAGATAAAATCAATTTAAAATAAACTAAACGCAAGAGCTGCAAAGAAGCAGGTCTTTTTTTATTGGAGGGAAATAAATGAAACTTGTATTGTTATCGGGTGGATCTGGTAAGCGTCTATGGCCGTTATCAAATGATACGCGTTCGAAGCAGTTTTTAAAGGTATTAGAAGGACGAGATGGACAGAAAGAGTCAATGGTTCAGCGCGTCTGGAGTCAAATTGAAGCGGTTGGGTTAAATGAGTCAACGGTTATTGCGACGTCTAAGCTTCAGCGTGATATGATTACAGGTCAGGTTGGCACCGATATTCCGTTGATTATTGAACCTGAGCGCCGCGATACGTTTCCAGCGATTGCTTTAGCTGCTTCATATCTTCATTCCGAAGAGCAAGCATCTGAAGATGAAATCGTTGTGGTGTTGCCAGTTGACCCTTATGTGGAAGACGGATTTTTTGAACGGGTAAAAGATTTAGAAAGTGTGCTTCGTGATTCAAAAGCGGATTTAGCGTTAATGGGTGTTACACCTACGTATCCTTCATCTAAGTACGGGTACATCGTGCCGGAAGGAAAGGTACAAGGGGACAGTTATTTTACAGTGGATTGTTTTACAGAAAAGCCGAGTGAAGAAGCAGCTGTTGGATTAATTAATCAGCGTGCGCTTTGGAACTGCGGCGTTTTTGCGTTTCGTTTAGGTTATTTGCTTCAAATTTTACAAGAGAAAAAACTTCCACTTCAATTTGAAACGCTACATAAAGAATATGCAACATTGCCTAAAATTAGTTTTGACTATGAAGTGGTGGAAAAGGCAAGTCATATTGTCGCGCTTCCGTATGATGGGTACTGGAAAGATCTTGGTACATGGAATACGTTAACGGAAGAAATGGCGACATCTCAAATTGGAAAAGGTGTATTAACGGACGACTCAGCTAATACGCATTTAGTGAATGAATTAGATATTCCGGTTACGGTATTAGGCGTAAAAGATGTAGTTGTTGCCGCTAGTCCAGATGGGATCTTAGTTGCGGATAAAGCATCTAGTCCTAAGATTAAAGAAATTATTGGCGACTGGAACTACCCTCCAATGTATGAAGAACGTCTTTGGGGCTGGTCACGCGTGTTAGATTATGCAAAGTATGATGAAGAAACTGAAATGGTGACAAAACGTATTCATATTTCAAAAGGAAAGAACTCGACGTATCACTATCATAATTTACGTGATGAAGTATGGACGATTGTACGTGGAGAAGGAGAGCTTGCGCTTGATGACTACATTCGCCGCGTAAAAGCAGGGGATATTATTCACTTGCCGGCTGGCAAAAAGCACGGAATTCATGCGTTAACCGACCTTGAATTTATTGAAGTACAAACGGGAAAAGTGATTTCAAATGAAGATAGTATTCGCCTTATTTATGACTGGAATGATGTGATCAAGCAATTCCAATCATCAAGACCGCAGGTGATTTTATAAAAAGTAGAAGCTTAGATACAGTAAAAGCTTCTATTTTTTTATGTAACTAATGAGGAGGTGCTTCTGGTTGAAAACAATTGCCTATTACATTTCAGACTACGGATATGGCCACGCGACTAGAAGCACGGCCATTATTCGTCAATTATTAAAGCAAAATGAAGAAATAGAAATTATTATTTGTCATTCATTTGCGATTGAGTTTCTCAGACAATCTTTTAGATATGAACGTCGTGTGAGGTTTCGAGAGATTTTAACGGATGTCGGCTACGTGCTAAAAGAAAATTCACTAGAACCAGACGCTGATTTGTTGAATCGTCAAGTTGCTTCTTATGTATCAAGCTTTCATACGAAGCTTATGTATGAGAAGCACTTTATGAAAGTAGCCAACGTTTCATTCGTGATTTCGGATATTTCTCCGTTAGGGATCGCAGGTGCCTATCTATTAAAATTGCCTTCTTTAGGAATATCAAATTTCACTTGGTTTACAGCATACGAAGGGTTAATTGGAGAGCTATCGCTGGAATTTTTAGAAAAACGTTATAAGCAGATGACGTATCAGTTTTCGCTAGCATGTAGTGATGAGCCACATTGGGGTATCAAAGAAAATCAAAGCTTTGGTTTTTATTCAAGAGAAATAAACGATTCTGAAGTACAGCGTATTCGTAAAGAGATTGATCCTGAAGGTGAGAGTTACATCATCTACTTCGGTCTGGGTATGAAAGTAGATATTGGAACGTTGTCGGACTTGCCTATTTGGCAAAGTCCAAACTGCAAGTTTATCGTTTCATCGAATGTTGATGTTACTCATCCCAATGTTTATAAAATTCCTCAAGATGAAACAGAAACGCAGCACTATGTAGCAGCAGCTGATCTTGGTTTAACAAAAGCAGGCTGGGGCACGATTAGTGAAGCGGTTTGCGCTGGTGTGCCGCTGTTGATTACAAATCGCAGCAGCATGAAAGAAGATCGTCATACGATTGATTATTTAGTTCGTCATCAGCTATGCGACTTAATAGAGTGGAAAGAGTTAGAAGGTTTAGTAGTAACTCCTTCGCTTATTGAGACATGCAGGCGGCAGCAAATCAATCGCTATAAAAATGAAGCGATGCATATCGCCGAAGAAATCAATAAAAAAATAAACAGTTAGTAAGGAGTTCATTCAAAACGATGAAAAAAGCACCTATTTTTTTAGCGCCTCTATTTCAAGAACGTATCTGGGGTGGAACGGAGTTGGAGAGTCAGTACGGGTATCGTATACCTTCTGCTCAGACGGGCGAGTGCTGGGCGATTTCAGCTCATCCAAACGGCCCGAATACAGTTCGAGAAGGTTATTATGCCGGCAAAACGCTAGGTGAGCTTTGGGATGAGCATCCAGAGATATTTGGGCATTTTAATAGTCCTTGCTTTCCGCTTTTAACAAAAATTTTAGATGCCAATGATGATTTATCCATTCAAGTGCATCCAGGTGATGAGTATGCACAGGAGTTCGAAAATGGTGAGCTCGGGAAAACAGAATGCTGGTATATCTTAGACTGTAAAGAAGATGCGACGATGATTTTTGGTCACCGTGCACAAAGTAAAGAAGAATTTATGCAGTTAGTAAACGAAGGTCACTGGAATGATTTATTGCAGCGTGTAAAAATCAAGCCCGGTGATTTTTTCTATGTTCCAAGCGGTACGCTGCATGCTCTTTGTGAAGGAACTCTCGTTCTTGAAACACAGCAAAGTTCAGATACAACGTATCGTGTGTATGACTATAATCGCCTCGGACAAGAAGGAAAGCTGCGAGAACTTCACTTAGAAAAAGCGATTGACGTGACAACCATTCCTCACACTGAATCACATATAGAGCCTATTAGTATTCAAGAAAAAGGCGGCACCATCACTACTTTTTTAGAAGAAGATTATTTTTCTGTCTACAAATGGGACATACAGTCTTCCCTTGAGCTAGTTCAAACGCAGCACTTTACACTAGGAAGCGTCATTGAAGGAAACGGAATGCTTTTGACAGAAGAAGGAGAGTTTCCGCTGCAAAAAGGAGATCATTTTATTTTGCCAAGTTCGATTGAAGCATTTACTTTAACAGGCCAGCTCGAAGTTATTGCTTCTCATCCAAATGAGAAGGTTAAACGTATATACGAAGCTGCAAATGTTGCTGGAGCTATGGCAAAAATCTAACGGACCGTGTAAGAACATAATAGGCCATTTATCATAAATGGTATAAATATTTTACATGCTATGCCGATATAAAGATAGAAAGAAAAAATAAGAACTGTCAATATGTCATTTAATTTACAAAAGAATATAGTAAAAGAATCTTTTGTCAACTATAATGAACAGTATATTGAATTTTTAGAAGTTACTAAGTTCGGAGGTCAACTATGGAAGAGACAATTAGTTTGCGAGAGTTGTTTGCAGTGCTTCGTAAGCGTCTTTGGCTTATTGTACTGATTACAATTATCGCTGCAACCGTAAGTGGAGTGATTAGCTTTTTTGTGCTAACGCCTGTGTACGAATCAAAGACACAAATTTTAGTCAATCAAGCGAAAAATGATCAGCAATTGTACAATACGCAAACCGTTCAAACGAACGTACAGCTGATTAACACGTACAATGATATTATTAAAAGTCCGGCTATCTTAGATAAAGTGATTAAAGAGCTAAAACTTGATACGTCCGCTCAATCCCTAAGCGGTCAAATTCAAGTAACAAACGCACAGGACTCGCAGGTAGCACAGATTGTCGTACAAGATACAAGTGCGAAGCGTGCGACTGATATTGCGAATACAACGGCTTCGGTTTTCAAAAAAGAAGTGCCTAAGATTATGAATGTGGATAATGTGAGCGTGCTGTCAAAAGCAACGCTTGGCGAAAGTGCAAGTCCGGTTAAGCCTCAGCCTCTTTTAAATATTGCGATTGCGGTCGTAGTTGGTTTGATGGTAGGTATCGGGTTGTCATTCTTACTTGAATACTTAGACAACACGTTAAAGACCGAGCAAGATATTGAAAATATTCTAGATCTTCCTGTGATTGGAATTGTGACGAACATTAAAGATGTACCTAAGCCATCAAACGTATCGCGACCAGATGTAGCTGCTCGCGTACCGCAAAGAGGTGAGACGTATGGCTCGTAAAAACAAAGCTCAAAAAAATGATAAAATGCTGACGTTAAAAAGACGTTTGCTTGCTCATAACAGTCCAAAAGATCCGGTAGCGGAACAGTACCGTACAATTCGTACAAATATTCAGTTCTCAAACGTTGATCAAGACATTAAAACGATTGTTGTCACATCAAGCGGTGCTGAAGAAGGGAAGTCCACAACAGCTTCTAATCTAGCAACGGTTTACGCACAGCAAGGTTTAAAGGTACTACTAATTGATGCTGATTTACGTAAACCAACGGGTCATTACACGTTCCGATTAGAAAACCATATTGGTCTTACGAATGTGTTAACTCGTCAATCTACGTTAGCGCAAGCGGTTCAAGAATCAGAAATTCCTCATCTTTCTGTTTTAACAAGCGGTCCTATTCCGCCAAATCCATCTGAACTGTTAGCATCTGCTCAGATGGCCGAACTGTTAAAAGAAATGAAAGAGCAGTTTGATATGATCATTTTTGATACGCCTCCGATTTTAGCTGTGGCTGATGCGCAGATTTTAGCGAATCAAGTAGACGGTACGATTTTAGTAGTCAGCAGCGGTAAAACAGAGAAAGACGCTGCGTTAAAATCGAAAGAGCTGTTAAGCAACGCGCAAGGCAAGCTGCTTGGGGTTGTGTTAAATAACCGAAAAGTAGAAGAAGGTAACTACTATTATTATTATGGTACCAATTAATCAAAGCCTCCTCGCTAGCATGTGCTAGCGAGGAGGCTTTTTGGCGTATTTTTATAGAAGAAACGTATAAGAAATTATGACTATTGTTATAAAAAAATTAAAATGTGAGATTTTTCATGGTTGAAGTATTTGTAAGGAATTAGTAAAAATTTGCTGTTTATTCATGTGCTTACATTATAGCTAAAAAGTAGGTTTTTCTCGATGAACAGCACATTTTAGGGCTTGTTTAGTAGTTCGAATGAAATGAATAGATGTATTCAGACTATTCTTAAATATTTACAGGGCGTTGGTTTGCAGATGTTTCGACAAAAAAAGACATAGAAATACATGTTATAATATGCTAACATAAGTATTGCTTTTATTAGGTCTTAAGAAGGATAGGGGTGAGAGTAGATGATTGACTTACATTGTCACATTTTGCCTGAAGTGGATGATGGTTCTGCAAGTAACGAGATGAGTATTGAAATGGCGAAGCGAGCCGTATCAGAAGGCATCACGGCAATTGTTGCCACGCCTCATCATCAGAATGGCAGATATCTCAATGAAAAAGAAGCTATTTTACAGAGTGTTGAACAGTTAAATAGTTTATTAGTTCGTGAAGGAGTGCCATTAACCATTTTACCTGGTCAAGAAAACCGTATTTACGGTGAACTCTTAGACGACTATAATCAAGGCAAAATTCTCACTTTAAATAATACGGGAAAATACTTGTTTGTTGAATTTCCTTCGAGCCAAGTCCCTCGATATGCGGAGCGGCTGCTGTTTGATATTCAATCACAGGGAATCATCCCTATTATTGTCCATCCAGAACGAAACAGTCGATTGTTAGAAGATCCTAATCTTCTCTATAACTTTATTAATAAAGGAGCATTAGCTCAAGTTACAGCTTCTAGCTTGGTTGGACACTTTGGAAAGAAAATAACGAAATTTTCTCACCAGTTAATAGACGCCAACCTCGTGCACTTTGTTTCCTCAGACGCCCATAATCTCCAGCATCGCTCTTTTCATATGCAAGATGCGATTGATGTGATTGAAAGTGAGCATGGAAGAGATTATTATTATATGTTTCTAGAAAACGCTCAATGTGTTGTCGACGGTACACAGTGTTACAAAGAATCTCCAGAAAAAATTATGCGGAAAAAGTTTCTAGGCATTTTTTAATGTATAGAGGGTAGAAGCTATTGAGCAGTATAGAAACCATGAAAGAATTTAATCATTTACCTAAGAGTGTGAAAAAGGCTGTGCGGTATATGTACCAAGATGCATCTTACGATCAGCTGCTGATTTTAAAGAAACATTTAGCACATGCCATTCAGCAGAAAGAACAAGAACTTTATAAAAAAAGAGACTAGTATTTTCTATTAAAAATACTAGTGCTTTTATACATAATTTAATGAAACTAGGTGACTACATTGCAACAGCGTATTAAAGTAATGACGATTTTTGGAACACGTCCAGAAGCCATTAAAATGGCTCCCCTTGTATTAGAATTAAATAAACGTTCAGAAGAATTTGAATCTATCGTGACAGTAACCGCTCAGCACCGTGAAATGCTAGATCAAGTGCTGCGTGTGTTTGATATTACACCGGATCACGACTTGAACATTATGAAAGACCGTCAAACGCTTATGGACGTCACAACACGCGGACTTCAAGGACTAGATCAAGTCATGAAAGAAGTTCAGCCTGATATCGTACTTGTTCACGGCGATACAACAACAACCTTCATCGCAGGTCTTGCGGCTTTTTATAATCAAATCAAAGTAGGTCATGTAGAAGCGGGTCTTCGTACATGGAATAAATATTCTCCGTACCCGGAAGAAATGAACCGCCAGTTAACAGGAGTATTAGCGGACCTTCATTTTGCTCCTACTACAAAATCTGCTCATAACTTATTGAAGGAAAATAAAAAAGAAGAAACGTTGTTTATTACAGGAAACACAGCAATTGATGCACTGAAAACGACCGTGTTAGAAGAATATTCTCATCCGGTATTAGATCGTGTAGGCGACGACCGCCTAATTCTGTTAACTGCTCACCGCCGTGAAAATCTTGGTGAACCAATGCGCAATATGTTCCGCGCGATTAAACGAATTGTAGAGGAACATGATGACGTACAAGTTGTCTATCCTGTGCATTTAAATCCTGTTGTTCGTGAATTGGCAGATGAAGTGTTAGGAAATGATCCTCGCATTCAATTAATTGAACCTCTAGAAGTAGTGGACTTCCATAATTTCGCTTCGCGTGCTCATATCATTTTAACGGATTCAGGCGGCGTGCAAGAAGAGGCTCCTTCATTAGGTGTACCGGTATTAGTGCTGCGTGATACAACAGAACGTCCTGAAGGCATTGAAGCTGGAACGTTGAAGCTTGCAGGTGTAGAAGAAGAAACTATTTATTCACTTGCTAAAGAGCTTCTAACAAATGAAGAAGAATATGCTCGTATGTCTAAAGCATCTAACCCGTACGGTGATGGCTTTGCTTCAAAACGTATTGCTGATGCGATTAGCGAATATTTTAGTGCTCAAAATAAGTAATTAGTAGATGGGGGAAGTTTAATCATGTCAAAAGTAAAAAAAGCGATTATTCCAGCTGCGGGATTAGGTACACGTTTCTTGCCAGCAACAAAAGCAATGCCAAAAGAAATGCTTCCAATTGTAGACAAACCGACTATTCAGTACATCATTGAAGAAGCAATTGAATCTGGTATTGAAGATATCATTATCGTAACGGGTAAAGGAAAGCGTGCGATTGAAGATCATTTTGATAATGCTCCTGAACTAGAACAAAACCTTGTAGAAAAAGAAAAGTTCGAGCTTCTAGAAAAAGTGCGTCAATCAGCGAATGTAGAAATTCACTACATCCGTCAAAAAGAGCCAAAAGGATTAGGGCATGCGGTTTGGTGTGCGCGCAAATTTATTGGAGATGAGCCGTTTGCTGTGCTGCTCGGAGACGACATTGTTCAAGCAGAAACACCTTGCCTGCGCCAGCTGATGAATCAGTATGACGAAACATTATCTTCTGTGATCGGTGTGCAGACGGTTCCAGAAAACGAAACGAATCGTTATGGAATTGTAGATCCTATTTCAAGCAATGGACGCCGCTACCAAGTGGATACATTCGTTGAAAAGCCAGCGCTAGGAACAGCACCTTCTAATCTAGCTATTATGGGACGCTATATCTTCACGCCT
This sequence comes from Priestia megaterium NBRC 15308 = ATCC 14581, assembly GCF_000832985.1. GTDB lineage: Bacteria > Bacillota > Bacilli > Bacillales > Bacillaceae_H > Priestia > Priestia megaterium. The sequence continues at coordinate 3,288,893 of NZ_CP009920.1, forward strand.
GAAATCTTCAAGTTTTTAGAACAGCAGGAAATAGGCGCAGGCGGAGAGATTCAATTAACGGATGCGATTCAAAAGCTTAACGAAATTCAGCGCGTATTTGCTTACGACTTTGAAGGGAAACGTTACGATGTGGGTGAAAAGCTCGGATTTATTCAAACGTCGCTAGAATTTGCTCTTCAGCATGAAGATTTACGTGATGATTTACTTACATTTATGGATGAGCTATTACAGAGAGAAAACGTAAAAGCTTAATTGATGTTTCACTAGTTCGCTTGGCGAGCTAGTGAAATTGTATTGGAGTGAAGTTGCTTTGACAAAAAGGGTACTTGTGATTTCTCAACATTTTTATCCTGAAATCGGTAGTGCAGGAAATCGTATAAAAAATATATATAAACTCTTAAAAGATGAAAATTATGACGTAAATGTACTGACGACTGAGCCCACATATCCAAATAAAAAGATCTATCATGACGAACAGTTTTGGGATGATGAGTCAATTGATGAAGAAAATGATGTAACGCGCATTGGTGTGAAAAATCGCAAGTATTCTAGAAGTATTATCAATCGTTTAATGTATTATTTAGAAATTGCTTTTAAAATGATGCTATTCATTTTAACCGACCGAAAACAGTACGATGTGATTTTCGTTACATCTCCGCCTATTTTTATTGCTGTCGTCGGGCTGCTTGCCAAATACCGTTACCGGAGGCCACTTATTTTAGACATTCGAGATTTATGGCCCGAATCGTTAAAAGGCGTAGGGGTATTCAATTACCCAGTCGTTATTTCTGTGTTCAGCCGCCTAGAAAAAATTCTCTATGTGAAAGCTGATCATATTATTGTAAACAGCGAAGGCTTTATTCGGTTTATGACAGAGAAATATGCTATTCCGTTAAATAAAATTCATTTTATGCCTAATGCTGCAAATCGTAATGAAATTTCGATGATTGAATCTGGAAGCGACGTATTTAAAGTTATGTATGCAGGCAATATTGGTTTAGCACAAGATGTAACGGTTCTAATGGAACTTGCAAAAGAATTAAATGAGTATAGTATTGAATTGACAGTCATGGGATATGGGTTTAAAAAGAAAGAATTTGTACGTTTTGCCAAAGAGCATAAGTTAACAAATGTTCGATTTATTAAACCGACTACTCGTCAAGAATGTTTACATATTATTTCTGAACACCATATTGGAATTGTGACGTTGAACGGTAATCGAGTATTTGAAACGGTTCTTCCTGGTAAAATCATTGATTATATGACGTGTGGTATTCCTATTGTCGCTTCGGTTTCTGGCTATGCTAAAGACGTGATTGTTTCACATGAAGCTGGAATTGTATCAGATACGAATACAGCAGATGACATGCTAAGACATATCTTATACTTGTATCAGAATCCTTCTAAAAGAAGTGAAATGTCTCGTAATAGCTTAAATTATGTGAAAAATCATTTCTTCTGGGAGAAAAATATTGAAGTATTAATACGTTTAATTGAGAATAAAAGTTCTGAGCAGCTGCATATAGAGCAGCCAGAATCAGTGGATAAGGTTGAAGTGTTATGAGAAAAAATGTTTGTATGTTTGTATGGAATCATTTTACCAATGACGCGCGTGTCCTGCGCGAATGTACGGCTTTATCAGAGAATGGTTATGCCGTTGATTTAATTTGTATTCACGACCCGAACAATCCGGATTTGAAACAGTATGAAGAAGTAAACGAACATTTTCACGTTCATCGCGTAAAGCGTTATCCTTCCTCGCTGCTTTTTATGAAAAAAGCGTATCGTGCACTTCTAAAATATAAAGTGCTTGCTCTGATCGCTTTTTTACTGTGGTTAGGAGCAGCGTACGTAGCTCCTTACGTAGTCCTTCCTGTTACAATTGTAGCTGCTCTGTTATTAAAAACGAAGCTGCAAGTGGTCTGGGTAAGAGGAAGTATTATCTTAAGGATGATTTTAAAAGGCAGGAAGAAGAAATACGAGATTTATCACTCGAATGATTTAAATACGTTGCCTCAAGGATTTATCTGTTCAAAGCTTCGCTTTAAGCGTAAGTATCTTGTCTATGATTCTCACGAGGTGCAAACGAGCAGGACGGGCTACGACAGCGGTGTATACGCAAAGATGGAATCTTTCTTTATTAATAAAATTGACTCTATGATTGTAGAAAATCATACGCGTGCAAAATACAATGAAGATTTATATGGTTTTTATCCGAACGTCGTTTACAACTATCCATTTCAACCCAAAAAGCGTGATCAAGAAACGATTGATTTACATGAACGTTTAGGGCTTCCTGAAAATGAAAAGATTCTGTTGTATCAAGGTGGTATTCAAACGGGAAGAGGCCTTGAAAAGCTTGTTCAAGCAGCGCCGTTATTTAAAGAGGGGACACTAGTCTTTATTGGAGATGGACGTATTAAACCAGAGCTAGAGCGTATGGTAGCGGAAATGAAGTTAGAAGATAAAGTGAAATTCATTCCGAAAGTACCGCTACAAGATTTACCGAAGTATACAAAAAGTGCGTACTTAGGTTTTCAAGTATTAAATAATGTTTGTTTCAATCATTACTCAGCTTCTTCAAATAAATTATTTGAATATATCATGAGCGATGTGCCTGTGGTAGCATGTGATTTCCCGGAGATTAAAAAAGTAGTAGAAGGCGAGCACATAGGATTGTGTGTAGACTCGCATGATTACGAAGAGATTGCTAGTGCTGTCAATCAGTTGTTAAGAGATCCTATGTTACGTACAACGATGAGTCATAACTGTAAAACGGCTAAGTTTAAATACAATTGGGAAAATGAGCAAATGGAGTTTTTAAAAGTCTATCAGGCAATATAAAATAGATGAAAATAACTTCTTTTTTTGGTTCTTTTATTACTGTTATTAAAGCTAGGGACAAATAAGAAAAATAAAAGCAAAAAGACGACATTTTAAGGATGTCGTCTTTTTATGTCCGTTTTAGAAAGGCAATTTAAGATTCTAAAATTTTTTATTTTAGATTTAAACTTTCTTTTAATTCAGTAGATAGTTGGTTACGGGTGTCATCAGATACGGCATAATAGTAGATACCGTTAATCTTTTCGCCTTTTCCATTTATTTGCAGCTGTTCTGAATTTTTACGTGCGTCTTTATAGTTTGATTGAATCTGTTTCATATCATCAAATGTAAGGTTTGTTTTTACATTTTGACCAATCGCATCTAAGATCGTACCGTAGTTTGTTAAAGATTGAACGCTAGCTCCTTCGTCAATAACGCCTTCAATTACTTGACGCTGGCGCTGTTGACGTCCAAAGTCACCGCGAGGGTCTTGTTTACGCATACGGGTGAAAGCCAATGCTTCTTTACCATCTAATTTCAAAGGTCCTTTTTGGAAGCTGTAGCCGTCGTAATTAAACGCAAGGTTATTATTTACAGTTACGCCCCCAACAGCGTCTACAATGTCTTTAAAGCTTTCCATATTCACTTGAACATAATAGTCTACAGGAACATCTAAGAATTTTTCTACCGTATTTACAGCCATATCTACGCCACCAAAAGCATAAGCATGGTTGATTTTATCTTGTGTTCCTTTTCCTACAATTTCAGTTCGCGTATCACGTGGAATACTTACCATCTTCATAGACTGTGTCTTTGGGTTTACCGTCATTAAAATAGTAGAATCTGAACGTCCTCGGTCACCGGCACGCTGATCTACTCCTAACAGTAAAATAGAAATAGGATCGCCATTTTCCAAACTCACTTTATTTGAACGTTTTTCAGATACATCACGTTTTAACGGTTCATGAGTTTGTGTGAATGTCTTTTCAACGGAATGCCATATGCTATATGCATAGCCTGCTACACCTAGAATTAATACTAAAATAATACCAAGAATAATTTTGAACGCGCGTTTCTTTTTCGGTTTCTTTCGCTTGCGTCTGCGCGCATTTGAAGGTTGTACTTGTTCTTCCATATGAAGCCTCTCTTCCTTTTCCTTATGTATTGATAAAATAAATGTCTTCTATGTAAGCCATTATTCTTATCTTTTTCATCAGAAAATACGTCAAAATGATTAAAAAAATGACAAATTTAATCAAATTTCTTCATGTACTTTAAAATTATATTATAATAAAAGAAAAAAAGAAAGATATAGTAAGGGAGACAATTTATGAAAATTTTAATTAACGTATTTGCTATTCTCATCTTTGTTTCATCTTTAGTAGCAGGAAAGATGTATTGGAATCATCAATTAGATAAACAATTTGAAACAAAGCCTACAAAAGTAAGCGCAGCAGAAACAGAAAAAGATATGCAAACCGAGACTAAGAATCTGCCAGAATCAATTGTAAAGAAATTAGAGAATGCAAAGAAAATAGGAAATCCTGTAAAACTTGTAATTGTCGGATCCGCTCCTGAGAAAGACGTACAGACGTGGGGAACTTTACTGAAAGATAAAGTAGAAGATACATATGGAACGGATTTAATAAATGTAGAGTTGTATGAATACAAACAGATGAATACATTACAATTTGTGAAAACAAAAACGTATGAAGAAATTACAAAAGCAAAGCCTGATATCTTGCTTTTTGAACCATTTTTATTAAATGATAACGGCGTAGTAGGTATTAACAATACAATTGATAACTTGCAAATTATTATGAAGCATATTGAAAGTGAAAATAAAGACCTAGTTACTATTTTTCAACCATCAGCTCCGGTCTATCAAGCTCAAAATTACCCTAACGATGTAAATGCTTTAGAAACCTTTGCTAAAGAAAATGGATACGAGTTTGTAAATCATTGGAGTGCATGGCCAAATTATAATGAGGAAGACATTTTAAAGTATTTATCTGATGAAAATGGTCAACCGAATGAAGAGGGAGAAAAGATATGGTTTAAATTTCTCTCTGAGTATTTTACTAATTCATAATGAAAAAGCACGCTACCTTATAAAAAGGGTGCGTGCTTTTATTTTTTAATTTGTTACAACAGGTAAAAGTAAAGCGTTAAGCTGTTCTAAAAATCTTTCATAGTATGCTGGCTAAGAATGCCTGTGCTTAAGGCTCCATCTATTTATGCTTTTCATCTGACATGAACGCTTGGAGGTAAGTAATATTATTAATTTATTTATAAATATACTTTAATTGTTAAACAGGAAGCCAGAATTTGGACTCAATACGGAGATCTCGAAGGGAATATCCAATTAACATTTAGGTACATTTACTCATTATGATGCTCTAACTATTTTAGTTCATTTCTTTTTAACATTTTCTTCAAGAAAAGAATGCTACATTTCAATACAAAAGGAACGTCTATCAATCCCAAAAGAGAGCATGAGCAAAAATAGATACTTATGCTAGAAGATAGAAAAAAAGCCCTGTGATATAATATAATTCATGGAATACTATCCATGATCTGAGGCATAGAAAGAGGAGAAAAAAATGATAGATATATATACCAATATCTTGCCAAATGTGAACAGTGGTCCCAAAAGTGTAGAAGAATTTTTAGAAATGGCAAATGTATTAGTGAAACAAGGAGTAACAGAAGTCGTAGCAGCACCTCTTTATGACGGAAAAGATTCCAGCTGTAGAGAAGGTGTTGATCTTGCAAATGAATGGTTAAGAAAATCTTCTATTTCGTTAAGCGTTTTACCAGGTCAAAAAGTAATTGCCTCTACCAATATGATTATATCAAATGAAGAGTATTACACGATGACAATAAATGAAAATGAAAAATATATGTTTTTACACATTCCACAAGACGTGGAAATTGAAGTGTTAGAAAATATTGCATACGAGCTTCAGCTAAAAGGTATTGTACCGGTTTTAAATGAGCCTGAGTGCCATTCATTATTTGTAGAGAATCCCGCGCACTTGTACAAGCTCGTAAAAAATGGAGCAGTCGTTCAGCTGTCTGCACAAAGTGTGCTGGGAGGCAACGGCAGTAAAGCTAAAAAAGCAGCTTATCAGTTCATTGATCACGGATTAGCACACGTTATTGCATCAGGTGTAAATCGTGAAAACTACCAGCAGTACGGCTTGCAAAAAGCTTATTCTGCCGTTTCTAAAAAATACGGCAACAGCAAGCTTTATCATTTTATGGAAAATGCTGAGGCCATTGCGAGCGGGAAAGCTGTTTATAAACAAGAGCCTGAACGCATCAAAAAAACAAAATTTCTAGGAATCTTTTAAATTTCCCTTTGTACCCTGATTAACTTCTGTTTAATCAGGGTATTTGCATACAAAGACCTATTTCAATCCCTTCTTTTATCATCATTATTTGGAGTTATTTTACAAATTATGTTTGCGTTTTCACATAGAGTGATAGTAAAATATTGTTAGTTGAGTAGATGACAGGAAAGTACGCAGTTTTCCGGGGTTCGTGGTGGTAAATGTCGAGAAGAATACATAGTTTCACACGAGAAATCGTCGTAGAATAGAGCTATACAAAACGCAGGGAGGGAAATAAAGTGATTGATATTCATACGTACATATTGCCTAATATCGATAGCGGACCTGAGGAAGTAGACGGCTTTTTGAAGATGGCACGCTCCTTAGCGGATCAAGGCGTTCAGTCCGTTGTGGCTACGCCGCTTTATGACAGCGATCAAGAGTTTATGAAACACCATTTATTTCTCTATGTGAACGCAGCTAATGAATGGCTTACAAATTCATATATTCCTCTTCAAGTATTACCAGGTCAGCTTGTCCCTTTATCGCCTCAGCTTCTGCGAAACTATGAGCGAAATCAGCTTCTTACGCTTAATCACACGGATAAATATTTGTTTCTTTCACTGCCTGAATATGATATCTCACCTTATTTTGAAAAAACGCTGTATGATCTTCTCACAAAAGGCGTTGTGCCTATTCTACGTTCACCAGAATGTCATCCGATTTTCCGAGATCACCCTGAGCGTTTGTATGAGCTTGTTAAAAAAGGCGTACTTGTTCAGCTAAGCGCCGCTAGTATTCTCGGTTTAAACGGAAAAAAAGAAAGAAAAGCGGCGTGTACATTTATTAAATACCGCTTAGCCCACGTGATTGCCTCTGGCGTTCATGCTCGCAATTACCACGACTATTCACTTTCAAAAGCGTATGATTATATTTCCGATATGTACGGTGCTTCAGAACTTTATTTTTTTATTGAAAATGCGGAAGCGATTATCGACGGTCGTCCGGTGCATCAATTAGACCCTGAGCCGATGAAAAAATTTAGTTTATTTAAATTATTTAGCTGAAAACAAGGGACTTTTCCATAAAAACGGGAAAGTCCCTTGTTTTGTCTTTCTTTCATTGTGGTATGGAATAGAAACAACGTTAAAGAAAGGAAGGCTGAATATGATAAAAACTACAGCTGGCAAAGCAGCTATGTCGGTATTAAAAGAATGGAATATTGATCACATTTTCGGTATGCCAGGAGATTCCATCAATCATTTTATGGACAATCTGCGCAGTGAAAAAGATGAAATTGAATTTATTCAAGTCCGTCACGAGGAAGTAGGCGCACTGGCGGCATCTTCTTACGCTAAAATTACAGGCAAAATCGGTGTGTGTCTGTCAATTGGAGGGCCGGGTGCGATTCATTTATTAAACGGCTTATACGATGCAAAAGCAGACGGTGCACCGGTGCTAGTGCTAGCGGGACAGGTGCCTCGTGCGAAGCTTGGTAATGAATCGTTTCAAGAAGTGAATTTAGAACGTGTTTTTGACGATGTGTCGGTGTTTAATCACCGAGTAGATTCACCTGAATCATTTCCGCATCTGCTGCAGCAAGCGATTCGAACGGCTTATGCGAAAAAAGGCGTCGCGGTATTAGTTATTCCAGATGATATTCCGTCTTCAACGATTAAAATTGATGAAAAAACGCCAATTGCGAATGTATCAAAATCCATTTCTCATAGTGACCCGGAAGATGTAGCTAAAGCGCTTCTAGCGATTAAATATGCAAAAAAACCGGTTATTTTAGCAGGAACAGGTGCAAAGCATGCGAAGCTCGAACTAGCGCAGTTTGCGGAGAAAATCGCAGCGCCGGTTATTTTTACGCTGCCCGCTAAAGGAATACTGCCTGACCGTCACCCTTATAATCTAGGCCAGCTCGGGCAGCTTGGGACGAAGCCTGCGTATGAAGCAATGGAAGAAACCGATTTGCTGATTATGGTTGGAACTTCGTATCCATACCGTGAGTTTTTACCAGATGGAGCCGAAGCAATACAGCTTGATTCCGATGCCACACAAATCGGCAGACGCTATCCTGTATCGATCGGGTTAGTCGGTGACTCTAAAACGACGCTGTCGCAGCTTACGCATAATTTAGATTATCAAGAAAACCGCCGTTTCTTAGAAGAGTGTCAAGTTAATATGGAAAACTGGTGGAAGCACGTAGAAAAAGAAGAAAACGAAGTGAGTACGCCAATCAAGCCGCAGCAAGTCATTCCTAAGCTGCAAAAAATCGTTGAGGATGATGCGATTGTATCTGTTGATGTCGGGAACGTTACGGTATGGATGGCAAGACATTTCCGCATGACGAATCAAAAATTTGTGGTTTCAAGCTGGCTGGCAACGATGGGCTGCGGACTTCCGGCAGCCATTGCAGGAAAGCTTGCTCATCCTGAAAAACAATCGGTAGCCGTATGCGGTGACGGAGGCTTTACGATGGTCATGCAAGATTTTGTGACGGCTGTGAAGTACAAGCTGCCGATTGTTGTCGTCGTCCTTAATAACAGTGAAATCGGCATGATTAAATATGAACAAGCGCTTCAAGGTCACTTGGATTACCAAACGCAGCTTGGTGAAATGAACTTTGCGAAGTTTGCTGAATCATGCGGAGGAATTGGCTACCGCGTTGAAAAATACGAGGAGCTCGAAACAGCGTTTGAAAAAGCAGCGCTTGCGAATGTCCCAGTGGTAATTGATGTTGTTATTGCGGATGAACCGCCGCTTCCAGGCAAAATTTCATTCGGACAAGCAGCCAATTATTCAAAACATATCATGAAAAAATTCTTTAAAGAACATGAGCTCGAAATGCCGCCGCTTCGTAAAGGACTAAGCAGAATGCTTTAATCAGTGACTCTCCGCATAGGAGAGTCTTTTTAGGAGGGATATCATGGGAGTGTTTGAAATCATTTTACTTATTTTTGGCGCGGTCATGATGCTTGTGATTGTAGTGCCGGTTATTATCGCTATTATTCTTTGGATAAAAGATGAAAAACAAGAAGAGCATTCGGTTTTGAGAAACTATCCGCTGCTCGGTAAAATGCGCTATATTTCTGAGAAAATGGGGCCTGAACTGCGTCAGTATTTATTTTTAAATAATAACGAAGGCAAGCCGTTTTCTAGAAATCAATATGAACAAACCGTTAAGTCAGGTAAATACCTCAACCGAATGATGGGGTTTGGCTCAGAGCGTGATTTTAATGAACCGGGCTATTATATTCGAAACGCGGTGTTTCCAAAGCAGCGCGATGAAATGAAAGCGGATAATACGCAAAAAATTAAAACAAAAGTATATAAAATGGACGCCGATAACTTATTTAGCCGAAGAGAGCACCGAGAAGAAAAAGAAGCGGATCCATTTTATTTGCGGGATGAAGATGCGATCGTTATAGGGCCTTCATGCAAAAATCCGTTTGTTGTAAAAGGATTAATCGGTCAATCAGCCATGAGCTTTGGAGCGCTTGGTGACCACGCGATTACCGCTTTATCACTAGGATTAGGACGAGCAGGCGGCACGTGGATGAACACGGGAGAAGGCGGACTGTCACCTTATCATTTAAAAGGAAACGTCGATATTATTTTTCAAATTGGTCCAGGACTCTATGGCGTTCGGACAAAAGAAGGCGAATTTTCATGGGAAGAATTTAAAAAGAAAAGCGAAATGAAGCAAATCAAAGCGTTTGAAATCAAGCTCGCCCAAGGAGCTAAAACGCGAGGCGGTCATGTAGACGGTTCAAAAGTAACGGAAGAAATCGCAGAAATCCGCAACTTGAAGCCGGGAGAGTCTGTAGACAGTCCAAACCGCTTTAAAGAGTTTGCATCGTATCCTGAAATGTTCCAGTTTATTGAAAAACTTCGAGATGTGGGCGGCAAGCCAGTAGGTATTAAAATGGTTGTTGGAAACACAAATGATCTTGAAGAAATGGCAGCGTATATGAAAGAGACGGGAAGCGGTCCTGATTTTATTACAATCGACGGAGCAGAAGGCGGAACCGGCGCATCGTTTCAAGAATTAGCGGACGGAGCGGGCGTACCGCTGTTTTCAGGACTTCCTTTTGTGGATGAACTGCTTAAAAAGTATGGCGTTCGTGATGAAGTGAAGCTTTTTGCATCGGGCAAGCTGTTAACGGCTGATAAAATTGCGACGGCTTTATCATTAGGTGCCGACTGCGTTAATATTGCCAGAGGCTTTATGTTTTCTGTTGGCTGTATTCAAGCGGAGGTTTGTCACAACAATAAGTGCCCAGTCGGTGTAGCCACAACAGATCCTAAGCGGCAAAAAGCGCTTATTATTGAAGAAAAGTCATACCGCGTGTGCAACTACGTGCTGTCATTACGTGAAGGATTGTTTAATTTGGCCGCAGCAGCCGGTATTGATTCGCCAACGAAGTTTTCAAAAAAACACGTGGTGTTCAACAACAGCAGCGGACAGTTAGCTGATATTTCTACAAAAGAAAAGATGTATGTATAAAAAAGCTGCCAATCGGCAGCTTTTTTATTGTCTTCTTTGAAGCAAATGCAGGCAAAACTCTAAGTCTTTTTGAAGATGCTCTTGCATTAAAGCTTCGGCTTTTTCGGCATTGCGTTCTTTAATAGCGTTATAAATGTCTTCGTGTTCGTCGATTAAAAACGGGCGGTTGTAAAATACGACCGTATGACGGAATAAGTAAATGATCGACTGCATGCGGTCGATGATATTAATCATTACCTCATTGTTGCTTGCGTTCACAATAATGGCGTGGAAACGTTCATTTGCGCTCATAATTTCTTCAAACGAGCCGTTTCTTCCGATATCTACGCATTCCTTTAATTCTTCTAATTCGTTGTCAGACAAAAAAGTTGCGGCAGCTTTAGAAGCTGAGCCTTCTAATAACATTCGTACTTCAAACAAGTTGCGTAAGTCTTTTTCTGTCGGTGACACCACTTTTTTTCGAACAATCAGTCCTTCATATTCTAAGCGTCTGATGGAGTCACGAATCGGCGTTCGGCTGAATCCAAGCTCGCTCGCTAATTTTTCTTCGACAATTTTTGTACCGCCTTCAAGCTCACCATTTAAAATTTTATCTCGAATCATTTCATAAGAAGGGTGATGAGACGAACGAGAACCTTGATTTCTTAACATACTCTGCTTCACCTCTAGCATTCGACACGAGGAAATCTCGTCTCTTTCTCTCTTTAGTTTTTATCATTTTGTACGCGTATACCCAAATCATACTATAACTTGTGAAAAGGTGGGACGGAAAGTTTCGCTTTTGGAAATAAATTTCATTTTAAAAAAGGCTAGACAAATAAATAGAATGCGAATATGATGAGTGTATACAAAATTATCAGAAATGTATACAAAAAATATTTTAACGTATACATTATTTTTTAAAACGTATTTGAAAACGTATACAACAAGGGGAGGAAACGAAAATGACAAAACGCGTTGGATTTATTGGACTTGGAATTATGGGAAAACCGATGACGCTCAATTTATTAAAAGCAGGTTTTGAGGTAACGGTTTACGATATTAATAAAGCAGCAGTAGAAGAAGTGAAGACAGCAGGAGGATTTGGAGCAGAAAGCCTTGCTGAAGTTGCGGTGAACAGCGACGTGATGATCACGATGCTTCCGGCTTCACATCATGTAAAAAGCGTAGTGCTTGGAGAAGAAGGGTTAATTCATAGCGCAAAAAAAGGAAGCGTTATCATTGATATGAGCTCCATTTCACCGGTAGCATCAAAAGAAATTGCCGCTGAGCTCGCACAAAAAGGAATTCACATGCTAGACGCTCCGGTTAGCGGCGGAGAGCCAAAAGCAATTGATGGTACGCTTGCGATTATGGTTGGAGGAAATGAACATATCTTTGAAAGCGTTTCACCTATTCTTCATGCGATGGGAGCAGAAGTAACGCTTGTTGGTGACAACGGAAGCGGCGTAACGGCTAAGCTTGCAAACCAAGTCATTGTAAACTTAAATATCGCAGCGATGTCTGAAGCACTTGTACTAGCAGCCAAAGCAGGCATTGACGTTGAAAAAATGTATCAAGCGATTCGCGGCGGATTAGCAGGAAGCGCTGTATTAGATGCAAAAGTACCGCTGATTTTAGACCGCAACTTTGTAGCAGGCGGACGCATTGATATTAACTTAAAAGATATGACAAACGTGATGGAAACGGCTCATGACATTGGCGTACCGCTTCCGCTTTCAAGTCAGCTTGTGGAAATTTTCCATGCGTTAAAAGTAGACGGAAAAGCAAGCGATGATCACGGCGGAATTGTGCAGTACTATGAAAAATTAGCAAACGTTGAAGTGAAAAAGAAGGTGGAAGCATGATTAAACAGCAGGAAAAACGTCTTGTAAGCGATGTGTTTAAAGACATTCCAGGGGTCGATGAGGCACTTGTACAAAAAATGCTTGATGAAGAGCTGCTGACGTTTAATCAAAAAATCATCGTACTGGATGATGATCCGACGGGTGTTCAAACGGTTAACGGTATTTCCGTGTACACAGACTGGAGCAAAGACAGCATTAAGCAAGGATTTTTAGAAGAAAACTCCATGTTTTTTATTCTAACAAATTCACGCGGATTTACCGCTTCTGAAACGGAAAAAGCCCATGCGGACATTGCTGCTGTTATTACAGAGGTGGCGGCTGAAGTAAATAAAGAGTTTTTAATTATCAGCAGAGGTGATTCGACTCTTCGCGGTCACTATCCGTTAGAAACAGAAGTGTTAAAGAAAACGGTTGAACAGCACTCCAATCAAGTGCTTGACGGCGAAGTGATCTTTCCTTTCTTTAAAGAAGGCGGACGATTCACCATTGATAACATTCACTACGTGCAAGATGAAGACTACTTAGTGCCGGCAGGAGAAACGGAATTTGCAAAAGACCGTACGTTTGGCTACAGTAAATCTCATTTAGGCGAGTGGGTAGAAGAAAAGTCAGAAGGAAAATTCAAAGCAAGTCATACGACGTATATTTCGCTTGGAAGCATTCGTGCACTTGATTTAGTGACGATTACCAATCAGTTAATGGAAGTGAAAGACTTTAACAAAGTGATCGTGAACGCAGTAGATTATGTGGACGTGAAAGTTGTGACGATTGCACTTCTTCGCGCGATGAAGCTTGGAAAGCACTTTATGTATCGTAGCGCTGCGGCTCTAACAAAAGTGATGGGCGGCGTGAGCGACAAAGACCTTTTAACAAAAGAAGAGCTCATTAAAGAAAAGTCGTCAAACGGCGGATTAATTATGGTTGGTTCGCATGTTAAAAAAACAACAGAGCAGTTAGAAGAATTAAAGAAATGCAGCTTCATTGAATTTATTGAATTTGATTGTCATCTTGTCTTAGAACCTGAAAAGTTTGAAGCAGAAGTGAACCGTATTATCAATGAAGCAGAGAAGCTTATTTCACAAGGTCAAACGGTAGCTGTGTATACAAGACGCGAGCGCTTAGATCTTGGCGAAGGCAAAAAAGAAGAAGAGCTTAAATTATCGGTAAAAATTTCAGATGCGGTTACAAGCATTGTTCGCCGCTTAAACGTTCGTCCAAACTTTATCGTCGCAAAAGGCGGCATTACGTCAAGTGATATTGGCGTAAACGGCTTATCCGTAAAGCGTGCGACCGTTGCTGGACAAATCAAGCCGGGCATTCCGGTATGGGTAACGGGAGACGAAAGTAAGTTTCCGGGCATTGCGTACATCATTTTCCCTGGAAACGTCGGAGCCAAAACAACGCTTCGAGAAACGGTTGAATTACTAAGTAAATAGAAAGAAGTGAACGTACGAGGTGCGTTCACTTTAGAAAATATTTGAAAGCGTATACATTATTTGGATGTACGTACATGAAAAATGGTCACACTAAGGGGATGAACATATGAATTCAGTATTCGGATTAAGTCATGAAGCAAGTCTTTTGCTGTATGCGATTGTATCGATTGTCGGACTTATCTTTTTAATTGCTAAATTTAAAACAAATCCGTTCGTAGCACTGATTGTCGCGGCTTTGTTTATGGGTCTTATTTCAGGTATGAAGCTGCCTGATATCGTAACGGCGTTCCAAGAAGGAGTAGCGAGCGTCTTAGGATTTATCGCGATTGTTCTTGGTCTTGGAACGATGTTAGGTAAAATGATGGCAGAGTCAGGCGGAGCCGAGCGTATTGCCCGCACGTTAATTAACGTATTCGGTGAAAAGAACGTACACTGGGCAATGATGGTTGTAGCCGTTATTTGCGGTATCCCGGTCTTTTTCCAAGTTGGTGTTGTGTTATTAATTCCGCTTGTGTTTGTAATTGCCAAGCATACGGGTACGTCACTTATTAAAATTGGTTTATCATTAATTGCCGGTTTAGCCGTTGTTCACAGTTTAGTGCCTCCGCATCCGGCAGCGATGCTAGCGGTGGATATCTTTAAAGCAGATTTAGGTAAAACAATTTTGTATTCATTAGTTGTGGCCTTTCCAGCTGCAGCCGTAGCAGGTCCGATTTACGGATCGTTCATTTCACGCCGTGTTCACGTAGAGCCAACGGGTGAAATTATGGAGCAGTTCACAGAGTCAAAGCATAAAGATCTTCCTGGTTTCGGGATTACGTTATTCACGATTTTACTTCCAGTACTATTAATGCTTTTAGCAACGATCACTGGGTTTGTTTATCCAGAAACAAGTACGATTCGCTACGTAACAAATTTTATTGGAAGTCCAATCGTTGCGCTGTTAATTTCGCTAGTGTTTGCTTTTTATTCGTTCGGCTTTGCAAGAGGGTACAACAAAGATGATTTATTAAAATTCACAAACGAATGTCTTGGACCCGTTGCTTCGATCATTTTAATCATCGGTGCAGGCGGCGGTTTTAATAAAATTTTAACAGCAAGCGGTGTGGGTGACGCGATTGCAGGATTTGCTCAAGATGCACATCTTTCTCCTATCATACTAGCGTTTGTGATTGCCGGGTTAATTCGTGCAGCAGTTGGTTCAGCAACAGTAGCAATGACAACAGCAGCAGGTATTGTCGCACCCATTGCAGCAACGATGCCAAACGTAAGTCCAGAGCTATTGGTGCTAGCAACAGGCGCAGGTTCGGTGATGCTATCGCACGTAAATGATTCTGGCTTCTGGTTAATCAAAGAATTCTTTAACATGTCAGTTGCCCAAACGTTAAAAACGTGGACAGTGATGGAAACGATTCTATCATTTGCGGCGTTTGCGATGGTTCTTATTTTAGACATTTTTATTTAAAAAAAAGCGCTGGTTTCAGCGCTTTTTTCTTTGATATAAAATATGTTCAAAATATTTAAAATAATGAGAAAAAAAGACTAGATTTTTCCCGTTTCGATAGTATAGAATAGTTATAAAGTAGCAAAGGGGGTAGATGTATGACAAATGATGAAAAATATCAAATTGGTTTGACGACAAAAGCATTGATTCCAGTGAACGATCCTATTCACCGCACAAAGGTGCTGGATGAAGCAGGAGAATACATGCTAAGCAAGACGTGTAAGCAATTATTAGAAGAAGCGTGCATTCGAGAATTAAGTACGTTTAAGGGATCGATTGCCGCCGTTCGAAAAATGTTTCCGTACAAACAGCTTACACCTCTTGTCATTAGTCGTTCACAAGCGATTATTGCGTTTCCTACATCTTCGCCCAATGACTACAGCTGCGCTTGGATTTTCTCCTCTCACGTTCATACTTCACATACGCTTGCTACAGTTCATTCATCCTCCATGCTAATTCACTTCAAAGACGGAACGTTCATTCCAGTTAAGCTTTCTTATTATAGTTTAGAAAAAAAACTGGCCAGAGCAGCTGTTATTCGCAATTACTGTTTAGAAAGTCCGGTTGTCTTGGCATAATGCGTTCGATTTATCGAATAAACTTGTCCTACATATGAACAATCGTTTGGACTACACATATGAACGGAAGGAGGAAGCTTATCATAAGCTTCCTCTTTTTCTTACTCTTGAAGAAGCGAGGCCTTTAGCTTTTTGCGAGCTGCTTTTCCCCAGTTTTTAACGGCTCCCGTAGAGACTCCGTATTTATAGGCAATATCTCTATACGAGTAGCCTTCTAGCAGATGTTCGAGTACATAGATTTTTTCTCTTCCTGTTAAGTGTTCGATATGCTGCTCAATGATTTCACTTTCTAGCGGAACGGGAAGAGCGGGATCTTCGTTTAGTGAAAGCAGGTTTTGCTCAGCAGGTGTTTCACGTTCTTCGTATAAAATGGTGCCTTTTAAATGAGAAAGGATCGTACCGCGCACGGTTGTGTAGGCATAAGCGGAAAAAGAGCCTTTGTTTTCATCAAATTTTTGATACGCTCTCCATAAACCAATCAACGCAATTTGATAATATTCGTCGTAGTCTTTGTAAATGTGAAACTTTTTAATCATCGATACAATTAATGGATGAAAAGATGAAGCGATTTGATCAAACGAGCTTTTTTGCATGTAGCATTCCTTTTTCAAAAACGCGTTTTTGCTGTATTCCGCCGGTATCTCTACTGTACAAGGAGAAGATCACATGCGCGAATGAGGGTACATTATGTTTTCTTTTTAAGAAACGTGACGTAATTTCCCCAGAAACTTCACGTTTCGCTAGGAAATATGCGAAGTATATACGTATTTGTAGAGATTTTACGTACGAAAGGTCCCCCATTCCAAATTCTACTAATCTATACTATTTATATATCTATTATCGATGTAGCAACTCTACCATCACGGAAGAGCAGTGATGGTAGAGTTGCTAGACCTATCCGGATGAGCCTTTGAGGGTATATTCGCAGGAGCTACTAATTTTGAGTTCTTCTTTATGAAAGCAAGCTGCTGAGATTGTAAGAAGAACTTGTAAAGGGGAGATTGAATGAAGGCGATGGTTGGGATAAATGTGGCGGCGGCTGTTTTGTGCGGGGCGGTGATGTATGCGGGGACGCAGCACTGGCAGAAGCAAACGGAAGCGCAGGCAAGTGAAGTAAAAACTGCTGTTGTACATAAAGAAAAACAGTTTTCTGATGTATCTGCTTACACAAAAAATCTTCCGGACTTTATTACAAAGCAAATCCAGTCATCTATCGCAAATAAAAAGCCTCTGACTCTTGTGCTTGCCACATCCGCGAAGGAAGCAGGGTGGCCACAGCAGTTAAAAAAAGAGCTAGCAGCTACATATGGAAGTGATGTATTTACGGTTAAAACACTTTCATATGGTAACGGGACAACTGATAAGCTTTTATCCTCACATATTGCCGATCAAATTGATCAACTTCAGCCAAACATTATTCTGTTTGAAGCACCTCTTAAAAATGATTATCAGCATCTTACGCTAGATGAGACGCTTGAAAATACAGACAAGCTGATTCATCAGCTTAAAGACTTGAAAAAAACCCTTATGATTCAGCCTTCACAGCCTTACATTTCACAAACGGAGTCCTATGAAGAAGGGGTAGAAGCGATCAGGGGAGTATCTGAAGCAAACTGGGTATATTATATGAATCACTCGCTCATTTGGCCCTTTCATTTAGGAGAATATATAAATAAAGACAGCGGTAATTTAACGAAAAAAGGAAATGAAGTGTGGGGAGAGTACGTTGTGAATTGGTTTACAGGAGAATAAAAAGACAAGCCCTATTTAAAAAGGAATAGGGCTTGTCTTTTATAATTTTATTAGATTATGACTTTTCCTCGTTTTATAGTAGTAGCTTTTTGTATCTCTACACTTATAAAGCTTAAAGCCAAAGATTTCTAAAGGAGTCCAAAGTTTTTTAATGTTTACGAGTGGCATTTTAATTCTCTGTTCTGTTCTTTATAAAGGTTATGTATTTTCATTATAAAGAATATAGGAGTGATAGTAAATACTATAAAGAACAGTTTATCTAAAAAATTCTTTATAAAGAATTTTTTGGGATTGTTATTTTTGACGTATATACATTTAGAATTGCTTGGTCTGCGATACAGGCAATAATCAATTTACATATTGATGAAAAGATAGATGATAGATACTAACCAAAGTCTTTAGAACAAGACGATCAAACTATCGCTCATTTTTAATAGGAGTGATTTTTATCATAGCTCAGGTTATTTATTCTTGCTAAATTAATGTTGTGAAAAAGATCACAAAATAAAATGCAAAGGATGATCTTAATTAAGACGTAGTGAGACTACTTATTTTTTTTTACTTGCTGTTAAAGCAATGGAATCGCATACATACCATAACTATGTTAGATAACCTAACACATAAGTTGAACGATTCAGAAAATTCATATATCTTAAATGTATCTTTAAAGATGCATAGAAAATATATCTTTGAAACAAGCAGGTATAGACGCCAGGGGAGGAATGGAAGATGCAAAAAAAGAAACTCGTATTGATTGGAAATGGAATGGCTGGAGTTCGAGCGATTGAAGAAGTATTGAAGGTTTCAAACGAAGCGTTTGAAATTACGATTTTCGGAAGCGAGCCGCATCCGAACTATAATCGTATTTTACTATCAAAAGTGCTGCAAGGAGATACGAATGTTGAAGACATTACGCTAAACGATTGGAACTGGTATCAAGAAAACAATATTACATTATATACGGGCGAAACGGTTACTAGTATCGATTCAGTGAAAAAAGAAGTAGCGACAAACAGCGGCAGAGTAGAATCGTATGATGAGTTGATTTTAGCAACGGGGTCTCTTCCTTTTATTCTTCCGATTCCAGGGTCTGATAAAAAAGGAGTTACGGCTTTTCGAGATATAAAAGACACGGATGAAATGCTGCAAGCATCTCAGCAGTATAAAAAAGCAGCGGTTATTGGAGGCGGACTGCTTGGATTAGAAGCGGCGCGCGGACTGTTAAATCTAGGAATGGACGTATCTGTCATTCATTTAGCTCCGTATTTAATGGAACGTCAGCTTGATCCAACAGCGGGCAAATTGCTTCAAAACGAATTAGAAAAACAAGGCATGAAGTTTTTGCTTGAAAAACAAACGGCGGAAATCGTCGGCGATGAGCGAGTTGAAGGATTATCTTTTAAAGACGGTACGTTTTTAGAAGCCGATTTAGTCGTGATGGCCGTTGGAATTAAGCCAAATGTTCAGCTTGCAAAAGAAGCGGGACTTAACGTAAACCGAGGAATTGTTGTAAATGACTATATGCAAACGGATATCCCAAACATCTACGCGGTTGGAGAATGTGCAGAGCATAGAGGAATGGTATATGGACTGGTAGCACCTTTGTATGAGCAAGGAAAAGCATTAGCAAAAGCGATTTGCGGGGCAGAAAAAGTGCCTTATGAAGGATCAGTTTTATCAACGCAGTTAAAAGTATCAGGTGTTGAAGTGTTTTCGGCAGGCGACTTCACGGAAGATGAAGAGAAAAAAGCGATCAAAGTGTTCGATGAACAAGACGGCATTTATAAAAAGCTTGTTTTGCGAGGCAATCAAATCGTAGGAGCCGTTCTTTTTGGAGACAGCAGCGACGGAAATCGACTGTTTTCAATGATACAAAAGCAAGAAGACGTATCGGATGTCGCAAAAGTGTCAATTTTACAGCCATCTGGCGGTAACGCGGGTGAAAGCTTAGTAGCAAGCATGAGCGCCGATGATATTATTTGCGGCTGTAACGGCGTAACAAAAGGTACGATTGTGGAAGCTATCCAAAAACAAGGATGCTCATCGGTTGATGAAATCAAAGCTTGTACAAGTGCCTCTCGCTCTTGCGGAGGATGTAAACCGCTTGTAGCGGAAGTGCTTCAGCATACTCTTGGCGCTGACTTTGACGCGGCAGCTCAAAAAGAAGCGATTTGCGGCTGTACGACTTTGTCACGAGATGAAGTTGTCGAAGAAATTAAAGCAAAAGGTCTTTCGCATACGCGTGAAGTTATGAATGTACTTGGGTGGAATAATGAAGAAGGCTGTTCGAAATGCCGTCCGGCGCTGAATTATTATTTAGGTATGGTGAATCCAACCGGATACGTTGATGAACGCGAATCACGATTTGTGAATGAACGCATGCACGCGAATATTCAAAAAGACGGCACGTATTCTGTTGTTCCTCGTATGTACGGAGGCGTCACAAATGCAGAAGATTTACGAAAAATTGCAGATGTTGTTGATAAATATGAAATTCCCCTCGTAAAAGTGACGGGTGGTCAGCGTCTTGACTTGTTTGGTGTTAAAAAAGAAGATTTGCCTAGCGTATGGGAAGAGTTAGATATGCCTTCTGGCTACGCGTACGGTAAGTCGCTGCGAACGGTGAAAACATGCGTCGGCGAACAGTTTTGCCGTTTTGGAACGCAGGATTCAATGGGCGTTGGAATTGCGCTTGAGAAAAAATTTGAAGGACTATGGACGCCTCATAAAGTGAAAATGGCTGTATCTGCTTGTCCGAGAAGCTGTGCTGAGTCAGGTATTAAAGATATTGGCTTTATTGGAATTGACGGCGGCTGGGAAATTTACGTGGGCGGAAATGGAGGTACGCATCTTCGCGGCGGAGATTTGTTGTATAAAGTAAAAACAGACGAAGAATTGATGGACATCACAGGAGCGTATTTGCAGTATTACCGAGAAACGGCTAATTATTTAGAACGTACCTCTGCATGGATTGAGCGCATGGGACTTTCGCACATTCAATCAGTGCTTGATGACGCCCAGACGAGAAGAGAGCTGAATATGCGTATGGACGAAGCGTTATCTACGTACCGTGATCCTTGGAAAGAAATCGTCGAAAGCAAAAAGACGAAAAAAGAGCTGTTCGAAACAGTTGTCACATCATAATGCAGGGGGGAAATAAAGATGGTGAATAAAAACATTACAAAAGTATGCGTGGGGTCTATTCATGATTTTCCGGTAAGCCTGGGTAAAACAGTGAAAGTAAACGGAAAAGAAATTGCGGTGTTTAAGCTATCAAGCGGAAAAATACGAGCAATTGAAAATCGCTGTCCGCATAAAGGCGGGGTGCTAAGTGAAGGAATCGTGAGCGGCGACTCGGTGTTCTGTCCGATGCACGACTGGAAAATTTGCCTGCATGACGGTAACGTACAAGAGCCAGACAGCGGCTGTGTAGACACGTACGAAGCGTCTGTTGAAGGAGATTTGCTGTATCTTTTAATTGAAGAATAAGTAACGAGGCGCGTTGATTTTCAACGCGCCACAAAAATTCAAGGGGACATACTCAAAGGAGCGAAGCAGAAGATGAGACAAGGAAAAGTGTACATTGTAGGAGCCGGACCAGGAGATCCAGATTTGCTAACGATAAAAGCAGCAAAATGTTTAGAAAAAGCAGACGTTATTTTATATGACCGACTAGTGAACCCTGTTCTTCTTCAGTATGCAAAAGAAGGAGCCGAACTCGTCTACTGCGGGAAAAAGCCTGGTGATCACTGCGTTTCTCAAGATGATATTCATGATTTGCTTGTATACTACGCAAGAAAAGGAAACACCGTCGTGCGGTTAAAAGGCGGAGATCCGTTTATTTTCGGAAGAGGCGGGGAAGAAGCAGAAGTGCTCGTTCAAAACGGAATTTCGTTTGAAGTCGTTCCGGGTATTACAGCGGGCATCGCGGCACCTGCTTATGCTGGAATTCCTGTGACGCATCGTGAGCTGAGCCGTTCATTTGCCGTTGTGACGGGACACTGTTTAAGCGGCAAGCCGGAAAGTATTCGCTGGGAGCATTTAGCAAAAGGAGTTGATACGCTTGCGATTTATATGGGCGTTAAAAACTTGCCGTATATTTGCCGTCAGCTTTTAGACGCGGGAAAAAGCGCGGATACGCCGGTCGCTCTTATTGAACAAGGCACGACGGTTTATCAGCGCACGGTTACAGGCACGCTTGGCACAATCGTAGACACGGCTGCGGAGCAGCAAGTCAGCAACCCCGCGATGATTGTGATTGGTGAAGTGGTGAAGCAAGCTTCTGCTCTTTCCTGGTTTTTGGAAAAAACAGAAGAAAAAGTATGCGTCTAAGACGAATAAAAGGAGGAAACGCTTTTGCTTAAGAATTCACTGCAGTCAATGAATGAGTTAGCCCGTGAAAAAACGAAGCTTGTGAATGATCATTTGCCGAGTTATTTGCTGTTAGCTGTGCTAGCGGGTGCTTACGTAGGACTGGGCGTTATATTAGCTCTATCGGTAGGAGCGCCTTTAGCTTCTGCTTCTTTACCGGTCGTTTCTCTTGTCATGGGATTATCTTTTGCTGTTGCTCTCCTGCTTGTCGTATTTGCAGGAGCTGAATTGTTTACGGGAAATCATATGGTTTATACAGTCAGTACGCTATCGGGAGTCACCACATGGAAAGATACGTTCAAAAACTGGACGTGGTGTTTTATCGGAAATGCGATAGGTGCGTTTGGACTTTGTTTGTTAATTACCGGAACCGGTTTGTTTAAAGGAATTGAACCGAACCATTTACTTATGACGCTGGCAGCTAAAAAAATGAATTTGCCGGTCAGTGAATTATTTTTTCGCGGCATTCTTTGCAACTGGCTTGTTTGTCTTGCGATTTGGACGGCTGCGCGCACTAAAAGCGATGCGGCAAAGATCATGCTCATTTTTTGGATGCTGTTTGCATTTGTTGCATCAGGATACGAGCACAGCGTGGCAAATATGACGTTTCTTGGCCTAGCTTTATTGCTTCCGCATCCTGATGCGATTTCGGCTGCTGGACTATTTCATAATTTAATTCCTGTTACGCTCGGAAACATCGTAGGGGGAGGATTGTTTGTAGGAAGCATTTACTGGTTCGTGAACGCTAGACAGCTAAAAGAAGCTAAAAAGCAGCCGGCTGCTCTCTCAGCTGACTTGGATTCTGTTAAACTGTCTAAATAGCAAAAAACCGCTCTTTGTACCATATAGTCTGCTTTTAAAGCTAACATAACGGTATTTTAGAGCGGTTTTCTTCTATATAATATAAACTGCTTAAAGCGTATTCACATCTATACGTATCGAACAAGCAGTATCGTTCTTCATTTTATAGAAACAGGAAGTCTGTGAGAATTGAATCCGGACAGATTCTGTTGAAATGAATGTGTGAGGGTGCAGATATCATCGAAGAGGCAGAGGGCATCTTAGAATTTTAATGTTGTTTGGCATTTTATGCTCTTTTTGAGCATCCTTAAAGCAGTTGTACATTGCTTTGCTGCCTAAATGATTAGCGGAGTGAATCGTAATTCGATCGGCATATAAATGATGCTTTACCATAAAATGCACGAGCATTAATCCATTCCGTGTCTTGCTGAGTAAATCGTGATCGAGCGACAAATGTTCAACATCGAATGACCTTAGCAGATCAATACATTCGTCAATCGTTTCGGCTAAAACATGACCGTCAGGGCACTTGCGATAGTCGTCTAGAAAAACATTGATTTTCATGACTGATTCTCCCTTCCTTGCCTTGTATTTAGTGTAACATACATAATGTCATATACCTACCTAAGTCTATTCGACACGTTTTAAGCTATTCCTTCTTAAATAGGGGTAAAAACACGAATTTTTATCATTATTTGCATATTCATGGCGAATAAACAGGAAATAAGGAAAGAGATGTCGAACGAAAAATGAATAGATAAACAGTTTAAACTGGAAATTAACTTTTTTTATTCTGTGATCTTTATTTAAGAAGGTCATTTAAATCCCAGATTTGACAAGGGATGGAAGGGGGCTAACCCATAAAAGATTGTGAGAAAAAAACGATAATTTACGATTTTTTTAAAATAAATTGGAAATTTCTCTTTACGAAAAAGATGTTTGGGACGTATAATTTGATTTAAGGATTTTTTGGAACATAGTATGACAATATGACAAAAAAGAAAAGTAAGGTGAATAGAATGGGTAAGTTATTTAGTATCGGTGAAGTATTAATTGATATGATTCCAGCTCAAAAAGGTCTTCAATTGAAAGAAGTGGAATCGTTTACGCGTGTGCCAGGCGGAGCGCCGGCAAACGTTGCAGCAGTTGTTGCTACATACGGTAATGAGTCAGCGCTTATTACAAAAGTTGGGGAAGATGCGTTTGGAGACTTTCTAGTAGATACGCTTCGTGAAGTAGGAGTAGGTACTGATATGGTCTATCGTACGGAAGAAGCAAATACAGCTTTAGCTTTCGTTTCTCTGCGCGAAGACGGAGAAAGAGATTTCAGCTTCTATCGTAATCCTTCAGCAGATTTATTGCTAACTGAAGACGAAATTAACCCAGATTGGTTTGCAAGCAACGATGTTCTTCACTTCTGTTCGGTTGATTTAGTTGAAAGTCCTATGAAATACGCTCATATGAAAGCGATTAAAAGCATGAAAGAAAAAGGCGGCGTTATCAGCTTTGATCCAAATGTACGTCTTCCGCTTTGGAAAGACCATGAGCTATGCCGTCAAACAATTTTAGAATTTATCCCACAAGCGCACATTGTCAAAATTTCAGACGACGAGCTATCGTTTATCACAGGAATTGAAGATGAACAGCAAGCGATTCAGTCTCTATTTACAGGTGACGTTCAAGTAGTTGTATTCACAAAAGGTGCAGAAGGTGCAACGCTTTATACAAAACAAGCAGTCTATGAATCAAACGGTTACAAAGTAGCAGTTGTTGATACAACAGGTGCAGGAGATGCATTTATTGGCGGATTCCTTTATCAGCTATTAAGCCGCGATGTGTCACAAGAAAACTTAACCGCTATTCTTGACTCTGACCACGATGCTATTTTACGTTTTGCAAATGCAAGCGGTGCCTTAACGACAACTGGAAAAGGTGCGATCAGCTCAATTCCAGCCAAAGAAGTAGTAGAGCAATTTTGTAAGCCTGTAGCTAACTAAAATGAAAAGGCTTTATCTCTTCTTATTTGCAATCAGCAGAGGCGTCCGTTTCTGCTGATTGCAAATCACATAAGAGGGAGAAGCGAGCTGCAGAGCAAGAAGAAAAAATTTTTTTCTGTTTTTAAAAAATAATCAAAAAAATTTCTAGCTAAATAATAAATGTTCGTGTTAGTATAGTACGAGCAGCAAGAAATAGCAGTTTTACCACCATTTATGAAAACGTTATATATTTATCGATGTAGAACATTTAATAGGACTAAAGAGCGATCCTATCAAATTTTCTAGACCTAAGCGGTTGCTGCCCCCCTTGTGGGGTAGGCATCATCCGCATAAGTGGACCTTTGGGGGAATATTCGAGGGAGTATGAGTGCTTGGTCCTTAGCCCTTAATGAAAGAAAAGCAGCAGGTCGTTACATACGATGTACATAGATTAGAAATAGGAAAGTAGGTTAAGAGAAAGATGGATATTTTGCTAGGTGTTCTTCCTTCCGTTGCGTGGGGAAGCATGATTTTAGTTAGTATGAAGATGGGCGGTGGACCTTACAGTCAAACGCTTGGAACAATTATTGGAGCTTTGATTCTTTCATTTGTTCAGTTTATGATTGTGCAGCCGGTGTTAACGCCAACGCTTGTTATTGTCGGAATTGTTTCAGGTTTGTTCTGGTCAGTAGGTCAAAGCAATCAGTTTAAAAGTGTTCCATACCTTGGTGTTTCAAAGTCAATGCCGATTTCAACAGGTATGCAATTAGTATCAACAGCTCTTTTTGGTGTTATTGTATTTAAAGAATGGTCAACGCTTCAAACGATTGTGCTTGGATCTATTGCGATTCTTTTAATACTAGCAGGAGTTGTGCTTTCTTCATTAGACGGTAAAAAAGAAGGAGCACAAGGGGCTCCAGGACAAACGAAAAAAGGAGTTATCACTCTTATCATTTCAAGTCTTGGATTCTTAGTTTACGTAGTTATCGCACGTATTTTCAACGTAGACGCATGGGCAGCACTATTCCCGCAAGCAATCGGTATGTTAATTGGCGGCTTAATCATTACATACAAACATAAGCCATTTAACAAATATACGATTCGTAATATTTTACCAGGTCTAATTTGGGCATCTGGAAACATGTTCTTATTCTTATCTCAATCAAGACTAGGCGTAGCAACAAGCTTTTCATTATCGCAAATGGGTATCGTTATTTCAATTTTTGGCGGTATTGTCTTCTTGGGAGAAAAGAAAACAAAGCGTCAATTATTCTATGTATCTCTTGCGAGTGTACTGATTATTTCAGGCGGTATCTGTATCGGCCTCGCAAAAGCTCACGTTTAATTTATCCTTAATTTATCGATGTAGAAAAAACCTCATGGCTAAAGTGCAGCCATGAGGTTTTTTCTAGAACTATGGTTTTGAGGCCACCCCTTGCGGGATGGCCTCAAAACCGTAGTTAAGGTCAAAACCGTAGTCAAAACCAAACCTATAGTGCTCTTCTGAATTTCAAAGCTGTATGTTCCTGTTGGGGGTTCTCGTTCTTAAGGCTGATTGTTTTTCATTCTTTGTTAGGAAGCTGTTTGGTGTGAGATGGCTTATAGTAGTAGAAAAGGATGGAGGGAAGGCTATGATTAAGAGTATTTATGAGACGCATGTGCATGTGCGGAGTTTGGAGGATTCGATTGAATTTTATAGACGTCTTGGGCTGACGTTTGTTCATAAAATTGAAGAGAGGCGCTGTGCTTTTTTCTTTGTTGGGGAACAAAAGCAGATGCTTGGACTTTGGGAAACCGATGAAAAAGAGTTGAAAAGTAGTCATTTTGCTTTTGGAATTGAAGCAGCAGATATTCATGAAGCGTTAACGTGGCTGCGTTCAAAAGGCATTGAACCGGAAGAGACGTCGTTTGGAAAGCCCCAAACAGAGCCGATTGTTCATACGTGGATGCCAGCGGCTTGCGTTTATTTTAATGACCCTGACGGCAACCGCTTGGAGTTGATTACGCTTTTGAATGATAAGCCCGTTATATCTAAGGATTTTCCTTATTTAAGTGAATGGAATAAAGAAACCGGGACGAAATTATTTTAGCTCAAGTGAAAAACGCACCATTGATCAACGTGTTTGATTAGCGGTGCGTTTTTTTTGTTATGGTTAACGTAGGTTTGATCTGTTTTGTTCCTTCTAGCAGTTGATTGGAGTCATTTCGTTATGTCTCCATCTTTTTATGTATCATAAACGTAGAATTGACATATTTATAAACATATAATATATTTGTTTATAAATTAATAAACAAAATAGAAAGGTGTCTATTTATATGGTAAACGATTTGTTTTGGGAATCATCTTTTGAAGAGATGAAGAAAGGGTACGGGGAAAGCGAAGATCACTACCACTGCTTACTGTGCGGTGAAAACATTGAAAAAGGCATTATTTATCCGGTGGAAGGTGTTTTTTATGAAGCAAAACGCTATATGAAGCTTCATGTGGAACAGCAGCACGGGTCTGTATTCCATCATTTAATAGGGCTAGATAAAGAGGTAACGGGTCTTTCTGATCATCAAAAAAATTTAGTGAAGTTTTTTAAGGAAGGAAAAAGTGACAGCGATATTCAAAAAGAAATGGGAATTGGCAGTTCATCGACCATTCGAAACCACCGCTTTACGTTAAAGAAAAAAGAGCGTCAGGCCAAAGTGTTTTTAACGCTGATGGAACTGTTGAACGACGGAGAAGAAGAGAAGAAGCTACCGGCATCCACTGCAGCGCCTAGAAGAAGTCAGCGCTACAGCATCAGTGATGAAGAGCGTGAAAAAATTTTAGCGAAGAACTTTCCGCAAGGTTTAAACGGACCTCTTCGCACCTTTCACTTGCAAGAGAAACACCGTCTTGTTGTTCTTGAAGAATTAAGCGGACATTTTGAGTTTGGCAGCACGTATACCGAAAAAGAAGTGAACGATAGGTTAACACCTTTTTATGACGACTACGCCGTGCTGCGACGCTA
The DNA here is from genome assembly GCF_000832985.1 of Priestia megaterium NBRC 15308 = ATCC 14581. GTDB lineage: Bacteria > Bacillota > Bacilli > Bacillales > Bacillaceae_H > Priestia > Priestia megaterium. The sequence continues at coordinate 3,316,828 of NZ_CP009920.1, forward strand.
TTTAATTGAATACGGTTTCTTAGAGCGCAGCGCAGACGGAAGCAGCTACTGGAGAAAAGGAGAGACAGAGATGAGTATGGACTCAAAAGACTATAAAAAACAAATGAAGCAGCTAGCGAAAGAAGTAAAAACAGAAGGCGGCGTGTATCAAATTAAAAACCTTCACAACGATAAGATTTACATTGGCTCTACGCCTAACATCAAAACGTTAAACGGCGTAAAGTTCACGTTAAAGACGAATACTCATCAAAATAAAGAGCTTCAAAACGAGTGGAATACGTACGGGGCGGATGCTTTTTCAATTGAGATGCTGGAAACGATTAAAAGAGAAGAAGAAAAAGCACTTTCAAAAAAGGATTTGCTGAAACTGGAAGCGAAATGGTTAGAGAAGCTGCAGCCTTACGGCGAAAAAGGCTATCATTCGCCGAAAGCTGATACAAAGGAGAAATAGGTGTGAAGAATCAAGATGTTAAAAGTGAAGTAGTGGAATCAGAAAAATCCGTCAGTAAGCTGATGCTTGTGTTTTTGATTCCGCTCATGTTAAGTAACGCCATGCAGTCAGTTGGGCAGCTGGCGGGAAGTATTATTGTCGGAAGAGCGCTTGGAGTTGATGCGTTAGCCGCTATTTCTGCTTTTTTTCCTCTGTTTTTTCTGCTCGTGTCGTTTTCGATTGGAATTGGTTCAGGAAGTTCCATTTTAATCGGGCAAGCGTACGGGGCACAAAACGAAAAACGAGTCAAAGAAATTATCGGTACCACGCTCACGTTTACATTTCTAGTCGGAATTGTGCTTGCTGTTTTGGGAAGCATATTTGCTCCGGATATTCTTCGGATTATGGGAACGCCGGCTAATATTATTGACGTAACGGTTCACTACGCGCGCATTTTGTTTGTGGCGATTCCTGTTTTGTTTTTATACTTTGTTTATACGACGTTTATGCGCGGAACCGGAGACTCTAAAACGCCTTTTTACTTTTTAGTTGTGAGTACGGTCTTAAACATCATTTTTCTTCCGATTTTAATTTTTGGATGGATCGGAGTGCCAAAGCTTGGAGTGTACGGCGCTGCGTATGCAACGGTGTTTTCAACCGTATTAACGTTCATTATTATGATTATCTATTTACGCAAGAAAAATCATCCGTTGAAGTTTGACTCATCTATTTCATTAAAAATGGACGGAACGCTTTTAAAGCTGCTTATGCGTTTAGGGATTCCAGCGAGTATCAATATGATTTTAGTTTCTCTTTCTGAAATTGCGGTTATTACGTTTGTGAACGGATTTGGCTCAGACGCTACAGCAGCGTACGGAGCGGTGAACCAAGTGGCAAGCTATGTACAAATGCCGGCAATCAGCTTAGGAATTGCGGTTTCTATTTTTGCGGCGCAGTCGATTGGCGCCAATAAATTTGAGCGTTTAAAAGAAGTTATTCGCTCTGGAATTATGCTGAATTACGTTATTGGCAGCGTATTGATTTTACTTATTTATCTCTTTTCCAATCAAATTTTAGCTCTGTTTTTAACAAGTCAGCATACGCTCCGTATTGCCGAAGAGCTGTTAGTGATCACGCTTTGGAGCTATTTGATTTTCGGTCATGCGCAAATTATTACCGCCACGATGCGAGCAAGCGGTACGGTGCTTTGGCCTACGGTATTTAGTATTATGGCTATTTGGTGTGTAGAAGTGCCCGTAGCCTACGTGCTGTCGCAGTTTACGTCTCTTGAAATTAAAGGGATTTGGATTGGGTATCCAGCGGCGTTTGTGGTTAGCTTAATCCTGCAGTACAGCTATTATCAATTTGTATGGAAGAAAAAGAAAATTGAACGCCTTGTCGGATGAAAAACGAGTGGAAACGCTCGTTTTTTATTTTTCCTAATTAAAACACCCTTAGCTAAAAGTTTTAATAGGATAGTGCATATAACTTTTTGATGAAAAGAGGGTATGACACTATGAGTAAATCTGGATTTGTGCCGGATAATTCAAATATTAAAAAAAGCTCAGGAACGCCTAATCTGTCAGTGAACTATAAGCAAAACGTCCTGTTCAAACGAAATGACCAAAATATAGCGTATCAGCTAACCTCAACTCAGCTGCCTGCCATGCTCGGAGGTGCGTTTGTTGATTTATATATGACGAAAGGGCATATGAGAGAACCGCACTGGCATCCAAACGCGTGGGAATTAGATGTCGTCGTTTCAGGTGAAGTGCAGGTGTCTGTCTTAGACCCTGATACAAGCAGCATGCACAATTACCGAATAAAAGAAGGCGAAGTTGTTTTTATACCGATGGGCTGGTGGCATTGGATTGAACCGCTATCGGAAGAAGCGCATCTGCATCTCTTTTTTAACAATGATCAATTTGAGTCTACAGAAGGATCCGACGTGCTGCGCTTAACGCCTCCTGTTGTGTTTCAAAAAGCGTATGGAGTAAGTGCAAGCGAAGTAGCAGAAGCCATTGCTCCGATTACGGATACGGTTATCATTGGGCCGCCTGAGAGTAAGCAATACTATAAGATGAAACAAGCAAATGAGTATAAAAGTGATGGAAATGATGAAAGAATTATCGTCAAAATTAACGAGAAAATACTTGCTTCTGAAGAGGGGCAAGATGTGTAAGGATTTTTTTAAATGAGTTTAACGGAAATTCTGCTTTACCTCTATATCTTTACTTCCGAGCCAAATAAATTGGCTCAAGAAATCAAGTAAACAAACCTATGACTTATCATAGGTAAGAAACATCACGATCATGGTATCTTTGATTAATCTACTATATGACTAGGTTTGACTATTTGTATAATACACAAACCTAGTTTATTTAACCAGAATTATCAGTAGTTAATTTGGTTAAAATTCTATAAAAATAGCGTTTTGAGGGAATTTTCCAACACCAAAAATTCTCTGTGAAAGGTATACGCTTAGGTAGATTTGCATGTTTTTAAGTTAGTAGATAATTTGTCCAAGAGCTTGTCAAAACCCTGCATATACTAGTATTGGCAATTAAATATCTAGTAGGAGTGGAGTATAGTATATGGGATTAACACATCTAACAGGGCGAGTAATCTTTAAGGGTGATCCTGGTTATAAAGAGGCAGTTAAGAACTGGAACCCTTATGTTGATGTCTTTCCTCTTGTCTTTGTTTTTGCACAAAATTCATATGATATTAGTAATGCTATTAAATGGGCTCGTGAGAATAATATACCCTTGCGCGTCAGAAGTGGTCGTCATGCTCTCGATAAGAACCTTTCAGTAGTAAATGGAGGGCTTGTTATTGATGTGAGCGACATGAATAAAGTTCACTTAGATAAAAAAAATGCAATTGCCACTGTTCAAACTGGAGTGCACGTAGGCCCGCTTGTAAAAGGTTTGGCTCGAGAAGGTTTTATGGCGCCGTTTGGGGATAGCCCAACTGTTGGAATCGGAGGAATTACGATGGGAGGAGGATTTGGCGTACTCTCACGGTCGATTGGCCTTATAAGCGATAACCTTGTCGGCTTGAAAATGGTAGATGCACATGGCAGGATTATTGAAGCAAATAAATTTTGCAATGAAGATTTATTTTGGGCATCTAGAGGCGGTGGAGGCGGTAACTTTGGATATAATACTCAATACGCGTTTCAAGTTCGTCGTGCACCTAAAACCGCAACCGTTTTCAACATTATTTGGCCATGGGAACAGCTAGAAGCGGTATTTAAAACGTGGCAGAATTGGGCCCCGTTTGTAGACTCACGACTAGGATGCATCCTCGAGATTTTCAGCAAAGTAAATGGTCTGTGTCATGCAGAAGGTATCTTTTTGGGTTCAAAAAAGGAGCTAATTCAATTATTAGAGCCTTTAACAAATACAGGTACTCCATCACAAATCGTGATAGAAACATTACCTTATCCAGATGCTATAGATTTCTTAGACCCTGACGAACCAATCCCTGGCAGATCGGATCAAAGCGTTAAATTTTCCTCATCATGGGGACTTGATTTATGGCCGGAAGAGCCCATTTCAATTATGAAGAAATTCTTGGAAGAAGCTCCCGGTACAGAATCCAACTTCTTTTTTATAAATTGGGGCGGTGCGATCAGTAAAGTACCAAGCCACAAAACAGCCTTTTTCTGGCGCAGCCCCTTGTTTTATACTGAATGGACTGCTAGTTGGGAAAAGAAATCACAAGAAGCTGCTAGCCTTGCATCAGTTGAAAAAGTACGTCAGATGATGAAGCCTTATGTAACAGGTTCATATGTTAATGTTCCTGACCAAAATATTGAAAATTTCGGAAAAGCCTATTATGGATCAAACTTTTCAAGGCTTCGAGAGGTAAAGGCGAAATATGATCCGGAAAATTTATTTCGTTTTCCGCAAAGCATACCGCCATCATCATGCTGAAGTTTTTATTCATTAAATAAGATCTCTTAGGGTTGGAACTGACCTTTGATTGGTAAGCCGCATCTATCAATCGAAGGTCAGTTTTTATATAGAAAAATCACATTCTCTATAAGTTAGCAAAAATCAAAAAGGATTTAATTATGCATCTACATATAACTCATACGCAATAATCGCAGGAATCAATCTCCTGCGGTTATAAAAACAGCTCCTTGCGTTCTAAGTGCTTATACAGCCGCGTTGTGACTTGTTTTTGATTCCATTCGTTTTGCGGAAACTGCTGCTTGTCTACGTGAGCAACGGCCGGTTTGTAGGTTTTTTGAATCCGTTTGATATCATTAAAGGGTGCATTGGTTTCAATGTGATCAGCGAGCGTAAATACAAGAGAATGCAGCTTTGCAACATTGGGAATCGTAGCTGCTTGGCTGAAAATGGCTTTTGCTACAGACAGCTGCCTTTCATGGGCAGTAAAGATGTCTTGCTCATTACGCTCCTTTAAATAAACAAGCGCTTCTTTTCCGGTAAGGCGAATTGATCCTTTTGGAAAAACAATGTTGCTGTGTTCAAAAGCACGTTTGTTTGTGACGATAATGCCGCCTAATTTATTTACAGCATCGACGACTGACTGCTGATCCATTTTGACATAATAATCAACAGGAAGCTTTGCATACGTTTCGACGTTCTTTACGACAGCATTCATATTTCCTCGATGATAAATGGTTCGCAGTGTTTCATTGCCGAGCTGAGTTGACCCTGGCAAGTGGGTCATTTTTATTGATTCATGCTGTTTATTAACAGTCATATATACAAATGACGTATTTTGATGGTTCTCTTGAATTAAAAGCAGGGAAAACGGTTGCCCTTTTTTTAAATTGACGTGTGTTTTGTTCCCATGCTCAAGCGGTACATACGTTTGATCAACGGCAGCTTTCACCGTATGATAGCCTGCAAATGTGATGCTGACAAAACTGACGAGTAAAAATAGTACGAGACCGCCAATCCACTCTTTTTTTGCTTTGCTGCTCATCGTCTCACCTTTTTCTATCGAAGTCGTTCGTAGTATTGCCATCTTAAAAGGGGAGTAAAACAAATGAGCGCTATTTTTATTGCTTATCTTGCTTTTTCTTGGCGTAGGTTTTGAGCTCTGTAATTAAAATCGCTTGTTCTTCCGCATCGTTAAATGCTTCAATGCCATAAAGGTATTCGGTGTGCCGTTTTTCTTTCCACACGCAAAGTCCGGTAATATGAATGGGTTTTTCATTTAAATAAAAGCTGATTTTTAGCTGAATTTGATGGTTGAAAATAGGTAAATCAAGCGGCGTAATTATTTTGATTCCTTTTGGTGAAAGGTCGATAACGGACAAAGGACGTGGCTTAGAATCGATTTCTTTGTTGTCGTATTTAGCAATGGAAAACGTTCCAACAATGGGAGTCTCAAATAAAAAGCGAAACGGTTCTTCACGTTTAAAATGCATGTATCATCAGTCCTTTTCGTAATCTAAGTTTGTTAAGTAAGTATTCGATGAAAGTCCAAAAATTCCTACACGTTTTTCCCCATCACACATATAATGTTTATCGGTGTAGAAAATCTACCATGGCCGGTCTTTGGCCATGGTAGATTTTCTAGACCTAATCGTAGGCGATCCCCCTTGGCTGATCGTCTACGATTAGGTGAACCTTTGCGGGAGGATTCAAGCTTTATTAGTTATCGATTGCCGATTATAACTGCTTTTATAGTATCGGAAGTTTTGTTTGAAACTTTAAAAGGTGAGGAAAAGGTTTTGAAAAAAGCGCTACGCTAGAGTTGGATTGTATGTTAAAATTAAACTTTGTGAAGTAGCTGTATTACAAGTCAGCGTTCCTTCAACTAATTAGGAGGTGAGATGAATGGGCACTGATGACCCCATTTCGATGAAGGTTACTGCAAAACAAGATAGGGGCAACAAAGGTGTATGTGTTCCTCTCATTTCAACGAAGGAAAATACTCCTTAATGCCTCAATGATGTGAGGTGAAAAATCAATGATTAAAACATACTTATATGATGATGAAACAAAAGAAATGGTAACGAATCTTGATTTAGGAGACGTGCATGAGAAATTGCGCAATCCTGATAATTTGCTGTGGATTGATTTGTATGATGTCCACGGACAAGAGCTTGCTCAAATTGCTAAATTATTCGATTTTCACCCATTGGCGATTGAAGACTGCTTACACGACAGTCCTCGCGCTAAAATGGATGATTACGAAGACTATAAATTTTTCGTTTTTCACGCGCTTCGCTATAACGAAGAAAGTGATGACGAGATTACGACGCTTGAGTTAAATGCCTTTGTCGGATCAAATTACGTAGTAACAATTCACAAACATAAAATGGGCTGGCTTCGCAAAATGGATGCTGTGTGCTCACGTTATCCAAAGTTTATGAACCGCGGCGCCGACTTTTTATTATATGCTTTGATTGATGGCATCACGGACGAATACTTCCCGATTTTAGACCGAATCGACATGCGTATTGATGAATTAGAAGATGAAATCTACAACAAAGAAGTGCGCGGAGTGACAGAAGAGTTCTTGGCGTTAAAAAGAACGATTATCTTAATCCGTCGCGTTATTCTGCCTCAGCGCCGAATTTTCTTAACGGTTAATGGAAAGTGGAAATTCGATATACGAGAAGAAAATGTTCCTTTCTACATTGATTTGCTTGACCACTTAGAGCGTATTGTAGATTCTGCTGAAACGTTTAGAGACCTCGTAAACAGTGCGCTTGATACGTATTATTCTATTACCAATGCAACTTCATCTGAAAAGCTGAATGTCTTAACGCTGATTTCAACAATTATGCTTCCGCTAACGTTCGTAACCGGATTTTTTGGAATGAACGTACCGATTCCATATCAGAATTCCCACTGGGCTACTGCTGTTATTATCGTTATGTTAATTGTGTTAACGTGGGGAATGTGGAAATACTTTAAAAACAAACAGCTGTTATAACAAAAAGGCACTTGGCCATAAGCCAAGCGCCTTTTTTCTTTATTTTGTCACCGTTTTTGTTGTTGCTTTACTCGTATTGTTCGCTTTGTCTTTTGCGGTTACGCTTAAGACTGTTTTTTCTTTTTGCTTTTTAATTTTTACTGAGTACTGTCCTTTGCTGTTAGCAGCAGCAGAGCCGATGCTTTTTTTGTTGACTGTTACCGTTACGGTAGCATTTGCTTCTGCTTTACCTGTTACAGCCGTGCTTTTTGTTGTGACAGCATTTACGCTTGGTGCAGCAGGAGGAGTTTTATCGCTCACTTTTACAGTCGCAGCTTTACTTGTGTTGTTGGCTGCGTCTGCTGCTGTTACGCTGATTGCTGTACCTGCTTTTTGTTTTTTTATCGTAATGCTGTACTGACCTTTTGCATTGGCTTTTGCTTTGCCGATTTCTTTGTTGTTCACTTTCGCTACAACAGATGCATTTGCTTCTGCTGTTCCTTTAATAGCTGTATCCGCATCGTTGACTGGATTTACTTTAGGTGCATTTGGAGCAATAACGTCACGCACCGTTACTTTTACTTCTTCACTTTCTTGTTGTTGGCTGTTTGTAGCCGTGATGTACAAGACTGTGTTTTCTTTTTGTTTTGGAATTTTTACTTTGAACGCGCCTTTTGCATCAGCCTTTGCTGAAGCAATCACTTTCTTAGCGCTGTTTTTAACATTTACCGTAAAATTCGCTTTAGACGTTCCTGTTACATACTCATCTTTATTCGTCACCGCTTTTACCGCTGGTTTGGCAGGTACTTTTTGAACAACTGCACGAATGCTCGTACTTGCTTTTCCGTTTGTGACAACTACTTGTAAAACGGTATCAGCTTTTTGAGCTGGAATGTTCACAGAGAACGTATTTTTTGCATCAGCTTTAACTGTGCCAAGTGTTTTTGAACCGTTCATTACTTTAACAGTTGAACCGCTTTGAGCTTTACCTGTAATAATTTTTTGCGTGCTGACAAATGGATTTACCTGCGCTTGCAGCTGCTGTGCACTTACAGCGCTGTACGCATTTAAACGTCCCCATCCTGATACGTAATCATAGCCTGGAGCAGGGGGTTCTGCTGGACTTTCTTCGTCATCGTATACAGGAGCATCTTTTTCATCAAATTTAATATCTTTAGCTGTATCGGTTAGGCGTTTTTCAACGTCTTTTGGCTTTAAGCCTGGGTTTTGGGATAGCAATAATCCCGCAACGGCTGCCACGTGAGGTGTTGCCATGGATGTTCCGCTTAAATAAGTGACGTTTCCGTCTGGAACAAGACTTGGAATATCAGAGCCAGGAGCTGTAATATCTAATCCTTTTCCATAGTTTGAGTAGTCAGATACGATATCTAAACGGTTTGATGCGCCTACTGAAATCGCATAGGCAGATGAAGCAGGGTAAGAAAGCTCTTCCATACCGTCGTTTCCACTTGCAGCTACAACCGTTACGTTATGGTCGTATGCATATTTTAATGAATATTCAAGCACGCGGCTGTAAGATCCGCCAAGGCTTAAGTTAATGACTTTTGCACCGTGATCAACCGCGTATTTAATACCGTACGCAATTTGTTCTGTATCTCCGCTACCAGATGCGTCTAGAATTTTAACCGGTAAAATTTTCGCATGAGAATTAATGCCGGCCATTGAATAGTTATTGTTTGCAGAGGCTGCGATAATACCTGCTACGTGAGTTCCGTGTCCATTGTCATCAGTTGCATTTGACGAACGATCCACGTAGTTATAGCCTGTTTTTGTATCCACCACGCCTTTTAAATCAGCTAGTGATGAATCGACACCCGTATCGGCAACGGCAATAACCGTATCTTTTAACTTTTGACCATTTAGTAATTTTTCAAGTGATTCGTATTGAATATCGGCATGCTGAGTACCGTCATTTTTACCCGTGTTATTTAATGACCATTGATACGGATATTGTGAATCCATTGAAAGAGCGTGGTACTCTTGAACCGGCTCGATAAATTCAGTTTCAGGAAGTGCCTGAATTTGTTTTGCCGTCATTTTACCTTGAGCAGATGACGTGCTGAAGCTTTTTCCATTGCTGTCATCTAATTGAATAACAAACATATTATCAAAAGAAGCAGCTGATTGTTTTAATGGATTAATAGATTCAATGCTTGCTGATTTTGACTGTGCTTTTGTTTTAAATGATTTAGCATTTGCACCATCTTTTAATTTAACAATATAGCGAGTTTCAGCTTTTGTTGAAACGCTGTTTGCGCTGACTAACTTAGCTCTTACTAATACAGACGATACGTTTAAGTCCGTTACGTCTTTTAATTTGGTCTGTGCTGCTACTTTTTCTAAATCTTTCTTTAAAGCAGCCGGAACAGATTTGTATGCGATGCTGTATAAATCATTGATTGCTTTTTGATCAGCACTTGTAATCATGTACGTGCTTGATGCGCCGTTTTTCGCTACATCTGTAAATAGACCTTTTAGCTGAACTAAATCTTTGTATACTTGTTCGCGCATCGATTTATCAATAATCATTTTAGAGCTGATAAACGGAGCGGCTTTGTAATAAAGAGAAGAAAGGTCTTTTCCGCTTGCTGTTTTTGAAAGCACAGCGTCACGAATCGTACGCAAATCTTTTAAAATACCTTTTCCGTTTTCTTTTTGGCTTGTACTTAATTCAGCCGGGCATTCTTCTGCCTCCATTTGAGAAGGGGGAAGTGAAGCGCCTTCATAGCTGATTGTGTAAGGAACTTCTGTTTTTAATTCCGGCTCAGGTTCCGAAGGAGTTTGTCCACCTTCTTCGGTATCATCTTCAACAATAAGATCTCCATCTCCGTAATACTCAACCTTTACATAATAAGGGCCAGTCCAAGCGATTGGAAAATCTAGCTGAGCAGGTTCATCTTTGTAAGAGTATCCCATATAACGGTCAAATGCCACGTTGTTTTTGGCATTTTCAAGACTAGAATAAACCGTGATATTTACTTCATCATCACTTTGAAGCTTAATTCGGTAGTGTGAAAACTTTGCTACATCTTGCTTAGAAGGATTAATTTTGTACCAATGTGCTTGTTCTGGTTCTGTAAATGTTCCTTTTGCTGCTTTACCAATGCTTAATGTTTTTTCATTAGCAGGAGGATTGCCTGCCGCTTGTGTTTTGAGTAAGCCTAATTGGCTAAAACACAAGGTGAACATTAAAGCAAAAGCAATAAAACGATAAATTGACCCTTTTTTCATGTTAAACCTCCAAAAAAATATAGTAAAAAACAGGAATTACATACCTATTAAACCATAAAGTTTAAAAATTTGTAAATAATTACTGTTGCTTATTTTAGTATTTTGTCAAGTTATTAATCTCGCATAAGAAATGGTGAGATAAGTCCTAGTTGCAAAAAGTAGAAAAAATTGGAATAATAAAGATTGAGCCTGTTTATAAGAGGCGAGAGTACGCTGAAAAGGGAAGAAGGGAATGAGAATTATTTTTCAAAGCAGAATTTACTGGAGAAAATCTGATCGGTTTCTTTTTACCTGTGTTTATAAAGAGGAAATCGGGCTATATAAATAAAGATTGGAAAAATTTTCAGTCTAATTAAGTTCATTTGTAGCATATAATACGAGCTGGATTTCTTTTATAATAAACAAAAGCAAAGAAAGAGCAAATGGTGAAAAGGAGTGAAAGAAGTTGTCAAATGTGATGCAACGACAGGAAAAACGAATGAAGTTTGATGCCGAACAGCTTGCACCCCTTGATATTGATGAAGAGATAAAGAAGTTGCTAACAGAAAAAGGATTGCCCAAAGAAGCTTCACCATTTCTAGAGTTCGTTTCATCCAAAGGAAAGCTAACAACGCTATGCGAAACATTTGAGTTATCATCTCGCTATCAACAATACTGGTTTTTAGGAACAACAGGCGCTGGAGATCCAATTTGTCTTCACCACCAAAACGGTTCTGTTGTACTGCTCGATACGTCCAACGATGACTGCGAGCGCTTTATTAATACAACTTTTCCACAGTTTTTAGCATGCTTAGATGTGTTTGAAGAACTAGTAGAAGAAACGATTCAAGCGAACGGAGAATCTGCATACTTAGAGCGACACATTCCTGCTGAGGTGCTTCAGCGATGCAAAAAACGTATGAATGAAATTGATGAAGCTTGTTTAGCCCCTTATTCTTTTTGGTTCAAAGAACTTTCTTTTTAATATAGTAGAAAAATAGACATGGCCATTTTGGTCATGTCTATTTAGTTGTGGCTGCAGGGCTAGTAATATAGATAGAATAAATAAAAATGATAGTATATAATGGATATAAATTCCTTTTTTGGAGGGGAGGAGGGTGTAAATGATTTCTTTATTTGGATTAATGGGTGCCTTCTTTGTGCTGCTGTTTGGTGCGTCGTACTTCTTCTATAGAAGGAACTCGCCCGTGCAGTACGGGATTTCACTTAGCAGCATGCTAATAAGCATATTTCTATTTCTATATAGCATGTTTGGAGTTGGCGGCTTTGAAGGAATGGGTCTTGGTGCTTTAGCGGCTGCTTTGTTTGTAGCATCGGTTTTGAGCTTGTTCGTCAGCGTTCTTTTTAATATCATAAATAGACACGGGAAAGGTGCTGTGTGAAATGGGAGAAATAACCTTTAGAGAAGCAGTGCGGGAAGATTTAAATCAAATTGTTGGAATGCTTGCTGATGATATGCTTGGAAGCAAACGAGAGCGCTACGAATCACCGCTTCCAGCCTGTTATGTTCAAGCATTTCAGGCAATTGATGCGGATCCAAACAATGAACTGATTGTCGCATGTAAAGATAGTAAAGTAATAGGGGTTCAACAAATAACCTTTACACCCCACCTTGCACGACAAGGCGGGTGGAGAGCCACGATTGAAGGAGTTCGAACAGCTTCATCACAGCGCGGAAAAGGGGTTGGATATCAGCTGATTACATGGGCGATTGAACGAGCGAAAGAACGTAATTGTCAGTTAGTACAACTAACCACGGATAAAGAGCGGTCAGAGGCATTGCGTTTTTATCAAAAGCTTGGATTCACAGCTTCTCATGAAGGATTAAAGCTCCATTTGTAATTCGCTGTTAATGGGTGTAGCCCTGTGGTAAGAATTTTTTGATTAAAGTAAATTTTTTAGTTTAGTTCAATTGAAACGTGGTATACAAATAGTACAGAGCCGATAGAAATTTTTCTAAGGCTACTGTGAAAGGTAAATACTTAGCTTCATGAAGGGACTGGTTTAGTTTTGGAATACTTAACAGCAACTTCAGCAAACGTATTACCTCACATGAAAAGCAGATATTCTGATCTCACAATGGGTACTCTCGTTATGAACCGATATACGTAGCGAAAGGGCCTCACAAGGGCAAATGAACATGAAATAATTAGCATGATATGAAGGGAAGAAGCTGCATCAGTTTTGATGCAGCTTCTTTTTTGTGAGATGCGGCAGGAAATCGTATACAAAATTTTGGCGGAAATTTATATGTAAAATCTATAAATTAAGTATAGTAAATTATTTTACCATCACGGATGAAATCATACATACAACAATTATGAAAGAAGCTAAAAGGCAGCTGGAACATTACCGCAAAAAAATCTTCAAATGAATGCACTACGAAATTTCTTATAACTTATTTGACACCTAAGGTATAAAAGAGTATAATTATGTTAAACATAGTAATTATGTCGGATAAGTAGGTTATGGTGCTGTGAACAAGACTTCTACTGATAAAGAGGAGATCTAGTCCAAATCGTACAGTCCGACTTTGATGAGATGCTTTCAAGCATCTTTTTTTTGTGCAAAAAAACAGCCGCAGGGGCTGTTATAGGGCAGTAATTCTTCCTTTGTAAGCATCAATCAACCGCTGGTTATGTTCATCTGAACCTTCCATGTTACCGCTTAAAAAGACAGGAGGCGTAATGCCACGGCTGAGCAGTTTTTGGATGGCTTTAGATAGGACATCGTTTAGGATAGCGCCTCCGATTACAGTAGAACCAGAAGCGAAAGAAATGTCTTGCTGATGAAGAAGAACGTCTCCTTTTGGAATGTGATTATTAATAACAAGATCCACGACATCATGAAGGTATTTTCCGCTTTTATGCCGCGAAGCCCGGCTCGTGGCATAAGAAGGAGAGGTAAGCCCGATCACAAAGGCGCCTTTTTCTTTTGCAATTAAGGCCACATCAATGGGAACAGGATTTACGCCTGACGTAGAAATGACAATCATAATATCGCCTGGTACGATATCTTCTTTTTCCATAAAGGTGGAAGCATAGTCGTTTTTACGCTCTAGCTGTGAAGAGCGCGAAGCTCCTTTATGAAGCATCAGTTCTTCTACAAAAATAGGATGAATCGGTGCAAGCCCTCCGGAACGGTAAAACACTTCTTCCGTTAAAATATGAGAATGACCGCACCCAAATAAATGAATGAGGTGATGAGAAGCTAGTTGCTGTGAGATTTTCTCGGCTGCGGATTCCATTGCCTGCTGTTCATGCGCCTCCACTTTAGCAAGCAGTTTTGTTAGTTCCTGTAGATATAAACTAGACATAAAAAAACTCCTTAGTTAAGATCGTGTCATGTTAATCGTAAACTTATAGCGGTCTGCTCGGTACGAAGACTTCACCACTTCAAGCGGCGTGCCGTCTTGCAAATACGTATTTCGTTGAATCAATAGAACGGGTGAATATGAGCTGATTCTAAGATGCTTCACTTCGGTTTCAGAAGCTAAAATGGATTCTAACGTTTGGTTGGCTTCGCCAATTTTCAGCCCGAGCTCTTCTTCAATATAGCGGTAAAGAGAGTCGTTAACAATGGATTCTGTTAATCCTTTGACTAAGTTAGCAGATACATACACGCTTTCAAGCGCCATTGGTACGTCGTCAGCTAAACGAATACGCTTGATTTCATAAACAGGTGCATGAAGAGAAATGTGCAGCTGCTCGGCAATTTTTTCTGAAGCCGCAATAATTTCAAAGCTCAGCAGCTTACTGCTTGGTACCATTCCACGCGCTTTCATATCTTCTGTAAAACTCGTTAATCCAACGAGCTGCTGCTCCAGTTTTTTTTCAGATACAAAGGTGCCGCGGCCTTTTTGACGGTATAAATAACCGTCGTTTACTAAATTGTTAATCGCTTGGCGAACGGTCATTCTGCTGATTTCAAATCGTTCTGCAAACTCTCGTTCAGAAGGAAGCGAATCATTTGGTTTTAACTCTCCGTTTTCAATTTGTCTTTTCAACTGTTCTTCAATTTGATAATAAATCGGAAGAGGTGAGCTTTTATCAATCACTTAAGTTCTCTCCTTTATGTAAACCTCCTCATCTAAAAAAGACGAGGAGGCTATAAATTAAACCGTAGTCGATACTTTAGCTAAAGCTTCTTGGTCCGCAATAATTGTAACACAGTGATGCTTCTTTAAAATAGAAGCAGGGAAGTCTTCTGTGATTTCTCCGTTAAGCAGCTGATACATCGCTTCTGCTTTGGCTTCCCCGGAGATAAGTAGTAAAATTTCTTTACTTTTCATAATCGATTCAATTCCCATCGTAATAGCCTGAGTAGGCACTTCGTCAAGAGAATTAAAGTAGCGCGCATTGGCTTTTCGCGTTGACTCTTCTAACGTCACAATATGAGTAGGAGAGTTGAATGACGTACCAGGTTCGTTAAAGCCAATATGTCCGTTTTGGCCGATTCCAAGAATCTGAAGGTCAATCCCTCCGTGATTTTGAATCATTTCATCGTAGCGGCGGCATTCTTCTTCAGGCGTATCAGCTAGGCCGTTAGGAACGTGCGTGTTGCTTACGTCAATATCAATATGATTAAATAACGCATCTGCCATATAGTAGTGATAGCTGTTTGGATCTTGCGGCTTCATACCGACATATTCATCTAAGTTAAAGGAAGTAACGTGTTTGTAAGACGTGCCGTGCTCTTTATGATCTTGAATTAAACGATCATATAATCCTTTCGGCGTGCCTCCCGTTGCAAGTCCCAGATTCATATTTGGCTTTTCATGAAGTTTGCTAATCAGCATATCAGCTGCTTTTGCACTCATTTCACTGTAATTTTTCACTTGGATGATATTCATTGTTAGTCCTCCTTTTGAAAGCTCAATGTGCCTCGGCAAAATGTCATTTCAACATCTAAGTTTTCATTTAACACCACGATATCCGCATCTTTTCCAATTTTAAGGCTTCCTTTTGTATCAAACAGATTAAGCTGTTTTGCTGGGTTTTCAGCGGTCATTTTTACGATGTCTTCTAATGAGCAGTTCGTAAAGCTCATCGTGTTTTTAATCGCATCGTTCATCTTTAAGATGCTTCCCGCTAACGTTCCATCTGCAAGGGTAGCCGTTGTGTCATTTACGTGAACAGGCTGTCCGCCTAAATCATACGTACCGTTTTTTAGCCATTTGGCACGAAGAGAATCCGTGATAAGAATCATGCGTTCACTTGTAATTTGATCGTACGCAAGCTTGACCATTTCAGGTCGGCAGTGGATGCCGTCTGTAATGAGCTCTACAAATAATTCATCTCTCAAATAAGCGGCGCCTAATACACCCGGCTCTCTATGGTGAAGGCCGCGCATGCCGTTATATAAATGTGTAATATGAGAAGCTCCTGCTTCGATGGCTTCACCAACTTGATCATATGTGCTGTCAGAATGGCCAATAGAAGCGACGACGTTTGTTTCTTTTAAATAAGAAGTAAGCGCTAAGCCGTTTGGCAGCTCGGGAGCTAACGTAACAAGTTTAATATGTCCTCCGGCTGCTTTTTGCCACTCTTGAAACAGTGCTACATTCGGATCTTGAATGTGAGTAGGCGGCTGTGCACCCGCACGTTTTGGTGAAATAAACGGACCTTCTAAGTGAATACCAACTACTTCAGCATCTGCATCTGTTTGTTCTTCTATATAAGCCCCCGCATTGCGAAGCGCTTTTTCAACCGCTTTATTCGACTGCGTCATAGTGGTTGCTAAAAAGCTTGTTGTCCCTTCTTTTGGGAGCGTACGTGCCATTGTTTTTAATGCTTCTGCTGTACCGTCCATCGCATCGGCATTGTTAACGCCATGAATATGCACATCAATGGCACCAGGAATCACTTTATAGGAAGGAGAAAGCTCAATCACATGGTCTTTCGGCTGACGTACGTATTGATGGATCTCTCCGATTTCAGTAATTTTCTTGTTCGTTAGTTTAATATACCCGTTTTTTAATGTCTGATTTTCACTATAAACGGTTACATTATAAATAATGATGGATGAATGTGTATCCATACATACACTCCTTTGCTCGTTGTATTGATTTAAGTGTAACGCTTTTTGGAATAGTTGTCTAGACCAGTTGTTTCTTTTTTGTGAACTAGAAAGTTTTGTAAGGGCTTTTAACATTGATATAGAGAGGTTTTTAAAAAGAAAATTGGTATAGACAACTATATATTTTATGTGCTAGTATGAGTCCATGCAGTAAAACCGCCGTTATTTCAGCTGATGATGTAATCATAGGCCGGGGATGAATGCGGTAACTTGTCATCCGATAAATATTGTTACGAAAATCCTTGCTCGTAACATCGGGTTAAATACGTTATACAAAGGGGATAGAAACATGCTGAATTTTTTACAACGTATTGGTAAATCGCTTATGCTGCCAATCGCAGTATTACCTGCTGCGGCATTGCTTCTTCGTTTGGGTCAAAAGGACTTATTAGATATTCCATTTATGGCTCAAGCCGGAGATGCGATTTTTGCGAATTTAGCACTACTGTTTGCACTCGGAATTGCTGTAGGGCTTTCAAAAGATGGAAGCGGCGCAGCAGCACTTGCCGGAGTCGTTGGTTATTTTGTATTAACAAAAGGAACTGTAGCTATTGATAAAGATATTAACATGGGTGTACTCGGCGGGATTGTCTCAGGGGTAACGGCCGGTTTACTATACAATCGTTTCTCAGCGATTAAGCTGCCCGAGTGGCTTGGCTTCTTTGCAGGAAAGCGGTTTGTGCCGATTATTACGTCAGTCGTTATGCTTGCGCTTGCAGGAATCTTTGGCGTTATCTGGCCCCCCATTCAAGATCAAATTAACAACTTAGGAACGTGGATTACAGGAGCAGGAGCGCTTGGGGCAGGTATATACGGATTTTTAAACCGTCTATTAATTCCAATTGGGCTGCATCACGTGTTAAACAGCTTAGTGTGGTTTGTATTCGGAGACTATCACGGCGTAACGGGAGACTTGAATCGCTTCTTTAAAGGAGATCCAACGGCAGGAACCTTCATGTCTGGATTCTTCCCGGTTATGATGTTTGGTTTACCGGCAGCTGCGCTTGCGATGGTTGCAGCAGCTAAAAAAGAAAAGCGCAAACAAGTCAGCGGTATGTTAATTGGGCTTGCGGTTACTTCTTTTTTAACAGGAATTACGGAACCAATTGAATTTTTATTTATGTTCGTAGCACCGCTACTATACGTTATTCATGCCGTTTTAACAGGAATATCGATGGCTTTAGCCGTTGCTCTTGGCATTCACGCTGGATTTGGATTTTCAGCAGGGGCCATTGATTTCTTCTTAAACTACGGAATTTCACAAAAACCGCTGCTGTTAGCGGGAATTGGAATTGTATATGCAGTGATTTACTTTATCATTTTCTACACGCTGATTAAAGCGTTAAATTTAAAAACACCGGGACGTGAAGATGATGAAGAAGTAGACACATCAAACGAAACGGTTGTAGCAACAGGCGATAAATATGTGGATATGGCATCGTATTTTATTGAAGATCTAGGCGGAAAAGAAAACTTAACCGTGATTGATAACTGTGCGACTCGTCTTCGCTTACAAGTAGCTGATGCCGGCAATATTAATGAAGCTGCCTTAAAGCGCCACGGAGCGAGAGGAATCATGAAGCTCAGCAAAACAAATGTTCAAGTCATTGTCGGAACAGAAGTAGAGTTTGTTGCAGACGCAATGAATCAATTAGTTAAATACGGCACGGCGTCAACCGGTGCACCTGTTGAACAACAGGCTGTTCAAGCAGACGCACACACAGAGTTTGTTTTACCGTTTGAAGGCGTTGTAAAGCCGCTTAGTGAAGTGGAAGATCAAGTGTTTTCACAAAAAATGATGGGCGACGGCTTTGCGATTGAACCAATTGAAGGAACGCTCGTATCACCGATTAACGGTGAAGTCATGACCGTGTTCCCAACAAAACATGCGATTGGCTTAAAAACAGCAGAAGGAATTGAAATCCTCATTCACGTTGGATTAGATACCGTGAATTTAAAAGGCGAAGGATTCGAAGCGCTTGTTCGAGAAGGTGACAGCGTTCAACAAGGGACGCCGCTTTTACAAGTGAATTTAGACTATGTTAAAAAGCATGCACCGTCTATTGTGACACCGGTTGTATTTACCAACTTGCCAGCGGATAAAGAAGTGAAGCTGTTAAAAACAGGCTACCAAAAGCAAGGCACAAAAGACGTTATTACATTTTAATAAAAAGGCTGGAACAAATGTGTTTTAGAAAAAGATCCGAATGATTCATCGTTCGGATCTTTTTCTTTTCTTCATAATTGCAAGAATTTTATGTTAAAATTTAGTGTGTTTGATACAGCTAGTGCAGAGCAGAGAGGAAGTAGAACAAATGAAAACAGAAACGGCATTATTCAAAGTAAAGGTGACAGCATGTTTATTATAGGAGCATTAGTAAATGGACTAGCGATTGTTGTAGGAACATTAATGGGCAAGCTTGCTCACCGCATTCCTGAAAAAGTAAGCGTGACGGTGATGCAAGTGATGGGGTTATCCGTTATCACGCTTGGTTTACAAATGGGTTTTAAAAGTCATCAGTTTTTAATTGTGATTTTGAGCTTAGCCATTGGAGCAGTTATTGGTGAGTTCATTGATTTAGATGAAAAGCTAAACCTTCTAGGCAATATAATTGAACGAAAATTTCAATCACAGCAAAATGACAAGCAAACATTCAGTATGTCACAGGGCTTTGTGACAGGAACGCTAATTTTTGTTATTGGAGCAATGGCAATCGTAGGAGCATTAGACAGCGGAATACGCGGCGATCACAGCGTATTGTTTACAAAAGCGGTGATGGATGGGTTTATCTCATTATTATTAACGACTACGCTTGGAATAGGCGTCATTTTCTCAGCTGTGCCCGTGTTTCTATACGAAGGCATTATTGCGTTATTTGCCACGCAAATTAATGCGGTTGTGCCGCAAGATTTAATGAATAGTATCATTGCCGAAGTCACAGGAGTAGGGGGCGTATTAATTTTAGCAATTGGGATTAATTTATTAGAAATTATTAAAATTAAAGTTGCGAATTTATTGCCTTCGATTTTAATTGCGGTTGTGATTGTAGTTGTACAGCATACATATTTTTTATGAAGAAAAAGCTTGTGAATAGTATTCGCAAGCTTTTTGTATCTATGAGCAAAAGTTAAGGGAATAGCAGGTATAAAGCGATGCGTGGATAATGGTATAGAATGAACCAAAAGCAAAAAGGAGGATTAAAAATGCCGAGTCCTGTTTTCAATAAAATGAATACGGTATTTATCCACGTATCTCATTTAAAAACTTCGGTAAAATGGTATAGCGAGTTATTGAATCAAGAATACAAGATCAGCGAAGTTAAGAACCCAGTTTATAATCTTAACATTGATGGAGAAACAGGATTAACGCTAGACGCAGGTCCTGAAGGAAAAGAAAAACAAATAGCGGTTAGTCTCCATCCAATTTTTAATTTTCATACTGAAGATATTAAAGAAGCGTATGAATTTGTTAAAGGGCTGCACTATACGATTGATTCTCCGATTACTTCTTTTGAAGATTTTTCGTTTTTTACCATAAAAGATCCGGATGGACATGTGGTCATGATTTGTACAGGTTAAGTCGTTAGCTCCAAAAGTTTAAGGTATAGTATACTAAGAAGAAAACCCTAATGAGATGAAGTAAGGAGAAATACTGCTTATGAAAGACAATCAACAGATTACAGCTCTTATTGCTGCACAAGTGGAAAAGTTAGCACGTCAATTTGGCTATGACTTTTTATCTGAAAAACAAGGGAATCAAACGCTTTGTCAAATTCTTCAGCGAGATGAAGACGGATCTATTTTGGCAACGCCGCTTAGTTTTCATTTACATATGAATGAAGACAAAGGGACGGGAGATATTATTTACTACCATCAACAAGGAGAATTTAAGCGTCAGCAAGTGAATGTATATGAAGAAAACAGCCTTGTGAACGTGTTGTTATTTATCCAAGAGCGCTTAAAGGTCAATCGATAGAAGCGAGTTTCCTAACATATGCAAGAAAAAAGCAGGGAGTTAGTTCCCTGCTTTTTTTCTATGAATTGATATAGCGCAATCCTACGCGGTTATTAAAAATTTGGTTGTGATTTTTGAAGATAAAAGCACCTGCTGCGTGATCAATCACCAGCTCGTTGTCGTACACTTCTTCCATGTCATCATCAACAATAAATTCTAAGTCTTCAACCGTTACAACTTTTTCATAGGATTGAAGGCTGCGCTTTGAGATGATCTTCATTTCATAAATTGTATTAACAATATCGCAGCTTCCTCGATCAAAAGAAAGCTGAATCATTTGATTTTGTTCTACGTTCCGCAACGCTTCTTTTGCAGAAGGAGTGACGCGTATATTCATAATGATATCCTCCTTTTTCTATCCTCAAATTAAATTGTGTAAAATGTATTTAGCAATACTTTACTCGATTTTTATATCACCGGCAAGAAAAAAGCTTTCTTATATTATTTCCCTTTCGAACCAGAACAAAACGCTGCTTTTTTATCATCTTTTCATAAAGGCGTACATAGATATCACCTGTATATGATGAAAGGAAAAAGAATCGACTATAGAAAAAGTGCCGATTCGTAATTCTTAGGTGTAAATGCTTAAAAATAGGAATATATTGTAATAAAATAAGAAGTTAAGTCATTTACCTATTTTAATAGTTATTGAGATAGTTTTGAATAATTGGTTTTATTTTCAATATATTGGGTACTTAAGTAGAGTACTTTGCACACGGTATTGCACCGAAAGACATCGGTTTATCGAACTAATTATTGTCTTATTTTGTCGAAGTAGTAGAATTTATGGAAACCATTCCTTATCATGTACAAAGTGACTAACAAAATACATAGGAGGTTCTGGTGTAGATGAGTGAGAAAGATCAAAACAGAACAACAGACGAAACAGCGGCTTCGCTAGAAACAGCGCCCGCTCCCAAAAAAGCACCGGCTAAATGGATTATCATTTTAGCAGCTTTAATTGTGATTATTGGAGGAGCAATTACATTTGCTACGGTATTTAAAAAATCTCCTAAGCAATTATACTTAATTTCTGAAGTAAATACGTATCAAAAAGCAGCTGATGAATTAGAAACAAAGTACAGTGAAACGATGGCTTATCAGGAAAAAGCAATGAAGCAGCCTTCTACTACAAATGCTACTATCAAAGGCGGCTTTAACATGGATTCACTTTCCTATGATCCAAGCTTTAAAATGATTCAAGATCTTATTAGTAAAGCGGAAATTAAAATTAAAGCGGAACAAGATCCGAAAAAAAGTGAAGGATACGGTTCACTGGCTCTTAATATCGGCGGTTCAAAAGCGCTTGACCTAGAAGGCTTTCAAACAAAAGAAAGAATAGGTTTTAAAGCCCCGATTCTTGCAAATGAATATTTCTATTTAAACTTAGACGAATATGGACAGGTAGCGCGTAAGTTCGATCCTTCTTATTCAGGTCCTGAAACGCTTGATATTAACACAAGCAACGTGAGTTTAGAAGACTTAAAGTTAACGGAAAAAGAAAAGACCTACATTGCAAAAGAGTACGGAACGTTCATTTATGATGAGCTAGACAGCGATTATTTTACCAAAGAAAAAAATGTGGATTATAAAACAAATGGCAAAACGCTTCAGTTAACAAGCGTGACGCTTAACATGTCTGATAAAGAAACAAAACAATTTATGGATAAGCTTATTGCGAAGGTAGCAAAAGATGACAAGCTTCATACCATCTATGCAAATCATGTATCTAAGCTGTTTAAATCTTCGGCAGCAACGAATCCAGAATTAAAAGAT
This sequence comes from Priestia megaterium NBRC 15308 = ATCC 14581, assembly GCF_000832985.1. Classification (GTDB taxonomy): domain Bacteria; phylum Bacillota; class Bacilli; order Bacillales; family Bacillaceae_H; genus Priestia; species Priestia megaterium. Next base: position 3,339,288 of record NZ_CP009920.1, read on the forward strand.
ATGGCGGATCCAAAAGAATTGAAAAAATCAGTAAAAGAAAGTCTTCAAGACTTCCAAAAAGAAGCAAAAGATACGACTTACCCTGGCGGTGTTAAATCAACTGTGTACGTTCAAGATGATGTTGTGGTAGCTCGCGATATGAACATGGGCGTAAAAAATGCTTCTAACGATAAAGGCAAACTTAACGTAGTAACTAAAAATATTCCGTATGAAGATAACAAAACGGCTAAGCAGTTTAAAGCAGTTTTAGCGGATAGCACTACCGATGATGCGTTTACGTTTGATATGAAAAATAACGTAACAACGGAAAGTGAAAAACGAAAAGAAAACATGTCTATTCATTTGTTAACAAAAGATTCAAAAGATGAAGACACGAATATGACGTTTAAAATGAATTCAGTAATTAACGGTAAAACCGATGCAAAACAAACGGCTGACCGTACTTTCTCTTTAGACTTAGGTGATCAAGAAGATCTAGTAGTAAACGGAGAAGTAAAGCAAAATCAAGCAATAAGTGCTTCAAAAGGAAAAGCAGATTATTCGTTTGATATTCGTACAAAAATAGGACCAAAAGCAGATCCGGCAAACGTTACGTTAAAAATCGACTCTGCTTCTCAATTAAAAAAATCAGCCACTATTCCAGAGCTTGATGCGTCTAATGCAACAAATGTAAAAGATGTAACGCCTGAAGATATGCTGTCGATTCAAGAAAATTTCGCTAAAAATGTTCAAGGTCTCATGATGAATATGGGAACCGCTGGTTACTAAAAGGTGCAAAGCAGATGAAGATATATTTCTCTTTGACTCTTTTTACATGTAAAGCTCTATTGAAAAATATAAAATCTCTCATACTGCTAATAATGATCCCTGCTCTGTTTTTACTTGGAGCAGGGATCATTATTAGTCAGACCATGCAAGGTGAGGAGAGAGTAAATCGGTTCGCCGTGGCAATTGTGGATAAAGATGACACTGCACAAACGAAGTACGTCATCGAACAGTTGACTGAAGGTAAGCTTCGCAAGATCATGAAGCCTCTTTACACGAATGAACAGAAAGCTAAACAGCTGCTGCAGCAAAATAAAGTGGCAGCCATTGTAACGCTGCCAAAAGGTTTTAGTCACGATATTGCTCATGGAAAAAATCAGCCTTTATACGTCATTGGAAATAGCAATAAGCCGCTTCAGTCACAGCTGTTTCGCTATGTGATGGAAAGTGCAGCCGACTACACGTCAGCTGCTCAAAGCGGTATTAATACGGTTGATGCCTTTTTAGAAAAAGAAAATGTTTCCGATGAAAATAGACGCGCAGAGTTTAAGAAGAGCTTGGTGACGTTTGGGCTTCACGTGTTAGATAGAGGAAGTTTATTTGATGAACAAATAGAAACGAGTTTCTTTCAGCAGGATATGAAGCAATATTATGTCCTGTCTTTGGCTGCTTTGCTGCTTATGATTTGGAGCTACGGCGGATGGCTGCTTGCTAGTGAAACGCAGACTTCTCCCGTGCTGGCTCGAATGAAAACAAGAGGTGTATCGTTTGTCCACATTTATTTAGCGCAGCTGACGGCTCTGTATGTTCTTTTGCTACCGGTCTCTGTCGTTTTGTTTGGAAGTCTCCTTAGAGGACTAAAACTGCCTGTAACCGGTACGTACGGAGAGCTTTTTTTAGGGGTAAGCGGAAGCTTGTTTGCTTTTTTATGTTTGTTTTTACTGCTTCGGGTTCTTTTTTTATCACAAAAAGCTTATCAAATAACCGGTTTGCTGTTTATTTTGCTGAGTGCGATGTTAAGTGGACATGTTGTGCCGGTCGTCTATTTACCGGACTGGGCGAGTGTTTTTCAGAAATGGTCACTCAACACCCGCGTCTTGGAGCTGTTATTTTATGAATTTGATGGATATAACACAAACGAAGCTTTTCTTTACCTTAAGCCTATTCTCATTACAGCAGCGGGAAGTTTTGTTCTTGCTGCTGGCTACGTGATGACGCTGCAAAGGCAGTGGAGAAAATGATGAGTGAAAAAATAAAGCAGCTGCTGAAGCGCCCTATGCTTGTTATCATGATTTTCTTTTTACCTTTAATAGGAACGATTATTAGCAGCTCGTTTTTAGCAAAAGTACAAAGTGATTCAAAAATACCTGTTGCTCTTGTCGATCAAGATCATAGCAAAATGTCTAAACAAGTGGTGGATCGACTACAGAAAACAACAGAAATTCAGTTTATTTCCCTAAATGAAGAACAAGCGAGAAAGCAGCTGGCCAAAAATAAAATTGACAGCATTTTTATGTTTCCTAACGGATTTCAACAAGAAGTAGAAGCGGGGAATTATCAAGGAGTCATTGATTTGCTCACGCTGCCTTCTTCAGTTGCCACAGAAGCGGTTCGAGAAGTCGTGGCGAGTGAAGTGACAAGGTTAACGACAAATGTTAAAGCGGCAAATGAAGTGCGTTTTTTATATAGAGTTTATAACATTCATGCAGGACCGGATTTATGGAAAGAAGCGTATCGTTATACCGATAACCAGTGGAAGCCAAAGCCGCTGATGACAATTGATTACGAGGCGCAAGGAACGAAGCATACGAAGCAAGGGAGCGCTCAAGTGACCGGATACGTGCCGCTATGGGGATTCTTTACGCTTTTACTTTGCTGCCTCACATCAGATTGGATGATTAGAGAGAGGAAGCATCTTTTCAAACGAATGAAAACGATGCAAAAAGGGCTTTATGGTTATATTCGAAGCGTCAGCGCTGCTTATGCTGTGCTATACGTGTTTCAAGCTCTCATAAGCTTTGCTCTATTTAAATGGCTGTATGGAGTAGAGTCTTACAGTGTGCTGCTGTATATGTGTATCTATGTGATTGTGTGCGTTGCTTTTAGCACGTGGCTTGCAAGTGAAAGTCAGCGAGTTGGATCTTATTATATGATCAGCGTTGTCATGGTCACAGGACTCAGTATAATAGGAGGGAGCTTTTTCCCAGTAGGAGAGCTTTCTGCAACGATTGAAAGAATAAGTCAGTGGCTTCCGCAGCATCTGCTTCTGTATCAGCATGCACTGCCGCTTACGTTCATTTGGAAAGAGATAGCTGTTTCCATTGCATGTATATGTTTGTGCGCGTTTAAAATAGTGTGGAATGTGAGGAGCATCAAATGATTGAAATTAACAATGTTAGCAAAACATACGGAAAAAAACGGTCGTTAGCAAATGTTACGCTGACTGTAGAAAGTGGAGAAGTCATTGGTCTTTTAGGACCAAACGGCGCTGGTAAGTCGACGCTTCTGTCTATTTTGTCTACCATTACGGCTCCTTCAAGCGGGAATGTCACGATTGGAGGCTTATCGCTTAAGAAAAATCAAAAAGCGATTCGAGAAGTCATTGGCTATGTTCCACAGGACATAGCGCTGTGGGAAGAGCTTAGCGTAAAAGAAAACATGAAAATGTGGAGCAAAATGACTTCACGCTCTCTGTCGAATGAACAGCTTCAGTCTCTTTGCTCAGCTGTACAGCTCGAAGGTAGATGGAAGGAAAAAGTGAAAAATTTATCAGGGGGCATGAAGCGAAAGCTAAACATAGCCGTTTCACTTATTCATGAACCGTCCGTTTTGTTAATGGACGAGCCGACGGTCGGAATTGATTTGCAGTCCAAGCTTGAGATCATTCGTTATATTAAACAGCTGGCGGCAAAAGGAAAGACGATTATCTATATTACCCATGATTTGAATGAAATATTAGATGTGTGTCATCGGTTTGCGGTCTTGAAGGAAGGAAAGCTGGAATTTGTCGGCACGATGGACCAAGCGAAGGAAAAGACTGGGGAAGAGGCAGAAGAGAACGTTGTGTATAAGCTGCTGCATGATTAAGATAAAGTAATGATAAAAAAGAGCCGCTTCATGAAGAAGCGGCTCTTTCTATTATGCTTGTGTAACTTCTTGTTCTGGTGAATGACTTTCAGGCTGCACGCGTTCTTCTTCAGGAAGGGCACGTACTTCTACTTCTTTCATTTGGTGACCGTCCATTTCTTTTGCAATAAACTCGTATCCGAAAAGTTTGAACGATTCGCTTTCCTGGATATCGATATTTTGCATTAACATCCAGCCGCCAATTGTATCGATATCGTCGTTTTCAATTTCGATATGAAGGACTTCGTTAACTTCTTCAAGCAGTACTTTTGAGTTAAAGACAAAGTGCTGATCGCTGATTTTTTGAACAAGCGGCTTTTCATCTGTATCAAACTCATCTCGAATTTCTCCAACGATTTCTTCTAAAATATCTTCAACGGTAACGATACCAGCCGTACCGCCGTACTCATCAATCAACACAGCCATATGCGTACGTTTCTTTTGCATCGAGCGCAATAGGTCTTGAATCGCTACGGTTTCAATTACTTGAATAATAGGATTCATATAAAGCTTCACGCTTTGCTTTTTTAACGCATCGTTAATTACGACATCGTTTAGAATCTCTTTGACGTTGACTAAGCCGATAATGTTATCTTTGTCTCCGTCAACGGTAACAGGGTAACGAGTGTAGCGATCTTCTACAGCAAGCTTTAAGAAATCTTCAATGCTGTCGTCTTCAGAAACAGCTGAAATTTCTGTTCTTGGTACCATGATTTCGCGAGCAACACGGTTATCGAATTCGAAAATGTTGTTCACGTACTTATATTCAGACTGGTTAATTTCCCCGCCTTTAAAACTTTCTGATAAAATAATGCGCAGCTCTTCTTCACTGTGCGCAAGTTCATGCTCTGAAGCTGGCTTTAATCCAAACATTCCAGTTAATAAACGGGCAGAACCATTTAGTAACCAAATGAAGGGGAACATAATTTTATAGAATAAAATTAACGGACGAGCAAACAATAACGTAACGGTTTCAGCTTTTTGAATCGCAAATGTTTTTGGCGCTAATTCACCAACGACTACGTGAACAAACGTTACAAGCGCAAATGCGATAATGAATGAAAGAATATGTGTTAAAGATGCAGCAACGCCCATTTTTTCAAACAGGGGTTCTACAATCTTCGCAACAGTCGGTTCTCCTAACCAACCGAGTCCTAAAGCAGTAATCGTAATACCAAGCTGACACGCAGATAAATATTCATCTAAGTGTGTCGTCACGGTTTTAACCGCATTCGCTCCTTTTTTTCCTTCAGCAACAAGTTGATCTACCCGTGAACTACGAAGCTTCACAATTGCAAACTCTGAAGCAACGAAAAAAGCAGTGAGTACAATTAAAATCGCAAAAATAATTAAGTTAATGGTTATCAATGAATATACTTACTTTATAATGCTATAAAGTAAGTAAACACCTCCTGTAAATAATAAATTTACGACAGTAGCAGCAGTAAAGAGTGCAAAAGAGTGACGCTTTCTGGTGAAAGCCGATTCATCATTACTTTTCGATCTTCTTCATTAAGCTTTTCCATAAGCGGTGCAACTTCTTTTAAACTGTCGTTTAGTACGTAAAATTTGGATGCTAATTCGTCTTTGGAGTGGCTATTCTCGGATTGCTCTATAGAAAATAGAGAAGAAATTTCTTCAAGAGAACGGCCTTCGCTTTTTAATTTTTCAATTAAATAAAGACGTTTCAGCGCTTCTTCGTTATAAAAGCGATAGTTAGAAGCAGAGCGTTCTGCTTTTAACAAACCAATGTTGGTATAATAGTCAACCGTGCGTTTCGTTACATGTGCCATCTCTGCAAGTTCGCCAATTTTGTATGTCGCAACCCCATCAGAATACCACCTCCTTTAACTATGTCAACCATCACGTGATGGTTTTTATCTGTGTAACTATTTATCTTTTATCCTATCGTAATTAAGTATACGCGCGTAAGATCAAAAAGTTTCATTTTTTTATTAGCATTCAGTATATCTCAAAATAAGGTAGTTTGACAAAGATTTTATAAAAAAACTCGCTTATATTAAGCGAGTTTTTTAGTAGGATGACGTACGATAATGTGCATGCGTTCATACACATATTGAATACGTTCAGTATAATCTATGAACTCAGGGCTCATTGGAGATAGCTGATCAGCAATACGGTGCATAATAGCAGCTTCTTCTTTTAACGAATCTAAATTTTGAGTTCGGTCAATTCTTGCTTTAAATGTTAACGAAATCATGTTATTCACCTCGTTGTTATGTTACTTGTTATGAGGAGCTATGTCCGTGACTTTTATCACTCTCGTCAAAGGTGATAACGTAATTATTTGATGTTTGCCGGCATTTTGTGTAGGATGATTAGAAAAGGGTTTTTATGGGAGAATGAAATGAATTTAAAACGAATGCACCACGTAGCCATTATAGGAAGTAATTATGAACGTTCAAAAGCTTTTTATGTAAATGTGTTAGGATGCAAGATTATAGAAGAAACATATAGAAAAGAAAGAGATTCATATAAGCTAGATTTAGAAGTAGCTCCTGGCTATCAAATTGAGTTGTTCTCGTTTCCAAATCCGCCACGGCGTCCTTCAAGACCTGAAGCGTGCGGCTTACGCCATTTAGCTTTTGCGGTTGAAAGCGTAGAGGATTCCAAGCGTGAACTAGAGCAGCAAGGGATTGATGTGGAATCTATTAGGGTAGATGAACTAACGGGAAAAAAATTCACATTTTTTGCTGATCCGGATGGGTTACCGCTAGAGCTTTATGAAGAGAAAGAGGGGGAATAAGGAGTATGTGCAATTATTTATTTGTATACGGAACGCTTCTTGAAGGAGAAGGTAATCACGGATTGCTGCATCATGCGCGCCCTATTGCCAAGCAGGCAAAAACGAAAGGGAAATTATATGACACAAAGCAAGGCTATCCTATGCTTGATATCGACAGTGAACATATTGTGTACGGAGAAGTATATGAAGTGACCGATCAGCTTATGTGGAAGGCTCTTGATGAATTAGAAGGGTACATTCATGAAGGTCATAAAGACAATGAATATGATAAAGTTGTGCAAACGGTTGAAACGGACCAAGGTGAATTTGAAGCCGTTGTGTATGTGGCAAGCGATCGTTCGCTGCTGCACGAATTTATCCCGAGCGGAAACTGGCGCGTGTGGAAAGAAGATTTATTAGAAGGTATGCTGTATTTTGCTTACGGTTCATGTATGGATAACGATCGTTTTATTAAGCACGGGGTGGATCAGCATTTCCAAGACTGTCTCGGCAGAGCTGTTTTCAAAGGCTATACGCTTCGATATAACCACGTTATTCATGACGGAGGACGTGCAGACATGGTTGAAGAAGGCGGAGTCGTTGAAGGCAAACTGTACCGCGTGCCGCCTGAAGCAATTACGTACCTGTATGGCAGAGAAGGCGTAGATAATAACGGCTATCGCCCTGCTATTATTTCTGTCGAGCATGAAGGTAAGATGGTGGATCATGTTCTTACTTTTTTTGTGTTAAATAAAGAAAAAGAAGTCGCACCTCCGGATCATTATTCGACTGAAATTATTCGAGGGGCAACAGGTGTACTCAGCGAAGAATATGTTCAGAAGCTAATAGAACAAGTCCATGCGCTAAAAAATAGCGATGTTGTAAATAACTAATATAAAAAGAAGCAGGGACAAAAGTAGTTTAGTTGAAGAAAGCTCCGAACGAGTAATCGTTCGGAGCTTTTTATTGTTATGGTGAACGTAGAGTTAATCTATTTAGCTGCTTCTAGCTGTTGATTGAATTGATTTTGTTATGTGTTGAATTAGCTAAAGGAAACAGAGAATTCTGTTTGAAATACACCGTCTTTTGATAAACGGTTGATGCCTAATTTTTCTTTGAAATTTCCGTTGTGATCATGCGTATCTGCAATTCCAAACCAAGGTTCGATGCAAAGAAAAGGAGCGATTGTATGATTTTCTGCATCATACTTTGACCAAATACCGACATACGGGAAATCATTAAACTGAACGTTAATTTGATTTTCATTAACCGGCGATTTAATCGTAATTCCGTCAATATGACTAAAAATTAGCGCATCATTTGCAAATAAATCTGCGCTTAGCGGCAGCTGATGCAAATTTTCTGCAGCTCCTTTTTCATGAATAAGAGCGTCTTTTAATATAAATTCCTTCGGCGTAGTTTTAGAAGGCTCTATTTCTAAAAAGTAATCAGAAATCTGCTCGTTTTCACGTAACGGAATACGAAAAGCAGGGTGGGCTCCAATTGAAAAATACATATCGTCTTTATCTTCGTTCACTACTTTCCACTGAAAAGTTAATCGGTTATTTTCCAGACGGTAGCTGATTTCAACTGAACATTCAAACGGATATACGTCTTTAAAGCGGCCGTTTGTAGCAAATTGCAGCCGTGCCGTTTCGTTTGTTTGTTCGATCACGCTGAAAGCAGAATCACGTAAAAAACCGTGCTGTGGCAAAGAGTATTCGCGCTGATCAACGGTATACTGATCATTTTTTAATCGGCCTACGATTGGAAACAATACGGGGGATACTCGTCCCCAATAAGCGGGGTCTCCGCTCCACATGAACTGCAGGTCTTTTTCTTTATGAAATACTTCTACAACTTCCGCTCCTTTTTCTTGAATACTTACTTTCATTTTACTATTTTCTAGTACAATCATTACAACATCTCCCAAATCATTCTTGTACGCTCGAGCAGCCTCAAACGTACTGGCTTTGCCTATATTATACCCTTCTTGGCAAAAAAGGTATTAATTTCCCTATTTTTGTTCAAATTAATATAGAAAAAGGAGGGTTCAAATATGAATCATGCAACATTATTGCTCATTAAATTTGCAGCGGCACTTATTGCGTTTGGTATAGGCCTTGATTTGTTTTTTGATGCAACCATCGGAGACATTATTTCCTTTAGCTTGCTAACGACAGTTGTGACATATTTAGTAGTGGATCGAATTGTACTGCCTCGAGTGGGCAACCGTGATGCCATTATTGTTGAATTTGTTCTAACCTATATGAGCGTATGGATTTTTGGAACATTGTTATTAGACAGCTACGTTCAAATTGCTTGGGGAAGTATTATTTCTGCAGCTATTATTACATTTGCCGAGGTTTTTGTTCACCGCTACTTATTCAACCATATTGAAACGAAACATACAGTGAGAACGCGTCCCGCTTTTAAGCGAAAACTAGCGTATGACACAGAATTTGCAGAAGAACAGCATGTAGAAAACAAGGAAAATCCAAAATAAAAAGAAAGCTCACTTTTGAGCTTTCTTTTTTATGTGTTAATGCATAAGAGTCATTTCCTTTAAAGGCCAGTATTTCATATTGACTTCTCCTATGATCGAAGAAATCGGAGTGAGGCCAAAATGTCTGCCATCTCGGCTAATGCGTCTGTTGTCACCTAGCACTAATACGTATCCATCGGGTATCGTGCCGTCTTGAGACAGTTCGTACGTGGAAAAATTTTCAGTAAATCGCTCGTAAGCGGGTACTTTGGATAAATATTTATGAAGATGCGGTTCTTTTTTGACTTTGTTATTTATATACAGAACATCATCTTTGTATTCGACCGTTTCTCCTGGTAAGCCGACGATGCGCTTTACTAGAAAATCACTGCTATAGGGAGCTTGCAAAACGACAATGTCAAAGCGCTCCAGCTTGCTGTGTTTGTTAATAATAATTCGATTGCCTTCGTGCAAAATAGGCTTCATAGAATCGCCTTTTACAGTGTAGGGCTGAAACCAATAGTGCTGAACGACAACAGAAAGCAAAACAGTGCCGAGGATGACGCTTGTGTATGTAAGAATTTCACGCTTTAGTTTTTTATTGACCATAATGGATGAACACCTTCTTAACGGTAAGACTGTCAATTTAAGTTTTTCATAGAGATATAACAGTGTTGATTGTACCATTCAGAACTAAAGTTTTCCATATCTATATCTATCTGTTTATGCGTGTATGCCAAAAATATAAAAATATGCATGAGGGAACAAAAAATGAAAAGAGCCGTTATTCTAGGGAATAACGGCTCTTCTTTATTATAAGTGAGCGCGCTCAGTTCGAGTAGCTGGTTGATTTGGTTCTTCTTCCACAACAGGCTCAACAGGCTTATGCTGCTTGATTTCTTCTTCCAGCTCAGCAATTCGCTTGTTTTTCTGCTTCACTTGTCCTCTTAGTTGAACAATTTTTACAAAGCTCAATGAAGCAGCAACAACTCCTCCAAACACGGCCGTTGTTAAGATAATTAAAATAAGAGGCCATTTTTGTGAACCAAATACATAGTTAAATTGTACAGGATCGTTGTTAATTACAGCTAAAACAGCAATGATAAGAGCAAATATAAGTCCTAAAATAAAAAAGCTCTGTCCTTTCATAAGCTGCACTTCCTTTCTTTACATGGTCATTACAACTTTTATAGCGTAACCACTCATCTTAAGTGTTTGCTATCTTGCTTATAGGTATACGTATCCACATTTAAACAAAATCAAACATTTTCTTGATTATATGTATCTTTCTTTTAAAACACAATATATCGATTGGTGTAGCAACTTTGACATGTCCAAAGACCTGGTATGTCGAATTTTTGGAATAAAGAGCTCGCGTATCCTTTTTGATTAAGCAGATTAAGCGGGGGGGGGGAGGGACTTCCATTTAAATCATATATGTACAAAGAGGCTGTGACATAACTGAATGAATCCAATCTAAAGACGAACAAATGAGATCCATGAGCTGAACCGCTTATGACACCGCAGTTGATTTCCATGCAAGACTTCGCTTTCCGCGGGCGGCCGCTGAGCCTCCTCGTCTGTCACGCTTTTCCCGCAGGAGTCTTCGTCTTACCCTTCAATCAACTGCTAGAAGGAACGAAACAGATGAAGCAGTATTCAAGTAACAAAAAAACGAACCACTCATCAAACATGTTGATCAATGGTTCGTTTTTCACTTGGGCTAAGATACTTTTGTCCCAGCCTCACTTTTATTAAAGCGGTTATATGAACTCAAGCTGAGACCTTGGCTTAATTGCATTAAACTATTTCATTATCTATCGCCCGGAGCAGGATGATCTACACCTTTGACATGATGCCGATGCTGGTTGTCTTCACTGGTATAAAAGTCATAATAGTGAACATGCATACCGTTGCCAATGGGAATAGCGGGACCAGAGTAGGCTTTGTAATGATGTGTATGTCCGTCTTCAAAAACAACATAGCCTTCTGTATAGTGAATGTGGCTTCCATCCTCGCTTTGAATTGGAGGAGACGTTACATCGAGGCATTGATGGACATGTCCTGACGCAACAGAAGTGTAGTCTACTGAGCCATGATTATGATGAGGAACAAATCCTGAAACAAAATCGTCCTTGCCTATTTTTTTCATTTTACTTCCCCCTACAAATTCAATTTTAAAAACTGTTTAAGTAAATTCTTTAAATTGGCATTTGAATTTCTCTTTTTAGTTAAATTCAAAAATACATGCTATTGATATGAACAAAGAAAAATAAATATGACTTTTGATAATCTGGATTTATAAAATAGGTAGTCTTCCTGTGTGTTTGCCGTTTCTACTTGATAACTTTCACATATATTTATTAAGAAAGGACAAGTTATGATACGAAAGGAAGTCAGCATAATGAGTTGGGAAAATAAAAAGAGTCTGTGTCAGGAGTTTGCGAGAATTCTAGGTGGACAAGGCAGTTTAGATGAAAATGGCGTTTGTTTGGTACAAAAGTTTCGGACGATTCGTTTTAAAATTTTAGGGCGTCCAACACGCTCTCCATTAGTTACTCCTCAATTTTTCACTTTTGAAGATTTAGATAGCAAGGGAAGAGCGCTAAATCTAGGTGAAACCGTGCTTTTGCAAGAAGAGGTAAATCCATTATTAACGGAGCTTAGAAAAAGAGATATTAAGGTTACAGCCGTTCACAACCATTGGCTATTTGAAGAGCCGAGAGCAATGTATATGCATTTTGAATCCGTAGAACCACCGTTAGATTTTGCACGAAAAGTAAGAGAAGCGTTTAGAGTATTAAAAGGATAAGAATCAGTTTTTTATAGAATCAGTTTATTCTTATTTACTGCTTTTAAAATTAGATTAATAAAACTTTAAACATGTATATTATATATTGGTTTATAAACTGCGCTTGAATGAACCTATCAGGTTAACTAATTTTTGAGCAGTGAGATTATTCGAGTACTTCTATCCAAATAAAAAAAGCACGCGTTCGCCGCGTGCTTTTTTTATGTATAAACTTAAAATGCGTTTAGGGTGTTATCGCTTAACCACTGTTTGCGTTCAGCTGCATCTTCGAATAACTCATCTGCATTTGTAAATTGAGAAGCAATGACATATTCAATTGTTGCAAGAGGAGCTGTTAGCAAACGCCAGTTTAATACGATTGTATTATCTTGAGTCGTAGCGTATTCTTCACCTAACTCGTCCCACTTAACAGATTCAGGAGCATTGTCTGCTGCTTTTTTAACAGATTTCAAAGCTTCTTGGAATTTTTCACCTGCGCGGCCTTGGTACCATTCTGTTAATAGTTGTCCAATACCTTCATTTGTTTGCTGCTCGTTCCAGCTTTCAGGTACTGTAGCAATGAATTTTGCACGGAATGTCATTTCAGCCTTTGCTACATCTCCACGAACGATGTTTAATCGATATTGACGTCCTAGGTAAGGGAATTTGTCTCCCTCTTCAAAAGAACCAGTTTTAGCTGCAGAAGCTGCTGCTTTAGGAGCCTCTTTTTTAGCTGTTTCTTTTTTTACTGCTTCTTTCTTTGGAGCAGCTGGCTTTTCCTCAGCTGGCTGTGAACCGTTTAGTTGTTTTAAAATCCATGTTGCTTTGCGTGCGATGATTGAACGCACATTGTTTTCATTAAGACCTCTTGGGATAATAACTTTTACCCCTTCTTTGTCACAAATTTGCACCGTGATATCGGTTCTATTTGGAACGACTTCAATTTTGTAGTCAATTGTTTGATTGCCTGTTTGATACGTATACATAAAATTTTTCGTACTCCTTTCTACAAATCTTCATTTTATAAGCAAAGGTAGAGTTTGGTCAAATGAAAGAATAATCAGACAGTTATCAACTGCTGTTGCAGCGCCTTGCAGAATGATATGTATTCCAATATTTAGTGGGAAAGCGCCAATAATAATTGCTTCAATTCTTCTTTAGTTTTTACAAAAACATATAAAAATATGCCGATACTACTAATATAGATTAGACATTCTATGTCTTTAGATGGTATAGGGAATGAAAAATAAAAAAAGCGTTTCAAAGTTTACATGTGAAATGCTATATATGATGGTCATAACACTTACTGTAATTGAAGTGACAAATTATTATCTTATTATGAAACAAGAGCAAGCAGCCTCGATTATGCTAGTGATTACATTTCTGTTTGCTTTTCTTACAACTACCGTGTTCTATTTTATCATACGTCGCTCTATAATGGCGGTTGAAAATTTAACGAAAGTAATGAAAGGGGTTTCGTAAGGGGATTTATTGATATTTGTTCAGTATAATAAACTGTAAGTATTGGTTTTTATGATAGCTTTCATAGAAAGAGATAATGAAAATTGACACGTTATAAAAGCAGTTGTATAGTGAGTACGCAAGGCGGCAGTCTGTCTTTTTTAATTCTTAGTAAACTTATAAGTTAAATAAAATATTTATACATAAGGAGACGAAGGGATGAAAAATGAATTCCGTTTGGCAACAAATGACGACGCAGATAACTTATTGAACTTAACTCTACAAGCATATAAGCCTATTCGAGAGATAGGCATTCCTTTCTTAGCAGCTGCTGCTGATCTTGCCCTCGTTAAGAAAAATATTTCTCAAAACCTTTGCTATGTATATGAAGAAGAGAAAAGAATCGCTGCAACTGTGTCTATACGAATGCCTTGGGGAGAACATCCAGGTCCGTTTGCTGTTCCGCATCTTTGGTGGTTTGCAGTAGACCCGTCGTTTGCCAGGAAAGGCATTGGATCTAAGCTGCTGCATCTAGTAGAGGAAGAGATAATAAAAAATATGTTTAAATCACCAGGTGTGTCTTTAGGAACAGCAAAAGAACATCCTTGGTTAGTTGAGATGTATGAACGAAAAGGATATGTTCAAGCTAAAGAAAAGCACCTTGCAGAAGGTTATACGACCGTATTTCTTTATAAAAAATTTAATAAGGTACACTCTTTGTCGTAAAAGATAGAGAAGTTCTCCAAATTAAGAAATGTGAAAGAGTGATAAATATGACAGATCAATTACTACTAAATACGCTAATAGACATACGCCGTGAGCTGCACCGGTTTCCAGAGCTTTCAATGAAAGAATATGAAACAACTAAACGTATTAAAAAGTGGTTAAAGCACTATGATATTTCTATAGCTGATGCATTCCAATTAGACGTAGGAGCAGTAGCGGAAATTGTGGGAGGAAAGCCGGGACCTACTATCGCAATTCGAGCTGATATTGATGCGCTGCCAATTGAAGAAAAAACCAATCTGCCATTTGCATCTGAAGTAAACGGAGTTATGCACGCATGCGGCCATGATTTTCATACAGCTTCTATAATCGGAGCAGCCACTCTTCTTAAAGAGCGTCAGCAGGAGCTTTGCGGTACGGTACGGTTTATCTTTCAACCGGCTGAAGAAACGGCTTCAGGGGCAAAAATGCTAGTTGAAAAAGGTGTGCTCGAAGGAGTAGAAGCGATATTTGGGATGCATAACAAACCGGATCTTCCTGTAGGAACCATTGGCATCAAATCGGGACCTTTAATGGCAAGCGTTGATCGTTTTGAAATTGACATTAAAGGAGTAGGAGGTCACGCGGGCATCCCTGAAAAAACAGTAGATCCGATTGCTGCTGCTGGTCAAATTGTTACTAGTTTACAAACCATTGTCAGCCGTAATCTCAGCCCCTTTCAAAATGTTGTTGTCAGCATAACTCAAATCCATGGAGGGAGCTCGTGGAACGTCATTCCTGACAAAGTAACGCTTGAAGGAACGGTGCGTACCTTTCAAGAAGAAGCGAGAGAAAAAATACCGGGTCTTATGAAACGAACTGCTGAAGGGATTGGAGCAGCTTTCGGGGCTTCAGTAGACGTTAAATGGTATCCATATCTTCCTGTAGTAAACAATGATGATACGCTGGAAAAACTGGCTATTAACGCTGCAGAGAATCTTAGTTATCAAGTCGTAGAAGCTGAACAATCGCCTGGAGGAGAAGACTTTGCCGTATATCAGCAGCATGTACCAGGATTTTTTGTATGGATGGGTACAGCTGGAGAATATGAATGGCACCATCCTTCTTTTTCATTAAATGAAGAGGCATTGCTTGTAGCAGCTTCTTATTTTGCTAATCTAAGCTTTCATTTTTTGAATTCATTCCATTACCGAAAAAATTAAAATATTTTTATTTTTCTATTTACGGGGATGGAATTGTTTGATAAAATAAATTTTAAATTAAAAAGTTATCACGAGTGGACGAGAGATCTGGCTCTTTGACTCCACAGCAACCTACGAATGTAAGGTGCTCCTACCAGCAAAGCATGTGCTTTGGGTGATAAAACGGGTGAAAAACTCATTTTGCATCAAAGCAAAATGAGTTTTTTTTATTTTTCTAAAAGGAGAGGGTTTTATGAGTCATACAGCAGTTGCAGCACATACAGGAGAGAAAGCATTAAAGGAAGCAGTGAAATTATTAGGAAAGCATTATCAAGTAGCTTATCGTGAGTTAGAAACATTTTATGAAATTGTGGTCGAAAACCATGTTCGTACATATGCTGTAGGCATAGATATTAAAGATATACAAAAAGCAAATGAACTAGAAATTTATTCATCATGCTGTTCCAAGCTTGAGCGAGTAGGCTGTCTTTTATAGAAGAAGTCTGCTCGCGCCTCTATTTTTTAAGTGTTTTTAAATAGAAAGCATGGTTTTTGACAAGCAAAGAATCTGGTGGGTATAATCAATACTCAATAGATTTTAAAATTAATCATAAATTGTCGAAATTTTTACACAAATTAAAGGTTACATTCGAAATGAATTGTGGTATGTTATAAAACAAGAATATTTTATGAAAGGAGCATTGAAATGGAAATGTCTCTTGAACACGGAAACGATGCAGGAAGCGAACAGCTTATTGATCGTATCCTAGACTTTTTAGAAGATGACCAAAAGTAAAAAAAGAGTGTGCGGTGCTATCCCTAGCCGCGCACTCTTTTTTTATCATGTGCGTAAAGGCAGCGCCATACTATGATACATAGGGATAGAATGAAAGGGTCTCTGTCAAAGGGATTGACGAATGGTTTTGTTTGATAGAAAATTTAGAAAAAGGAAAGAGATGAAGGGTATGTCGAACAAAACATCTTTGTATCAAACAAAAGCACAGTTAAAAAAACTTGTAAGCGAATTGGTTTCTATACCTAGCGTGACAGGAACGATGGCAGAAGTGGAAATGGCTGAATCGATAGCGTCGTATTTATTGAAGCTGCCTTACTTTCAAAAAAACGAGCAAGTCGAGCTTCATTCAACAGGAGACGGGCGATCGATTGTCACAGCTTTTGTTCAAGGGAAAATTACGAATAAAACAGTTGTACTAGTAAGTCATTACGATGTAGTGGATGTACAAGATTATGGACAGTGGAAAAAGGATGCTTTTCACGCTGATACATTAACGAGTACTTTTTATAACCATATGGAACAAGTTCCGGCGCACGTACAAAAAGATATGATAAAAGGAGACTGGCTTTTTGGCCGAGGAACGATGGACATGAAAGCAGGCATTGCCCTGCATATCAGTATGGTTGAACGAGCATGCAACGGGGAGTTTGACGGAAACATCCTGCTGCTGTCAGTGCCGGATGAAGAAGTAAATTCGCTTGGGATGAGAAAAGCAGTGCCTGTTCTTTTAGAACTTGCCCGCAAACATCAGCTGGATTTTTCTCTCATGCTAAATGCAGAACCGGTGTTCAGCCGCTATCCTGGAGATCAAACGAACTATGTGTACTCAGGATCGATTGGAAAAATCATGCCAAGCTTTTTGTGTTATGGAAAAGAAACTCATGTAGGGGAACCGCTAGCTGGTTTAAATGCTAATTTACTAGCTTCTTATTTAACAAAAGAAATAGAATTAAACGTTGATTTTTGCGAAAAAGTAAGAGATGAAACGAGTCCACCTCCTACGGTGCTGATACAAAAAGATTTAAAAGAAGAGTATTCAGTTCAAGTTCCGCACTCTGCCGTTGTATTATTTAATTTATTTATGTTAAATCGCTCTCTTAAAGAAGTAACAGATCTGCTGTTGAAATCGGCTGACAAAGCGGCTTTGAATGTAAAAAAACATTATAATAAAGCCGCTAGGCAGTACGCTGAGGGAATGGAGGGTTCATCTCGTGATGTGAACGTATGGACGTATGAAGAACTTTATACTCATGCAGTCAAACAGCACGGCGAAAAATATGTGCACGAAATGGAAGCAGCACTTTTGGCACAAGAGGAGGATGACAGAAATAAAACCATTAAATTAGTAAACTCTTTAGCTGGTTTATGTAAAGAAGCAGCTCCGATGATGGTCTTATTTTTTACGCCGCCTTTTTATCCGGCCGTTTGTTCACATGATGATCCATTTGTACAAGAGATTTTGTCAAACGTACAGGCAACTGCCAAAGAGCAATTCCAATTGGAGCTAGTTGAACAAAGTTATTTTGGCGGAATTTCGGATTTAAGCTATGCCAGCCTGCAGCATCCGCTTCATACATTTAACACGTTAGTAGCCAATATGCCCCTATGGAATAAAGGGTATCATATCCCGCTAGAAGAGCTAGAGGAGCTGAAGATGCCGGTGCTGAACATTGGACCGCTAGGAAGAGATGCGCATCAATGGACCGAAAGATTAGACGTTCAGTATTCCTTTGAAATTTTGCCTCATTTCATTTATCAAGCTATAAAAGAAGCACACAAATAAACATCCGTCCGCGGATGTTTATATGTTGAATTTAAAAGAAGCTCCTTGTACGGTAATTTGTTGCGGTGTTAGAGCGTGATCCAATTCAACCAAAAATGGACGTTCTCCAACTTTTTTTAATGTATCATGGACAACACCTTGTGTTCCGCTGCAAAAAATAAGGTTTCCTCCATTGACATATAGTTTTTGACAACGTGCATCAAGTAAAGAGTCTTTGTAGCTTTCGCCAGACTGAACGTCCAGCAGTTTCGTCCACTTGCTGATGGATTCTTCGAGGTTATGTACAGCACAGTAAATATTTTTTAGCTGCAGCTGACCAGCTTGGTGGGAAGAAAGATCCGCTAGCTTTGGCTTGCGTTTTTCTTCTGGTTCACCCCATTCAATAAAAAAAGGAAGAGGCAGGGAATCGTGGTCAGCTTCAATAAAACACATTTTCCATTGAAGTCTTTCTCCATCATTGGTTTGGCGAGAACCCGCTACAGGACCTTTTACAGTGACGTTCTTGCTTTCCAGCTCTTTTATTAGCAAATCCATATCATCTGTACGAAGTGCAAATCGGCCAAAATGACCAAGCAGTGTATGTTCGTTAACAAGCTGCTGAATAAGGTCATTATCTGTAACGTTTTGAGCTAACGCGATATCTCTAAGCCCAAGCCATTCAATATAGCTGAGGTTAAAATAAGCCAACGTGTTAAAAGTACCCCATTTTTCATGGATGCCGCCTTTAATGACATTTATTCCGTATTCGTTTAGTTCTTTCTGAGCTTTAATAGGATCAGGTGAAAAATGAACAAGATGATCAAAAGATAAGTGCATGGATAGGCCTCCTTTTAAGAGAGATTCTTTCCCATTATTATACGTTGTTTTCCTTTTCAAGAAGAGTAAAACGAATGATTATGTAAAATAAAAATCTTAAAAAAAGCAAGCCGCGTATGTTTTAAACTCGACTTGCTTTAGATTTATTTAGCGACCACAGCCATGCCCTTTAAAGCAGCAGCCAAATGATTTATTAAACCATGGATATGAGCAGCAAGGTGAACCGCAGCGACAGCGGCGACGGCTAGAACGGCGAGTAGAACGACGAGTAGAACGACGAGTAGAACGGCGAGTAGTGCGGCGAGTAGTGCGACGAGTAGTGCGGCGAGTAGTGCGGCGAGTAGTGCGACGAGTAGTGCGGCGAGTAGTGCGGCGAGTAGAACGGCGAGTAGAACGACGACGAGAGCGTCTGTGAAGAGCAGTTGGCTCTTGGTACATAAACGTTTCAAGCTCAGTAGAAGCAATCGCTTCTGTTGCTTCTCTAATTCTTTCAGCAGTGATATGCATATAAACACCTCCTGGCTAATTCGGTACATAATACAATATGTACAAGGAAGGCGTTTGGATATAGTGAAAACATGGAATTTGTCTAAATTTGTGAAAGAAATGGAGTGGTTTTCATGCTTCAAATCCTCGAACATCAAAGAGTGGATATCGCTCTTCAAATAGTAGCTGTGCAAGTAGAAGCTTATCAAGAAGAAGCAAGGCTCATTGGTTTTTCAGATATTCCTCAGCTTACAGAAAGCAAAGAAGATATTATGAAAAGCAAGGAAGTGTTTATCGGAGAAATGATTGAAGGTAAGCTAGCAGGAGTGCTGTCGTTTGAAAAAGAAAATGAGCGATTAACGATTTGCCGCCTCGTTGTGCGTCCTCGTTACTTTCGAAAAGGAATCGGAAGCTGTCTTTTAACACATGTACTTCAAAGATATTCTGAATGTGAATGTATAGTGTCTACAGCCGAAAAAAATACACCTGCGATTAAGCTGTACAAAGCACATCAGTTTTCAATTATAAAACACACTGCAGCTGCTGATAACCTTGTGTTAGTAACGATGAAAAGAGATTAAGACATCGCTAAATTAATCTAAAGGCCAACAAATGAGCTACATGAGCTAGTAGGAATCGACTGTTGATTTCCGTGCAAGACTTCGCTTTCCGCGGGCGGCCGCTGAGCCTTCTCGTCGCTTGCGCTCCTGCGGGGTCTCATCTCTTCCGCTATTCCTCAGTAGTCTCCGTCTTGCTTTCCAATCAACACAGCTAGAATACTCATAACAATAAAAAAATCCGAACGCGTTGGATTCTCCATCAAGAATCTCGATTCACCGTTCGGATCTTCTTTCGACTAAAATAATGTTGTCCCGGCCTCTACGATGAGAGTGTTTGCTCAGAATAATCTAGAGCTGTATGACGCTGAATCAGCAGTAAAGCAGCTAAAGTGACAACAGCTCCGATAATAAAAGGCAGCGTCATATTGAGTTTAAAGGCAAATGCACCAAGCAGAGGGCCAAAAATACGCCCTAAGCTATCCATTGAGGCGGTCAGCCCCGAAGCAGAGCCATATCCTACTTTGGTTCTCATTGTAATTAATGAGAGGACACAAGGACGAATAAGGGCATTTCCTGCTGTAAATATGCACAAAAATAAGGTAGCATTAACGGCACTAGAAGATAACAAAATAGACGTAAATCCTATTGCTGAAACTAATAAGCCAATGGCCATCAGCTTTTTTTCATTTCCTTTTTTAAATCGCTGCAGCACACCGCCTTGAATCAGCGCTTGAGTTAAACCGCTCGCCATAAACATCCATCCGATTGTCGTAGGAGTAGCATTAATTTTCGCTATTTGAAAAAATTGAAAAGTAGCTTCTAAACCAGCGAGCGTAAAAGTCGCTAAAAATGAAAGAACATATAAATACTTCATAGCTCCTTGAAAATCTGACGTGAAGTCATGCCATCTCGATGTCTGTACTTTATCAGCAGATTCTTTTCGTAAAGATTCTTTTAACGTAAAGAATGAGAACGCTGTCATAATCAGTGACAAGATACCAGAGATAACGAAGGGAACAAACAAGCCGAAAGATGAAAGGACGCCGCCTAATGCCGGTCCAAAAATAAAGCCTAAGCCAATCGACATTCCTAACAGTCCCATTGCTTTCGTTCGGTTTTCTTCATCTGTACTATCAGAAGCATATGCAAAAGCACAAGGAATAACAGCTCCTGCAAACAAACCTCCGATGATGCGCGACGTATACATTAAAGTCAGAGAGTTTTCTGCCACCGAAAAAAGAAAAAAGCTTGCGCTAAAGCCGAGTAAGCCCCAAAGTAAGATGGGACGCCGGCCTTTTATATCGGAAAGCTTCCCCCAAAAAGGTGCGGTAATAAAAGATGCGATCGAATAGCTAGCCATTAGTATTCCTAAATTGACCGTGCTTGCACCCGTGGCACGAATAACTTCAGGTACGATGGGGATGATCACTCCAAAGCCGACAAATACCATAAAAATAACAAACATTAACGTTCCAAGCTGTTTGTTCATATGCAATTAAGCCCCTTTCTCTGTAGAACATGCCGTGAGTTTAGTATACCAAATACAAAGAAGTTTTTTACGTATATTTGGTAAAAAGCGTTTTATTTACAAATGGATAACTATGTTAATATTTACCTGTTGTGCTGAGGATGATACAATTAAAAGAAAAGGGACGTGAAGTGATTGCCAATATGGATTGTATTTGCTGGGATCATAGGCGGTCTTTTAGGGTTTGGGGCGCTAGTGGATTATATAGCTAAGAAGAGAAGTATCGAATTAGATCCAGAAGAAGGAATAAAGAATGCTTCTGATGCAGAACAAATCTATGTGGAAAATTATCTTTATCAAACAAAAGAAAATAACAATCACTTTCAATAAAAAAAGCTTGGAGACGAATCTCCAAGCTTTTTTAATGCGGTAAAAAGATGAGCTGATAGAGGAATAAAACAGCAAAGACATACACAAGCGGATGGACTTGTTTGCCTTTTCCTTTTACCAGCTTCATTAACGGATAAGAAATGAAGCCAAGCGCAATTCCTGTTGCAATACTTGATGTAAGGGGCATCGCTAGAACAACTAAAAAGGCAGGGAACGCTTCATCAAAGTCATTCCAATTAATTTTAGCTACAGCGCCCATCATCAAGCTTCCGACAATAATTAATGCAGGTGAAGTAATAGCTGCTACGCCAGAAACCGAGCTTACAACCGGACTAAAGAACGCTGCAACAATAAATAAAATGGCTACCGTCACACCCGTTAGACCTGTACGTCCGCCTGCTGCTACACCAGATGAAGATTCAACGTAAGCCGTTGTTGGGCTTGTACCAAATAAAGCTCCAATCGTTGTACCAAATGAGTCAGCGAGCAATGCTTGACGTACGCGAGGCATCTTATTACCTTTCATAAGACCGGCCTGTTGAGCTACTCCTACCATTGTACCTGTTGTATCAAAAATTGTAACAAGTAAGAAAGAAAAAACAACTGTGTACAGATCATGATGAATAACATCTCCAAAAGCAGCAAAAGGATTTGAAATCATTAAGCCGTCTGGAAGGTGAGGAGAAGCAAACAAACCTTTATCAAATGAAAGCAGTCCTCTAAAGAAAGCAATTAACCCCGTAATAATCATACCGAAGAATAAAGCGCCGTTTACATTTAGCGTATATAAAATGATTGTAATCGCAAGTCCAATCAGTGTTAAAACTACTTTTTCAGACTGCAAATCACCAAGTCCAATTAAATTTGACTTATTTGCAACAATAATACCGGCTGAACGAAGCCCGATAAAAGCAATAAATAAACCGATACCAGCACTAATCGCGTGCTTTAAATTGTTTGGAATAGCTTCAATTAATTTTTCACGAAACGATGTTAACGATAGGATGATAAAGATAATGCCCGCTACGAATACAGCTGAAAAAGCAGTAGCATAGTCGATACTTCCATTTGAACCAACAACTAAAGCAGCAAAGTATGCATTCATTCCCATACCGGGAGCAATAGCGATTGGATAGTTAGCTGCAAGAGCCATCCATAGCGTAGCTACGACTGCTGAAATAATAGTAGCTGTAAATACTTGATCAAAAGGAACGCCGGCGCTGGACAAAATAACTGGGTTCACAATGACGATATAAATCATGGTTAAAAACGTTGTAATACCAGCTAAAATCTCCGTTTTAGCATCCGTGTTATATTCTTTTAACTTAAACATAAGTAACCTCCAAAAATAACGAACATTAAAAGCAACAT
Source organism: Priestia megaterium NBRC 15308 = ATCC 14581 (assembly GCF_000832985.1). Lineage (GTDB taxonomy): Bacteria > Bacillota > Bacilli > Bacillales > Bacillaceae_H > Priestia > Priestia megaterium. The sequence goes on from NZ_CP009920.1 coordinate 3,362,239, forward strand.
GATATATAATATTCGTTTTTTACTTGAAATGCAATAGATTTGCATATAAAAAATCAAAAACTAAAAAAGTGACGATAAAAGAGTTAAAACAAGTGTGAAATATTTCTTTTTTTCGGTGCTTTTTATAGTGTGTGCGTATAGAAGAGGCTCATACGAAAAAAAGCCGCTTGGGCTGCGGCGGCTATGTTGCTTGTTTTGAGGAAACGACTATTGGAAATTTTATTTTAATGGAAAGAGTTAAATCGTTATACGTATATTCCAAGCGTCCGTGGTAGTTGGAAACAAGTTCAGAAATGATCCACGTGCCAAGGCCTTCGTGGCGTTCTTTCTTTTCTGTAACATGAAAAGAAGTAAACAAGTGATCTTGACGCTCTCGTGATAAAGGAGCAGTAGAATTGCTGACTTCTAAAATGTAAATGCCACTTCGGATCATACTCGAAACGGTTATCTCTTTTTTCTCAGAAGAATGAGCGGCTTCTAAAGCATTATGCAGTAAATTCATAATGAGATTCATTTGGTCAAGGTGCTTTAAAGGCAGCTGTGATAACGGTGAATCTAATTGAACATTCATATGTATTCCCCACGTATGTGCTTGATTCTTGCTTTGATGTACAACAGAAGCAACGTGCGAATGTTCACCTTGAATATATGAATGGGTATCATTCAAAGCTTCAACGTAATCTTGAATGTACTCTTGTGCCTGCTGTCTTTGATTTGTTTCTAGAAGATAGGATACGGCGCTGACATGTTTAATAAAATCATGTCTTTCAGCCCTTAACGCTTGAAAAAGCTCATTGTTTTTTTGAATTTCACGTGAAGCACTGTTTTCCCGGTTGGTTACGAATATGTATTGTTGATAAGAGGAAAACATGTCGGTCATGTAACCAATCATTGCGATAACGGTTAGGGCAATGCTAAAAGGTGAAGATAGGCTAAATAAAAGCAGGAAAAAAGACGTCAGTACGATTGCTTTTTTTATCGTTAGTGGAGGAGCCGTTTGATATTTCTTTCTCCATATAAAAAATGAACCAATTATAAAAGAACAAAGTAGGAGATGTAAACTAACAGGCAGGTCTTTAAAAAAGAGGAGCACGAAAACAGTTAGTAAAACTAGTGTGTAAAATAGTTTCATTTTAGATAGTCCCTCCTTTAAAAGTATTCTTTTTGCAAGATGTCTAAATTTGTTTTCGTGATTAAAGCTGTTTTTTCGGTGCTTTGAAACATCACTGAGTAGGAGTGCTTAGTATACAGGGAGAAATTTTGAATATAGGAAATGTTGATAATAAAAGCTCGATGAGACCTTAGAAAATGACTCGCTGTTAATTCTTTTTCAATTTCGTTTAATGATTGATAAGTACTAAATTCTCCATTTATCGTTATGATTGTGGTAGAGCGACCTGTTCGTTCTGCAAATATAATATCTTGTTTGTTCAGCACTTGCATTTCGGTTTTTTGTTTTAAAATAAGCTTATCTCTTGTGTCAGTTGATTGTTTTTTTTGATGAAAACGCTGAATGCCTTTTAACAGACGCTCTTTAGAATAAGGCTTCATAATGTAGTCTAAAACGTTGAGTTCAAATGCATGAACGGCAAAGCCGCTGTGCCCAGTGACAAAGATGACTTGAATATCAAGTGCGTAAGCATTGATAAAGTCTGCAAGCTCATAACCTGATAGCTTTGGCATTTCAATATCTGTAATTAATAAATCAATTTCATTTTTTTTAATTTCGTTATAAGCTTCCTCCGCGCTGCTAGTCGAAAAAAGTATGTCTATATCATCTTCTCTTTCTAAAGAAATCCTCAATTTTTCTAAATCATATGAATGATCATCCACTAATCCTACTTTCATAAATAAAAACCCTCTTTGTTTCATTCTATTGGATATTACCACACTATTTTACCATGATTTACAAGATAGAAAGGACGTTTCGCGACATAAAAAACCCTCTTTATGACAAGATGGAAGATGCTGTATGAAAAATAAGCTAAGATAGATTCAATCACAGTAAAAGGGGAGAGCAGATATGATTGAAATCAAAGGTGTGACGAAATATTTTAAAGAGAAAAAGCAAACAATTGCAGCTGTTCAAGATATTCATGTAACCATCGCACAAGGAGAAATTGTAGGACTATTAGGTGAAAATGGAGCGGGGAAAACAACTCTTTTACGTATGCTGTCGACTGTACTTGAACCATCCGAAGGTAATATGTTCATTCACGGAATAAACATTCATAAACAGCCTGATAAAATAAAGAAAAAAATCGGCGTCCTTTTTGGCGGTGAAACAGGTTTATACGACCGTTTGACTGCGCGTGAAAACTTAGCTTATTTTGCTAAGTTTTATGGAATGAGCAAACATGAAACAAAGATAAGGATTGAGGAACTGGCCAAACGTTTTGGAATGAAAGACTACTTGGATCGCCGCGTCGGAGGCTTTTCAAAAGGAATGCGTCAAAAAGTAGCCATTGCACGCACTATTCTTCATAACCCGGACGTTATCCTATTTGATGAGCCGACTACAGGGTTAGACATTACATCAGCAAACATGTTTCGTGAGCTTATTAAAAATCTGCAAAGAGAAGGAAAAACGATTGTTTTTTCCAGTCACATTATGGAAGAAGTGGAGATGCTATGTCAGTCTATCATCATGATTCATAAAGGAAAAATGATTTATCAAGGAACAAATGAACAGCTTTATAAAGAAGAGGAAAGCACAGACTTAAACTACATCTTTATGTCGCGTATCGTGAGGGGGGCTTAATATGATTTGGCATATTTATAAAAAAGAGTTAATTGATTGTTTGCGAGATCGAAAGACGATTATCTTTAGTGTGTTGATTCCTATTTTATTAAATGTAGGGATGCTGTTTTTTGTAGATAGAATGATGTCTAGTAATCAACCTGATGGTATGTCCATAGCTGTTGAGAAAGGCTCAGATACAAGTGTAGTGGAATGGTTAAAGAAAGATAGAAACCTTCAAGTTGTGGAAAGCGAAGATCCGCTTCAAACAGTGGAAAAAGGCAAAGCATCAGTAGCTTTAAAAGTTGATAAGAAATTTTCTGATAAAATTCTCCATATGCAATCGCCGGACGTAATGATTTATACAAGTCCAGATAGCGTAGAATCTTCACGTACAACAGAGTACGTTACAGCTATATTAAATAAACAGAGAGACGGCATTATAAAAGAACGTTTAACACAATTAAATATTAATGATCAAACAATTCAGCCCTTCTATGTCAAGGAACAAAGCCTTTCAAATAAAGATAATAGTTCATTAATTATGGTGGCAATTTATGCTCCTATGATTATTGCTATAGGGGTGTTAGGTGGTATTGTACCTTCCGCTAATGATATTTTCGCAGGAGAAAAAGAGCGAAAAACGATGGAAGCTCTACTCATGGCTCCTATTAAAAGACTACATTTACTAATAGGGAAGTGGTTTACTATTTCTACATTTGGGGTCTTAAGCGGAGTGCTTTCTACTATTTCATTTGTGCTTTTTGTACGCTACTTTACCGTGACGTTAAATGATGCCTTGAATCTAAATAATCATCTCATTGCTTTTAGCGCTTCATTACTAGTGGCTATCACTTTGTTTGCCTTATTAGCAGGGCTAATTCTTTGTATCTTTAGTCTCTTAGCAAGTTCGGTTAAAGAAGCGCAAAGCTATACATCGCAAATTGTTACAGTAGCGATACTGCCATGCTTTTTACTGATGGGAAAATCCGTACACGAACTGCAGCCAAGCGGATTCTTAATTCCTATTTATAACGTATTTGCACTTATGAAACAGCTTCTCTACGGTGTCTATGACATGCAGAGTCTTGCCTATACAATAGGAAGCTTGTCGGTTTGTACAGTTGTTTTATTTACGATTGGTTATACGATGTTTACCAAAAGCCGCTGGGTGCTTGGTAAAGGTTAAGAGACTGGGCAAAAGTAGTTTAGTTGAAGGAAGGTCCGAACGATAAGTCGAGGTTCTTGATAAAGAATCCAACTCGTTCGGATTTTTTCATTGTTATGATTATCGTATGTGTAGTTGTTTATCTCTAGATTCAATTGATTTCGTTATGTCTCAACTTTTTGTGTAGGGAAAGAGCAATTAAAAGAGAATGTAGGAAGAAAGGAGAGTGAGACAGTTGCATCCTATTATAGTAGAAGAAATTCCTGACTCTATAAAAAAGTATGTGAAACAAATCGAAAAAGTGACGTTTCCAAAGCAGGGATGTACGTCGGATGTTGGTATCCTTCATACCGTTAAAGGAAGGTATGTTTTAAAGCGGACAAAAGGGGAAAAGTACAGAAAATGGTTATATAAGGAATATTATGTATTAAAGAATATACAAGCACTGGCAGAATGTCGAAGTCCGATCGTTTACAAATTCGTCAAAACAGCAGAAGAGAGCTGGCTGCTGCTAGAATTTTTTGAAGGAAAAACTGTAAGAGAGTATTTAGAGAAAGAAGATAATGAAGAAAAGCGCGAGCACATTGTCTACGAAATGGGGCGTCTTCTTGCTCGCATTCACGATGCGAAGTGTCCAGAACAATTAGTGAGTAAGCAGCTGTGGATCCACCGAATGCTGCAAGAGGCAGAGTACAATTTAATCCACTATAAGGTAGACGGAAATCAACAGCTGCTAAAACAACTGCAGAAGCAAAACATGATATGCAAACAAGAGGTGCTTATTCACGGAGACTACACGATTGATAATGTACTTGTGCACGACGGTCGGATAACAGCTGTTATTGACTGGAGCGGAGGAACTTGGGGAGACGCTCGTTATGATATGGCCCTTGCTGTTCGCTTTGAAGACGGAATTTTTACAGGTAAAGAGCGCGCGTGTTTTTTTAAGGGATACGGCAAGGGGATTTCACAGCACGAATTTTGTTATTTTGCAGAAGGATTGTACGAGTTTTTCTAAGCAATAATGACATCATTTTCTTCATTTGTTGAACGTCCACTTTCTTTGACGAATTCATACTAGTTTTGTCACGTATGAAGGGATTTAAAAATTTCTCTCGAAATGGCTAGTAAATGAAAAAAATGGAGGGATGGAACATGACGATGAAAACGGTAGATGTGGCAAAAGCGCTAGGAATACATCCAAGTACGGTATTAAAGTGGGTCAAAATGGCAGATATCGAGCTAGAGAGAAATGAATCGGGACACTGTGAGTTTACAGAAGAAAATGTTGAAGCACTTAGAAACTTTCAAAAAAACCGCAATCGTCAAGCCGTCGTCAAAGTGGTAGAAAAAGTAGTGGAAAAAGAGGAAGTCGTTATATCTGATGAACGTGCACAAGACATGCAAAAGCAGCTTGATCAGCTTTTTTTAAGGCTAATTGAAAATGAAAAGCGTACAGAAGAAAAAGCGGGAGAAGTAGTGACTTTTCAAATTTTAGAGCATCGTTCAGAAATCGATCGATTAAATAAAGTTATTACGAAATTAGAAAATCGAGTAGTGGAACTTGAAAGTCAGTTAAAAAGTGAAGACAGCTTAAAAGGTAAAAAGCCTGTTCCGAGATGGAGAAGCTTTTTAACCGGTATTTTTAGCTATTAGCAGCGATTTACCATAACGGTAAATCGCTTTTTTTATGGAATTTTATGAAAAATACATCAATTTGTACAGAATTGTGGAAAAAAATCTCAATAATAGTTGACGAAACGCTTAGTAATTTGATAAAACTAATTAAGTTAAGAAAGTGAAATACTTTCGTAAATACATATTCGTTATCAGGCGATAGCGTTAAGGAGAGTGACAAGTGAAAAAAAGAGAAGAGCTCGTTCAAGAAATGGAGACGCTGTTTCGCTTTGTGTTCAGACAGCTACGCCAAGAAATTAATGAAGTATACAATTCAGAGCTATCAACAAATGAATTTATGGTGCTTCGTATGCTGGTTGATTCCGGCAGGCAGCGATCAACTGATTTATCAAAGTATCTTCAGGTTTCAGCAAGCCACATTACCGCGGTAACCGACTTGCTTTTATCAAAAGGCTACATTGCACGCAAACGGTCTGAAAACGATCGGCGTATTATTGATATCGAACTGACCAAGGAAGGACAGGATATTTTTAATGCTATTCAAGAGAAGAAACGAGCCTATTTCCTTGAGCGTTTTGAGCACTTTACAGATAAAGAAATTGAAACGGTGAATAAACTGTTTCACAAAATTAAAGGCGATCAAAAATAAAGCGCTTTAAATGCGGAAGAATAATCAGCGAACATGGCTTTCACTGATTATTTTTTTGTCTTAAAACGCAAAGAGTATGAAAGGCAAGTTAGTTGGTGAGAACATAAAATCAGCGTATAATAATAGAAAGAACACATGAAGGAGGTCATCTTTTTGACAGAACAATATGAAGTAGCAACTTTTGCCGGCGGCTGTTTTTGGTGTATGGTGAAGCCCTTTGATGAACAGCCAGGCATTATAAAAGTTGTATCTGGCTATACAGGCGGTCACAAAGAGAACCCGACGTACAAAGAAGTATGCTCAGAAACAACGGGCCACTATGAAGCGGTCCAAATTACATTTGATCCAGAGGTTTTTCCATATGAAAAGCTTTTAGAACTATACTGGCCTCAAATTGATCCAACTGATGCAGGCGGACAATTTGCGGATCGAGGCGATTCATATCGAACAGCTATTTTTTATCACAATGAACACCAAAAGGCACTAGCTGAAGAATCGAAGCAGCAATTAGAAGCAAGCGGTCGTTTTTCTGAGCCGATTGCTACACAAATTCTACCGGCAAAACCGTTTTATGAAGCGGAAGAATACCATCAAGGTTACTATAAGAAAAATAAATTCCGCTATGCTATGTATCGACGCGGGTCTGGACGTGATCGTTTTATTAAAGAAAACTGGAAAGACTTTGGACGCGACGAGCAGCTGAAAACGACATTAACGCCTATTCAGTATGAAGTTACTCAAAATGACGCAACGGAACCTCCGTTTCGCAATGAATTTTGGGATCATACAGAAGATGGTATTTATGTAGATATCGTATCAGGAGAGCCGTTGTTTAGTTCAACTGATAAATATGATGCCGGATGCGGATGGCCGTCTTTCACAAAAGCGATTAATAAAGATGAAGTAAAAGAAAACATGGACGTTAGTCATAATATGGTTCGTACAGAAGTACGAAGCAAGACGGCTAACTCTCATTTAGGTCATTTATTTGACGATGGTCCGCAAGATGCAGGCGGCTTGCGCTACTGCATCAACTCAGCAGCTCTTCGCTTTGTTCCGAAAGAAGATTTAGAAAAAGAAGGATACGGGGAATACACGGTTTTATTTAACAAATAAAATAATATGAGAAAAAGAGCGTGATTCAACTTAAAGTTGGCTCACGCTCTTCTTTTTGTGCTTTCTTTTGTTTTATTTTGGCTCGAATGAGGCTATAGAGAAAAAGGAAAGGAATGTAGCCATAAATAAAGTAAAAGCCGGTCATGGATAATCGTGTATTAAGCTGATCGATGGTTTCCCGATCATCAAAGAAAATAGAGAAACCAAGAAGAGCAATAAGAACGAATATGAGAAAAATCGTAGGCGGCTTATTAAATGTTTTACTAAATCCACGAATGGTACACCATACGCTGACAGCAATAGTAGGAAGAACGACTAAAAGCCACAGAGAAATTAAAATATATTCAAAACGCTGTAAAAAGGGGATTTCAATAATTTTGGCCATCGTTAAAGTTGGCCAGATCGTATGCATTAACTGTCCCTGGCTAAAGTAGGCAAATGAAACTAATGCTGTGCACAAGTATAAAAAAGCACTGAACAAAATCCCAAGTTGACCCCATTTTTGGCTAGTAGCGCCGTTTTTTATAAAAGGATAGAAAAAAAGCACGGATTCAAATCCCAAATTCTCAAAAGTCATCATTTTAGTTGAAATTAAAAATTCCCATATCGTGTGGTCAAATAAAGGAAATAAATTATTAAGATGCCCATATTTTAATGGATAAAGTAAGGCAAATACGAGCGGCAAGGGAAGCATAACTCCAAAAAAAGCAATTCCAGTAATCACACGAAATCCACCGGAGACTGTATAGTAAATAATAGGTAAGTAAACAAGTGATACAATCCATGTTTCCAGCTGCGGAAACATCCATATTTGTAAAATTTCTACGTACGTCCGGTAAATGGTTAACGCAAAAATAAAATAATAAGCCGATGCCGCAAGAGTGAAAGCTCCTCCGAGGTATTTCCCAAAATATAACCGGTGAATATCAACAATATCGCTGTTTTCGCGGATTAAGATATTAAAAACCATGGCTAGTAAAATACAGACGCTGATCGCAGCAAGGATGATAGATATCCATGCTTCATAACCAGCTCCTTTAATAATGAGACGCTGAAATCCTAGTATCCCAACGCCAATTTGCGTAGAATGCACTAGAAAAAAAAGAAAAGAAGGGGAAACTTGATTTTCTTCTTTAATTGTATTGTGCATCTTTTCTTCCTCCTAGTTGCTAATACCGGTTTGAATAAGATGAACGCGAGCTTTTACTTCAATATTCATATCCGGATATTGCGCTTTGAATTTTTCACTGTTAAACCCTCGCGTTTTACTTCGAACATAATCTGTAAAACAAATGGGGTCGATTTTGTGCCGCTGAAGCTTCTTAATAAAGGCATCCCCGTCTTTTTCAATATCTTTTTGAAGCGTTTTTTCAACCATTTTAATACTAGCCGGGTCTGTTAAATCTATCCATCCAGGAAACTCTTTTACAAGGCCATTGATAGTTAAGTGCGCAATAATACTTGGATGTTGATGATTTCCTTTAATTTCATACTTTGTTTTGGTGCGCAAGTTTTGCAGTATAATTTCACCTTTACGGTCACTTTCTTTAATTTTTACCGAGTAGCGGCCGTGCTTTGCTCCGCTTGTTAGCAGCTTAAATAAAAACGTTTCTTTCATTCCGATGGTTGTAACGACTTTTTGTTTTTTGAAAAGCGCCAGTCCCTTTAATTTAATGGCATCTTTTTGCTGCGCTAAAACAGGAAGATAAGGGTCGCGGTCGTCGCTAAAAAAACTGAATAAAAAAATTTGTAAATTGGTGTTAGGCAAATTTTCTGTGCGGATATTTTGTTCGATTAAATTAGAAATAAACTGATAGTCTTTAATTTTCTTTTTCGTAACAGAGCTCAATAATTCATGTGCGTTACCATCTGCAATGCTTAATTTAATATTACGTCCAAGGTCTGGATTTCTAGCAATTGTGTTTACTAATTCATCCACGCCATGTGTTGCAAATTCTTTTCCCATGACGATGCTCCTTAATTGACCAAAAGCGACCGGAAGAGATGATTTATTGTTTAAACGAAGCGGAATATCAAAGGATGAATTAGCAGTAGCCGCAATAATACTAGGTTCTTCCGTTGGCCCGTACTTATAAATAGGGTATAAAATGGTTCCTCTCACTTTATTGCTTTGAGGAATATAATCATATCCGATGGAGTTGACTACTTGAATTTCGTCAATTGTTTCACGGTCTGCACAGCTCGTTAAGAAAGTAAGACAAGTGCATAAAATAAGTATTCTCTTCATGGCGTTTCCCCGCTTTACTCATTATCTAAATTACTTTTTCGTTTAGTCTTATTCGCTTTATTAGGGTTATAGCGGAAGCGTTCTAAAGGACGCAAGTAGCTTGGCCGCTTTGCTGTATGACTATAGGGCAATCGCAGAAAGGTATCCCTATACTCTGTTGGACGAAACGGAAAAAGCGGAACAAGATAAGGCATGCCCAAAGATTTTAAACGAAGCAAGTGAACCAGCAGGAAGCAAAAGCCGAACGTAATGCCGACTAAACCAAACGCAGTAGCAAACAAAATAAAAGGAAAACGTAATAAACGGATGGTGTTAGACATTTTAAAAATAGGCGTTGTAAAAGAGGCTAAAGCTGTCAGTGAAACAATAATAAGTAAAATATTGCTTGTTAATGCAGCTTCTACTGTTGCTTGCCCAATAACAATCCCGCCTACGATTCCCAGCGTTTGACCTACTTTTGTTGGAAGTCTGGCTCCGGCCTCGCGAAGCAGTTCAATGGTTATTTCTAAAAAAAGTACTTCGATGACCGGTGGAAAAGGAACGTTTGTCCTTGAAAAAATAATAGGCCCGAGCAAATCTTTTGGAAGCATCTCATAATGATACGTAACAATGGCTACATAAAGAGGCGTAGCAAAAATAGAGAAAAAGACGCCTAAAATACGAATAACTCGGAAAAAAGATCCTAGAACCCACGGCAGATAGTAGTCTTCAGGTGAAACAAAGAAGTCAAGCAGCGTTGACGGCCCCGTAACTGCGTAGGGTGAACCGCTTGAAAAGAAGGCAGCTTGCCCGTTTAACAGACTAAACAAGACTCGGTCAATCCGCTCGGTTGTTAAAAAAAGCGGAAACGCCGTAGAAGAATTATCGGAAATTAATTGATCAAGCATTGTACTATCAAAAATGACGTCGAAATCTATATCTTCAAGGCGCTGCGTCATAGTCTCTACGTGCTGAGGGTTCGTTACGCCTTCTAAGTAAACAAGAACGACGCGCGTTTTCGATTTGTTTCCTACGGTAAGTTCTTTAAAAATAAGATTTTCGGAAATGACCGTTTTTCTCATTAAATAGAGATTGACATCTAAATCCTCTACAAAACCAATTTTAGGACCAACAACGCTGAACTCATTTTCCGTTTCATTTTCTTTTCGAAAACCTGTATCAAAGCTTTGAACTTTAATAAGCGCTACTAGCTTATCGTCTTTATGTAATTGAAACATTACGTAGCCGCGCAGCATCTTTTCTAAAATCTCTTTTGTATCTTTTGTAACGGAAATATCTTCGATTGGCAGAACGTTTTCGACTTCTTGCACACTGCTTAACGTGAAGTCTAGTTTTTGAAAGGGCTCGAGTATTTTATCTTCAACGCTTTGCATGTTTACGAGCTGCTTAAAATAAGTAATGATGTATTTTCGATGCTGTGAGCCAATGGCTAATGTCATAAAGTCACTTGATTTCTTAAACTGTTTAATCAGTTCATCCAATGATTTTTTGGGCTGATCGTCTGCATTCTTTTTTTTAAATAAATGTTTAAACATAACCGTGCCCCTCACTTGACTTTCTATTACTGGTAGTTTGTTCATGTACTTCCTTTTTATTCGACTATTTTTTCTCAAGAAGAAAGGAAGAATATAAAGACAAACTTTACACTCTTTTACAGTGGGTAAACAGTGGATTTACGTTTGAATGGTAACTTTAGACATGTCGAAGATAATGAAATAAAGGAGCGGGTACATTTATATGAAGAAAAAATTAGCAGGTATTACACTGGCAGGAGCCGTAGCATTGGCCTCGTTTGGTGTAGGAAACTCACTTATTCAAACGGAAGCAAAAGTGGAGCACAAGTCAGCTAAGAAACCTCAAAATGTCATTATGATGGTAATGGACGGGACGAGTTCAAATGCTACTACACTCGCAAGATGGTACAAGGGAAAACCGTTACATATGGATCAGCTGATGGCCGGGGGAGTACGTGCGTATTCGGCAGAATCTGCTATTACAGATTCCGCTCCGGCAGCTACTGCTTTAGCAACAGGAAATAAATCAAATTCAGGCTATGTAGGTGTGCTTCCTTCAGTAGTGAATACACCTGGAATTAAACCCGTAGAAAAAGAAGATCAATTTCGTCCCGTAGCAAACGTTCTAGAAGGAGCAAAGCTTTCAGGGCGCGCGACAGGAATTGTGGCTACTTCTGAAATCCAGCACGCCACACCAGCTGGTTTTTCAGCCCACAACTATAACCGTGATGATTTTCAAACGCTAGCGGAGCAGCAAGTGTATCAAAACATTGATGTAGTGCTTGGAGGAGGTAAGCAATCTCTTCTTCCGGGAAAAGAAGAAAAAAGCCGGAAAGATAGTGAAAACTTAGTCAATGTATTGAATAAAAGAGGATATGACTTTGTAGAAAATAAAAAGGAATTAGAGCAGTCACGCGCCAAAAAAATCTGGGGGAGCTTCGCCGACCGAGACTTAGCGTATGATATGGACCGACCGCAGACAAAAGCAGAACAGCCAAAGTTGTCCCAGATGACAAATAAAGCAATAACAACACTATCCAAAGATAAAGACGGGTTTTTCTTATTTGTTGAAGGAAGCAAAACCGATTGGGCAGCTCATGCGAATGATCCAATAGGCATGATTAGCGATGTACTAGCGTTTGATGAAGCAGTAGGCAAAGCAGTAGAGTTCGCTGAAAAAGATGGAAATACGATGGTTATTGCGATTGCCGATCACGGAAACAGCGGTCTTTCAATCGGTAATGCAAATACAACAAAAGGATATGATACCACACCTGTTTCTGCTTATATTGATCCATTAAAAAAAGCAAAAATGACGTTAGAAGGTGCTACGTCTAAATTAAAAGAAGATTTATCAAATAAAGAAGAAGTAGCTGCTCTGTATGGTTTATCAAATCTAACTTCAGAGGAAAAAGCGCAGCTGACTAAAGCAAGAGATAAAAAAGAAATCAGTGCTGCACTATCGAAGTTATTAGCCAACCGAGCAAACCTTGGATTCACAACGGGCGGTCATACGGGTGAGGATGTATTTCTGTATTCATACGGCGTAAATCGACCAACGGGGCACTTTGATAATACGGATATTGCCAAACATATGGCTAAATCAATGAATATTAACTTAAACCAGTTAACAAATGAATTATTTATTGAAGCAAATAAAGCTTTTAAAGGCTCAAAGGTAGCGGTTGACTCAAAAGACAAAAACAACCCTGTGCTGGTTGTTACAAACAATAAGCGAACGGTGCGTTTTCCAGTAAATAAAAATATTGCTATTGTAAATGGAAAAGAAATTCAAATGGACAGCGTAGTGGTACAGGATAAAAAGAATCGCTTCTTTGTATCAAAACAAGCACAGCAAATTGTAAAAAATGAAAAATAAGAAATGAATGCAAAACAGGTCGGGTTATAACTTTAGGCCTGTTTTTTTACAAATAATAGATGGTTAATTAGGTTATGTAGCCTTTATAGAGGAATGAAGCTATTTATTTTACAAATAAATAGCTTTGAACACTTAAAGAAATGGAAAGTCTTCACGTTTAACTATATGTGATTTATACTATGAAATGGTATAATAATCATAGTTTTAAAAGGAACTAGTTCGGAATACATATGTAAGTTCATACCTTTGTATGCTAGAATTTTTATAATAAAATGAATAAAAAATACATAAATTCTTTTGGATGAAATCACAAAACCATGGTTGTTAAGGACAATATGTAAGTAATTACCTTTAATAAAAAGTAAAAAAATTAACAAAAGTATGGGTGAAAGAGCGTAGAACATGTTTTAATAGTAAGAGAAAACAAAATGATTGAAAAGAGCGTGTCGCCTTTATCTAAAATGTTAAATAAAGATTTTGACATGCTGATTTACAGATTATAAAAAGGGTATTAAATCATTGTTAGGAAAATAAATGATAATGGATAAACGGTTTTTATGTCTTCTTCTAGAAAACCTACAATTATTGCAATATTCCCCATGAACAATCGTTGTGTGTTTATTAACGATTAGCGTCCGTGTAGATCATTCATCTCAACATAAAAGCACTATAACGATGTGTAGACATGCATAAAACAGAATGGGCAATAGTTCGTACTATACTTTAACATTGTATCCTAGGGGGAGTCAGGATGAACAAAATTAACTTAATTATTGCCGATGATAACGAAGATTCGGTTGAAATTTTAGATTATTTTATAGAACAGCTTCCGGAATTTGAAGTGATTAGCATCTGCAAAGACGGAGAGCAGCTTGTACAGGAAGTGATGGCTAAGAGTCCAGACCTTTTGCTCGTAGACATTAATATGCCTACGATTAACGGGGTAGATGCCATAAAAAAGTGCCTGCGCATTAAGCCGAATTTAAACTTCATTTTTATCACTGGTTATGATGAATTTGCTGTGAAGGCATTTGAGCTGTCAGCACTGGATTACATTGTAAAACCGATTGAAAAAACCAGGCTTTATATGGCGTTAGAGCGGGCAAAAAACTCCATTGGAATTGATAAAAATCAGTCAAAAAAGCCAGGGGAGAAATTAAAAAGACTACCTGTAAAATTTAATGGTTCTACTTATTACATTCCAATTGATCAAATTATTTTTATCGAGAAATCCGGAAAAAAATGCTTAATCTATACTCAATCACGTGTCTATGAGACATATGAAAATATTAGTGATATCTATATGTATTTGAACCCTTCTGTATTTAGTCAAACACACCGGTCTTATATCGTGAATTTACAGAAAGTTTCGCACATCACACCAAAAAACGAAACATATCTTGTTTATTTCTTAGAAATTGATGAATATGCTCATATCTCAAAATTAAAAATCCAAGACGTTCAAAAACAGCTGCATCAGTTAATGACGAATTAAGAGATGCTGCTGCTTCTAAAATAGCTATGTTGATGAAAGGACGAAGCTTATGCAAGTTTCGTCTATTTCATGTGTCTGCTTTCGGAATAAATGATAGTAATATAGTTCTTATGAGAAGAGTTAGATAGAAGAAGTAACGTTGAATTGAAAGGAAAGCAAATGATGTCAATTACTGGTCACTATAATGAATTTACCGTATTTCTTGCTGTCATTGTAGGGATTCTTGCCTCTTATACAGCACTTGATATTATGAGCAAAATGATAAAAAAACAGCGGAACAATTATTTGTGGCTTACACTGTCAGCAACTTCAATGGGGCTTGGAGTGGGGGCGATGCATTATATTGCTATGCTTGCTTATTATGTTCCTGTTAGCTTTCATTTTGATGCTGTACTTTCTGTCCTTGCTTTAATAATAGCGATTAGCGGATCATTAGTTGCGTTTTGGACATTCTGGAAATGGCGCACGTCGGTATGGTCAGGGCTTATTTTAGGAAGCAGCATTCTGGGTACGCATTACATTGCAATGGCAGCAATCGAAACAGAAGCACGAATTCATTATGCCCTGCTATCTGTTTTGCTTTCTATCATCATCGCCCTGGTCGTTGCATTTTATGCGATGCACTTGTTTTTTCGTTCGAAAAGCGTGAAGGCTAATCCGTTTCTTAAACTTGTTAGCTCTATTTTACTGGGCATTGGAATTTCAGTTATGCATTTCATCAGTATGTATGGAATGAAGCTGCATATTGCACACTCAGTTGCTAGAAAATGGGGGCAGTGGCTGCCGTATCAAGCGCCATTTTCCAATATTATTGCAAGTATCACAATTACGCTACTCATTGTCTTCCTGCTCGTTGCAGCTTTTAAGCGTCAAGAAGAAGTGAGGGAGAGTCAATTAAAAGAAGAGTATTATCAATCTCTTTTTAACTACAATCCCAATATTGTGTGTGCGGTTGATTTGTACGGCAA